>JAXLTU010000056.1:0-16136 GCA_046329885.1 Bacteroidales bacterium
ACGGGTTTGCCTTTTTCGAAGTTGCTCTTCTGGTTGATAATAGTGTCAATGGCGATAGCCGTTTTACCCGTCTGGCGGTCGCCGATAATAAGTTCGCGCTGTCCCCTTCCGATTGGTATCATGGCGTCGATGGCCTTTATACCTGTCTGGAGCGGCTGCTTAACCGGCTGCCTGAAAATAACGCCCGGGGCTTTCCTCTCGAATGGCATCTCGTACAGCTCACCTTTCACGGGTCCGCGGCCGTCAACCGGCTGGCCCGTCGGTGAGATGACCCTTCCGAGAAGGCCCTCGCCAACCTTTATTGAAGCGATACGCCCGGTTCTCCTGACTATATCACCTTCCTTGATTTTTTCCGTGGGACCGAGCAACACAGCGCCGATGTTGTCTTCCTCGAGGTTAAGCACGATGGCCTCGATCCCGTTTTCAAACTCTATAAGTTCATTCGACTGCGCGTTCGAAAGACCGTAGATCCTGGCTATACCGTCGCCAACCTGGAGGACCGTGCCGACCTCTTCCAGTTCAACGCCTGTCTGTACACCTTCAAGCTGCTGCTTGAGGATCTTCGATACTTCTGCTGGATTAATGCTTGCCATATAAAATTTATGATTTTTCTATTCTTCCTTTACTCCTGACCTGACTGACAGGCCTTTCTTTATTTTCCTGAGTTTGTTCCTCACGCTAGCGTCGAGGTAGCTGTCGTTCACCTTCAGCACGAACCCCCCGATAATCTCCGGTTCAACCGACTCCCTGATCTCGACACCGGTCCCGAACACTGATTTTATAAGTTCCGTTACTTTTGTCTTGATATCCTTGTCTACCTGAATTGCCGTGGTAAGGTGGGCAACAGTCAGGCCCTTGTACCTGAGGTATTCATCCGTGAACACTCTCGCTATGTCAGCGAGACTCTTTTCCCTGCCGTTCTTAACGAGAAGGTCAATCAGCGACAGGGTTAGCCTGTCAACCTTGCCGGACAGCAATCCCCCGAGTATGGTCTTCTTCTTCGAAGGCACTATTATCGGGCTCGAGAGCACCTCTTTAACCTCGCTGATGCGGCAAAGAGCGGCAACGTAAAGCATATCCCCATGAATTGTATCAAGGATATTCTTCTCGAGTGCTGACTGGAACAAAGCCCTGGAATATCTTACCGAAATCTTGCTTTCATTCATCGGTCAGCGACAATTAGTTCTTCTTAATATTCAGTTCGCCGAGGTAGTTGTCGATCAGTTTCTTCTGCTGATCGGTCTCCTTCAGTTTTTCACCCAGTAGCCTCGAGGCTATCTCCACGGAAAGAGTAGCGACCTGGTCATGAATTTCAGCCAGGGCTCTTTCCTTTTCTCTTTCGATGCCAGTGCGGGCTTTCTCTATCAGCTTCTCGGCTTCCTCGGTGGCTTTATCCTTCGCTTCGCCAATCATCTTGTCGCGTATCTCCCTGGCTTCTTTCAGGATTATTTCGCGTTCCTCCCTTGCCTTCTTGAGTATCATCTCGTTATCGGTCTGGAGTTTCTTCATGTCTTCACGTGCTTTCTCTGCAGCATCGAGCGAACCCTTTATTATCTCCTCGCGGGCCTTGACGGCACTGAGGATCGGTTTCCACGCGAATTTGCGGAGAAGGAGGAAGAAACAAGCGAAAATTATTGTAGTCCAAAAGACTGTTCCGATGGCCGGTGAGGCAAGACTGTTTGCAAGAATCATATATTGACTATTAATGTTTTTCTAAAAAAGGGAGGGCACGGCCAACCGCCGTGCATCCCCGTGTTCTTTACTTGGTGATCATTGCCACAACGATGGCAAATAGTGCTGCACCTTCAATAAGAGCCGCCGCGATGATCATGGCCAGCTGAATCTTGTTGGTTGCCTCGGGCTGACGTGCAATGGCTTCCATTGCCGAACCACCGATACGACCGATACCAAGACCAGCGCCTATTACCGCCAGTCCTGCTCCTATTGCTGCAAATGTTGCTCCTGTCATGATTTTATAAATATTTAATTTAACATAAAAGGTCTAGTGATGATGCTCTTCAGGCATTGCCATGCCAATGAAGAGTGATGAAAGCAGTGTGAAAATATATGCCTGCAGGAAAGCCACGAGTAACTCGAGACAGTCCATGAAAATTACAAATGCTATCGAAACCGGTGCCACGGCAATCGATTTGAAGATGAAGATAAGACACACGAGACTCAGTACGATTATATGCCCGGCGGTTATGTTCGCGAAAAGACGGATCATGAGGGCGAAAGGCTTAGATACAAGCCCTATCAGCTCGACGATTATCATTATCGGGAGGAGCCAGAAAGGAACACCCGGTGTCGCGAAAACATGCTTCCAGTAACCCTTGTTACCACTGAACTGGGTGATGAGGAAGGTACAGAGTGCCAGAACGAAAGTGACGTTGACGTTTCCCGTTACACTGGCACCAAATGGTGGCGGGAACGGAACCAGCCCCATGAGGTTATTGATCAATATGAAGAAGAATGCCGTGAGAAGATATGGCATGTATTTTTCATACTTGTCCTTGCCAAGGTTTGCTATGGCAATATCGTCGCGAACGAAGAGGATAACAGGTTCGAGAAAACTCTGAATTCCCTTAGGTGCTGAAACGCCTGTTTTCTTGTACGATCTGGCCATCGCGATGAAGAGCCACAGACCGATAATAACGGCACCAAGCATGCCAACGATTGCCTTTGTTATAGAGAAGTCGAGCGGGAGGTTTTCCTCATCAATCGTGCCGTTATTGCCAACCTTCACGATCTTGCCCTTCAGATCACCTTCCTCGGCTAAAGCATATCCCTTGTAAGTGTGCCCGTGAGCTAGCTTTTTTGATGAAAAGAAAGAGAGGCCGCTCTCCTTGTCATAAAGAATAACCGGCAGATACAATGCCACCGATTCACCGTTTTTCTTCGTGAGGATATGCCACTCGTGCGAATCGGAAACGTGCTCGATAATAAATTCGCTGGGATTGAATTCAGATTCACCGTGTTCCGTGGTCTGGTTCTCTTTGGCTGGTGATTCATGTTCTTCCTGCGCCATGACGGTCCGTGAAACGGTAAAAATCAGAACCAGCAGGAAAATTCCAAATTTCTTTATTGTTTTCAATCCTAAAAGATCTTTATATAGTTTTCTTTTTCAATGCTTTCAGTATGCTTATTGTTGAAAACATTGCGAATGATAAATATAGTACAAAAAACAATATTACATCGGGATAGGAAGATTTTTTACCTCCGATAAAAAATACAAGCGCGGCCACCATTTCAGCCAGCATTTTAATACTAATTGCCGCAAGGGTGTAAAATGGTTGTTGCTTAGGTTCTTTGCCTAACCCGGCGAAGACGACAAAGAGCATAACGAAGGTTATAATCGCGAAAAAAACCGAGAGGGAATAAAGGGACGAAGTTGTTACAGGAATGCCCGTTTTAACAATTATTAAGGTGCCGGCAACGAGAATCACGAGCAGCAATACGAGCAGGGCCGCGAAGTATCTGATGTTTTTCAGAAAGATCCCTGTCACTTTATGAAGTCTTTAATTGCTGTATAGATGGCGGCGAAAACGCCCAGGAGGGAAAGCACTATGGTGAAGACCGGGGTTTCAAGGTTAAGCAGGGAATCAAGTTTCCTGCCGCCCCACACGGTAACCAGGATTATAACGACCATTTGTATTCCCAGGCCGGTATACCTCGCGTAGCCGTGAAGAGGGTTGGTGTCAGGCTTTTTCTCCTGCTTTTTCGGCTGGTTTGGAAGATCCTGTCCCATTATCTTCAGATTCGCTCATCTTGCAGGTACCACTGAACACGGCACCCGGTTCAATCGCAAGCTTTGATGTAATAATATCGCCGGTTATTCTTGATGAAGCCTTGAGGTTAAGAAGCTGGGTAACGGTTATCTTGCCTTCAATGACACCTGATATCTCCGAGTTCTTGCAAATCACTTCTCCCTTGATCCTGCCGGTGGGGCCGAGTACCATCTTGCCTTTGGTGGAGAGATTCCCGGTGAGTGTGCCATCGATCCTTATGTCCCCGTTCGACCTGACGTCGCCGGTGATGTCGGTGCCGTTGCTTATGAGGTTATAGGTCGTATTGTCAGTTTCATTGAATTTTGCCATAGCCATGCGGTTTGATTGGTATAATAACGCACAAATATAAAAACAAATGCATATAATGTGAATTTATATCCAAAAAACAATGAGGGGACAATCGTCAGACCGTCCCCTGTATACTGTTCTTAAACGAGTGTTCTGCTGTTATTTCGGGTCGTATGCCCATTTGAGGTAAACCGAGCCCCAGGTGAACCCGCCGCCGAATGCCGCGAGGATAATATTGTCTCCCTTGTGCAGCTGCGACTCGTGTTCCCAGAGCACCAGTGGTATAGTGGCTGCAGTGGTGTTGCCGTATTTCTCGATGTTTATCATCACCTTCTCGGGGGCGATACCCATGCGTCTTCCCGTGGCATCAATGATCCTCAGGTTGGCCTGGTGTGGCACCAGCCACGCCACGTCTTCGGAGGTGAGGTTATTCTTCTCCATTATCTGTGCCGCGACGTCTGCCATGTTAGTGACTGCAAACTTGAAGACTGACTGACCCTCCTGGTAAACGAAGTGTTCCTTGGCGTCGATCGTTTCATGAGATGCTGGCCTGACAGAACCCCCGGCTTTCATGTGAAGGTATTTTCTTCCCGAACCGTCGACATGGAAAATATGGTCCATCACGCCAAATTCCTCGTAGGTTGGCTCGAGCAGCACTGCCGCGGAGGCGTCACCGAAAAGAGGGCAGGTGGTACGATCGGTATAGTCAGTTATTGACGACATCTTGTCGGCAGCCACGACGATAACTTTTTTATACCTTCCGCTCTCGACGAAGGTGGCGGCGGTCTGAAGGGCGAAGATGAAGCCCGAGCAGGCGGCTCCAAGGTCGAAGCTCCATGCATTTTTAATACCCACCTTGTCGGATATTATGTTTGCCGTGGCCGGGAAGGCCATGTCGGGTGTGATTGTCGGGCAGATGAGGAGGTCTATCTCGTCGGGTGAGGTACCGGTTTTCTCGAGGAGGCCGAGGACGGCCTTGTCGCCCATGTCGGATGAACCGAGGCCTTCGCCCTTGAGTATGCGGCGTTCCCTGATTCCTACCCTCTGCATTATCCATTCGTCGGAAGTGTCGACCATTGTTGACAACTCGAAATTATCGAGCCGGTATTCGGGGACCCATGCGTTAATTCCGGTGATGGCAGCCCGGATCTTTTTTTCCATAGTTAGAGAGCTTCTTTTATCCAGCGGGCCAGGTCGGCGTGGACAACGTCCCTTGTCTGCAGGATCATATTCATAATGGCCTTTCTTCTGGATATGCCGTGGCCAATGACAACATTCGCATTAATTCCAATGACAGGAGTTCCGCCGATATTTTCAAAATCGAGCCTGTCAAAGAATGAATCGCTGAGCCCACGCAACTTGTAAATATCGTGGAAAGACTCGGCGGTTTTCAGGACTACATTCCCAACGAAACCGTCGCAGACGATAACGTCAGGCATCCTGGATGTGAAGAGTGTATTGCCTTCAATGTTTCCCGTGAAGCGGAAACCGGGATTATCCCTCATCAGTTCGAAGGCAGCCTTGACTGCTGGAGTGCCTTTGCTTTCTTCCTCGCCAATATTAAGAAGGCCGACCGTGGGGTTTTCGATGCCCAGAACATGATTGGCGTATATGGAGCCCAGCAACCCGTACTGGACCAGCACCTCCGGCTTGCAGTCGGGATTCAGTCCAACATCGAGTATTATCGATGACTGGCCGTTCACGGCAGGTATCATTGTCGCCAGGGCAGGTCTTAGAACTCCCTGGATGGCATTGACAGTGTAGGAGGCTCCGACGAGCATCGCGCCCGTGTTGCCCGCGCTACAGAAACCATCGATAAGCTCGCTCTTGAGAAGACCGTAACCGACGGCAATGCTCGAGTTTTTCTTCTGCGAGAAAGCCTTTGCCGGATGGTCTCCCATCTCGATAACCTGTGTTGTGTGGACTATATCGAAAAGGGATGGCTCAATAGCCAGTTCTCCCAGTTTCGAAAGAATCTTCTCCTCATCACCAATGAGTACGAGTCTTTCATCCCTGCCAAGGTGGCCAAGAGAATCAACCGCTCCTTCTATAACCGCGTCAGGAGCGAAATCACCTCCCATTACATCAACACCGATCTTCATGATCTGAATTGTGTGGACGGTACTGTCTTAGGCAGTTACCTTCTTCTCGATAGCCTGTTTTCCCCTGTAATAGCCGCACTCGGGACAAACCCTGTGATACTGCACGCTTGAACCGCAGTTCGAGCAGGTAGCCGTGGTCGGGGCAGTTGCCTTGTAGTGTGTTCTGCGCTTATCTCTTCTCGTTTTCGAGTGTTTTCGCTTAGGATGTGCCATTTTGATCCGTATTTAATTGTTATTCATCAGTTTCTTCAGCTCGTCCCATCTCGGGTCCGTGGCTTTATCATTCCCCGCGTCGTGTTCCATGATCTTCTTCAGCATGGCGGGATCGCATGTGCTGTTCCCGTCTGCATCGTCTGGATGGATTCTCTTTATTGGAAGTGAAAGGTGTATGAACTCGTATAAATATTGTGAAAGATCAAGCTCCGTTTCATCAGTCGGGATAGTCAGCAGGTCGGGGTCATCCTCGTCCCAGTTCTTACCTATCCTTATCAGAAGCCTGTACTCGGACTTCACCGGACACGCGAACATTTCAAGACACCTGTCGCAACATACCTGCACAACCCCGCTTATCGAAAACACCAGGTCGATGTGGGTGGTCCTCCTGGTAAGGGCGACGTGCACGTACAGGTCTCCTTCCTTAATTTCAGAATCCTCAAACAGCTCAAAGAACCCGTTGTCAATTTCAAAATTGTACTCATGCAGTCCTTCTTTTAAACCGTGCAACGGTATAGCGTACAATCCGGACATCATTTTAAATTTTGGACTGCAAAAATATAAATCCTTGGGCAATTAAAAAAATTATCAACAAAAAAGTAACACGAGGCCTGTAAAAAGGTGGCTTTGCCGGTAAATTTCCGCGGTTCACCGAAAATGACTCACTCCCCGGTATCAAAGTAAAATATATTTGTCTCAACATTAAATTTTCAAAAGATGAAGCACAGAGAACATCACCCGCGAATCAGCATAGGCCTCTTCTTTATTGTACTGGGCCTGGCACTTCTGGCCGTCACCAACGACGTCCTGAACCTGGGGGGCTTCGAGAGGTATTTCACGTGGGAAACCGCGCTTATCTTCATAGGAGTCCTCCTGATTGTGAATCTCAATTTTATCGGGGGACTGATAATGACCTCGATAGGAACATGGTTCCTGCTCGACAAACTCTATGTCGAGATCCCGGAAATAGTCAGGACAATGTACTGGCCCGGGGTCATAATACTCGCCGGAATCTCGTTTATAATCTCGTCGCTAATCGGGAAATACAGGAATAAACTGAATCAATAAATAATATCTATAAATTTACAGCTATGGAAAATCATGATAAATATATGGATGACGGGCGCAGACACCGTGACCATATGAACAGCGGCAACCGCACGATAATCGGGGTTATACTGGTACTTGCAGGCCTATTCCTCGTGGTTAGAAACACCGGGATCTTCCCCGAATTCATCGACGACGTGATCTTCAGCTGGCCGATGCTGCTGGTGGCGATAGGTCTCGTGATCACTGTCGGATCGTCAGGTTCGAAAACTTCCGGGATTATAGTGATGGCTGTCGGGGCTTTCTTCCTGATACCGATAATATTCAGGGAAACCTTTCACATGTACAACATGTTCTGGCCCTCTATCTTCATAATAATCGGCGTCATCTTCATCTTCAGCAAACGCAGAGGCTGGGGAACCGTTAACACAACGGGACCAGTCAGCGAAGATTACATTGACTTCGTGCACGTATTCAGCGGCGGCGAACGACAGATAGTGTCTGAGAATTTCAGGGGAGGCAAGATATCGGCCGTGTTTGGCGGAAGCGAGATAGACCTCACCAAGAGCAAACTATCGCAGGGTGTCAACGTACTTGAAATAGCATGCGTGTTCGGCGGCACAACAATAATTGTTCCCGACGAGTGGAACGTGAAAATTGAGGTTACTCCTGTACTTGGCGGGTTTGGCGACTCGAGGAAACTCCACCCGGGAAGAACAATAGACACCACCAAGCAGCTTATCATAAAAGGCGCTGTTGTGTTCGGTGGCGGCGAAGTGAAAAGTTACTGATCTGAAACATGAAACATCCTGTACTACAGAACAGGGTAAGGCTGATAGTCTGGTGGCTGGTCTGGCTCTTCATAGGGGCAGGCCAGTCACTGCTTTTCTATTTTGTCTATGGCAGTTTCATTAATACCATCATACCCGACGGACTGATTTCGTTCATACTGTACTCGGGAATAGCCCTGGTTCTCTGGTATCCTTTCCGCTTCTTCAATTCGACAATACATAAACCGGTCGTTCTCATTTCCAACCTGGTTGTTACCGGGGCAATATCAATAACCCTGTGGCTTCTCTTCTCCCGCTATGCCGTCGTGCTGATGCTCCCGGCAGACCAGTCATACGAGAGCTACTGGACCGCCACCTTCCCCTACAGGGTCGGTACCGGCGTCTTCATCTACGGGCTCGTCATTCTCACCTACTACCTGTTCGTGAGCCTGTCTGACCTGGCAGAGAAGAACGCCCGCGAGGCAAGGCTCGAGACACTTGTCAAGGAGACTGAGCTGAGGATGCTCAGGTCGCAAATAAACCCTCACTTCCTCTTCAACAGTCTCAACTCGGTTAGCTCGCTGACCATAACCGACCCCGAGAAAGCCAGGACCATGGTTGTCAAACTCTCTGAATTCATGAGATATGCTCTTTCAAGGAAAGACGATCAGCCGGTGACCCTTCAAAGCGAACTGGAGAACCTGAGACTCTACCTCGATATCGAAAAAGTACGCTTTGGAGAAAGACTTTTCATAGAGGAAAACATAAACCCCGACTGCCTGAAGGTAAAACTCCCGGTTATGATACTCCAGCCCCTTTATGAAAATGCGATCAAGCACGGGGTTTACGAGAGCACCGAGAAAGTGACGATAAAAACCACTGTTATCTGCAACAAGGATTACGCCGAGATAACAATTACAAATAACTTTGACCCTGAAGCAACTCCCGTGAAGGGAACCGGGACCGGATTGCTTAATGTCAAAAGGCGAATGGAAATACTATACGGCCCTGAAGCCATTCTCAGGACCGACAAGACAGCCAACACCTTCACCGTGAGCCTGATTGTACCATCAGGTTTCGAGGGGTAACCAGGTGAGAAATACATCAACGAAACAAAACGGAAGCAAGGAAAATGAAAAAGATCAGAACAGTTGTTGTGGATGACGAAACCCCGGCACGGGAGATACTTAAGTTCTACCTTAAAGATTATCCCGAGCTTGAAATAGTTGCCGAATGCAGTGATGGGTTCTCGGGTCTGAAGACTATTACCGAATTGAAGCCTGACCTTGTTTTTCTCGATATCCAGATGCCGAGGCTTACCGGGTTCGAGATGATAGAAGTAATGACTGAGAAGCCCGTTGTCATTTTCGCCACGGCTTACGACCAGTATGCTATCAGGGCCTTCGAGCTCAACGCGATAGATTACCTTCTGAAACCTTACCCCAAAGAACGTTTAAGAAGCGCTGTCACCAAAGCCATTGAAAAGATAAGGACCAGGGTCGAGGAAGAGAAACCCGCGTTCCAGCTTCTCGAGAAACTGCCAAAACAAAACTCGCCGATAAACAGGATAGTTGCCAGGAAAGGTAACGCGATAAATATAATCCCGGTCGAGCAGATAAGATACGTTCAGGCGGAGGACGATTATGTAATGATCTACCACAACGAGGGGAAGTCGCTCAAACAGCAGACAATGAGATTCTACGAGGATAACCTCCCGAAAGAGAATTTCGTGAGGATACACAGGTCGTACATTGTCAAAATAGCAGAGATAAAGAAGCTTGAACCCTATACAAAGGATAATTATATTGCCATCCTTAACACCGGGGAAAAGCTACCGGTAAGCAGAACCGGGTACAAGACGCTCAAGGAGGAACTGAATTTCTAAAGGCCTTCTGTATACCCGGTAAAATCAAATTGGAATTATCTTTCCTTCAGTCGGTTATCCCTCGGGTATCGTTTGAATGGTTCGAAGGTTTTAAACCTGAACCTGGGGACCGGGTCAAAACCATGAGTTCCTCCCGGCCTGCACCTGATGATCCTGTTAATGCCCATTGCCAGGCCGGTTAGTGGTCCATGCATCTTAAGGGCGGTTATCATGTACTCGGAGCAGGTTGGCACATGCCTGCATGCAGGTGGAAGAAGTGGAGATATGGCACCTTTATAGAACCACACCGGGATGGAAAGCAAAAATGAAAAAAACCGTGAAAAAAGCCTGATCATGTGGCAAAGATAGCAAATGAGCAAAGCTGCAAAACATCTGACCTGAATTATGTGTTAATATTTATAACCTGACAATTTGTCAAGATAATTGCATGAAAAGGGCAATGGCAGTATTTTTGAGGACTTAAAAGAAAACCAAAAAGCGAAAAAAATGGAAAACATTCATATGGCACAGGGGAACATAACGATATGGATAATATTCATAGGATTCATGCTGCTCAGCTGGGTAATAAGCATGACTCTCAAGTCAAAGTTCAAGAAGTACTCGAAGATTCCCATCGACAACGGGATGTCTGGCAAGGAGGTAGCGGAAAAGATGTTGCGCGACAACGGGATTTACGATGTGAAGGTTGAATGTGTTGCTGGTCAGCTTACAGACCATTACAACCCGGCAAACAAGACAATCAACCTCAGCCAGGATGTATATAATGGCAGGAGTGTTGCAGCGGCTGCAGTGGCAGCGCACGAGATAGGACACGCCGTTCAGCACGCCAAGGCTTACGCGTGGCTCGGGTTGAGATCCAGCCTGGTTCCGGCAGTCAGCTTCGCTTCGAAATGGGTTCAGTGGATACTCCTTATAGGTATTCTTGTTGTAAACACGTTCCCTGGACTTTTGTTAGCGGGAATCATACTGTTCGCTATGACGACAGTTTTCAGTTTCATCACTCTTCCTGTCGAGATCAATGCCAGCCAGAGAGCTCTTGCATGGCTCTCAAACTCGGGCATAACAAGCTACAATAACCACGATAAGGCACAGGACGCTTTGCGCTGGGCAGCTTACACCTACGTAGTTGCCGCCCTTGGTTCGCTCGCGACCCTGCTGTATTACATAATGATCTTCATGGGATCGAGGGACTGATACTATCTTCCCTCGACGGTGAGCCAGCTCGTTTTCTTGTGAATCAGTCGTGATACAAGCCAGATAACAGCCGCGCCACCAGTGAGCCACGCCCACATCGGTGTAACGTAGATCGTTTCGGAAACGAGATAGTTGCGGAACAGATCGAGGGCAATGAAGATCACGAAAATATTGACGAAGCTGTTGTATTCCCTCCGCACGACCGTCCTGAAAGAGAATGGTAAACCGGAGGGAATATAATTTTTAAAGCGTGGCAATACTGCCTTCACCTTTTCAGACCATTTGTCATACGCTTCACCGAATTTGCTTCTCAGGAACTGTTCCTCGGCAAACATTATCCTCTCGTAATACAGCCAGTACACGAGGAAGAAAACAAGGGCGAATATGAATGATCTCATGAACAGGGCCGGGCCCAGCCACATGAAGAAGTTGCCAATATAAAGCGGGTGCCTGACCAGGGAATAAATACCGGAAGTGTTCACCACATCGGCCAGCTGGCCATGGGCGGTGTTTCTCCCGGAAGTATTGACAGGAGCGTGTCCCACGGTTATTATCCTGATTGCTTCCCCGAACAGGCTCACCCCGAGAAAAATAAGTTCTTCGGCGGGTTTGAAGAGTATAGACTGACGGTTGACATAATACATGGCAGACAGTCCGGCCACCACCAGCACAACGGGTAACCAGCTTCTTCTTTTGAATAACCAGTTGCCGGTTTTCTCAAATTCATGAACAAGAGCCATTATTTCCAGATTTTTTGACCCGGCAAAAGTATGAAATTTTCAGAAACTGTACTTTATTCTCAGGAAAGCCATGTTCACGCGGGTCCTCGTGTCAGCAACAGTGCTGGTAAAATGCTGCCAGATAAGAGAGAAGTCGAGGTTTTCTGCAACGGAATAGTCGAATGATGGCCCGGCGAAGTATCCTTTCAGATCGGGAAACCACATGGCAGATAAGCCGAGGTTTGAAAGGGGCGTGATTGCCCAGGTATACTGCCCGAAGGCAGTGAAATGTGAGAAGGCAAGGTTCCTTGCACTCATCGTGCCCGAGTAAAAGGAAGAGAAGCCTGTCAGTTTCATGGGGTCAGTCGAGTACATCAGCTGGACCTGGGCCATTGAATTATCACTGAACACTTTTTCAAGTCCCGTGGTCGCTACAAGTGCACCTTCATCGCCCGGGAAATCCTCGTACTGGTCGAAGAATGACACTTCACCCCTGAACGACAGTGATCCGATCGAACCCGACCACCCTGTTCCGAGCACTATGTCGTTTCCCGACACGAGTCCTGCAAGGAACTGTATGTCGTAACCCCATTTATTGAACCTGTAAAGACCTGCTGCCGTTATATTTCCGAAGTTATCGGCTTTCAGGGCAAGGTCGATCGTCGAAGATGAATTGGGGAAGTACTGGATCCTCACCGCGTCACTGCCCGGTCGTTCGACGTAATCAAAATCAAAGAAGGAGTAAGCGTTGAATATATCATTCGGGTTCCAGACAAAGGTCTGTCCCCAGTTTATCCTCTGCCTTCCCAGCGTGACCTGGAATTTCCCGGAAGTGTAATCGATCCAAAGCCGGTCGATAGTGGTATTCAGCAGGAATGAGCGCTCGCTTGCAAGGTTCCACGACAGGTCTGCCCAGCCCTGGTCATATCCTATCATTTCGGCGTAAGCATTTCCGGTTTTTACCATGTCGCCCGTGAAGAGCCTGTTACGGAACTCAGCCGCGATTGTGATATTCTTCGAGGGAAAGAGCTTCATGTTGACCCTGTTGTGAATGAGATTATCATAAATTATCTCTCCCTTTAGTGAATCGAAGGTTGCACTTTGCATCGTGGTCAGGTAGCCGTTAACAGTGAAAATCTTCGATTCCTGGGAAGCCAGTCTCCCGGAAGTCAGAACGAGTAATACTATAATTATCGAGGGCAGGCGCATCTTATCAGTCATTGTGTTCAGGCTCTTCCTTCACATCGTCCGATACCACCTTGCCGTCCTCGAGGGTAATCACCCTGTGAGCCATTTTAACCACCCTTGGATCGTGAGTCGAAAAGATGAAGGTTATCTTCTCCTCGTGATTGAGTTTTTCCATTATCTCGAGAAGGGTTGCCGCCGATTTCGAGTCGAGGTTCGCTGTCGGTTCGTCTGCCAGGACGAAACTTGGTCTTGATGCCAGGGCTCTTGCAACAGCCACTCTCTGTTGCTGACCACCGGATAGTTTTGCCGGCCTGCTCTTTTCCCTTCCAGCAAGTCCGACAGCCTTCAGCAGCTCGTTTGTTCTCGCCTCTCTCTCCTCCCTCGGCCATTTCTGAAGCGACATTATGAAATCGACATTCTCGCTTGCTGTAAGTACCGGGATGAGGTTATAAGCCTGGAAAACGAAACCGATGTTCCTCATCCTGAAATCTATAAGCTGTGATGATTTCAGGGAAGCGAGGTTGGTCCCGTTGATAATAATCTCTCCCGAGCTTGGCATATCGAGTCCGCCAATTAGGTTGAGCAAGGTTGTTTTGCCTGAGCCGGACGGCCCCACGATAGCCGCGAACTCAGCCTTCCGGAAGCCAAGTGTAACATCATTGACTGCATGCACGGGAACCTCTGCCCCGTCATATATCTTGTTCACATTTTTAAGTTCAAGCACTTTCATCTTGTAATATTTTAATCATTATTCTGTTCTGATTGCTTCCGCGGGATCGAGCCTAAGGGCTTTTAACGCGGGGTATATTGCTGATGCCACACCCGTAACAATAACCATTATTGTCACGAGCACGAAGAATCCCGATGAAATAACCGGGAAAACGTGGGCTGAATAGCCGAATGCTTCCATGCCCTCGGCATACTGCTCGAAGTTGATACCTGTTTTGGCAGTGAGGTGAACCACGAAGTAACCGACTATCATACCAGTCACACCCCCGATAATTGAAAGGAAAACAGATTCGAGCATTATCATCGAGAACACCCTTTTCTTGTTCATGCCAATGGCTGTCAGCATCCCCAGTTCTCTTGTCCTCTCGAGCACTGCCATCAACATGGTGTTGATGATACCGAAAGCGAGGGCGGCAAGTATTATCCCCATGAAAAGGCCGTAGATCTGGTGAACGTAATCAGTCATCATGGCCAGGTCAGGCTGAAGCTCCTTCCAGTTGTTTATGTCATTTCCAGGGAAGGCAGCTCTCAGCTGGTCGGTTATTTTCTGGGTCTCTTCAATGTCTTTTATCCTGATAATGATCTGGTGCGATGTATTGCCTTCAATTCCTGCAAGCCTTTCGAGTACATCTTTTTTGACGAAAACAGTTGTCTGCTCGACCATCGTGTTCTTGAGATCATAAATGGCGGCGACCCTGAACACCGCGTTTACCTGGTTATTATTATTATCGAGGAAGGTTAATGTCAGCTTTGAAGCCGGACGAAAAGACCAGGCGGCCTTCCTTATGATCCACCCGTATTTCCTCACCTCGTTGGCTGAAAGTAACTCGCTAACCCTGCTCGTGAATTTTTTCTCAGTGGGGAAACGTGTTCCTTCAAGGCTGGATAGCTTCGCGAGTGTCTCCTCGTCGACCTTTTGTTCCCTCAGCCTCGAAATGACAGACGAGTCGACAGAGTACCTGATTATGTTCAACTCCTTGGCAAGATCCTGTCCAACCAGGGCGAGATCAAACTTTGATTCCTTTTCGAAGTAGTCTCCGGTACCAGGCATTATCGTCTTGTCGAGAGTGAATATTTTCTTTTCCGCCGAAGGGTCAACACCAATAATCTCGACACCTGCACTTTTCGCAGCTGTGGCGGCCATGCCCGATGCTATTATCCTGCCAACCGTACCTTCAACTCCTGGTATGTTATTAATGATATTGCAAAGGCTGTCGGATGGAGCCAGTATTATCCGCGAGTCGTTGTTGAGCCTGTAGTTTTTCCCGGTCATCTGAATATGAGAGATCTCCTCGTTTATAGCGGCATCCATCCTCTGGACTATCATGCCGTTCATGAAAGCCACCATGAAGACCCCGGCAAAGATTCCTACAGTAACGGAGGCAATTACCACAAGGCTCCTCACCTTGTTCCTCCATACATTTTTCCAGGCTGTTTTCCAGATCATATTATTCGTTTTAAGCCTTAAGTGAATTAACAACCTTCATCCTCATTATTTTCCTCACGGGATAGATGAGGGCTATCAAAATAATTATTGCAACCACTACAGATTGCCAGAGTATGTAAGTATCTGGCAGCATGAAGGGCATTACGGCTTCCATACCATAATCCTCGTACATCTTGCCGATGCTACCGCTGAACCTGATCGGGTTGTAATGACCATAAAAGATAGCTGGCAGGGCGAGAGCCACGCCAGAGACTATCCCGAGGAATCCCACGTAAAGCATCTCGATAACGACAACCGACGCCAGCTTCGATTTCTGCATACCGATAGCGACGAGTACACCGAACTCGCGTTTTCTCTCGGCAGTCATCATCAGCACCGTGCCAAAGATGCCAAAGGCTATCACGAGGTATAGTATGAAGATCATCACGGTGCCACTCTTGCTGTCAGCATCCATCTGGTTTATCAGCAGCTTGTTCATCTCGCGCCAGCCAAGAACCTTCAACGGATCTTTAACTTCCTTCACGAGTGATACAATAGTCCTGTCTATTGCCGGGTCCCTGTTATCTTTCAGGCTCACGGCAAGCGATGTGAGCATACCCTGCGCGTTGTAAAGCTCCTGGCAGACATCGTAAGGCAGGTAAACGATCTTGTTATCAATATCGGGGGTTGGCAGCTTAACAATACCGTTTATCCGGTATTTGCCAGCCGCTGTAGTTCCATGGTAACCCTGTCCGAGAAGTACAAGTGTATCACCTACCCTGGCCTC
>JAXLTU010000057.1:0-15704 GCA_046329885.1 Bacteroidales bacterium
TCCTCTTCCACGGCCAGCCCGTCCCGCAGGTAGTCCCTGTACAGAAGACCACTTTCCCCCTCGTCCTTGTAATTAAGAAGCATGAAGGATGATGACGGGGTCCATCCATCACGAAAGACAATCTTCTTACCCTGAACATCCTCCATAACCTCCGTGCTCAGCAAGGTTGGCGCCACCGGGTCGATCTTGTCATTGCCGAGGCGATAAGCATCGAGCAGTTCGTAAGCAAGACCAGTGGCAGCCTTGTTAGAGAGGTTCAGGAACTTGTTCGCGATCACGGTAGCGGCCCATTTAAGCTTCGGATTGGAGTAGATATTAGCTGCAGTCTCGAAATAGACAAGCCACCTGTCCCAGTTATCATTTATCCTCGAATCGCCATAAGCGGCCACCATCCCGTTGGGTGCCATCAGGTTAAGGAAATAATGGGAATAATAATACATCTCCGGGGTTTCAAAAAGTTCCTTCAAAGCCCCTTTCGATTCGGCATAACCGATCATTGAATAAAGCCAGACTGCATGATACAGGGAGGCATCTTCTATCTCCCAGTTTCCCCAGTTATCATAACCAAGGGCTTTCTCGTAAGTCTTCCAGCCGGTTGCCTCGGGAAGGTCCGGTAATGCTTTCACTGCCCAGCCCAGTGTCTCCGCCCTGAGAGCCGAGCGATTCATCGCGCCCCATTCCTGGGCCTGGAGAAGGTAATTGATGTTATGCACTATAACTGCCGACATTTCCTTTATATCCTGCTGGCTCAGAAAACCTTTCCTCTTGAGTATTTCGAAAGGTTTAATGTACCTCATCGTGGTGAAAAAATCGGGAAGTGCTGGTGTACCTTCTGTATAATCGGGTCGCGCCGCTCGGGCGGACTCGGGATAGTAGCTCGTGTAATCATCATACCTGAGCAGGATTGTCCTGGCCTTCTCGGCATACTTCCTGTTACCTTCAAGTTCGAAAAGAGTGGCGTAAATTGTTGCTGCCTCGAGGTAACGCGATGGTGGGCGATACCCGAAAACATTAGTCGGATCGATTCCCTTTATCCATACTTTTTCAAGCGAGTCATACCTGTCCCAGGTCCAGTCGGCCGCCGCCCTGGCAAACTCCAGGTACTTCTTCAGGGGAACTTTTGAAACGGGCTGGGAGCTTGCCAAAAAACAAACCGTCATGAATAACAGGAAGGCAATTAATCTTTTCATGCTATGATGTTTTTAATTTTTTATTCCATGCTTCGAATACCCTGAAGATGTTTTCCGGTTTTGCCGCCGGGCCAAACTCGCACTGGGCAATGACTCCGCCGTTCCTGAAAAGGTTATCATGAACCCTGTCAACAGCATCAATTATTTCTTTATCACCCCCGTTTGGTAGTATGTCCTGCCTGTCAATCTCGCCCCAGAAGGTGATCTTTCCTGCATACTTGCTCCCAATTTCTTCAATATCCATGCAGAATAGCTGGCTGTTTATGGCATCGATACCGACTTCGATAAGGTCCGGGATAATTTCCGATATGTTACCGTCAGAATGCATGAAGGCATATTTGCCCCGGCTATGTGCTATCTCAGCGTAATCGCGGTAAAGTGGCTTGTAATATTTCCTGAAATAATCGGGAGAAACGATCATGCCATTCTGCATGCCCCAGTCGTCCATTATACCTATTGCATCGACATCCGAATCTGCCCATGCCTCCGTCTCCCTGATATAATGAGAATGAATCCTGTCAATCAGCTCCTTCATCTCCGGTGAATCCAGGGCCACGTCGAGCATAGCCAGTTCGGTGGTGCGGATAAACTGGTACCTCTCGAATGGCCTGATCCAGGAATTAGAATAGGTGAATTTCCCGGAACGTGACGTGAACGCTCTTACCTGTTCGCGATCGACCGAGAGCATCCACGAGGGAGTTGTAAAGTCGTCGAGCTGTTCCCAGGTCTCTATGAGGGGTTTTGTCGGAACACCGATCAGTCCGGCCTGGATATTGAGGAAAGTACAGCCCCAGTCATCAGTGTAGAAACCCTCATCATACCTGTTCCCCACCGCTTTTTGAGGCAAGGTATACATGCCAGGGACAGGAATTATATCATCGGGGTAAATTGAAGCGAGTCTTGATGCTTCTTCCGGATATCTCTTCCCGGCCCATGGAAGAAGCCAGCATTGCCTCGGCACCCTCGAGGGATTATCAAATTCCAGTGTTTTCTTCACTAGTTCCCGCGAATTGGCTTCCTTCATTTTGCTGACGAAAAGATTTTAGGCATTTTGAAATCGCGGTAGGAAGAGAGAAAGATATCGTCGAGCTTGCTCACAAATACACGTTCCCCTGTATTCACAATTTGGTCCTTGCTAAATGAACGGGGTACCGGTACCATCTTGTCGACGGCTTCAACGAGCTCCATCTGGGGTATTACTGCCTCGGGCGGGCAAACAAGTTCAAAGGGTTCATGAACATTATCGATTGCCATGAACAGTTTCCTGAACTGGTGATCAGAATCGGGGGAAGGATAGGTTACGGTACTATTGTCGATAAGTCGAACAGTGATAGTTGCAGCGCCCGGCTTGAGCTCGGCAAATCCCTTCTCGAATTCAATCCTGAAACATGGGTCGACACGCTTTTCCGTGGCGTGAGAAGCCAGGAAAAGTAGTTCTGCCCCGGAATTAGTCACGGCCGTGAAGGCACCAGTATCGTATGTTTCCACGTCGTTCGCCCTGGCGAGGAGAACCTCTCCGGGAGTGGCACTAGCCGAACGTTCGGGTTCTTCACCAAGAAGGTAAAACATGTTATGGATGAAGTGAGAGGTGGCGTTATTAAAAATGTTGTCATTCACCATGTGGCCATCAGGGTCCACCTTCGTGTAAGCCCAGCTGTTCCGTTTGAAATATGCCAGGTCCCTGGGCCAGAGACAAAGCGATTTCATACGGAGTGGCTTGCCAAACCGGCCGTCAAGTATATCATGCTTTAATCTCTGGATGCCATCGGAGTATGACCATTGGAAACCCACCATCACGAAACGGCCCGTGCCGGAGCTCTTGGCAATAAGACCAGGCACATCAGCCAAACAACCGCTGAGCGGTTTCTCGCACAGGACATTCGTCCCGTTATGAAGCGCTGTCATAGACTGGGCAATGTGGTACTGGGGAGGAGATGAGATAACTGCCAGATCAGCTTTACCCCCACCAAGATAAAAATCGCTTATCCTGTCTGCAACAGGAATACCCGAATCGATAAAAAACCTGTGGTACTCCGATTTTTCAGCTGCCGGATCGACAACACCGGCAAGCATTGCCTTGCTGCAATCAATGTCTTTAAGAAGAGTCCTGAGGTAATAATGGCCGTAACCGTTAACAGCCACTATCAGCACCTTAACCGGGTCATCATTCTTTTTCATAACTGTTATCACTTGTGGATCGTTGATAATAAACCTATCAGGAAATATTACAAGACCAAATCAACAGGCATATTGGATCATTAAAGATAAGAAAGCGCGGGGAAAATAACACGGGGTATTATCGTGTTAATTTGGATAGATGGTGATGCGGCAAAAAAAAGAGGGTGCCTAACCAGGGCACCCTCAACGTTTGTTGACAGCAAAAAAACTATTTAACAAGCAGAGAAACTTTGAGTTTGAATTCGTCATAGATTGTTTTGTCACCCAGGTTATCGAAGAATGAACCCGAGCCGTAACGAATATTATATTTCGTGCGATCTACAGTAATATTCGAGAAGAAATATGTTCCATCATCTTTTTTCTGTACAGCCGCCCTGAACTCGATAGGGTTCGTTACCCCTTTGATAGTAAGGTCGCCTTTGACAACGGCGCTTCCTTTATCGAATGATTCACTGCTTTTGAGAACGAGTTTGGCAACAGGGAATTTCTCGACTCCAAAAAAATCTTCGGATTTAAGGTGACCCTCAAGTATAGTGTTCCCCTCAGCGTCTTTTTAGTGAAGCCATGTCAATAAGGAATTCTCCACCAACGATTTTATTTTCTTTCATTGTCAGCCAACCCGACTGAAGATTAATAGTACCGTTATGCTGACCAACGACTTTCTCGCCCAGCCATTCCATTTTCGTTTTCTCTGTATCTGCAGTCATTTTGGTCTGCCCCATTACTGAGGATAGTGCTATTACTATCGCGGCAGTAAACAATAAAACTTTCTTCATCTCTAAGTAATTTAATTTCTTGTATAAACATCGCTTAATTGGATTTTGTTCATCGATGCTTAACTCTTTATAAACAATTAACTGTCTTAGCCACCTCCTGGTCTTGACTTTACAACCACATTCAATTTTGATATTATTACATTTATGCCTTAATTTGCTGCGAATTATAAATGGTCTGGCATAGCATGATACCGGCCGTCTGGTTACAATTATTCAATACTGAAAGGAAATAAAAAATGAATCTAAAAGGCGTTTTCCAGAGACTCGAGAAACTATTCAAACTTGTATATTATTGCAGGAACTGGTCAGAACTTTTCATGCCGGTACTCAAGTCGAACTCAATGGGAGTCGCTGTTCTCAGGAAAGGATTCAAGCTGGTAACGCCATACGATCATCCCATCTTCAGGATGACGAACGAGATCGTTTACAACCGGCTTTACACGCCCGATGGCTTCGGCATAGGCCCTGAAGATGTTGTTGTTGACATAGGCGCGAATATCGGTATCTTCTCCGTTTATGCGAGCACCCAAACAAAGGGGCCGATCCATAGCTTCGAGCCATTTCCCGAAAACTACGAGTTTCTGGAAAAGAACGCGGCTCTGAACAATGCCAGCAATATCAACCCTCACAAATTTGCTGTCAGCGACAAGGCAGGCACTGAAAAGCTATTCATCTCTGAATCGAGCGGCGGCCATCTGCTCTTCGATCATAATATACATGGTACCATACAAAAAAGTATAGAGATTCACACTACAACGCTCCCTGCCCTCATGGATGAGTATTCGCTTCAGCGTATCGATTTCCTCAAGATCGATTGCGAAGGTGCCGAAGGTCAGATAATCCAGTCCACCCCGCTCGAATACCTGCAAAGGATAAACAGGATCGCGATGGAGTTTCATGATAATGTATCCGTGATAAAGCACGACGAGATAAGCGCGATATTAACCAGGGCGGGATTCAGCTGCAGCGAGAACTGGAATGGTAAATCAGCTTTCGGCTACCTGTTTGCCGTCAGGAAATAATAAGTCTGATAAGGATTAGCTAGCGAAAGATTACAGGCTTCGTATATTAAGACCGCCGCTGATCTCGAAAACAGCCCCGCACGAATAGCTCCAGTCACCACGGGCGATAGATGCCACGGCCTTGCCAATGTCTTCCGGCATCCCCCATCGTTTCTGAGGAATCAATCCTTCACCGATCATGCGATCGTACTTCTCTTTAACCCTGGCTGTCATGTCAGTCTGGATGATGCCTGGTCTCACCTCGCAGACCATTATATCTTCACGCGACAGCCTGTCGGCGAAGAGCATGGTGGCCATGCTGACACCGGCTTTTGATATACAGTATTCGGACCTGTTTGTCGAGGACATGTACGACGAAACGGAAGAGATAAAGATGATCTTTGGTTTGTAATTCTCGATCTGTTGTTTGAGCCAGATCATTTCCCTTGCTATTTTCTGCGCGAAGAAGACCGGCCCCTTGAGGTTGATGTTCATTACCCTGTCGTAACTCTCTTCAGTGAGGTCAATCAAGTCGTTTCTCTGGAGGGGTGCTACTCCAGCGTTATTGACCAGCAGGTCTATCCTGCCGTAACAATCAAGGACATTGGTAACTACTTCTTTGTGACAGGCGGTACAGGAGATGTCGAGGCCAACGGGAAAGAAAGATGCCCCGAGTTTTTCAATTTCAACCGCCAGGGTTTCCATACCCTCGCTGTCTATCGACCGGGCAATTGCAGCTATGTCATATCCGGAAGCCGCCAGGGCAAGTGTAACAGCCCTGCCTATTCCCCTGCTTGCCCCGGTCACTATGGCAACAGGTTTATTGTTCATCTGGTTTGGTTGTGTCAGGTTCTGGGTTCAGGGGCTAAAGGTAATAAATTGAATTATAGGTTCAACAATCGTCAAACTTATCTTCAAGATTTTTCTTCCATACCGTCTCAAACCACAGCTCCTGCTCAGGTATTGGCCTTACCGGAACGAGCTTCGATGAAAATCTGCCACCCCTGAAGCTTACCTCCAATATTCCAGTTTCAATATCCCTGTCGTACTTGCAGAGCGAGAATCTCCAGGCTTTACCTATACCTTTGGCCGGTTCTTTTCCCTCACGGTCAATAACCATGTATGAACCACGACCCCGGCCACCCCTTTCGAGATAGGTGCTGATTGCAGATAAATAAAGGTAATGCGTCAGGCACATGTCGCGGAGAAGGAACCCGCGTGCGATACCGGTAACTGAATTCGCGGCAATCATTTCATCAATATTCGAGAGGAGTTTTTTTGCCTCTTTTACCGCTTCCACCGCTGCTTTCTCAGACCTCACTATCGCGCCCGCTTCAGACATTCTGCGCCTGATATCTTCAATTACCGGGGCAGGACTAAGCTTCTTTCCAGTTGTCATCCATTTGCCTGCCAGTTCAAGCCTCGCCAGAACCTGTTGCCTGACTTCATTGTAGAAACTCCTGTCTGCTGGTGGAGCATCCCTATACACGCGGCTTATATATGTTGCCGCCCTGTAACTGCCAACCTGTCCGGAGTTGAGAGCTGACCCGCCGGGGCGGTAAACGCCATGGCTGCCGTTGACCTCACCGACAGGGAACAGATGCTGAAGATCAGACTCCCACCAGATGTTACCTTTCAGCCCGCCGTTGTTATGCTGCGCGCATACAGCGATCTCGAGAGGTTCTTTCCGGAGATCGATCCCGTTATCGAGGTACAGGTCCAGGGCGGGGCTGTTCAGTTTTTTGAGCCTGTCGACCGGCAGTCTCCCTGTTGCTCCTGAATTGACGAGATAAGCTGCTACTTCTTCATCGAGCATATCGACAGAAAAATCCTCACCCCTTGGTCCGGACGGGTTTCTCCGCCAGTCCATGAAAACCCTCCTGCCCTTTTCAGTTTTCTCCCTGTAGACAAGGACATCAATAAGTGATGACCCTGATCCTTCAATCTTGCGGGGATCAAATGGCCACTGGTAGCCCTTTAGAAAGATAGCCCTGGTGAGGCTCCTGATATCTGTAAAGAATTCATTCAGAAATTCCCGCCTGTCATTTCCATTCGCGTCTGTCGAATAATATACAGGGATGACCTGCTGGTAGCTGCCTGAAAGATTCCACCGGAATTTTATGGATGCGATCCCAAACTGCGATTCAGTGAGGTTCTGACCGGCAGCACCTGCCTCGTAAGCCATGCCGGAATAACCTGACTGGCTCAACGGGTAAACGCTATCCTGATAGATCGCGGCCGGTCCGCCAGTACCCAAAATTGTATTGACAGAGTTATACAGTACAAAGGCTTTCAAAGGATCATTTTCAAGAAGATCGAGTGCCAGTGCTCCCACTATTTTCTTGTTTTTCCCCTGCCGGGAAGTAAGAAGCGCTACTACCTGAATCCTGTTCATCACCACTATACCGAGCCTTTCCACTTCCGCCGCTAGACCTTCGAACATTCTTTTTGAAGTGTAAGGACCGGCAGAAGTCGCTCTTGCCCGCGGATCGTGATCGGTCTTGTACCCGACCCAGGCACCGTATCTGTTCTCCGGAAACTTCACACCAAGACTGACCAGATTCATGAACGCGCGCACTGATCCCTGCGCTTCACAAAGAGCAATGTCTCCATGCATGCATTGACCGTTAAACAGGTCATTTGCCATCTCCAAAAACGAATCGGACTGCCCGCCGGAAAGGGATAGCTTGTAGTAGGTCTGTTTATCTGACCCGGTGTTATTTGATGTACCACCTCCCCAATTATCAGTCGCGATTAAAATGTCATGCTGCCCCTTCGAGTGAAGGGTAAATGCGGCGTTTAATGATGCTGCTCCACTACCTATCACCAGCGTGTTGGCACTTATACAGTGGAGGGTGAATTTCCCGGCTTTAATCCTGCTTTCTTTCATCGGCGATAAGTCTTTTCAGTTCCTCACCATATATTTCCCTGTCACGGATCACGCACCCTCCATGTCGCAGGCTCTTTATGAGTCTCGTGCAACCGGAACAGGTGATGCAAAATTTCTTCGGATTTGGTGAACCTTCGCGGGCTATATCGAGTGGCATGTCGGGGTAAGCGAACGAGTTCCTGCCGAATCCTGCAACAGCGACTTTATTATTACTCACGAGCGCAGCTGCAACGTGCGGACCATGCTCCCTGAGCCACGTGTAAGCAGAGCCTACCATCCTTACAGACTGGAATGATTCCTGCATCAGCGAGGTGCCTTCAATCATGCGTGCAACGCCAGAAAGAGGGTTCTCTTCCGGGGGTGTAACGCCAGGGAGCGGTGTGTCATAGGGCCTCACTACATGTGGATTATAGTAAGGACTTCCCATTGTTATATTAACCATCTCCAATTGTCTTGCCTCAAGCTCCCTGAACAGCATCAATGGCTCGGTGTAATCCGGGACAGATTCCACCGGCCCCATGCCAAATCCTCCTTCATAACCATCCCAGATACATACCCGTGTTGTAACAGGCATGCCGGCAATCTCGGCCTTTATCCTGTCTATCAAACCCAGGAAATAGCTGAACCGCTTTTCAGGTTCTGGCCCGCAGAACCGGCTCCCTGTCCTGGCAGTACACGAGAGCATCTCGTGCACGAGGTAACCATGACACGCCTTCACATCAATTGCATCAAACCCGGCTTCCATCGCCAGCCCTGCTGCCTTGATATAGTCATCCTCCAGCCTGAGGAACTCATCATCTGTCAGTACCCTGGGATTTCCCTTGTCGAGTACCTTGTTAAGTGCCGGCACCAGGGGTTGAGGGTTGCCGTCCGGTTTGCTGTATCTGCCGGAATGAGTAAGCTGGATAACAATAACCGGTGAAATGCCAATCCTGGCAGCTTCTTTCCTCATTCTGTCAATAAGACTCTTGTAGGAGTCCAGATTATTACTGTTAAGCCATAACTGCCCTGGGTTTGAACGACCGTCATGCCTGACAGCCACTGCCTCGAACCAGATAAGAGCACTTCCTCCCGCTGCATACCTCAGGTAGCGTCTCACCGTGAGTGAAGATGGTGAACCATCCGGCTCGCTGTCGTAGCCTTCCATCGGCTGAACAGCAAACCTGTTCTGAAGATTGAAAGAAGAGGTCTTTAAAGGTTTGAGAAGGGGTGAAAGGTCTTCCGAATAAGGAAGTTCATAGCCAAGTTGTTTTGCCCTGAGAATCAGTTCCCCGCTGGTTTTGAATTTAAATCGTTCGTGCATCAGTCAATTTGCAATCTGTCGCGTATTATCCTCAGTTTTTTAATATCTGATTTTGTTCTCGTTTCACATATGTCCTGCCAGCTTTCCCTGGGGGTGATTTTAAGTCCTTCCGTATTCATCTTCACACCGGTACTTTCAGAGAGTTCCAATAGCTGGTCATACTCCAGAACCGGGAGGTCAGGAAAGCGTTCGATAAACCAGGTCTCGTTAACCGGTAAGGAAAAGCTTCCTCCATGACACTCGACTGAAAGGTTAATATCTCTTTCAAGTCCGGATACCATTCCAATAATTGCCGCGATGTCGATGATTCCATCGCCAAGCGGGGCGGGAAATGTTATCATCCCTTCCTCGTTAGTCAGAATGCCACCATCCTTTATATGAGTGCTGACTATCCACGGGAGAACCCTATGTGTCGCTTCAACCGGTTCCTCGATCATGGCCAGCAGGTTCATCGTGTCGAGACAGATGCCCAACCAGTCACCGGGACTAACCTCGCACATCTCGAACAGCCTGAGCAGTTCGAATGTTGTGAATTCGAAATGTGTCTCTATCGCGAGTGTCATGCCGTAATCGCGGAAAAGCGTTGCCTGCTTTTTCAACGATGAAGCAGATTCTTTAAGCAGATGCTCTGTTGAAGGTGAATCTTTCTTCCATCGCATCAACCCGCCCGAACACGACCTGATGATATTAGTACCCAGAGCGTAGGCTTCTCCTACCGCTTTCCTGTTAACCGTGAAAATGTCTTTGGGCGTGAAAGAGGTCAGGTCCATCGGGACGTGCTGCCCGTTGCCCCATTCGAGATACATGTCATTATCGGCCGCCAGTTGACGGACATCGTGAAGGTAGGAAGTTGTAAACTGATCCCTGACCGAGTCGTTGAAGCCAGAGAAGGCCACACCTTCGGCACCATTCATCATGCCCCATTTCACCAGTTCAAAGGGCAATAATCCCCTCGGGTGGAGACAATAATTATCAAATCCGGTCTTAAGCTTTTTCATAGCTGTCAGCAGGAGTAAAGATAAGAGAAAGACAGGATTAATAAAAAGTTTACGAGCGGTTACATGTTGTCATTTTGATGAAATCAGAAATAGTTACTATTCCCGAATCTCGGGTTAACAACGTTATTGTAAATTGATCCGAAAGTGTAGGTTATCTGAATACCACCTTCAAACCGGTACTTCGTTGCAATCTCGCGGAGTTTAAGCAGGCGCTCTGCTTCAGATATGTCTCCCTTCCTCAGGTTAAGCTGATCGTTTATATGAGCGACACCACCTTCGATCGAAAGAGACAACCCTTTGAAAATCCTGAAGTTTAGATCAGTATTAAGTTCTACCCTGTTCTTCGACAGGTCGTGGAAATAATTCGACCCCTCCAGGGAGATATCAATGTAACCCCAGCGCTTTCTTACCTGGAATGCCACGTTCAGGGCATTCATGTAAAGGTCCTCGCTCATCCTGTTATAGATCGATTCGCCGACGTATTGATTATACCTGATGCCAATCCCGTAAAGGATCCTGAGCTGCCTGTGGGTGGATTCTGAATAAGGGAATATGTCGTATTCAATTGCAGGCAATATGGCCGTCGTGAATTTGTAATTTTCTCTTGTCGATGAACCAAGCGTGAACTTGAACCCTGCTGACCAATGATCACTAATACTTAAAACCAACAGGTTATCGAGGTCGATGATATTCGTATAATATGTCTCTGTCTCGGCTGAGTCTGTATTGACATACTCAATGAATTTTTCCCTGTTATAAAACTGGTCAAGGTCGAGATCAAACTTCATCTTCTCGGTAACCTTCTTCACGGTGAAGGAATTACGAAGGTCCATCTGCTTGTTTGCCTCTTCCGATTCAAAAACAGGTTCAGTTGAAATTTCAAACACCCAGTTATTCCATTTATCTATGACTTCCTCTTCCTCCAGGTCAGCGTTATGCCTGATCTCGATCTCCGAGAACAATGGCGATTTAGCCACGTATCTCATCAGACCCATCTTGATCATGTTCGTCTTTTTCTCCCTTCTCACCGTGCTTGTCTCATCAGGATTGCTCGTGTAAACGAGGGTGTCATTCATTCCATCGAATCGCCCCTGGCCGTTGAGAGTAATAGTGAACTGGGTTCCCCCGTTCCCGGCTGTAAGGTTTGTAACAAGAATATAGACTTCAGCCTCGGTGACATCGCGGACATAATTGACATAAGGGATTTGTTGCCGAGTGTAGTTCATATCGCAACTATTACAGTCGAAAAAGACCTTAACAGCACCCTTCCTTAGTGAACCAGGGTCTCCCGGCTCCTGCCCATTTAACGGTATACAAGAAATGATTAGCAGTATTGACAATAAAAACAGGTTTACTTGCTTCATGGATTGTTTTGGTTAGCATTTAAAGCAAATATCATTCTTAACGCGAAAAATCACCCGACCCTGACGATTAATCACGCCACAATTAATAATATTTAACAACTTCCTGAAGCTTTTTGATCTATCCTAACAAAGATCCGGCCTTCCTCGCGATGTAATCAGGATCGATATACGGCTCGTCATTGATATGTTCACGCATGAGACTTATTCGCTTCTTAATATTCTCCTTCAGGTTAAGACCATGCACCAGTGGTGTTTCTCCCTTGTCAGTCAGGGCCATGAATTCCACCTCGTCATCAAGCATCTCGAGGAGCGAGAGTGAGTTTTCGATCTCGAGTTCCATTAGCGACCGTACTGTTTCCCTGCAACGGTCTTTTTCCGATTGATCTATTGCTTTCAGGTAACCGTGAACACCTGAAACCCAGGCAGCTATATTCCTGTTTGTCATAATCCAGCACTTCAGAGCACTTGTGCGAATAAGCTGGTCGTGAATTACTGGACTCGTGTCTTCGCCATCAATATTCTCGAGTAGTTCTATGGCATCGTCGAGATACTTCCATACATTCTCATCTATACGGAGTACATCCTTTGCTGCCTTTTCATCATTCATGATATTGAAAAGGACATCTTTCCCGAGATCGACATTATTAGGATTATGTGGTGTCGTGCACATGAATTCCTCGTAGTAGTTCCTTTCCTCCTGGGGTATTGCCTCGATGTCGGGAACGAGTGGTCTTACCCAGAGCCTGTACCAGGTGAATCCCAGCGCTGAGTAGAGGGAGCACACGTTGGGGAAGCCGATGATGGCTTTTTCAATTAGTTTCCAGGCGTTAACAAGTGTGGGGGCAGTGTTTGCATCTGACCATTTCGCGGCTATCCTGAAGATCTCCGATTCAGGGTCACCTGAAGGATTGAAAACGAAGGAGCGGACAACCTCGTGGTTAATATTAAACGGCACTTTCTCTGGAGGGAACACTCCTCCCATCTGTGCGAGATTAGATACTCCAGCCTCGTAAAGCTTCGACAGTTTTTCCCAGGTAAGGAAGGGGTAAGGCACGCCGATTAGTGGTTCAAACATCTGGTGAGGCCCGTGAGCGAAATAGAAATTTACTTTTCCACCCCTCTGCTCAAGGTCCTTTGCTTCCTCCATCTCCTGGGGCCAGAACTCTGTCTGGTGAACAGCGCCACCGTTCAGATCCTTGTTATCGGGGTAAAGCGGGTGAGAATAAGGTATTGCCCAACCTCGTGTAACCAGCGAAACAGTCTCAATATCGAGGCCGTCACCTAGCCCCTTCCATACCGTGTCGTGTTCACCGTAGAATGATTCCATGCGCGTCAGTACCCTGAAATCGGGGTTTATCTTTCGTCCGGCTTTCTTGAGGTTATCGAGGAATCTTATAACATTTGTCCCTGCCAACCTAGAAATCTCCTCGTCGCTTTTCCACTCCCTTATGAGGTAAGCCCCGCCATTGCGACCCACGTAAAGCGATTTTGTATGTTCGAAGCCCGATCCGCTATCGTTCGACCACACGCACATGTAGCTTAACTCCGGGACCTCGTTCATAATTTTTGTAAGCATCTCGGCATAATGTTCCAGGACCTTCGGATGAGTTGTAGTCATAGTGTAGCGAGGGCGGAAGCTCCTGAAAGGATGATCTATCCTGGCTCCCCTTAGCATCGGGTACCTGTCGAAAAACTGTTCGGGCACCGATCTGGGTTCAAAGCACAGTATCCCGGGAAGCAGCCCATACTTCCTTGCAAGTCTTGCATTCTCAGCAAGGTAGTTCATGTTTGCACTCAGGTAATAATATGGATAGATCCCCTTGTTCAGCTCGCTGTATGTGAACTGATCGAGTGCCGGGCAGTAGGTGTAGAACATCGGGTAAACCTCTCCTTTTGGTCCCGTTTCTATTCCCATCGGGAAGGCGAGACCATTTATCTCGACATGAGTGAAACCAAGCCTGGCGAGTTCCGACATGTATGTTTCCCTGTTAAATTCTTTCTGGATACGTCCTTCCTGTGTCAGGAAGAAATCGTAGGTTACCCTGTTCCAGTCGAATGCCGGCTCAACATGAAGTCCCCCGGCATATTTTTCAATATTGTCTTCAAGGCGATTCTCCAGGAGGTCGCAGACAAAAGAATAAATGAACGAGATACCTGAAGAATAGAGACTGCCTGAACCGTCGGCCGCGATTGAGAAGTAAAGACCCAGAGGAGCATCATCTGTCGAGATCTCTATTCTCAACACCCCGGCTGGTTCGTTTTCGGACCTTGCACTCCTGAGCTCCGTCATTCCTGGAAACATGTCGAGGAAAAGTGATGCGACAGTACTGACAACTTCAGGACTGTCTGCAGAATATTTTATTATCCTCGTGCTTGTTAAGGCTTCTTTTAATGTCATGATTCAATGATTTTCCTGATACTTTCCACGGCTCTGTCAAGATCATTGCCGTCGTTATAAAGATGAAATGATATCCTGATGCCATCGAGGCCTGCCTCTCCGACCGGTCTTACCCTGATATTATCCTTCGACATCGCGCCAGACATCTCGTTCAGGGTTTTTCCCTTTATCCTGAATGTGATCATCGACGATCGGTATTCTCTCTCCGCCGGGGAAAGAACCTCGCATTTTTCAAACCTGGTCAGCCTGGAGTAAAACTCTTCCGACAGGGCTTCGTTGTGCTGCCGGATCCTGTCTACCCCGATGGAATTCACGAATTTGAGCGATGCATGTAGACCAAGATAGAGTAGTTCATTCTGGGTGCCATACTCGAATTTCTGGCAGGACTGCTGGAATTTCAGAGTCCCGTCCTTGATGCTGTAGCCATTATCACTGTAAGCACCGACAGTAACCGGTTCCAGCGAATCGAGTTTCTCGCTCGCTACATAAAGTACGCCTGTCCTGCGCGGGGCAAGTAACCATTTATGAGTGCTGAATGTATAAAAATCAACCTTCATATCCTTCACATCTACCGGCATACTCCCGGGTACCTGCGCGGCGTCGAGCGCGTAAAAGATTCCCTTCGCCCTGGCAAATTCTCCCAACTCCCTAACAGGTAGTAACTGCCCCGTGGTGGTGAGTCGCTGGCTGACAAATATCAAACGAGTCTTTTTTGTTGTGAGGCTTTCCACAAGCTTCAGGTTATTAAGCCCGTTGTTCCTGTCGGGGTCAAAGGTTTTTATCACTATGCCCTTGCGTCTTGCCATGTTGAGAAGCGGTATATTAAGGGCAGGATGCTCGTGCTGGGTTGTAATCACCTCATCACCCTTCTGGAATGGCAGCCCGTTCAGGATTATATTGATACCCTCGGTGGCCGAACTGATGAGGGCTATCTCGGAAGCTTCAACATCTTTTCCCAGGAAGGCAGCCATGTCTTTCTTGAGGGCATTCCACTTGTTCGAGTCATGTCCGGGTGTTGGATTTGTTTCGAGTTTGAACCACTCGTCGCTGAATAAGCTCCTCACGTGGCGAGGCACGGATCCTATACCACCTGTATTAAGATAGACATATCCTTCAGGGAAACTGAATTCGTTCCTTACAACTTTCCATATATCTTCATCGATTGGCAGATTCAGTTCAGGAGGCATAGAAGAAGAGCCGGCCAAGTCCCGGCCAAATCCTGTCATGGCAGCACCGGCTGCCAGACCTAGTGTTCCAAGAAAATTCTTTCTGTTCATGTTCACGCTTTTATATTTGTTCAAGCACAAGTTCAATATCAACCTTACCACTTTTAACATCGGCTTCAAACTCAATTGAACTTCCATTCGTGTGGTAACCTCCAACAGTCAAAGATTTCCCGTTAAAAATAACTGATCCTGCCTTTTTGTTTGCAGGTAATGGGAGGGAAATTGAACATTTTTCAAAAGATCCTTCAGATGAAAATGAAAGACGGTTACCGGCAAGTTGGTAATGATAGTGCACTCCGGCACCTGATGAAGGGTAGTCGACGTATACCTCGGCTGAATTTATGCCGGCAGCAAGCCATGAAGGGCTTAGTCTCACGCTC
>JAXLTU010000058.1:0-15185 GCA_046329885.1 Bacteroidales bacterium
ATCCATCACCTTTCTCATCAGCTACCTACGATTTATAAAGAATAGAAATCCTGTAATAGGTCAAATTTAGGAGATACCACAACAGATGCGAAATTCTTTTGCCCAAATTTTTATCTTTTACCTTTTTCTCGTACCTGAGCACAGTTGTGAAGTCAGAACTAACGCCACCTAACTGGTGATTAGTAATAATAACTTCTGTTACACTGAATCTGAATCCGGCAATTTTTGCCCTGAGGAACAGATCATAATCCATCGCGACTGGGAGATCCTCGGAAAACAATCCGACAACGCTGAAAAGCTTTGACGGGACAATCGAGGCAGGGTGGGCAATTCTCATCGTTTGATTCAGTCGACCGGGATCACTCCTGTGGACTTTCACACTTTCGCTATTAACTCCAGATATCAGATTAATGCTACCGCAAACAATAGTCATATCATCATCAAGAGTACGGATGACCGATGATAAAGCATCCTCTTCATACCAATCGTCGCAATTAAGAAAAGCGATGTAATCTCCATGAGACTCTTTAATTCCTTTGTTGAAAGCATCTGAAATCCCCTTGTCCGGCTCGCTAATCCATAAATCGACAAAATCCTCATAACTTTTAATTATTGACAAGGTGGCGTCAGTACTTCCTCCATCAATAATTATATATTCAATATCCCGGAAGGAGAGCCGTTTCACACTTTCAATTGCTCTGGCAAGATAACGCTCCCCGTTAAAAACAGCTGTAATAATGGTAATCAACGGTTTTTTACCCTGCCCTGCTTTTTCAAGCCCTTCCTTTATCCTCCTTCCACCATTTTCCATTCCAGTGTAACTAAAATAATTAATGAAATGTTCAGGCTACCTCATCAAGATACAGAGTGGACACTATATATCCAGAAGTGATAAGAAGAAGTGTCATTTCCATTGTATACATCCCGCAATCGACATAATTCACCACGAGGAGCGAGAATATTGAACCGAGCAGAAATACAGATAGAAAGACCTTCTTCCTGTCTGGCGATCTGTATTTTCTAATTGCCGTTCGGAGCGCGAGCAGGAAAAACACGAGGTTGAAAATCAACCCGAGAGCACCCTCCTTCACGAGAACAAAAAAGAAACCGTTATGAGTTATTGGTATGTATCTCCAGTAAATACCATCGAGCATCACGTTCGCTTTAAGATCAACAAGTTTACCGAATCCGCCTCCGAGTATCAGCTCGGGAACAGTACCCTTCGAGTATGTTTCCCAGCTCCTGTATGCCTCGTACCCGCGATAGTAGGTATTTATGTCGCGGTTAGTTTTAAATTCTGAAAACCTGATTTCGGAAAACGCGTTAGCGAATTTATACGTGATGCTGTTCGAGAATGAAAGATCGCTGCTGGTGCTTATCCTGATATAGATGCCTGCGATTATTACAAACGCGAGGCCAGTTAAAACGATAAGATTCTTATTCTTCATAGTCCTGATACTGAAAAGAACCAGGAAAATGAAAAGCATAACCCAGAAAGTTCTTGAAGCGAAAAGCCAGATAGCCAGGAAATTAATTATCAGGGTGATATATTTACCTCTCCTGCTGGTGAATAGCTTGTAATCATAATAATCTGAAAACAATGCAATATTGAACGCGAAGACACTTGCCGGCGATCCGCTTGACACGGAGAATCTGGCTTCCTCGTACGGGGAAATGAAAGCTATTGGTCCTACCCTGTACAACGTCAGAAAAATAAAAATCAGAGAAATAATATTCCCGAGGATGATGATCGCTGTCAATAACTCTTTCACGCTATAGATTTTTCTGAACTGGTATCCAATAAAAAACATGATAACAGGAACCAGAAAATAGAATAAACCCTTTAGAATATCGTTGAGACTGTCGTCGAGTGACATGATTAACCCCCAGACCATGGGCAAAGAGAGAAGCAGAAGAAATATTGAAGGTGTGAAGGTGAATTTTCCACGGGCTACGATAATGATAACAAGAAGTATGGCGTATCCGGCCCAGACTATCTTTGATTCAAACGACATGTATAACACGAGGCAAAGAAGGACCAGAGCCATGATGGCAATCCTGCTAAATGCCTTCCTCTCGAGAAAAAGACTAACTGACTTTGGATCGTTCATTACAGTGATTAAATACTAATGATGATCGCGATATGTACCATCATTTACTTCCGAAATTAGGAAAAATAATCCTCATTATGCTATCCTCGCCGTTAACAGCAGTGTCGTGCCTGGCGGCAAAAATATACGACAGTGTCGCGATGAAAAACTCAAGGAGCACCAGGGTTATTGCTGCTGTTATAACATCAAGGAAGCCCGATATGAACAGGATTGAAATAAGAACAAAATAGAATAGCATGCCAAAAAACCTTGTCTTCAGGTATTCAATTTTCCTGCTCAGTGTAATAAGGAGAATATCGCCATAAAACAGGCTGATAATCATAGGTAACAACGCCACTGAAAGTATCCGAAGAATATTCGCTGCTTCAGGGTTATTGTTCCCGCTGAAATATCTCACAATCAGATCGGAGAATATCATAACAGCAACCAGAAGGAATAAGGTGAGGACGAGAGTAAGGATAATCAACCTGTTAAGAAAGCTCACGTTCTTGTTTCTCGACATCCTGGGCAAAAGTGTCTGTCCAATAAGTGAATATGGTACTCTCAAAATGTACACCACTTTATCGGCTATATCATAATAAGCAAGATGAGAAAGACCGATAAGTGCTCCGATTATCACCTTGTTCGCATTAGCATAAATCTGGGTTGATACGTTGGACAGGAAGTAAGTCAGGTTTTCCCTGAAGTATTCCCTCAGAAGTCCGGGTTTCACCAGTCTGAACTCGATGCCATGCTTGTAGAAAACAACAGCCAGGGCTGCAATTGCCCCTGTAACGGTTCCCAAACCTATCACGAGGGGGTAGTAAACGTAATCGCCTGGTGAATCGATGAGAATGAACACGAAAACGGTAGCGATTATCCTGGTAGTAACATTGATAAACGTTATGTATTTCATTTTTTCAATTCCCTGGAAATACCAGACCGGGAATAATGCTTCACTCAAACCGGCGAGCATTGCCAGAATAAAGAGAGTCCTGTGTTTGATGAATTCGGGGATCAGGAGGGTTAATGAAACCATCACTCCCATCGAGAAAAGGAACAGAAGTATCTTGAGGGTCAGAACGGATGAAACGATTTCCGAGACTTTAAACCTGTCGGCACGATTTACTGAGATGTCCCTGGTGGCAGTTAAATTGAAGCCAAAATTAATGAAGACACTGAAATAGAAGACAATAGCCTGAGCAAACACGATCAATCCATAGAGATCGCTTCCAAGAACCCTGAATAGAAAGGGTATCGTGATGAGGAAAAGGATGAGATTCGAGATTTGCAGTACGCTGAGGAAAGTAAAATTCTCGATGAGGATTTTATTCTTCAGAAGGTTTTCTCTAAGAAAATTAAATCCTTTTACCATCAGGCTGTGCTACTTGTTATTCCAAAACCAGTCAACCGTTAGTCTCAGTCCATCTTCAGGATATACAGTGGGATTATAGCCCAGAAGAGTTGAAGCTTTTTCAATAGAAGCCAGTGAATGAGGAATATCGCCTTCTCTGTCGGGACCATGAACGGGTTCGATACCGAGTGCGGCCTCATCGTAATTTGCTGCATACTGCCTTATAATCTCGAACAATCTTGCAAGGGTAGTCTGCTTACCGCAGGCAACGTTATAAACCTGGTTGAGTGCCAAATCATCACACACGGTTGCAGCAAGGTGGTTCGCGAGGACCACGTTATCGATGAACGTGAAATCGCGTGAATGGGATCCATCGCCGTTAATCAGAGGCTGTTTGCCCGAGAACAGGTCTGACATGAACCTGGGAATTACTGCCGCGTAGGCGCCTTCAGGATCTTGCTTGTAGCCAAAGACATTGAAGTACCTGAGACCTATGACGTCAATATTGTAAATGACAGAAAAATTCTCGGCGAAAAGTTCGTCGGTAAACTTAGTAATCCCGTACGGAGATAACGGTTTCCCTATTTTATTTTCAACCTTGGGTAGCCCCACGCTATCTCCATATGTAGAGCTGCTGGCCGCGTAGATGAATCTTTTGACACCTTTCTCTTTCGCGGAAAACAGCATCTTTACAAAACCACCAATGTTGACATCAGTTGTGGTAACAGGGTCTTTTATTGAACGAGGAACAGAACCAAGTGCAGCCTGATGGAAAACCAATTCAACTCCTTCACAGGCTTTCATGCAAGTTTGAAGGTCACGTATATCACCTTCAAGAAGTGAAAAATTCAGATTATCATGAAACTCCCTCACATTTTCCCTCCTGCCTGTCGAGAAGTTATCAAGACACACGACATGATTACCATGCGACAGTAACGATTCAACAAGGTTAGATCCTATAAACCCTGCACCGCCAGTAACAAGCACCTTTTTACCGGTCACCCACCTGCTCATAATTGCAATTTTCTGTTTTACGATACTGCCTGCCGGCTATTCGAACATCATCAGTATCTCGTTAAGTATAAACTCGGCTGTTTTACCATCGCCATAAAAACCAGGATAATCGAGCCTTGGAGATTTGTTAAGATAAAAAGTGAATGCAGCTTCGATCAGTGCAGGATCAGCATCAGCGAGCATCGCCGTGCCGTTCTTCACAAGTTCCACCCATTCAGTTTCTTTCCTGAGGACTATACAAGGTTTCCTGAAGAAATGAGATTCTTTCTGTACCCCACCCGAATCAGTAATTATCATCTTTGAGTTCTTTTCAAGGAAAGTCATTTCAAGATACGAAACCGGTTGAATTATACGAATGAAACGACTGCTGTTAAGGCGGCTGCAAAGATCGCCTAAATTATTCTTTAGCGAGATATTTGTTCTCGGATGCAAGGGCATCACGAATACTAACTTATTCTCTTCCGCCAGCTGAAGAATGGTCGACATGATTGAGTTCAGTCTCAGCACATCGTCAGTGTTCATATCGCGGTGTATCGTGGCCAGAACATAACCATCACGCTCTATCTGAAGTGAATCAAGAAGATGTGACTTTTTCTTCTCGGCCAGATTAGCGAAGAAAAGAGTGTTATCATACATTATATCTCCAGTCAGGTAGATCTTGGGATTATTTATTGAATATGGAGGGCTGTTTTCCGGTCTGAATCCTTCAGCCATAAGGTTTTTGAACGCGGCGTTTGTTGGCGCGAAAAGGAGAGTTGATGCATGATCGCTCATTATCCTGTTCAACTCCTCGGGCATTGTTTTGTTAAATGATCTCAAGCCTGCCTCAACGTGTATAACCGGGTAATGCTGTTTAGAAGCCGCCATGGCACCAGCCAGTGTCGAATTAGTGTCACCATACAATACAATGCATTCAGGCTTTTCAGTCAGCAGGACATCCTCTATCCCGGTTATCATCAGACCTGTCTGCCTCCCGTGTCTTGCCGATCCAACTCCCAGATTATAATGTGGTTTTGATATCTCCAGTTCTTCGAAAAAGACCTGCGACATCTCCCTGTCGTAATGCTGACCCGTGTGCACTATAATCTCCTGAATTCTTGAAGAGTACTGGCTTTTTATGGCCCGGCTGATTGCAGATGCTTTAATAATCTGGGGCCTCGCTCCGACAAGGTTTATAATCTTTATTTTAGACATATAATGTTTTATTTGACTTGCATCTCAAAGATATCATTTTTCCTCTGCCAATATAAGAAAAATATGAGGTGACATCTACATAATATAAACAAAACGGGTGCTGGAAATGCCCGCACCCGTTTAATATCCTTATAGAATAAAAGTCATTCTTACTTGGCGTAGTTGACAGCCCTCGTTTCCCTTATAACGGTAATTTTAATCTGGCCCGGGTAAGTCATCTCGTTCTGAATCTTTCTTGCAATCTCGAAAGAAAGGTTTTCAGCATCTTTATCAGTTACCTTTTCGGCGCCAACTATTACTCTCAGTTCACGGCCGGCCTGGATTGCATAAGTCTTCATGACACCCGGGTACTGAAGTGCAACTGATTCCAGTTCCTTGAGGCGTTTGATATAAGACTCCACCACTTCCCTTCTAGCGCCGGGACGTGCTCCTGATATAGCGTCGCAGACCTGGACTATTGGAGCGATAAGCGTGGTCATCTCCGTCTCGTCGTGATGAGAACCAATGGCATTGCATACTTCAGGTTTCTCCTTGTATTTTTCAGCCAGTTTCATACCGAGTACTGCATGTGGAAGTTCCGGTTCATCATCGGGTACCTTGCCAATATCATGTAATAAACCTGCTCTCTTGGCAACCTTGGGGTTAAGTCCCAGTTCAGCCGCCATTATTGAACACAGGTTAGCAACCTCGCGCGAGTGCATCAGTAGGTTTTGACCATACGATGAACGATATTTCATCTTGCCCACGAGTCGTATCAATTCGGGATGCAGACCATGTATACCGAGATCGATAGCAGTGCGCTTACCAACTTCAAGTATCTCTTCCTCTACCTGTTTCCTGGTCTTGTCAACTATTTCCTCTATCCTGGCCGGGTGTATCCTGCCATCGGTTACAAGCTGGTGAAGAGCAAGTCTGGCTATTTCACGCCTCACGGGATCAAAGGCTGACAACACTATGGCCTCGGGTGTATCATCAACAATTATTTCCACACCAGTGGCAGCTTCAAGAGCTCGAATGTTCCTACCTTCCCTGCCAATAATACGGCCTTTCATCTCATCCGATTCGATGTGGAAGACTGTCACCGCGTTCTCGATCGCCGTTTCAGCGGCAACTCTTTGAATAGTCTGGACTACAATCCTTTTAGCCTCCTTGTTGGCAGTCATTTTTGCCTCATCAAGAATCTCGTTTATATAGGACATAGCGCCTGTCTTGGCCTCTTCCTTCAACGATTCAATAAGCTGGTTTTTAGCCTGGTCGGCGCTTAACCCGGAAATTGCTTCCAGTTGTTCAATCTGCTGACGGTGAAGTTTTTCGAGCTCTTCGCTCTTCTTGTCAACGAGTTCAAGTTGTGAATTAAGGTTATCTCGTATGGCATCAGCCTCATTTTTCTTCCGCTGAACCTCCTCGAACTTCTGTGAAAGAGCTTGCTCCTTCTGTTTGATACGGTTCTCGGCCTGTGCTGCCTTGTTGTTTTTCTCGTTTATAACCTTCTCGTGTTCGCTTTTAAGCTGTAGGAATCTCTCCTTCGCCTGAAGTATCTTCTCCTTCTTTATAACTTCAGCTTCTGTCTCAGCCTCGCTTATAATCTTCTTGCTCTTGCTGCGCAAGGCTTTTTGCCAGAGGACATAAGATGCCCCCAGGCCGATTACAAAGGCGGCTGCTACCAGAGCGATAGTTAAGCCATTTAAAATATTCCCTTCCAATAAAATCATCTTTTTCAGTATTAATTAAAAAAAACCCGCAGAGCTTCCTCAACTTTTATAAAACCCCATTTCTGTAAGGTATGGAGTAGCTAGCTTATTTCGAACGTCCACTGTTCCCTGGGGAAACCCGGCAAGCCGGGGCGAGGCCTGTTCTACATGAGCCAAGTCAGGCTCCAATTTTTTTAGTGTTGAGTTTCAAAAACGAATGAAGAAGCAATGCGGGCAAACTCTTGTTTTAAAGAACGTCTTGTACTCTTTTACTGCAGAACAGACTCGATCTTCTGAGTCAGTTCCCTGATGGCACCAGGCAGTGAATCATTACTTACCTTTTCTTCCTCCTCGATAAGCCTGATAACGAACTGGAGAGCCGCCATCGCCAGAAAATCCTGAACATCCTTGTCGGTGTATCTCTGCTTGTATTGCAGCACCTTCTCGTTAATCAGCCTGGCCGCTTTCCTGATCTTCTCCTCATCCTCCTGCACCACCTTCAATGGATAATACCTGTCCGCTACATTAACCCTGATAGAAAGCTTATCATCCATTGCTATATTTTATCTGTCTAAAAGAGCAACACACTTGTCAATTTCCCGCATCAAATCGTTAATCTTCCTTTTCGCCTCACCGGCGTTTTCACCCTCTCCCAACAATGCTCCAGTTAACTTGATCCTATCGTACTTTTTTTCCATTTCTTTCAACCTGGCTTCCCTCGATTCAAGCTCCCTGTCAAGAGCCTCGTTCCGGGATTTAAGATACTCGTTCTGTTCCTTGAGAGCCTTGTAGTTACTTATCAGATCATCAATCTTCCTGTTGAGAAAAATTAACTCTTCATAACCCTGTACGGACATAGTCGATATCTTTAATACAAAGGTAGTATTGTTAATGATAATTTCAAAAAATTAACATAAATAGTTTGGCAACCACGACTGGAAAACTAGCTTTGCAACATCAAAACGAAACATTGATGCATAGGCTTATTACGCTGGTTTCAGCTTTATTATATATATACGGTATCACTTCTGGTCAACCTGTCGACAACAGGTTTATATCACCACTGACCATTCCACTTTATTTGTCGGCCAATTTCGGGGAACTCAGGCCTGATCATTATCATTCCGGCATTGATATAAAAACTGATGGTGTCATTGGACAAGAGGTCGTTGCCTCTGCCGATGGCTACATATACCTGCTTCTGGTCTCACCTGTCGGATTCGGTAAGGCCGTGTTCATAAGACACCCATTCGGGTATTCAACGGTTTACTGTCATCTCGACAGATTCGCACCCGAAATTGCTGAATATGTCAAAGCCCAGCAATATCAGAACAAGAGCTTCTCACTGATGGCCTACCCTCCTGCCGACAGGTTCCCTGTAAAACAAGGGCAGGTAATAGGTTATTCCGGAAACTCGGGATCGTCATTTGGCCCTCACCTTCACTTCGAAGTCAGGAAAACTAATGGCGAAAAACCGGTCAATCCTCTCAGGTTCGGATTCGGAATTGTTGATAATCTCAAACCTGTAATCGACAGACTGGCGATTTATCCAGGGTCCAGGAAAACTTTAATTAATGGTTCGCCAAGTAAACTTTTTCTTCGCGCGACAGGAGGCAACGGTTCATACAGACCTGATACCCCGGCAGAAATTAAGGTAAGCGGTTTGGCTGGATTCGGTATTTCAAGCCGTGACCTTGTTAATTACACTAACAACAGGTTCGGTATCGAGTCGATCGAAGTAATTATTGACTCTGTCTCGTGGTACAAGTACCAGGTAGATGAATTCAGCTTTTCAGAAACAAAATACATCAATGCCCACATCGATTACGAAGCGGCAGCCAGACGTAACTTTTATGTTGAAAAAGCATTCGTTCTTCCAAATGATAAACTGAGCCTCTATAAAAACTTCATGAATAATGGTTTTTATGATTTTTCGGATGGGAAAAGGCATAATATCAGGATCATTGTAAGCGACGGGCGGAACAACTCCAGCGAGCTGAAGTTCACCGTCATCTCCTCTCCCTCCATGAAACAGACTGCCCAGATCAGGGTTGATTCAGTCGCTGCTGTTCTCCCCTGCGGTATAGCCAACACCTTCAATTATGATGGACTACACCTTCAAATCCCGGCTGAATCCCTTTACGATACCTTGTACTTCAACTTTTCAAAAACATTAAGGCTCCCGCGAACCTACTCCGCGTTATATTCCGTTCATAACAGGTTCACTCCCCTGCACAAGCCAGCGACCATTTCAATCAGACCTGATTCTATTCCGTCGGGAAAAGCATCTAAACTTCTTCTTGTCCAGATTGATGAATTCGGTCGCAGATCAGCCGAGGGAGGTAAATTCGACAATGGTGTAGTCACCGGTGAAATTGGTTCTTTCGGTAATTATTGCGTGGGCATTGATACAATTGCTCCCGTTATTGTCAGCAATGGCCTGATTAATGGCGCTATTATAACTTCCTCAAAAGAATTAAGATTCAGGATCTACGATGATTTTTCGGGTATAAAAGCCTTCAGTGGAGTAATTGACGGGAAATGGGCGCTGTTCGAGTATGACGCGAAGAACCAGCTATTGGTTTATCGTCTCGATGAAACAAGGATTACCAGGGCAAGCCAGCATAAAATGGTACTCACGGTAACAGATAACCGCGACAATGTAACAACACTGTCGCGGTCATTCACCTGGTAAACTTCCCGGCTAATAATCCGTGTTCCCTATTGGATTCTAATATATTGAAGAAGGGTAAATTCCCTTGCTCACCATCTTGTTAATACTCTCAACAACAAATGGTTTGTCTTCGCGGTATGTTACTCCGAACCATCTTTCATTACTCATCAGTATCTTGATAGAGATCTGGCCGTTCTTTACGAACTTGTCGACCGAAGTGGGGATGTCAAGTTCCGATTTAAGATCCATGCCTGAACGTGCAATGAAATTTGAAAATTCTTCTCCCAGGAATTTATAGCATGATGGTTTAAAACCCCACAGGTTCATTGAAACAATTTCATCACCAGTAAATTTTATCACGGAACCGTCAGGTCCGGGAGCCACTGCCCCATCATTTGTCTTTTCAATCTGCCTCGTCTCGACAATATTTGAAAGCATCCCTCTTGAATCGGCACGGCATACTCCCCTGTTCACGTGCCCATGCTCGGAAAGAGTGTTTCCAAGCTTGTAACCTACAATGCAATACATGTTGGGATCATTATCATTTACAAGGAAATCCCTGAGAATCTTGAATGAATCAACACCATAATAATCATCGGCATTGATGACACCAAACGGTTCTTTTATCTTGTCTTTCGTGACAAGGATTGCATGGCTGGTACCCCAGGGTTTTGAGCGTTCCGGTGATACAATAGCCCCTTCAGGAAGATTAGTTATCTCCTGGAAAACATAGTCAATCTCAATTTTCCCGCTGAGTCTCTTTACAAATCTCTCCTTTACCTGGTCCTCGATATCTCTCCGTATAACAAACACTATTTTACCGAAGCCTGCTCTTATGGCATCGTAAATTGAATAATCGATTATTGTTTCCCCGGAAGGGCCGACCTGGTCGAGCTGCTTGTTGCCACCATATCTGCTTCCCATTCCTGCTGCCAGAACTAATAATGTAGGTTTCATACTTGACTTTGTTTATTTTCACAATTATAACTAAAAATACATTAATTTTAGTTAGAATGTTAAATATAGTATAATGAGGTTCAGAATTGAAGTTTGTGTCGACTCCATTGAATCGGCAATTGTCGCCCAGGAGGCAGGGGCTCACAGGATTGAACTATGCAGCGGACTTAGCGAGGGTGGCCTTACACCGGGTTTCGGCCTTATTTCGTCGGCCCGTCATAATCTTGATATTGGTCTTCACGTGCTCGTGAGGCCAAGACCATCCGATTTTCTTTATTCCGACGACGACTATGATATAATGAGAAAGGATATTGATTTTTGCGGTGAAGCAGGGGCTGATGGAGTAGTGATAGGTATCCTGATGGCCGACGGCACTATCGATATTGACAGATGCTCCAGGCTCGTGGAATATTCCCGGCCCATGTCCGTGACATTTCACAGGGCTTTTGATCTCTGCCGTGCCCCGCTCGATTCGATCAGAGATGTTATATCAACCGGTGCAGACAGAGTGCTGACATCCGGACAGGCACAAAGTGCAATTGAAGGTGCTGCATTACTATCACAGCTTTTAAAAGAAACAAGGGGCAAAATAATTATTATGCCCGGGGGAGGAATAAATGAGAGCAATATCAGGGAACTGGTTGAAAAAACCGGTGCCCCTGAATTTCATTTTACAGCCAGGAGCAGATTTCACAGTGAAATGCTGTTCAAAAAAGAAGGGGTAAGCATGGGCGGAGCAAACCTGGCGGACGAATACACCAGACAGGTTGCCGATAAAGAAAAAATTGGATCAATAACCCGGATTCTCAAAATGTTATAAGAAGACTTTGAAATATGATCCGGCCTGCTAACTTTGTACCCCTTCAGGCGGGCGTAGATCAGTTTATGGCATAGTTTCGATCAGCCTCACCTGAGAATCAAATAAATAACACATCAAAATGAAAAAAATAACAGCATTCCTGGTTCTGTTAACGACGGTGATGTTCATTCCCCGTCAGTTAACATACGCTTGCACGAATTTTATTATCTCGAAGGGTGCAACAAAAGACGGATCTGTAATGATCTCGTATTCAGCTGACTCGCATGTTCTCTACGGGGAACTTTATTACTGGCCCTCAAGGAACTGGCCAGCCGGGACTCTTGTTGACATCTATGAATGGGATACAGGGAAGTTCCTGGGCAGGATCCCTCAGGTGCCTCATACATATTCAGTTGTTGGAAACATGAACCAGTACCAGCTGGCAATTGGAGAAACAACATTCGGTGGCAGGGGTGAATTAAGTGATTCAACAGGAATAGTTGATTATGGAAGTCTGATTTACCTCACTTTGCAGCGGGCCAAAACAGCCAGGGAAGCAATTATGACTTTCTCTCAGCTGGTATCGGAATTCGGATACGCCAGTTCAGGGGAATCTTTTTCAATAGCTGATGCCAACGAAGCATGGATACTTGAACTAATTGGCAAGGGACCTGGAAAGAAAGGTGCTGTATGGGTTGCCAGGAGAATTCCTGATGGTTACATATCGGGGCATGCCAACCACGCGAGGATAACCACTTTCCCTCTTGCAGATGGTAAAAAATCCATCACATCCAGGGAGATTTCAATGATAAATAATCCGGAGGTTGAAACAGTCTATGCTTACGACGTGATAGATGTTGCGAGATCGTATGGATGGTACAAGGGTTCTGACAAGGATTTCAGTTTCAGCGACACCTACGCTCCTCTTGATTTCAGTGGAGCCAGGTTCTGCGAGGCAAGGGTTTGGTCAGGTTTTAACAAGGTCAACAGCCAGATGGGTCAATACCTGAACTATGCCATGGGCAAAGACCTCAGGAACAGGATGCCGCTATGGGTGAAACCAGACAGGAAACTTGATGTTGCCGACGTAATTTCCCTCATGAGAGATTATTATCAGAACACCCCGATGGATATGAGTAAAGATCCCGGGGCCGGTCCTTATGGCAGCACTGTAAGATGGAGACCAATGGAATGGACTGTCGACGGGGTAAAGTACTTTAATGAACGTGCAATATCAACCCAGCAGACGGGATTTTCATTCGTTGCCCAGAGCAGGGCCTGGCTGCCTGATCCCGTTGGCGGAATTCTCTGGTTCGGTGTCGATGATACTTATTATACCGTTTATTCGCCAATGTATTGCGGCATGACGAAAGTACCTGAATCATTCGCGGTTGGGAACGGCGATATGATGACTTTCAGCGACGATGCTGCCTTCTGGGTGTTCAACCAGGTCACGAATTTCATGTACACGAGAACCAGTACCATGATGAGTGATTTCCAGCTAAAGCAAAAAGAACTTGAGTCATTCTATCAGACTGACACCCGGCGCAGACGAATATGCCTCTTCCCTTTACAAGAATGACCCGGTTGCAGCGGTCCAGTATCTTACAGATTACTCGGTTAATGCAGGCAATAAAACTGTATCAGAATGGAAGGATCTCTATAAATTCCTTTTCACCAAGTACATGGACGGCAATGTGAAAACAAAACAACCAGTTCCGGCCGGCTATAACAGGGTAAACCCGAAACTTAGTCAGCCTGGTTATGGCGAGGAGTGGAACAGGGTTGTTGCCAAAACAACAGGCGACAGGTATAGGGAGAAGTAGAGTTGTAGAGTTGTAGAGTTGTAGAGTTGTAGAGTTGTAGAGTTGTAGGGTGCAGTGTTTCAGGACTTAGGTTGAGGGCAGACACATGGTTCTTTCTATAGAGATGAAAGCAGAATCAGTCAGTCCAAAAACTGTAACAGAATTTGATTATTTGTAGTATTATTTTTTAAAGTAAATTTGCAGGATATCAAATTTTTATTTGTACATTTGCGTCCGATTTTCAGGAAAAAAATAGTTGAGAATTCAAAATATTTCGCGCGATGAGTTTAATGAATGTTGTTGAAAAAGAGTATGCAGTAAAGAATGAATTCCCGAAATTCAATGCAGGTGATACAGTTACTGTACATTACAAAATAAAGGAAGGTAACAAGGAAAGGATACAGCAGTATCGCGGAATTGTTATACAGAGAAGTGGTGAAAGGAATACCGAAACTTTTACAGTAAGGAAAATGTCGGGTAACGTTGGAGTAGAAAGGATTTTCCCGATTGCTTCACCATTTATCGAAAAGATCGAGCTGAATAAACACGGACGTGTACGCAGGGCAAGAATATTCTATCTGCGTGAGCTTACCGGTAAAAAAGCCCGTATCAAGGAAAAGAAATTCTAAATCCTGTTTCATAATAGAAAAAATGGACCGATCTACGCGGTCCTTTTTTTTTAAAATATAAAAGGTGTCTGCAGTTAATGCAAGACACCTACCGGCATAATATTCTATTATATCTTGTTTATCATTTCCTCCTTTTTGGCTTTGGCTTCCTCAACAAGTTTCCTGGCCTGGTTATCAGCTTCAAGTATGAGCTGGGCACCCTTTTTGTCTGCTTCCTTCTTCAAAGCGTCGCCACTTTTCTGGGCACCTAGTTTGGCAAGTGCACCTTTGGAGTCGGCTGCCTTGATCAATTTGACAGCAGAAGAATCTGCCTGTGCCTTGAGTTTGGCAGCTGCTTTAGCCGCTTCGTCCCTGAGTCGCTGACCCTGTTCCTCAGCCTCCTTTATTAACTGGTCGCCGCGTACAGCAGCCTCTTCCCTGAGCTTCTCCTTGCCTGTCTCCTTGGCACCTTCCACTGTTTGCTTCACCGTTTCCTTCACGGTGCTCTTCTCACCACCGTCGGATGGAGATGATTTCCCGCTTCCAAAGTAAGGACTCACCTCGGGTTTCGAAAAAGTACCGCCAACTTTTACCGGAACCTTTAAAACATCTGCTGGCTTATAATTGAGACCGAACGATTGCGCCTGGGAGGTAAGGTTATCTATCAACGAGTTTACTGCCCCACCCAGGTCCGCCCTCGGAATCTCGGTCTTGATAATGTAATTCAGGGTCTGGTCCAGTCCCTGATCGCCACTGATATTCATTTTCATGTTACCAAGTTTGACGTCAAACGGGTTTACATAGACCCTTCCTTCGGTTATCTTGAAACTGACGTTAACATCCCTGAAGGTGTTTGAATACTTGTCGCCGAGTTTCAGCACCTCCTTCATCTTGTCAAATACTTTGGACTCGACAAGCTGGATATTGTCGGAATGAAGTTTCCCGTAACCTTCGACAGTCTGCATCACTGGCATCATATCGCTTGCAAGGAGGCTGGAA
>JAXLTU010000059.1:0-14916 GCA_046329885.1 Bacteroidales bacterium
GTCGCGTATGGAACAAGTGCCAGGGTATGCCAGAAGGCGCTCCAGATGGCCAGAGCTGATGGCATCAAGGCTGGTCTGCTTCGCCCGATAACCCTGTATCCATATCCATCAAAGAGAATCAGTGACCTCGCGCCTTCCATGAAACATATTGTATCGGTTGAAATGAGTGCCGGTCAGATGGTGGAGGATGTGAGACTGGCAGTTAACGGGAAAACGGAGGTATCTCATTTCGGAAGACTTGGAGGTGTACTCCCGACGCCGGAAGAGGTTTATGAATATTTAAAGCATCATCTTATCAAGGAGGCCTGAATATGAAGGAAGTAACTGGAATAAAAGAGATAATCAAACCTGAAAACCTCGCTTACAGGAGGTCAGAGGTTCTTACCGATAATACATTTTCTTATTGTCCTGGTTGTGGACATGGGACTGCTCACCGCATTCTTGCTGAAGTAATACAGGAAGCAGGTATTCAGTCGGAGACAATCGGTGTGGCACCGGTTGGTTGTTCTGTTCTGTTGTACGACTTCATGGATCTGGATATCCAGCAGGCAGCTCACGGTCGTGCACCAGCAGTGGCTACAGCCATCAAAAGACTGCTTCCAGAGAAGTTCGTCTTTACCTACCAGGGTGATGGCGACCTGGCGGCTATCGGGACTGCCGAGACTATTCATGCCTGCAACAGGGGCGAGAATATCATGATCATCTTTGTTAATAATGGAATTTACGGGATGACAGGAGGTCAGATGGCTCCGACGACACTCCCGAACATGGTTTCATCAACTTCACCTTATGGCAGGGATGTCAGTGTAATGGGCAATCCTATTAAAATGAGTGATCTTGTTGCCTTACTTCCGGGGACCTGCTATGTTACCCGCCAGAGTGTTCATACACCTTCCAACGTGAAGAAGACAAAAAAGGCGATGAAAAAAGCAGTCGAGTTCCAGAAGAAAAACATGGGAACCTGCTTTATCGAGATTATTTCCAACTGCCCATCGGGCTGGAAAATGACCCCGGTTCAATCAAATAAGTGGATGGAGGAGAACATGTTCCCGTTCTACCCGCTTGGAGATATAAAGGTTCCGGCTGAAGAAGTCAAATCACCCAAAAACAACGAGTAATAACATGACAGAAGAGATTATTATTGCAGGATTCGGGGGCCAGGGTGTCCTTTCAATGGGAAAGATAATGGCCTATTCCGCGCTTATGCAGGATATGGAAGTTAGCTGGATGCCCTCTTACGGGCCCGAGATGAGAGGAGGAACAGCCAATGTCATCGTTATTCTTAGCAACGAAAGGATAAGTTCCCCTATTGTCAGGAGATTTGACACTGCGATTATTCTGAATCAGCAATCGCTCGATAAATTTGAAAACGCTATTAAACCTGGCGGTATACTTATATATGACGCCAATGGTATTACACGTCATCCCGAAAGAAAGGATATAACAATTTACCGTGTTGATGCCGCAGCTGAAGCTTCACGTATGAACAGCCAGAAAGTATTCAACATGATCGTGCTGGGTGGATTCATCAAGGTGAAACCAGTGATAAAAATCGAAAACGTTATTAAAGGTCTTAAGAAATCGCTGCCTGAAAGATATCACAGGTTAATCCCGGAAAATGAAAAGGCACTTATAAGAGGGGAGGAGATAATCAGGGAGGTAAGTCAGGCTGTTCTTTCCTGAGAACTTTAATTGCACGCTAGGAAAAACTTCGGTTTACCCTGTTCCAGGGCCAGGTCTCGTATAAAAGGTGTTGTGGATAATTCTTCAGGATGCAGATGACGTGAAAGCAATTCACATCTTCTCGTAGAAGTGCATTTCCCTGATATATTTCCAGACAGATGGAGGAAGGAAATAGGACATGTCCTTCCTGGCCTTGATTCCCTGCCTTATAAAGGTGCCAGATATCTCCATCAATGGTGCATTCACATTATGTATTTCCGCTTTCTCAAGCAGTTCATCAAGCAAAACGTGCGGAGGTCTGACTGCTTTTGGCCGGGGATACACGTAAATGGGATAGTGTTTCACGATCTCCGTTGCATTCTTCCACTTGTGCAAGGTGTACAGGTTGTCTTCACCCATTACAATTGAAAAATTATTATCCGGATATTTTTCATTCAGGTAAGCCAGTGTGTCGATAGTATAGGAGGGGACCGGAAGCTTTAGTTCGATATCCGATGCCCTCAGGTTATCGTTATCACCAATTGCAAGTCTGACCATATGCAAACGCTGGTGGTCAGCGAGCAAGGACTCTTTCTTTTTCAGTGGATTCTGTGGACTGACTACAAACCATACCTGGTCGAGCCCGGAGTATTCAGTCATGTAACCGGCAATTGCCAGGTGACCAATATGCACCGGATTGAATGAACCAAAGTACAGACCTATCTTCGGCATTTTTCAGTTATTAATGAATGCTGAAATAATATCAACCACCTCCGATATAGCTTTATCAAGTTTATCATTGATGACTGTGCGGTCGAAGTATTTTGCAAGTTCAATTTCACCCGATGCTTTTTTTACCCGCATTTGTATTTTCCCGGGGCTGTCAGTGGCTCTGGCTACCAGTCTTTTCTCAAGCTCTGCAACCGAAGGTGGCATTATGAAAACTGATACAGCCTCTGCACCAAAAATGTTTTTCAGGTTTATCCCTCCCTTGACATCTACATCAAATAAAACATGGTGACCAGCCTTCCATATCCTGTCGAGTTCGCTTTTGAGAGTGCCGTAGTAATGATTCTCGTACACCTCCTGCCATTCAACGAATTTGTCAGCCGCGATACCTGCTCTGAATTCATCAATCGACAGGAAATAGTAATCCTTCCCGTGTTTCTCGTTCTCTCTTTTTTGTCGTGTTGTTGCCGAAACTGAAAATTCAAGGCCAAGATCAAGCCCGAGCAGGTGCTGGACGATCGTGGTCTTTCCTGCCCCTGACGGGGCTGAAATTATCACCAGTTTACCCTTCATTCTCAGAGTATGTTCAGGGTTTGTTCTTTTATCTTTTCGAGGTCGTCCTTCATCATGACAACCAGTTTTTGTATTGCAGCGTCATTTGCCTTGGACCCAATTGTGTTTATCTCGCGCCCGATTTCCTGGGCTATAAACCCGAGAACTTTCCCATTTGAGGCTGTAGTGACCAGGGTCTCGGTAAAATATTCGCAATGCTTTCTCAGCCTTACTTTTTCCTCGTTGATATCGAATTTTTCAAGGTAGAAGATGAGTTCCTGTTCAAGCCTGTTCTTATCGATATTCTCAGGTTTGATGTTTTCCTCAACCAGACCCATAAGTTTCTCCCTGACTCTCAGCATCCTTGGCTCCTCGAATGTTTCAACGTTCTGGAGTGTCCTGAGTATTCTTGCAAGCGAGTTTTTCAAATCCTCGCCAAGAGCTCTTCCTTCCTCAATCCTGTACAGGTCGAGCATGTTGATGGCATCAAGAACTAATTCTTTAACAATATTCCATTCATGTTCATCCAGTTCCGGCCTTTCTGTTCTCATTGTTTCAGGAAGTCTCATTATTGTAGAAAGGATATGGTCGCTGAATTCTACCTTGAGTTCGTCTGCTATCTCCCTGAGTTGATCGTAATAATTCTTGACGATCGCCTGGTTTATAACGGGTACCGTTTCGGTATCTAGTGAATCGAAATAGATGTTAAGATCAATTTTACCCCTTTCCAGTTTCTGGCTGATCAGATTGCGAAGCTCTATTTCCTTTTCCTTGTAAAGCCAGGGTAATTTAGCCGAGAGGTCAAGCTGTTTCGAGTTAAGCGACTTGATTTCAACAGTGATCTTTTTACGGGTGGTTTCGGCAATTGCCTTTCCATACCCTGTCATCGATTTAATCATTTAGGGACGATAGGTTAGTTTTTGTGGGAACTAAAAGTATGAAATCCCATGATATTAAACAAAAACATGTTATTTACCATCTTTGGTAAATGTCAGAGGGCCTTCAAAAATGGATTTGACATGTTTTTACATCCGGGTCAGGTCAGCACTGGACTGGTAAAATCAGGAAAACATGTCTTGTAATTCAGGACCTTCTTTCCAGTTCAACAGTGAAATGGCGCAGGATCGGGGCCTCGCTTTTTATCTGCAGGCCTTTGGTGATCCGGTTTCTTCTTTCAAATACCGAACCTACTGTTGCAGCAACGTAATCAATATGATTATCAGTATATGTTCTCCTTGGAACAGCAAGTCTCAACAGCTCAAGTGCAGGATACCTGTTTTCGCGTGTGACAGGGTCCCTGTCAGCCATGAGAGTACCTATTTCTGCTCCTCTGACACCACCCTCGATATATATTTCAGTGGCAAGTGTCTGCCCGGGGAACTGGTCCCTCGGGATATGTGGCAGAAAACCCAGGGCATCAATAAATACAGCGTGTCCGCCAGTTGGCTGGATGACGGGTACTCCGTGCGATTTGATACCGCGTGCCAGCCGGTCTACCTGCTTTATCCTCGACTCGAGATTCACGAATTCTGTGCCTTCATATAAACCGGCTGCGAGAGCGTTCATGTCTCTTCCCGACATGCCACCATATGTAATAAACCCTTCATATATTATATTGTAGGTTGAGGCTTTCCTGAAGAGGTCCTCATCCCTGAACCCGATGAAGCCACCCATGTTCACGATAGCATCTTTTTTGGAACTCATTGTCATTGCATCAGCGTTTGAAAACATCTCGAGAACTATTTCCCTGATAGTCTTGTTTTCAAAACCCTTTTCCCTGGTCTTGATGAAGTAGGCATTCTCGGCAAATCGAGCTGAATCGAGAACAACCTTAACACCGTACTTGTCGGCAAGCTTCCTTACCGACCTGATGTTTTCCATGCTTACAGGCTGACCACCTGAAGTGTTGTTTGTAATAGTGATCACTATGCATGAAATTTTCGAGCCTGGCGTCTTCCTGAGTACCTCCTCGAGTTTTTCCGTATCTACATTTCCTTTGAATGGATGCTCTTCCGAAATGTTATTTGCCATGTCGACCGTGCAATCTACCGGTGTTGCTTTCCTGAATTCAATGTGACCTTTCGTGGTATCAAAATGAGCGTTTCCAGGGACTATATCGCCCTCCCTGACAAGGACTGAGAACAAAACGTTTTCAGCTGCCCTTCCTGGTGCGTGGGCAGGAAGTGTTCGAATCCGGTTATCTCTCTTATTGCTGCTTTCAGTTTGTAATAGGATGATGCTCCTGCATAGCTTTCGTCTCCAAGCATCAGTTCCGACCACTGCCTGTCGCTCATGGCGCCGGTTCCCGAATCGGTAAGAAGATCGACAAAAACCTGGTCTGATCTGAGGTTAAACAGATTGAATCGGGCCTCGCTTAGCCATTGAACCCGTTCTTCCCTCGTGCTTTTCCTGATTGGCTCGACCATTTTGATCCTGAATGGTTCCGCGTATGGTAATTCCATGATCTGAATAGATTAAATTGAACAAATAAAATAATTGAGGTGGTCTGTAAATGACCTTTTATAACTATTCAGACACGAAGAAATCCCTGTTTTTGATATTTCTGTATATATCAACAGGCGAAATTGACGTTATGTAACAGAGATGCATTATTATTGCTCTTTACAATTTGTAAAATTAGATGTATTTTGTGAGAATCAAAAGGGAATTTCTTCAATTGCTTTAGTATGAGACCAGGATATTTCAAAGTTTTCTTCCTCTTCTTGGCAGCCATTCAAGTAACAGGATTATCAGTCAGAGGCCAGGAAACAGTAAACCGCAAGGAGGTAATCAGCTCTGTTCTCGATTCCTTGCAGAGAAAGGGACTCAGGCTTTCAATTCCGCCGGCTTCAAAAGAGATAAGTTTCAGCCGCGATCAGGCCCTTGAATTTCTTGGCGAAAAATACAAGGCTGGCAACTGGATAAACTACACTGATCCTTTAAGACAGTCTATCGGGCAGATAGTCTACATGGCATCGCATGATCCTTTTGATTCTCTCAAGGTTTACCTCAACAACTACAAATACGATTCTATAAATATCCCCTGGGAGAAATTTTATGACTGGGACACCATCAGTTTTAAGGTTCCGGTTATCAGAGAGCCGGGTTACATTTCACCCGGAGATTCCATTAGCCGGTATGACACGATAGGTTTGAGTCACCGCGATGACACCATTGCAGCGAATGGCAGGCTGGCTGTAAATGACAGCACCATGGCTTACAAGCCTAAGCCCAGACCTCAGCTTGTAACGATGAAAGATACAATCGTAACCTATATCGCTGATACACTGTATGGGGTATTGCCATATTCAAAATCACACCCGTTCAGGGTGTACAGGTATCCATTCCAGGGCGATTCGATTGCCGGGGCGATAAAATCACTTATCAGGTATGTGGAGGATCGTGATTCAGTAATAATAAATTTCACGGGCGCTTCATCGACTAACCTGCCCGTGTGGCTGAATTCGAAAGCGGACAGGATGCAAAGGTATTGGCTGAAAAACGAATTTAACGACTCGGTAACAGTCTGGATCGGACCATTGGGCAGAAGGACGATAGGCATTTTCCTCGAGGAAGGTATCACCTTTAAGCGTCCGATGAAGCAGTCTAATTTTTCTGATGCACAACTGACCCTGAAGCAGATTAACGCTAATAAGCTTCAGGACGTGAACAGGATATATGTTAAGCCCGATTACTGGAGTTTCAGATCGGAAGCATCGTTCATACTGAACCAGGCTTCACTGACTAACTGGGTCAAGGGTGGTGAGAGCAGTATCTCCACCTCGATGGACATTACAGGTTACGCCGATTATAATAACAAGAAAGCTATTATCTCCTCAACAAACTTCGCGAGGCTTAAATACGGTCTCGTGGCTTCAGGAGACAAGGGCATAAGGAAAAACCTTGACCTGCTCGAAACCAACTCCAAGCTTAATCATAAAGCCTTTGGCAAGTTCGACTTCAGTGCCACCATGCTTTTCAAGACCCAGGTTGACAAAGGAAAGAATTATGTGAAAGTGGGTGTTCCTCCAAACCAACATGACACGGCCATAGTGGTTTCCAAGTTTTTAAACCCGGCAACACTCACTATCGGGTTCGGTCTCGATTACAAACCCAATAAAACAACATCCATAAACTTCGCACCATTATCTTACAAGGGAACTTTTGTAACGGATACCATCCATATTGATAAATCGAAGTATGGTATACAAAAAGGTCGGAGATCTCTGCATGAACCGGGTGCCAGCTTGCAGTTCACGAACGAGTTCAAGCCAGTTAAATCAGTGACTATAACAAACAGGGTACAGCTCTTCACGAACTATATTCACAATCCGCTGAACATCGACATTGACTGGGAGATGATAGCCACGGCAAAACTAAACTGGTTCACGGATGTCAGGTTTAACACCCACTTTATTTTCGACGACGACACGAAGACCGCGATATCAGATACGAACCCGAAAAAAACGGCGAGGATTCAGTTCAAGGAAATACTTGGGTTCTCTTTCGCGTTCAGGTTTTAAAGATCTTTGGAATAGATCCTGAATTTCTTTACAACACGGCCATTGACCCTCTCGTATTCTGCTCTCATTCTCGAGTTTGATTCCAGCACGAGGTGACTGTCAATGCAGTTCATGCCATACCTTATTCCCGATTCGAGCATCTTGGCACCAAGGAGCACGTCAAGTCCCTGCCCGCGGAATTCCTTCAATACGCCTCCAAGCATCATCAGAAGCTTTCTCGAGCGTTTTGCTTCTTTTATTACTTTGAAAATCCCGAAAGGCAGCATCCTCCCGCCGGCCTTCTTGATGCCCGGGCTTACATCAGGCATGCCAATAGCGAATCCGACTATGTTCCCGTGATTCTCCACAACCTTGATGAACTTAGGGTCAAGAATGGGCAGGTAACGGGCGGCAAGCTCTTTCTTCTCCTTTTCATTCAATGGCACAAACCCGTAAATCTCCCTGAAAGTTTGATTCATCACCTCTAGTACCGGAAGTATGAATGGTTTAAGTTCTTTTTTCGTGTTGAACTCTCTTACGCTGAAACCGTTGTTCTGCCCGATACGATTAAGGATTTTAGTGTAAACCTCTGGCAGCGATTCAGGCATTGGAGCGACATAATTTACAAGATCAACATGCTTCTCGTATCCGGTTCTGGAAAGCATTTCCGGAAGATATGGCAGGTTGGTTGGGCAGGTAATAAATTGTGGTTCATCAAAACCCTCGATCTGGAAACCTTGTGGATCCTTGTCTGAGAATCCCAATGGTCCAACCATTTTGATCATTCCTTTCTCCCTAGCCCAGTCCTCTACCTTCCTTATTAAAGCGATGGCTACCTGCTCGTCATCGTAACACTCCATGAAACAGAAACGCCCGTGCTTTTCATCGTGAATCTCGTTATACCTCCGGTTCACTATTCCCATTATTCTCCCTACCGGTTTCTTGCCCCGGAAGGCAAGGTAAAGAACAGCATCGGCATACTTGTAAGATTTATTCTTCTTCTTGTTGTAAAGTTCCCATTCATCGAGATAAATAGGCGGTAGCCAATTAGGATCGTTGGCATGGACTTTCTCTGGCAGGTAAATAAATTTCCTTTTATCCTCGCGCGTGAGGACTTCACGAATAACTACATCTTCCATGGGTGAGTCAGGTTTACTGACTATAAAGAAACAAAAATATTCAAGTGATGCAACAGTTTATGACTTATATGATTATGAAATAATGTTCATGAAAACATAATTCTGCTGGTACAAATGCCAGGATAGATGATCGTTTGAAATTATTTCAGGAGAAGAACCCTGTCGAGTATCACGAAAATTGAAAAGGCGATACTGGCCAGACCATTTGTGGTCGCGAAAGCCATGTTTACCCTCGAGATATCATCTGGTTTAACAATGGCATGCTGGTAACATAAAAGAATGCTGAAGACACCTGCCCCGGACCAGAAAAGGAAACCTGCCTTTCCCAGTAAGCCCGCGGTAAGCACAAGAATGAATGTGATGCAATGAATAACCGCTGAAATTACAAGTGCTTTTCTTCTTCCGGTTGATGAAGGAATGGAAAAAAGCTTCTGATCCTTGTCGAAGCCATCATCCTGGAGAGAATAGATAATATCAAATCCACTAACCCATGTGAGCACTATGAAAGAGTAAACAACCGGCAGTATGGCGAAGTTGTTGGTGACTGAAATGTACGCGCCAATTGGAGCAAGACTCAGACCCAGGCCGAGGATAAAGTGACACAATACAGTGAATCGTTTTGTCAGGCTATATCCCAGAATGATTATTAATGCTACCGGGGAAAGTATCAGGGTGAGGGTGTTTATCATCGCGGCTGCCGCTATGAACAGGACTGAATTAGCTATGACGAACAAGGTGGCGGCTTTGCCGGAAATAACACCGGCAGGTATCTCCCTTGAAGCTGTCCTCGGATTCAGGGCATCAAATTTCCTGTCGGCCAGCCTGTTGAATCCCATGGCTGCGTTACGTGCAAATATCATGCACAGGATTATCAATAACAAAAGCCGGATGCTGAAAGGATTGCCAGGCAGAGTTACAGCCAGGGTGAAGCCTATAAACGCGAAAGGCATGGCGAAAACCGTGTGACTGAATTTCACGAACGAGAGATAGCTACTGAATGAGCCAAGGAATTTCTTCATATCTCCTTAAGCAGTTTTTCGTAGATTGAATAGTTGGCATCATCAAAGGTCACGAAGAACACTTTTTCGGGCAGCCTGTTTTTTTCAAGGAACCTCATTGTTTCTTTGACAGCTATTAAGGCAGCCTGTTCCCTGGGGAAGCCGTATACGCCAGTTGAGATGCCCGGGAAAGCAATAGTTTTAAATTTCTTTTCAGCTGCAATTTTCAAAGAATTCCTGTAGCATGATGCCAGTAGCTCGTGTTCATCATACATTCCTCCTCTCCAGACGGGTCCGACTGCATGAATTACGTGACGGGCTTTAAGTTCGTAACCTCCTGTTAGCTTTGCCTGACCTGTTTCACATCCCTGCATGGCACGGCATTCCTCCAGCAATCCAGGCCCAGCAGCCCTGTGTATGGCACCGTCAACACCACCTCCCCCCGTGAGGGAATTGTTTGCAGCGTTTACAATTGCATCAACATCCAGGAGAGTTATATCTCCGGGTATCAATTCAATTCTTTTTTCTTTCATCTCCTGACCTGAGCCCCGAGTTCCTTTTCAAATTGCTTAATTAACGACTCCATTACCTTGTCGATAGCTTTTTCCGTAAGGGTTTTCATCTCGTCCTGTAAAATGAAACTGACTGCATACGACTTTTTGTTTTTTCCAAGCGATTCGTGTTCGTAAACATCGAACAAACCAACTTCTTTAAGTATGTTCTTTTCTGTTCTCATCGCTATCGACCTTACCTGGCTGAACCTGGTATTGGAGTCAACCAGAAGAGCAAGGTCGCGACGGACCTGCGGATATTTCGGAAGTTCTTTAAAGATTATAGAATTATGTTTAACCAGTTTCATTAGCTGGCTCCATTCAATATGACCATAATAGACATCCTGATCAATATCAAATTTCGCCGTTGTCTTCCTCGCGATTTTCCCGACCTCGGCTATCACCTGATTCTTAATGCTATAAGTCAATGATTCCGAGAAATATTTTCGGGGGCTTTCATCAATGGTCAGGTTTTCAGGCTGAAGACCTAACCTGGCCAGCACCATCTCGACCCAGCTTTTTACAGTGTAAAAATCAGTTTGGCTTGCAGCGTTATTCCAAGAGTGTTTACCTCTTTTCCCGGTAATGAATAAGTCGAGATCCGTTTTCTCGAAGTAGTTTTCGACCCTTTTGGTATTCTCCGCTTTGCTCCTGAAGAAATAGCAGTTACCGAATTCGTATAACCTGAGATCAGTGTTCTGCCGGTTGATGTTCCAGGCAATGGATGACAGTCCGCCATAAAGGAGTGTCAGCCTCATCGTGTTAAGATCCGAGCTTAACGGGTTGGCAAGTTTCACGATCTCCTCCTGTTTGAAATCCTCGTTATTTTCAAACCAGGTACCCGGTACGAGCGAATTACACATGATTTCTGCAAACCCGTTCGACGAGAGCATGTCAGATATCGTGTTCACGAGTTTTTCCCTGTCAGGTTTGGAGATTGTTGTCAGCGTGGAGTTTACATGATTGCCTATTTCAATATTGTTGTAACCGTAAATTCTCAGTATTTCTTCAATCACATCGGCCTCTTTCTTCACATCCACCTTGTACGCGGGAATCTCAACAGTCATCGTGTCGTTTGTTGAAGTGATGATTTTTATGTCGATCATTCCCAGTATCTTTCTGATAGTGTCTCTTTCTATTTTTTTGCCAATCAGCCTGTCGACGTTTTTATAAGTGATGGTAACGGTCTCGTTTCTCAGCGGAACGGGGTACACGTCGCGGAGGTCTGCCGCTAGTTCCCCTCCCGCTAGGTCTTTAATCATAAGGGCTGCTCTCCTGAGTGCCCATACTGTTATATTGGGATCAGCTCCTCTTTCAAACCGGTACGATGCATCGGTATGAAGACCATGTCTTCTTGCTGTTTTCCTGATTGTAACCGGATTGAAATAGGCACTCTCGAGGAAGATATTTTTTGTCGCTGATGTAACACCTGAATCTGTGCCGCCAAACACCCCGGCAATACACATTCCTTCCTTCTCGTTGCAGATCATGAGATCGCGGGAGGATAATTCCCTGTCAACATTGTCGAGTGTTCTGAATTTGGTTTTCGCGGCTACATTGCCAATTATTACCTTTTTACCTTCTATCCTGTCAGCATCGAAAGCATGAAGCGGCTGTCCAACCTCGAACTGGACAAAATTGGTAATGTCAACTACATTATTAATCGGGTTGAGTCCAATTGCCCGGAGCCTGTTTTTGAGCCATTCTGGTGATTCACCGATCTTGACATTGAAAATATTTACTCCTGAATAACGCCTGCAGTCATCCTTGCTCTTTATTTCAATTTCAAAAGTCTCTCGCGTGTTGTCAGGTTTGAAGCTGCTGACATCTGGAAGAGCTGGCTTTGCCGAGTAGCCCTTGTTGACTGCCAGGTAGGCTGCAAGGTCGCGGGCAACGCCAAAATGCGACCCGCTGTCAATCCTGTTAGGAGTGAGTCCGATACCGAAAATGAAATCTTTCTCGACCTTGAAGTATTCTGAAGCCCTCGTGCCGGGTATTGCAGATGGGTCGAGGACCATGATACCCTCGTGTGAATTCCCGAGTCCAAGTTCGTCTTCAGCGCAGATCATTCCTTCAGAGAGCTGACCTCTTATCTTTGATTTCTTTATTTCAAACTTTTCATCACCTTTTGAAACGATGGCTCCAGCAAGGGCAACCGGTACCTTCTGACCAGCGGCCACGTTCGGAGCGCCGCATACAATATGCAAGATCTCGTCATTACCAATCCTGACAGTGTTCACCGTCAGTTTATCTGCATCGGGATGCTTGTGCGAGGTAAGCACTTCACCAATAACTATTCCCTCGAGACCGCCGGGAACAGAACACCATTCCTCAGTTTCCTCTATTTCTAGTCCGATTTCCGTCAATATCTCTGCCACAGAATGGGGATCAAGATCTGTCTTGAGGTAGTCTTTGATCCAGTTGTAAGAAAGTTTCATTATCCGTTAGTGAAAATATGTTTACAAAGATGCAAAAGTAAGCATTTTAATATTACCCGTGAAAAGTGCCGGTCAATGACTTATTCATCATCATTGAGGCGGGAAAATCAATTTGTCTATATTTGCAAATAAAACTTGTTTATGGTAGTTGAGAAGGAAGATAAACTGATACTTGTCACGAATGATGACGGTCTTTATGCAGCCGGGCTAAAGACGCTTCTCGAGGTTGTGGAGGAGTTTGGAAAGGTTGTAATGATTTCGACAACTGAAAGCATGTCTGGTATGTCACAGGCCCTCACCGTGAAGACTCCATTGCGTGTTAAGTTGCTGGAGGAGAACGAGAGGCACAGGATATATGCCTGTAACGGGACACCGACAGATAGCGTGAAACTGGCAATAAACCAGTTACTCGAGAGGATGCCGGACCGGGTGGTGTCAGGAATAAACCACGGGGCCAATGCCTCTGTAAGTGTTCTTTATTCAGGGACGATGGCTGCCGCAATTGAAGGCTGCCTGTATGGGGTTCCCTCGGTTGGGTTTTCCCTGAACAATTTCTCGCCAACAGCCGATTTCTCCGTTTGCAGGAAATACATACGGGCCGTCATGCGAAAACTCGATTCCAACCCGCTTCCCGACGGTATTTGCCTCAACGTTAACGTGCCTTCAGTGCCGCGCGATCAGATAAAAGGAATAAAGGTATGCAGGCAGGCCAAGGGAAACTGGCGCGAAGAATTTGAAAAAAGAAAAGACCCGATGGGTAAAACATATTACTGGCTTACAGGTGTCTTCCAGAACCACGAGCCGGAAGCCAATGACACCGATGAATGGTGCCTGGCTAATAACTATGTTTCAATTGTCCCGGTATCAGTTGATATGACAGCTCATCATTATCTAAACGATCTGAAAAAATGGTTCAGGAAGTAAAATGGACAGTTAAGTATGACAAGGTGCTGACAGGCCTTATCACCGGGATATTTTTACCCCTACTTGTCGGGCTTGTTGTCTACCTTTTCACTGCCGGTGGCAGATCTGTCGGCGAGTATCTCGGCAGGATCAATAGCGCGAATATCGTTACCCACGCTATAACATTGTGCGTGTTTCCAAATATTTTACTCTTCCTGCTTTTTAACAGGCTCGATATGCTTAAAGCGATGAAGGGCGTTTTGGCTGTCACAATCGCGTGGGCCTTTATTGTTTTTATTCTTAAGTTCATTTAGGATGAAATATTTCATCATTGCAGGTGAAAAATCAGGTGATCTGCATGGCTCAAACCTCGTGAGGGGTCTGTTAAAAACCGACCCTGATGCAAAAATCTGTTGCTGGGGCGGTGATATGATGAAGGAAGCAGGTGCAGACCTTAAAATGCATTACAGGCACACGGCCTTCATGGGGTTTGTCACTATCGTGATGAATATCCGTGCAATAAAGAGGAACCTGGAACTATGCAAACAACAGATAGGTGATTTCAAACCTGACGTTGTCATTCTGATCGACTATCCCGGGTTCAACCTTAGAATTGCAGAGTTTGCAAAAGGAAAAGGATTCAGGGTCTTCTATTACATATCTCCAAAATTATGGGCATGGAAAGAAGGCAGGGTGGAAAAGGTTAAGAGATATGTCGACAGGATGTATATTATTTTCCCCTTCGAAAAGGAGTTTTACAATAAGCATGGTATACCGGCAGAGTACTATGGTAACCCGCTGGTTGACGAAATAGAGAAACGAAAAAGAGAACTGCCTTCCCCTGAAGCGATAAGGCGAGAACTCGGCATTGGAACAGAACCTGTTATAACTATTCTTGCAGGAAGCAGGGAACAGGAGGTCAGGCACATTCTGCCGCGACTTGTGAAATCCATTGGCAATCTGAAAGGCTTTACTTTTATTATTGCAGCAGTCGACACGATAAGTGATGAATACTATAAAAAGTACTCGGGTTCCGCGAATATCAGGCTGATACACGGGAAGACGTATGAACTTCTGAGCATATCGGAGGCAGCCATAGTAAAATCAGGCACATCAACTCTCGAAGCAGCCCTTCTTGATATTCCCCAGGTTGTTGTATACGCCGGTGACTGGTTATCATTCATTATTGCACGGCAGCTTGTTAAGGTCAGGTTCATCTCGCTTGTAAACCTCATACTTGAGAAGGAAGTGGTAAGGGAACTTATCCAGTACCTGATGACAGAGGAAAACATTACTAACGAGATAAAGGCTATTCTTCCAGGAGGAATAAAACGATCAGTAGTCATGGATGAATACAGGAAGTTGCACAACATACTAGGAGGGGAAGGCGCTTCAGACAGGGTAGCCTCTGAAATGGTAAAAACTCTTTCTGCGCGATGAGA
>JAXLTU010000006.1:0-124484 GCA_046329885.1 Bacteroidales bacterium
CTGCTTTTTCAGGTCCTCCATGAGCTCCGGACCGGTAATACCTTCGGGATAACCGGGGAAGTTTTCCACTTCAGTTGTCGTGGTAAGCTGACCTCCCATTTGCAAACCAGTGTAAAGTACCGGTTTGAGATTCGCCCTTGAAGCGTAGATGGCTGCAGTATAACCGGCAGGACCAGACCCGATTATAAGGCATCTGACTCTTTCAGAAACAGTAATATCAGAAACTTTTTTATCATTTGTAACATCCATTGGTTTGAAGATTTCCATATATGATACTTTTATAATTTCAGCACAAATATAAATAACTTTCGGCCCTCGTCCCTGTGACCTGGGTTACACTGCTCAATCATGGCACCTGTGAAATCCTTTTCTCAATTATTACCCGAAGAGAATCTATCGTGGTAACCGATCCCTGAGCTATTGTGATTGTTCCTGGTGATGAAGGGATTACAACGTTAAGGTTGCTGCCAAGCCTGACTAAATCACCTACCTTCTCTAATCTCACGGCGATAAGATTCGTTGTATCTCTTTTCAAGATAATTGCCGAGAAACCGCGGATTCCAGAGAACATATCCTCATTATCCGGAGAACCGTTAATTAACCCCAGTCTGCCTTTGACGAGGACTGCATCTTCATTAAGAGGAATTTTTACATTTAACAAGGAAGAGGATTCAAGGTCGAAGTCCTTCCCGGAGATGTTTTCTCGAATTTTTCTTGCTAATACAACCGAGTTGATACTGTCAGTTTTCGAACCTGATTCATTTACTATACTCACGTAAAAGTCAGACGAACAAAACTGAAGCTGGTACCTGTTGAGGCAGGTATACCTAGCAAAATCAGGTTTTGACCTGCACTTGTACCTCGATACTGAAAAAATCCCGAAAGCAGACTCAGGATCAGCCATCCTGTAGATTTCCACTTTGCAATTTCCTGACCCGATCTTTAACTCATTTATTACAGCGGTTTTGAATCCATATTCAATGTAAAGGTCAGCGCCTCCATTAATGTAACCATACAGGGCTTCCCCGTTAAATACCCTTACACGTAATCCTGACATGCCGGGAACATCGCCTGTTGTCAGGGTTGGAAAGCCATCCGGAACCTGCGAATTCAACTGCATGGACCAAAATAATAAACCCGCCAGGAACAAAAAGGATGTTGAACCTTTTGCCCCGCGTTTCAAGATTGAGAATGGATTCATGATACAATTACAAAGCAAACACCCGGGTTTAATTACGACAGATCGGCTGTTATCAAACTGATCTTTGATTTATCGGCCACTCCAAGGTTAAATCCCTCGGCCATCGTAAGGAAGGCAAGTGATTGTGGAGCGAGAGCTTTCTGGAGTCCCTCTGCAATCCTTTTTTCACCAACCAGATCGTAAGATATCCTGTCAAGGGCAACGATATCGGTTGCAATCAGAATTGAATCGTACCGGCAAAAGAACTGGGGATTAGCACCGGGTCCGCCATTAAAACAACCTCGCAGCGCGTCGCAGATATTCAGTACAACCTTGTCTCTAAGCGGTGGGAAGGCACAAACCTCGGCACAGGTATCATTCCAGAGTTTGGCATGCAACCTTCCAGTATTGGTGATTGCCCCGAAAGCAAGGTTTTTCATCGCGTTAGTTATTGATCCGCCCGCGTTCTTGAGAATTGGTATATTGATGATCTTATCAACCTCACTGGTAACAATCTTCGTGAAATAGGAGTATTTGCCTGTATTTACCATGAATGGCAAAGTCTCTGCATCATATTCCTGTTCAACCTCGGCGTAATAATACCAGTTTTTGTCAATATTATTCTCACCATATAACTTACCATCTGCATCGCGGAAAGACCCGGCTTTATCCTGTTGTTCTGTTCCCATGATCTTTATTCCAGGGTAGTTCTCGGGAGTGAAGCCGCATTCCCAGAGTTGCATCTCGCGGCGATCCCAGATTATAATATTGTCGTTTTTTATCCCGGCTTCGTTTAATTGTTTTATAACAGATTTAACAACAGCATGACTCGTGGCTAAAGTGGGGCCGGCTACCGGATTAACTTTTAATCCGATTCTCTCGCCCGGTGAAACGAACAGTCTCCAGGCCTTCTTAAGGTTCTTCTCTCCTGTCAGGTCAAGCATTCCCTTCTTTAGCATAAGGTAGGCTTCAGCCTCTACAGGCTTATCATCAACAACAGCTTTCAGGTTTTTCACGTGAGCCACCTTTCCCGGGAATAACCCAGGCATTGAAGCCGAGGTGCGGGGGTGCTTCAACGCGTCAGCTATATTGGTAGCTGGTTTCTGTTGTTGTTCGGCTATAGTGTTAATGGGTGTTCTGCCATAAAGCATTCCTGCAAATGACCTGAACCAGATGGCCAGGCTTCCAAGGCCCAGCATGGCGAAGAATTTTCTTCTGCCCAGTGTATTCTTCTTCATTGGCTAAGTAGTATGTGTCATGTCAAAAGTAGGAAAATATTGTCTTAATCGCCATGGGTATATTATACCTTCCCTATTTTTTGCAGAATTGGAATAGTTGACTATTTTCGCGGAGTCGGAAAATAAAAAGTCTGATTTATCAATACTGACGGGGTGTGGCGCAGTTGGCTAGCGCACTTGCATGGGGTGCAAGGGGTCGTCCGTTCAAGTCGGATCACCCCGACGAAAGTAAAGGGCTGTTTCAAAACTATTGAACAGCCTTTTTCTTTTCCTGACAGCACCAGTGTTCACATTGCTGCAGGAGTTAGAGAATTTCCCGGTAAATTTATTTTCAATTACCACTTTTTCCCCTGTTTTCTCTAATATTCCCATTACTACACTTTTATTCCCCTTTTGTATTTGCAAGACTTCCAACCCGTTCCGATCTTTACATCCTGATCCCGGCAGAATTTGGAATGTCTCGCTATTTCTTCAGTCTTTTATTGTTCTACACGGGAACATGGTATTCGTTTCAATTATTCCAGGCCAGCAGTACCCGTTCAGCCGGCATGGGGCCACACTCACTGACACACATCTACCGGCTCCTTAACGGAAAGGGGAATCATGCTGACAGTATTGCAGACCTGTCAAAAGGGCCAGGGGGATGAAAGGCTCCCTCCCCCTGGTTTCTTTTGACTATTCCTTGTTACGCACTTTAAATTCAGCTTTATCCTTAACGTGCTGCTTCAATTTCACCTGTCAGGTGTTTCATGAAGTAAATAGCCTGTTAACAAATTGTCAGTTAATAAATAACCCCTTCATGCTGATAAAAATCATTTAAATTGTTTCTGGTAGAGGAAACCAAATCATTTAATTTACGTATCAGCAGATGATTACCCATGAAATTATCTGACAAAACCAGAACGACTCCCCAGGTGCCTCCCAGCAGAAGAGAGAGTCTGCCAGGTACAATACAGTACCTGTTGCTTTTAATTTCTGTTGTAATATCGTTCGAGACTGCCTGGGTTATCCTCGACAAAGCAAATGGTCTGTTCTTTATTACTTCAAAAGACATTACCACCTTTTTTCTGGTAAGTCTTCTTGCCTGGCTCATTATCAGCAGGCTCTTCAGGGAAATAAGGATACCATCACGAAACACTCGATCAATCTTATTCCTTTATTTCCAGGCTGGTTTAATAGTCGTGTTGCTAAACATGGGCGCATCCTATCTAATTTACACATCGATAAAGCAACCTGTCTTCCTGGTTAGCACGTCGATGATGACAGCTCTTCTGGCTTTTTTAGTTCACGTTTTTGGTTTCAGGATGCTTAAAGGAACGGAAAAGGGCTGGGTCTTCAGAAGAAATCTGGTCCTGATAGCAGATGAATCATCAGTTACTAATATCGAGGAGCTATCCGATAGAAGCAAACACTCAAACAGGATTGGTGTTATTTTCACAGATTCGGACCAGGTAAGAGAGAAGTATGAAAAGATCACACATATACTGCCTGATAAATATCTTGATCTTCTTACTGACCTCATTGAGATTGACATGATCGAGGAAGTACATTATCTCAAGGGGAAGATAGTGGCATCGGAGATCAGGAAGATATTAAAGGTTTGTGAAGAATCGGGTGTGACATTCAGACTACGTCACGAAAATGCAGATAACGCATTTACCTCCGGAATAGTAACGGACAATCTGAACGGGAAGTATCTGAATTTTCTTGTTGTGCCGTACAAGGCTTCGGGTATTGCTTTCAGAAAGACATTTGAAATTAACCTCGCGGCATTATTGATAATATTGCTACTTCCGGTTCTCGCGATTATCGCCGGACTGGTGTGGGCCACTTCACCTGGTCCGGTTATCTGGGATCAGTCTGTAACCGGCTGGAGAGGTCGACCATTTACGGTTTTCAAGTTCAGAACTGTCAGGATTATCGTTCCAAAATCTGGTATTTCAAGAACAGAACAGCCAGAACCAGTGGATAATGAAAACCCTGAAAGGGCAATCTACAAGGTAACCCCGGTCGGTTGGTTCCTGAGGATCACCTCGCTTCAAAATCTGCCAAGGCTATTAAACGTCGTCAGGGGCGATATTTCCTTCTTCGGGAAAGGACCTGAATACAGGTTATAACCAGTACATTTTCGCTACAGATCAGTATTTAGCCAACTCCTTCACCAGCAATACCAGTGAAGCAGAGTCGGAAAAGTCTGTCTTGCTTTTCCTGATGTATTCCCTGATTTTTTCTTCCTTGCCCGGGAATAGTTTTAACAATTGTCTTTCATTCACAAAAGAGCTCATTTTATCGGCAAGCCTCATCCAGTTTACATAAGAGAGGTCAACTGTATACCCGTCAGGGAGTTTCATATCGTAAGTTACTGTCGGTGTATTCATCGTGCTCAGTGAAGTAATTGAAGATGTTTGCGATGTGGTTCCATACCCGGCTGATTTGGCCGGCGACATCAATGATCCCTTGTACTGCCTGTAAAGGGCCAATGGCCCGGTTACCAGAACTTCAATAAAAACACCCTCGTTCTTTATGAACTTCCTGTTCCCAATAAACACGGTGTCAATCGTCTCGGCATTAACAAGTTCAAGGTATTTCCCGTTCTGGCTGAATATTATTTTCCCGCTGAGAACATTAAGATTCAGGGACGCCTTTCTGGTTGAACCATTTTTGAATAAAACTGTTCCGTCAGTAAAATCCTCGTTCAGGTACTGGGTAGCTGACTTGCTTTTCCCTGACTGACCTTCAGCAACCAGGGTACATGCAACAGAAAGCAGCAACAACGATAATTGCACTAATCTTGAATTTTTCATGGCATCAGTTTATTATGAATATTTGACCTGATCCGGTTTATCGAGTGGATTTCAGGTCCTGTCGGATCGAAAGTTATGTAAAAAATCATTTGAAGCGTAATAAGACATTAAAAATCAGCATTCTCTTGACTTTGGTTAAATCAGTGTTTAACTTTGAGTATACTTGTTAATACTCAACTAATATTGAAAACCATGAAAATCCTACACTGGTTAGGCTGGTGCCTCGCGATTATTGCAGCATTAATAGTCGTGGTAGCGGCAATTTCGATGTTAAGGGGGAAGAATATAGGTGGATTCACTCATCTTATCAATTACTTCCATGCAGCCAATACTTTTCTTCTTGGCGCAATCGCTCTTTTCATCGCTACCAAGAAATGTAACTGCGACTGCAAATAAGTCTGTCCTGTAAAAAACCAGATACAGCAGGGAAGATCAACTCTTCCATGTCATACTGAAAGATGTCCAGTACTTTCTTAAAGCAGGTACCCTGGCAATTAAACTTGTTCAGGGGAAATATTGCTATTTTTTCGAGTGAAGTATTTTCTGAAGATCTGATAACTCGTCCCTGTACCTGGCAGCCTCGATAAAATCCAATTCTGACGCGGCTTTCTCCATCGATTTTCTTGTTTTCTCGATAGCTTTCTCAATATCAGAGGCAGACATGTATTTAATAACGGGATCAGCTGCTATATCAGGCCTTTCAGGTTCAACATAAGCATTTACCTTAACCCCCTGCTTACGAAGTCCCTTCAGGATAGCACTTCCCTTTTTGACAATCTGTGCAGGAGTTATTCCCATTTCCTCGTTGTACCTGAGCTGTTTTTCACGACGGCGATTCGTTTCATTCATGGTCTGGTTCATGCTATCGGTAATCTTATCCGCGTACATAATGACCTTTCCATTCAGGTTTCTGGCTGCCCTTCCTGCTGTCTGGGTAAGTGATCTTGATGATCTCAGGAATCCCTCCTTGTCAGCGTCAAGTATCGCCACGAGAGAAACCTCCGGGAGGTCAAGACCTTCCCTGAGCAGGTTCACCCCTACAAGCACATCAAAGACACCACTTCGGAGACCCTCCATTATTTCAACTCTCTCGAGTGTATCAATGTCAGAATGAATGTATCTGCACTTTATTCCAAACCTCGTAAGGTAACCTGTAAGCTCCTCGGCCATCCTCTTTGTCAGTGTAGTCACCAGAGTCCTTTCACCGTCCTTTGATCTTTGCCGTATTTCTGCCATCAGGTCATCAACCTGGTTCAGGCTTGGCCTCACTTCAATAGGCGGATCAAGCAGTCCGGTTGGCCTTATGACCTGATCGACGAATACCCCCTCGCATTTCTCCAGTTCATAGTCTGCAGGCGTCGCACTCACGAATATGACCTGACCTGTAAGTGTTTCAAACTCCTCGAGCTTCATCGGTCGATTATCGAGAGCTGCCGGAAGCCTGAACCCGTATTCAACCAGGGTCTGTTTTCTTGAATGGTCACCACCGTACATGGCCCTTATCTGAGGCATGCTGACATGACTCTCGTCAATTACCGTCACAAAATCATCATGAAAATAATCAAGAAGACAGAATGGTCTCGTACCTGGCTTCCTGCCATCAAAATACCTGGAATAATTCTCGATACCACTGCAATAACCAAGCTCCTTAATCATCTCAAGGTCATACTGGACTCTCTGTGATAACCTTCTTGCCTCCTCCCTCCTTCCAATATCGTTGAAATGTGCCACTTGCCTGACCATATCATCCTGGATGTGATTTATTGCTTCATTAATCCTTTCCCTGGTGGTTACAAAAATATTTGCAGGGTAAATAATATACTCCGTCATGTCCTCGATCTTGATGCCATCGAGCGGATGGAATGAATGTATTTCCTCTATCTCGTCACCGAAAAAAGTTATCCTTATGGCTATGTCAGCATAGGCGGGGAAAATATCGACTATATCGCCCCTTACCCTGAAGGTCCCATGCCTGAACTCAACCTCGTTCCTTGAATAAAGACTATCAACGAGCTTCCTAAGGAAGGCATTCCTTGAAATCTTCTGACCAACGGCCACATGAACGGTATTAGAGTGGAAATCGTCTGGATTTCCAATGCCGTAAAGGCAGGATACACTCGAAACAACAATTACATCTCTCCTGCCTGAAAGTAGTGATGAAGTGGCACTAAGCCTCAGTTTTTCAAGCTCTTCATTTATCGCCAGATCTTTTTCGATGTAGGTATCGGTTACCGGAATGTAAGCCTCGGGCTGGTAATAGTCGTAATAAGAAACAAAAAACTCTACCGCATTTTCAGGAAAGAATTGCTTAAATTCTCCATATAACTGGGCAGCAAGGGTCTTGTTATGGCTCAGCACCAGTACTGGCCTGTTTACCTGCTCGATAACATTCGCTATTGTGAATGTTTTTCCCGAGCCTGTAACACCAAGCAGTGTCTGAAATGGTAGCCCTTTCCGGAGACCCTCAACAAGTTGCCTGATAGCTTCCGGCTGATCTCCTGTCGGGCTGAAATCGGAAACCAGTTTAAAATTCATATTAACCTCTTAAATTGATGAAAACACCCGGAACGAGATGCAAACAGGGGAAAATATTATTCATCTGTTTCGAGTTTTTTTTATTCCTTTGAATGAGCTTACAAAAATAGCTTTTCTTTTCCGTTTATAGCTGAATGACGGTCTGATGAAAAAAACAATTCTAAAATACCTGGCGGGTCTCCTCATTTTATGCTGCCATCTCTTTGTCTTTACCGTCCCAGCTAACAGTCAGAACTACACTATAAGGCGATTCACCACCGAAAACGGTCTCTCGCATAATAACGTCAGGACAATGGCCATGGATTCGACGGGGTTCCTGTGGATTGCTACATGGGATGGCCTTGGCCGCTTTGACGGTTATCAGTTTAAAAACTATTACCACATACCTGGTGACACAACAACTATACCCTATTTCTCCATTCAGAATCTATACGTGGATCGTCGCAATTTCCTGTGGATATTTACTGACAAGTCGGATGTTTCAGTTTACGATCGCAGAACTGACATGTTCAGAACATTCAGGAATCTTGTGACAGGTGATGAAAACCGCGTATACAACCTTTGCGTGGATAACAACGGTGATGTATGGATAATTACGTCCAGGGAACTTTTAAAGCATTATCCTGAAAAAGGCAGCTTTAAGCGGTACGGGCTGGTTGATGCAGATAACAATCCTTTTGAATTGCCATTTTTCAATTTATTCAATATTGATGTTATTGACGGGAACAAGGTTTGGCTCACAGGCAGACAAATCTATGAATGCGAGATTGAAGAAAATAGTATTGCCGATGGATCACGAAAAGTCAGGGTACAAAAAGAATACAAACTTAATGCTACTTTTTTCAACGACATAATTGACTTTGATCATTTAATCAGGTTCAATTACTACAAGTCAAAGTCAGGGAATTCCTGGATCTTTTCAAATATCGGTTTATTTCGCCTGGACCCCTCGACCTCGAGTTTCAACGAGTATCGCGGCAACATCATCCCCGGGGAATTTACCGGGAGGAGGTATTTTGACTGGGCCTGGAGCGATGATGGAATATATTCATATGACACCAGGAAAAGAAAGCTAAGACATATTCTGCCAGGCGACACCAGGATAGTCAAGGGAATCACGCACCAGCATGGCGATTTAATCTGGTTCTCGAGTACTTCAAGGGCTGGCACTCCATTCGGGCTTTCGTATATTATTTTCACGAATCCCGAATTTAAGTTTCACCCGGTACCTGGTGGTGCCGGGGAGTTGCCAGCAGTTTTCGCTGTTCTGAAAGACAAGGAAGGATTCACGTGGGCCGGTGCCAGGGGACTTGATCATCTTGAAAAAGCCGGTCCTGATGGCAGAATAATGCAGGAAGGGAAGCTTGACGCGGCCAGGGTCAATCAATCCGGTCATGTTCGGGCAATATGCCAGACTGATTCCGGCTTATGGATAGGTTACTACACCAGGCTTTTAAGATTTTACGATTTCAGGAAAAAAACCTTCAAGGATCATTTTCCAGGTGAGGCAACTTTACGCACGATGATCACCTCGGATAAAGGTAGTATCCTGTTTGGGACCAGTGATCTGTTTTCATATAATCCCTCGACAATGAAAACAAGTCTTTTCTGGAAATCGGGTTGGAAGGAGAGTATCTACAAGCTTCTTCCAAGTGGTGATACAGCCATCTGGATAGGCAGTACAACAAAGCATCTGGCCAGGTTGAATCTCATCAATGGCAGGGCATCCATTTACAATATTCAGAATGAAGACTATCACGTGGAGGACATTATTGAAGATGCTGATGGTTCGGTTTGGTGTGCCACTCTTGGAGGCGGAGTAATACATTACTTCCCGCTTACAGGCGAATCGAGTATATACACTACCTCATCCGGCTTATCGAATAATACTACTTACAGCCTTCTTAAAGACTCAAACGGGTCGATCTGGGTATCGAGTAATAACGGGATCTCAATGATAAACCGGTCCTCGGGTCAGATAAGAATCTTTGACGAGTCAGATGGTGTAAAGATAAATGAGTTTAATTCCGATGCGGTTTACAAGGATAAAGATGGTTATTTTTATTTCGGGGGCATGGGTGGATACACGACTTTTCACCCCGACAGTGTTCTTGGATATGGTCAATCAGAGAAAAGTGCAGGAATACTTATTTCTGAACTCAGGGTAAGCGGGAAGAGGAAGGTGCTTGAAAAATCTATAGATGAATGTGATACACTTTTGCTGGATGCAGGTGAGAACAATTTTTCATTACGTTTTGGCACGACGGATTTCGCCAGCTGGGAAAGGACCATGTATCGTTACAGGTTTGAACCTGGCACGGGGGAATGGATTGAAACTGATCATAACAACCGCAGCATTAACTTCTTCAATCTCAACCCCGGAAAATACAGGCTTACCCTTCAGGCAACGGACAAATCGGGTTACTGGAATATAATTTCGAGGACGATAACAATAATAGTAACCCCCAGTTTCAGGCAGACTGTTATATTTAAAATTCTGCTGATACTGCTGGCGTGCTTCTTCCTGATGATGGCCCCGTTTATATATATGAGGAACGTGGTCAGCAAGAACCGCCAGGCAAATAATCTCCTCAAGCTACAGGCTTTAAGGGGACAGATGAATCCTCACTTCATTTTTAACTCTCTCAATTCAATAAACTATTTCATATCAAGGAACGACAGGTTATCGGCGAACAGGTACATTGGCGATTTCTCGAGACTTATCAGATCTATTCTTTCCAACATGGGTAAGGACTGGGTTCCATTTGAAGCAGAAGTTGAGTCGCTGCGGGACTATCTGAAGATTGAATACCTGCGGTTTGGTGACAAGTTCGAGTACGATGTTGTAATAGAAGGGATGGAAGGCAAACAAAAAATTGAAGTTTTTCCGGGCCTGGTTCAACCATTCGTGGAGAACGCCATATGGCACGGCGTGAGGTCACTCGAGAAGAGGAAGGCAAACATAGTGGTACGCTTCAGCATGCCCGAGAAGGATTTCATCAGGTGCCGTATTGTAGATGATGGCATAGGCAGGCTTGTGGCGGAAGGGATGAATAAGAGTATACCGGGGCACGAATCGAGAGGTATCGCCCTGGTAAAGGAAAGACTGAATCTGATTAGCAGGCTTAAAGGACGAACCTATTCCCTGGTGATCACTGATCTCTATCCCGGGAGGTTTGAATCCGGAACAATTGTTGATCTTGACATCCCTTTGAGATAAGCGGTCAGATTGTTACTGGCTGTAACGACGACAATCAACCAATTTAATAGAGCCTCTGTTAAACTTGCTAAATAAATATGACCATTGCAGCGAGCAAGGAAGATCATTTTTCCCATCAGTTTAGGAAAACTGAAATAACTGCTTAAAGACATATTCAGGGCCAAAACAATAATAAGTAGTATATTTGTATCTAATCATACTGCAATATGATCAGGGCTATAGTCATAGACGATGAAAAACCATCAAGGGAAGTACTTTGCAACTACCTTGATGAATTTTGTGAGGAGATCAAGGTAATTGCTACAGCTTCTTCAGTTAAATCGGGGCATAAGGCAATTACCCGTCATTCACCCGATCTGGTCTTTCTCGATATTGAACTTGGAGATGGTAAGGGATTTGACCTTTTGAAACTTTTTGAATCAATCACTTTCAAGGTAATTTTTGTAACAGCTTATTCTGAACATGCCGTAACGGCATTCAGATTCAATGCCGTCGATTACCTGTTGAAGCCGGTTAAGATAGATGAATTGAAAGAAGCCTGCGGAAGGATAAGGACAGAACAGCATGCAGGAACAGAAACCGAGAATATATCTTCACTTATCTCTAACTATAATAATCCGTCTTCGCGCCAGAATACCCTGGTGATACCGCATCTCAGGGGATTCGAGGTGCTGAGGATAAAAGAGATAATAATGTGCAAGGCAGACGGCTATTGCACACATTTTCATCTTACTGAAAAGAAAAAAATCATCAGTTCCAAGAATCTCAAGTTTTACGAGGAGCTTTTAATGGAACATGATTTCCTTCGGGTTCACCATTCGTTCATAATAAATCTCAACCACGTGTCGAGCTACACCAAACAGGGAGAGATAGTACTAAGCGAGGACAACAGGGCTTCGCTTGGAGACGTGTACAAGGATTCGTTCGTGAGCAGGTTCATGAGGAAACAGTGATATGAAATAAAAAATGGGGCGTCGTGAGCCCCATTCCTTTTACAATATAAATATCTAGCCGAGATATCCTTTGAGTAATCGGCTTCGCGAGGTATGACGAAGTCTCCTTATTGCTTTTTCCTTGATCTGCCTGACTCTTTCGCGGGTAAGACCGAATTTTTCTCCTATTTCTTCAAGGGTCATCTCCTGGCAACCTATGCCGAAGAAATAACGAATTATGTCTCTTTCTCTTTCAGTAAGTGTCGCGAGAGCCCTGCTTATCTCCTTGGCAAGTGACTCATCAAGAAGAAGTTTATCAGCAACAGGTGAATCAGTGTTCGGGAGTACATCCAGAAGGCTGTTGTCCTCACCTTCAATGAAGGGGGCATCAACAGAAACGTGTCTGCCTGATACCTTGAGTGTATCTGTGACCTTTTCCTTTGGAAGTTCAAGGACGTCAGCAAGTTCCTCCGGTGAAGGGGTTCTCTCGTATTCCTGTTCGAACTTCGAAAAAGCCTTGTTTATCTTGTTAAGCGAGCCTACCTGGTTGAGGGGCAGCCTGACAATCCTTGACTGTTCAGCGAGTGCCTGAAGTATTGACTGCCTGATCCACCAAACAGCATAGGATATGAATTTGAATCCCCTTGTCTCATCAAATTTCTCCGCGGCCTTGATAAGGCCCAGATTACCCTCGTTGATAAGATCAGGTAAACTCAATCCCTGGTTTTGGTATTGCTTGGCCACTGATACAACGAAACGAAGGTTTGCCTTGGTCAGCTTCTCGAGAGCTGCCCTGTCTCCTTTCTTTATACGCTGGGCAAGTTCAACTTCTTCCTCTACAGATATCAACTCCTCCTTACCAATCTCCTGAAGGTACTTGTCTAATGATGCACTTTCCCTGTTGGTGATTGATTTGGTTATCTTAAGTTGTCTCATTCTGCCTTTAAAAAAATTTCCGCAAAGATAGTTCTTTCTGTATTAATAACAAAAAGAATTCAAATATGTTGTAAACAGGAGGTAATAAAAGCTATCCTCCTGTTTAACAACATCTTACAAGAATTGACCTTTATCGCTTGAATGTATAGCTGAAATAAGTGCCGTTCGACTGGATGCCTTCTATCGCCGTAAGTGACTGTCCGTTGTTTGTAATATCTCTCACATCCGAGGTAGTTTTAACCCTTTTGCCATTTAGAGTGAGAATTATATAACCTTTTTTGATGCCGAGGTCTTTCAGTTTGCCTTCCGACACATCTGTAACCCTGACCCCATAGTCAATCCTGAAATTTTTCATTTCATCAGCGGTAACGGGTTCCAGCCTTGCACCAAGTATTGCACCGCCTCCTTCACCCGCCTTGACTATCTTCGTGTTATTGTCAATATTTTTGAGCGTAATTGGAACGGTAACTTCCCTGCCACCCCTGTTATAAGTGATCTCTGCTTTATCGCCAGGGCGGTATTTACCTATCTGCAGCTGAAGCTCTGCCATCGTTGATACTGGCACGTTATTGAATCGAACAACGACATCCTTCGATTTTAGTCCGGCCTCTTCGGCAGAACCACCATCAATAACCTCACTTATATACACACCTTTTATTTCATTCAGCTTGAGGTTCTCCTTTTCGACAAGGTCTGAGGTCACATCAAGTATTCTGACACCTATGATGGCTCTCTGAACCTCACCATACTGGATAAGATCATCGACAACTTTTTTGACAAGGCTGACGGGAATCGCGAATGAATTTCCCGAGTAACTGCCATTCGGGGAAATTATGGCCGAGGTAATTCCCACCAGCAAACCCCTGGTATTAACAAGTGCGCCACCGCTATTACCGCGGTTAAGGGCTGCATCGGTCTGGATAAATGATTCGATCTTGTAATTATCATCAAGTATGCCAATACTTCTTCCTTTAGCGCTTACTATGCCAGCTGTGACTGTCGATGTCAGGTTGAAGGGATTACCAACTGCAAGTACCCATTCTCCCAGTCTCAGTTCGTCAGAATTACCATATTTCAGGAAGGGAAGATCTTCAGCTTTTATTTTCACTACCGCTATATCCGTGCTCGGGTCACGTCCAATTACCTGTGCCTTGAATTCCCTGTTGTCATTCAATTTCACACTAACATCTTCAGCATCCTCAATCACGTGATTATTTGTAATTATATATCCATCTGCTGAAACAATAACTCCTGACCCGTAACCGGTTACCTCCCTGGGCTGACGTCTTATATTGTCACCATAAAACCATTCCAATACCGGATTATCGTACTGGCCAGATATCATAGACGTGGTCCTTACATGAACTACAGCATGAACAGCCAGCTCAGCCGCGTAAGTGAGATCGACCTGTGAACCAGGCCCCTGGTATGAAGTCAGTACCGGGGAAGCCTCAGAAATCTGTTCGTTTCCCTTACCTTTTAACATCACTGGCTCCGGTTTGTCAATTACCCTGGTGTAGACTACCAGCGAAATCAAACCACCTAACAGAGCCATTAACAACGCACCTAACAAATTCTTACCTTTCATAGCCTTATAATTTAAATGTTCCTGTTTTCATTTCTTTTCTACTTCTTATCAAACACTAAAAGATTCATATCTTTATAACCTCTTACCGTGAAATTTGTTTTACAAAGATCATGCATATTTTGACCGGATAATCACGGTAATTGCTGTTTTAACAACACTTTAACTAAGATGATAATACCTTTTAACAAATACCAGGGAACTGGAAATGACTTCGTGATTATTGATAACAGGAGGAGGATCTTTAACCCTAAGGACAACGCTCTCGTGAGCAGGTTATGCGACAGGAGGTTCGGGATAGGTGCCGACGGGCTGATATTGATTTCAGACAGTTGCGGCCTTGATTTCGAGATGCGCTACTTTAATTCTGACGGTAACGAGAGTACAATGTGCGGTAACGGTGGAAGATGTTCCGCGGCTTTCGCTTACAAGAACGGCATAGCCGGCAGCGAGCAACGTTTCCTGACTGCTGATGGTATTCACAAAGCACAGGTGACCGAAGAAGTTGTAAGGCTCAGAATGAACGAGGTAACAGGAATAAAAACCATGGGTGAAAATCTCTTTATAAACACCGGATCACCTCATTTTGTAACATTCACAGAGCAGCTTGCAAAACTGGATGTTGTGGCGAAAGGGCGTGAAATAAGATGGTCGGAAACCTTTTCACCAGGTGGAACCAATGTCAATTTCGTGGAACTGCTTCCCGATGGCATTTTCGTGAGAACGTTCGAAAGAGGCGTGGAAGATGAAACTTTGTCATGTGGTACAGGTGTGACAGCCTCTGCCATAGCGTCAGTATTTTCAGGTCATTTTGACACCGGCAAAATAAATGTCTCGACGAAAGGGGGCAAGCTGACAGTTGAGTTCAGCATCGAAGGTGATTCAGCAAAGGAAATCTGGCTGACAGGACCTGCTACTTTCGTGTTTGGTGGCAATATTGATATTCCAGTATCCTGAACTTTATACCGAGATGACACGAAAAGAAAGACTCTTCGGGAAGACATTGCAGGATCTCGAGTCACTGGCACTTAAGCATGATCTGCCATCTTACGCGGCAAGACAGATTGCCGACTGGTTGTACAAGAAGGAAATTGACAGTATAGACTCGATGTCGAACCTATCTGCCAAAACAAGAAATCTTCTTAATGAGCATTATGAACTAGGGCTTGATAAACCTGTAAATGAAGCGGCAAGTTCTGACGGTACGAAAAAATACCTGTTCACTGTTCTTAATGGCAGATATGTCGAAACTGCTTATATACCAGATCGTGACAGAGCAACTGTTTGCGTTTCATCACAATCGGGCTGCAAGATGGGTTGCCTCTTTTGCATGACCGCCAGGCAGGGATTCCAGGGGAATCTTTCGGCTGGTGAGATACTTAACCAGTTCCGTAGTCTCCCGGAGTTCAGGAAGCTGACCAATATAGTATACATGGGTATGGGTGAACCCCTGGATAACCTTAATGAAGTACTCAAAAGTCTCGAGATACTCACGGAGCCCTGGGGTTACGGGTGGAGTCCCACGAGGGTGACCGTGAGCACGGTCGGGATTCTGTCAGGAATAAGAGAGTTCCTCGAAAAAACAAGATGTCACCTCGCGGTTAGTCTCCACTCTCCTTTCGATAGTGAAAGGCAGGCTCTCATGCCTGTTCAGAAAACCAACTCAGTGAGAGATTTGCTTGAGATAATAAAGGAATATGATTTTACAAAGCAGAGAAGAGTTTCATTTGAGTACATCCTTTTCAAGGGTCTTAATGACACGCCTATGCACGTCAAGGAACTCACGCGAATTCTGAATGGTATCAAATGCAGGATTAACATAATCAGGTTCCACAAGATTCCGGGTTCAGAATACGAAAGTCCGGATGCATCTGCCACGAATCATTTCAAGGAATTGCTGAATGCCAGGGGTATACTGACAACCGTGAGAGCAAGCAGAGGTGAGGACATACAGGCAGCCTGCGGGTTACTATCCACGCTCGAAATGAATAAAAACAACTGAGATGAAGCTGACACGCTCACTATTTATCCTGCTTTTCATTCCCTGCCTGCTCGACGCCCAGCAATCATCACTCGCTCGATTCACCGGCGATTCAGTAGTGAGACATGCCAACCTTTCATTTTGCGTGAAAGAGATAGAAACAAAGCAGGATATAGTCAACTTCAACAAGGAGAAATCTTTATCGCAGGCTTCAGTAATGAAACTTGTAACAACTGCTGTAGCACTCGAGAAGCTTGGGCCTGACTACAGGTTTACAACCAGATTAGGCTATACCGGCTCAATCAGGGGAGGGACACTTCACGGGAACATTATTATTAAAGGAGGTGGTGATCCATGCCTTGCCTCACCTGACTTTGAAGTTGCCTATGGTGATCTTTTCAGATCGTGGGTTGAAGCCATAAAAGGAGCGGGTATTAAAAAGATCTCGGGTAATATTATTACTGACGATTCATATTATGATTATCAACCTGTACCAGCTAACTGGAACTGGGAAGACATGGGGAATTATTACGGGGCAGGTGTCCACGGACTTTCAATTTTTGACAACACCTGTGAGCTCCACTTCGTGACAGAGGAAGTGGGAACGGTGCCCATTCTAAGGGAGACAAAACCTGCAATTCCAGGACTGAAATTCAATAACAGGCTTACAGCCGGCGGGACAAGTGACGAAGGATATGTCTTTTTAGCACCCTACACTTTTAATGGTTGGATTGAAGGGACAATTCCCCCGGGGAAGGACGATTTTGTTCTGAAATCATCAATTCCTGACCCGCCTCTCCTGGCATCCGGCTTGCTTGCTGGCAAACTGAAAGAAGCCGGGGTTGCAGTAAGCGGAATCTCTTCAACTGTCAGACTCGGTGTCAATGTTAGCACTGATAACCTGGTGATTTTAAATGAGACACTATCGCCGCGCCTCGCGGAGATAATTGATGTTCTGAATCACAAGAGTGTCAATCTGTATGCTGAACATCTTGTAAAAGAACTGGGTAAAGCATTTAAAGGAGTTGGCACCACGTCAGCCGGACTCGAGGTTATACATGACCATCTCGACAGTCTTGGGTTGTGGAATGATGGTATCTTCATGCTGGACGGGAGTGGTCTTTCGCCACAGGATGCACTCAGCTCAGAAAGTCTCACCGACCTTCTTATATACATGAAGAAGGGATCCGCCTCTTCAGAAACCTTTTATTCATCACTCCCTGAAGCCGGGAAGAATGGTACATTAAAAAGCTACTTCCGGGACAAAGTATTTGAATCGAACCTGAGGGCCAAGAGTGGTTCATTGACAAGGGTCAGGAGTTATGCCGGCTATTTCAAAACTGCATCAGGAAGGGAGATGGCTTTTGCAGTTATTATTAACAACTATAACGGGACTTCCAGGTACGTTATATCCGGAATCGAGGAAATACTAAAGGAAATAATAGTTAATAACTGATTTTCTCTCAGAGGTCAAGCTTATCGAGTAGCCAGACAAGGGCGGCAACAGCGGCGTTTCCCATCTGGAATTCCCGGGGATTAACCTGTTCGAACGTGTCATTGGCGGAATGATGGTAATAGAAATACCTTTGGGTATCAGGCATGTACCCGATCTGTAATGCCCCCATTGGTTTCAGCGGGCCGATATCAGAGCCGCCGCCTCCCTTATCGAAATCCCGGATATTATACGGTTCGAAGTAGGTTGAAAGTGCTTTAAGTTTTTCAAGTCTTGATCCTTCAGCGTCAAATCCGAATCCCCTCGGGCTCATCACGCCCCTGTCAGATTCAAGTGCAGCGTAATGTATCTCGCCTTTCAGCTTTGCTTCGCTGGCATAGGCTCTTCCACCTGTTCCTGTCATCTCCTCGTTCATGAACATGACAGCGCGTATAGTCCTTTTTGGCTTTAAACCGAGAGTTTTAAAGATTCTTATCATCTCAATTGCCTGCACGCATCCACCTGCATCGTCGTGTGCGCCCTCGGAAATATCCCAAGCATCCAGATGGCCTCCGACTGTTATGTACTCTCCCGGCTTAACTAACCCGCGAAGCTCACCAATAACATTATAAGACCAGGTGTCGGGATAGTTCTGGCATGTTGAAACAAGGTTTACCCTGAGCTGGTTATCAGTTTTGATCCATTTGCTAAGATTATCAGCGTCGATAGTTGATACTGCAACTGCCGGAATTTTCCTTCCATCCTGTTCATACCTTACAACGCCGGTGTGCGGAAAATCATCAACAGCCTGAGTGGCAGAGCGTACTATCACTGCCAATGCTCCGTACCTGGCTGCCTCGGAGGCACCCTGCACTCTCTGGTTAACTGCCCCACCATAACCACTAAAGCTGTTTATGAGCTTGTTATCTGCAGGTCTGTTAAAAAATACAATTCTACCCTCTATAGCTTTGTTTCCCAGGGATTTCAATTCATCGAAATCCTTTACCTCCAGCACCCTGGCATTTATTCCACCGGCCCCTGTGCCGACTGATAAACCAAGTGCTGAAATTGTCAGGTCTGAAGATCCAAGAACGGAAGAAACCATGGTGCATTTCTCTTCACCCCTCTCCCACACCGGTACTGGTACTTTCTGGAGCCATACCGTGTCAGCTCCCGCCCGTATCAGCATCTGCCTGGTGTACTCGACAGCTTCAGCAGCCGCGGCTGAACCAGGTATCCTTCCCCTGGTGTTTTTGCAAAGGTATTCGAGAGTTTTTATAGAAGACTGGCTGGTGAGAGCCTCATCAAAAATTGACCTCACTATCTTCTCGTTGTCCTGGGCATGAAGGTTAAACCCGGCAATCAGAATTACCGGGACAATTAGATTATATAACCTTTTGAATTTTCTAAACATCAATATTGGCATAACGGGCATGGGTCTCGATAAATTCGCGGCGAGGTGCCACTTCATCCCCCATCAGCATCGAGAAAATATGGTCAGCTTCAGCAGCGCTCTCTATTGTAACCTGGCGAAGAGTCCTGGTCTCCGGATTCATAGTTGTACTCCAGAGTTGTTCAGCGTTCATTTCACCAAGACCTTTGTATCGCTGGATATTCACGGAAGCATCTTTCCCCTGTCCCATTTCCTTAACTGCCGCATCGCGTTCCTCCTCGGTCCAGCAATACTTTTCCATCTTCGCCTTTTTGACAAGGTAGAGAGGAGGTGTGGCGATATAAATATTGCCGCCTTTGATCAGATCCTGCATGTACCTGAAAAAGAAGGTCATGATCAGGGTGGTGATATGAGAACCGTCCACATCGGCATCAGTCATGATAATAATCTTGTGATATCTCAGCCCTGCAATGTTCAATGCTTTGCTATCCTCGTCTGTTCCGATGTTGACTCCAAGCGCTGTGAAAATGTTCTTTATTTCCTCGCTGTCGAATATTTTATGCTGCATGGCTTTTTCGACGTTGAGTATTTTTCCCCTGAGAGGAAGTATAGCCTGGAATCGTCTGTCACGACCCTGTTTTGCCGTTCCGCCCGCGGAATCTCCCTCGACAAGGAAAATCTCGCAATTCACGGGGTCGCGATCAGCGCAGTCGGCAAGTTTACCAGGAAGGCCGCTTCCTGAAAGCACGTTCTTTCTCTGGACCAGTTCACGGGCTTTCCGGGCAGCATGCCGTGCCGTTGCCGCGAGTATAACTTTCTGAACTATTTGTTTGGCATCTTTCGGGTTTTCCTCGAGGTAATTGGCAAGAGCATTACTCACTGCCTGATCCACAGCACCCATTACTTCTGAGTTCCCAAGTTTGGTTTTTGTCTGTCCCTCGAACTGAGGTTCCGGAACCTTAACCGAAATGATGGCGGTCAGGCCTTCACGAAAATCGTCACCGCTGATATCGAATTTGAGCTTTGTCAGAGCACCAGAATCCTCGGCATACTTCTTAAGTGTTCTGGTAAGACCTCTCCTGAAGCCAGCGAGATGAGTTCCTCCCTCGATGGTATTAATATTATTTACGTAAGAGTGGACATTTTCAGAAAAGGAGGTATTATACTGGAGGGCCAGTTCTACAGGAAAATCAAACTTGTCAGTTGAAATATAGATTGGCCTTTCAGTTAGTGGTTCCCTGTTATCATCAAGGTATTTCACGAATTCAATAAGGCCGTTCTCTGAATGGAACTCCTCGTATCTTGGCTTGCCTCCATTACCATTTTCAACCAACTCGCGCATATCCTTAATAGACAGCACTATGCCTTTGTTAAGGAATGCCAGTTCTTTAAGTCTTGCCGACAGAATTTCGAAATTGAAATCAGTACTCTGGAAAATCTCCGAGTCAGGCTTAAACTTGATTATGGTCCCTGTCTTGTCAGTAGTTCCTATTACTTTGACATCTGCAACCGGTTTTCCCCTTTCATAATCCTGGGTAAAAATCTTACCCTCGCGGTGGATAGTAGCGTTCAGATTTATCGAGAGCCCGTTAACAACAGAAACACCCACGCCGTGCAAGCCGCCCGATACCTTGTAGGAGCCCTTGTCAAACTTCCCACCGGCATGCAATACGGTCATAACAACCTCAAGGGCTGATTTTTGTTCTTTCTCGTGAAAATCAGTAGGGATCCCTCGTCCATTGTCAGTCACGGTTACTGATCCATCTTCACCAATAATAACATCTATCCTGTCGCAGAAGCCACCAAGGGCCTCATCAATAGAGTTATCAACAACCTCATAAACAAGGTGATGCAGTCCTTTTATCCCTATATCACCAATGTACATCGCAGGTCTCTTCCGCACCGCCTCAAGTCCCTCGAGAACCTGAATGCTATCCGCCGAATACTCCTTCTCAACCTGTGTCTTCTTTTCGTTTTCGCTCATCGTCTTTGTTAATTTATCTTCCCAGATCATGAAAATAAAAACCGTGCACGCTTAAAATACACAAGTAACAGTTTAGCAAAAGCAGTATAATTTTTCTGAAATCAACGTTCCCTGTTCCTGCATGTTTGCAATCCGGTTCCTATTTCCCTTTTCCCTTTATAATCAGTTGATTTTATGAATATTATTAAATCGTACAAATATACGAAAAAAGCACGTCCGGAGGACCTGAAAATGCTAAAAAAAAACAGGATTTTTCAACAACTACTGAACAGCTTAAAACTGTTATCTGTTAGCTGTCGCGGACAAGCTTGAAGCCAGGGCAGAAAACCTAAAGGCTATATGAAAATCCTACCAGGAAAAGGAATTTCTGAGAGGGATAATAAGCCCATTCGAACTGCCTCGAGAATCCAATATTTTCCATCCTTGCCCAAAACGACAAAATCTTGGTGTACCTGTATTCGGCCATTAAATTGAACTTTGTTTCAGCAGGGATCTGCACTACCGAACCGGTACTCGTAGCTGGCAAAGTGCTGTTATTTATTGTTGTCACCAGGGCATCACGCGGTCCGGTGAGTCCTATACCAGCGACGGCAATAATCTTGTCCCTCAGGTTATATTTTATCCTCAACGATCCATCCCAGTCCGGCATATTCCAGGCTGAAGTGTTATCTGTCAAAGTATATTTCCAGTAATTAGCCCTGCCTTCGAAGGTGAATTTATCATTTATCCTGCCTCCTGTCTCACCATGGACATTAAGAATCTCGGCCTGATCGGTCAAGGGGATAAAATGATTGCCATGCTCAATTGCCAGAGCCCCGTCAACCACAGCATAATTGCTGAAAAGAAGAAAATTATCCACCAGAGAATATGAGGCTGAAATTTCATAAGGCCGGTCAAGTCCTGATTCACCCTTCAGTCCTGCCTTCACAACAAGCGAATAATTTGTATTTGGAATATTATAAAGAGTGGCTCCAGGGAGCAGGTAAGGGTTGATGTTCACGATAGTATATGGTTCATTCTTCTGCATGTCACCTGTCAGGGATGCAAAAAATCCCAGGTAATCAGGAATAATATTGAAACCAAACTTCAGATCGGGATACAGGTGAGCCTTTGCCTCCATATCAGGACCTTTATCCATCACCGCCTTGAAACCGAGCTTCACGTTCCATTCCTGCCTGCTCTTTTTAACGAAGGGATTCAAAGAAACAAGGTATCTCGACGAGGGTGCAATTGAATCTGAAGGGATGAAAAATGATGCTTCAAGAGCAAGACCCGCGTAAAACTCCTTAATCATCTTCTCTAGTTCAGCAGTAAGAGAAACAGTTTGCTGGTAATAATGATTGCTGCTGGTGAACAGGTAGTATTTAAAATTCCCGTTGTACGAAAGGCTGGAGGAATCAAGATCCGTTGATCTCAACCCGATGTTCGCACCGATGTTGTAATAATTTGCTTTTATCTCCTTTTTCGCGGGGTCATAACCAGTATAAGCAGTGTCATAACCATAAGCATAACGTGTTCTCTGAGAAAAATCTATGCTTCCGTCAAGCAGGCTTTTCCTGAAGAATTTTTTCCCGTATAAAAGGACATCATTATCCATGTAACCCGCGTATACTTTCCTGAGATCCTGAAGCTGTATCTTTGAATTAGTTGAGAAATGACTCGCGTAGACTCCTATCGCTCCTTTCTTTGATCGTTCACTCGCGAGACTGAGTTCAGCCAGTGGTGTGAAATAGTTTCCCAGCCCGGCATTTATGTAGTTCCTGTAAAGCTTGGGAAGCGCCTCCGGCATCAAGGCTGCGGGTTTCAGAGGACTGATAACATACTCCGGCATGAATGGATAAGTGCTGACCTCGTACCTGAATTCCGGCTTAATCTTAACAGTATCTGTCATGTCGGGCTGAAAGCTCTTCTTAACGGCTTCCGGCACGGTAGGCTTGTAAGGATTATATAGAGTAACTTCTCTTTTTATCTGGCCCTGCTGGCCGGTCTGGCCCTTTAGGCTGTAAGCTGAGGCTATGATTGCAAGTATTATGATGATCTTTTTCATTTTCTGCTTGTTTACATTAACCTTTTCAGGTTTATTTCACTGCTGGTCCCTTCACTGCTGATGAATCAGGATTTGATACCGATGGAGGATTAAGGGCATCCAGCTTTGATTTCACCTCGTCAATTATGCCATCCGAATCTACAGGGTAGCTGTCCTTGAGCCCTTTCAGGGTGGCGCTTGCCTGGAGCTTATCACCCTTCCTGATGCTTATATCAGCCAGCAAAATGAAAACCCTTGCCATCCAGTACTGGTGCGGAGTATTCAGATCAAGAAACTCGTTCACTACTTTCTCCGCGTCAGCTGTCAGTCCTTTTTTGAAAAGAAGTTCGCCAACACGGTACTTTGATTCTGCACCTTCTATAGTAGTTACCTCACCCGATACTTTCCTGAAGGCTGAGAGTGCTTCCTCGTTCTGGTCAAGGCTGTAATAGGCTTTACCACTCATGAAAAATGCTTCTCTCGATAAGTCATCAGGCATGCCTGTTCCTCCAGAAATTCTTGCTGCAACCGATAAGGTTTTTGGTGCGTCACCAGCCTGGTAAGCTGATCTGAGCTGACCCTTCAACGATTCCAGCGTGGTCTCCTTCGATTCTGCTACCTTTTCAAGTCTCTCGTAATAGCCATACGATTTAAGGAAGTCTTCTTTCCCATAATAGATCTCTGCCACCGATTTCAAGGCCTCTTCCATGAATTCATTCCCGGGAGCCTCAGTGAGTTCAGTATAGTACGCGAGTGCCTCATCAGTCTTTCCCTTCCTGGCAGCACATTCAGCCAGGTAAAACAGCGCGTTTACTCTGAAGCTGCCGTTCTGGAATTCTTTGAGATAACCTTTAAGCGATTCGCTTGCCTTGTCGCAGTTACCAGTCATGTAAAGCCTCTCACCCGACGAAAAAAGCAGTGAATCTTTCTCCGATAGCTTTACATCACCGTAGCCCTCCAGCGTTTTAACATACGCGAAATACGATTCTACATCATTACTATCGATATAGGCATTCTTGAGTCCGGTAAGAGCGTACCTGGCTTCCGGGGATGACTTGTAGTTCTCAATCACTTTTTTGAACTGCGCTATAGCCTTGGGATTTTCACCATTATCGAAGTACAAGAGGCCCAGTTGCACGATGGCTCTTGGCACGTATGGACTGTTTGGATAAGATGTTATCAGCTGGTTGAAGTCCGCCTCGCCCCTCTTGAGTTCCTTGAGCGACACAAAAGCCCTGCCTCTCTCGAACCATGCTGCCGGTAAATATTTTGAAGCGGGGTATTTGGTAATAAGAGAGGAAAGGACATCCACTTTACCCTTGTTGTTATTCGAGAGGCCCTGTGCAAAACCTTTCTGGTACATTGCATAATCAGCGTCAACTTTCCCATAGTCGATGACTTTATTATAGTAAGTGACGGCGTTCTCATAATCAGTACCTATGAAATAGCAATCGGCTATCCTGTTACGCGTATCAGCCATTACTTCTGGTCTGACAGCTGTGACGTTCGATTCAAAAGCCTTGAAGTGCACCAGTGCTTTGTTATAGTCTTTAAGACTGAAGCAGGCATATCCCATGTTGTACCTGACATCGTTATATTCCTGTAGCGATGAGGCGCCAGGGATGCCGATAAAAGTCTGGTAATCGGCAAGCGCTTTCTCGAACTGACCAAGCCTGTACGATGCTTCACCCCTCCAGTAAATAGCCCTGGCCCTGAGAATCCTGTTGTATTTCTCAAACTTCAGCGATTTATCAAACATGTCTACTGCCTGTCCAAGTTCATTGTTCTTCACTAGTTCAAGTCCCCTGAAAAAAGCTATCCTCTGGTAAGCTTCCTCGAGCCTGCTGTCCCTGGTGTTGATTTTTTCGAGTGAGGCAAGGGCCGCCTTGTAGTTTTTAAGCTGCAGGTAAGTGGCCACCAAATAATTGTATGCTTCCTGTATCTTGTCGGACCCCGGGAATTGATCAATGTATTCCTGGAAGGCATTTATGGCTTCACCGAAGGGCGAACCTGATATTTCGAATGTAAGTTTGGCATAATTAAAGAGAGACTCTTCCTTGAGCTTCTTATCGTGGTCCATGAGCGAAGCCTGACCAAATGCAAACCTGGCCCTGGTCTTGTCTCCCGACTTGAGGTATGAATCTCCAAGCAGGCACCAGATATTCTGACTCATCACATCGGGTGTCGCTGTAAGATCGAGAAAAATCTTTATTGCCTTTTCATTTTGCCCGGTTTTATAATAACAATAGGCCAGCTGGTATTTATCTTCACGGCCGCTCGCTTTGGCACCAGCCGAGTACTTTTCGAGGTAACCGAGTGCTTCCGGATATTGCCCCTTGTTATAATAGGCGTCACCGATAAACCTGTATAACTCTACAGCCCTTTGAGGTCCTGCTGATTTCAGCAGACCAGGAGCAAGTTCCAGTATACCGTCATAATCCTTTTTTATATACAGGATCTGAGCTATATAGAAAGGGACAACCGATCCGAATGTTTCGTCATCCTTAAGTCGCATGAACCCCTCGAGAGCCGTCTCGTAATTCTTCTCATCATAAGCTATCTGGGAAAAATAATAGTTTGCAGGAGAACTGTAGTCGGTGTCAATATCCTTGATTTCTGCGAACATGACCAGGGCCTTGTTTTTATCCCCCTTCATGAATTGTGAATACCCGTTCCTGAAATAGTAAGCTGGAAGCAAAGATTGTTCCAGTTCAAGCCTGTTGACCTTTTCGTAATATGTTCCGGCTTTCCTGAAATTCTTGTTTTGATAATAGTAATCAGCCAGCGCGAGGTAGCCGGTATTAACCCTTGGGCTACCAGGAAAATCGTTAATGAAGCGAGTCATCCTGAACTCGCCATCGGGGTTGAACAGCTTAAGAGCGGATATCGCTCCCATGTATTTCGCATCGGCAACCCTTCCAGGATCCGAATGAAGAGGGTCCGAGAGGTAACGATCCAGTTCAATTATCGCGGGGGCGTATTTTTCCTTGTAGAATAACTCCTTGCCTCTCTCGTACCCCGACCCAATTTCTTTTCCCAGCTCACTAACCTGCGATCTGACAGGTAACCGGGATGCCGCTACCAGAAGAATTAAAAAAACAGCTATAATCCTGTTCATAATTATTTTTTTATGGCTGGGAAACACCGGTTTCCCGTACTGTCCTATATTAAAAATGTATCCCCTAAAAACCTGTTTCATAACAAGATACATTAAGCATCCATGATATGAACAAGTTGTAAAATTACAATTATTAAACGCTGGCTTCCGGGCTTTATTACTGATTTTATTAACATCCAAATGTTAATTATCAATTCTTTCCGTTATTTTGTGAGAAAATTGTATATGATGCAGGAAAACAAGGGCCTGGACACTATTATAGAATTCAGCCAATGCAACATCTGGCAACAGGATCATTTAGTTTTGAGTGATGTAAGTTTCAGGGTTAATAAGGGCGAGTTCATTTACCTCGTTGGGATGGTAGGAAGCGGGAAAACAAGTCTGATCAAGACCATAAACGCTCAACTTCCGTTACGAGAAGGATATTCCAACGTCGCGGGATATGAACTCGCGACAATTAAACCCAAAGACGTACCATTTCTGCGTCGCAGGCTCGGGATAGTCTTCCAGGATTTCCAGTTGCTGACAGACCGGTCGGTTCACCAGAACCTCGAATTCGTGCTCAAGGCAACAGGGTGGAAGGAGAAGGAAGAGATTGACAGCCGGATCGGCGAGGTTCTTGAAAAAGTTGGGCTCGGTCTGAAAGGATACAAGATGCCTCACCAACTTTCGGGAGGGGAACAGCAAAGAGTGGTGATTGGCAGGGCGCTACTCAATGATCCTGATATAATTCTGGCCGACGAGCCCACGGGAAACCTCGATCCGGAAACATCGGAAGGAATAATCCGTCTTCTCATGGATATAAGCAAGACAGGGCGGGCGGTTATTGTTGCCACCCACAACTATACACTTTTGAAAAAATTCACGGCCAGGACCTTAAAGTGCGAGAGTGGCAGGCTTATCGAGATAAACACGGATCCTGAAATGGAGTTGATCGGTTAATCAACCCACAACAAAATATTACCAGTCCGGGAAAATCATTTTTTTATTACGCCGAGAGGCCAGATTAGTTTGTTCCTGTAAATCCTGAAGTACGGATGGTCAGAACTACCGAACGATTGCATGAAAGTGGCCACCGGGGGAATTGATGAACCTGCAAAATCGAGCATGATATTCTTCCCGGCATTTTGCCTTATAATCTCGTTGACAAAATAATAGTTGATCCTTTTTTCCCTGCTCTCTTCCGTATTAACACCGAACAGCAGGTTAATGTATCCCGGCAACTGTATATAGAACTGGCCGAATAGCAATTTGCCTCCTCTTCCCCGGTATCCTTTCAGGAAACCTTTTCCCGTTCTCTGGCAATATTCCATCAGCTCCCTGAGCCTCGAGAAATCGCGCTGTTTAATCTTTTTTGCCAGATCCTGCTTCATTATGATAAAAAGGTCTATGAGTTCCCCGGGATCAATCTTCGATTCCTCGTAGCTGACCCTTTTAGCTGACTTTTCAATATTCTTCTTGCACGAATTATCAAATGCAGAGAAAAGGGCATCATAAGGTTTTGAAAGATCAAGCTGGAAATTGGATCTGCGTGTTACAGAATAGCCGTCATAGTATATTTCCTGACCGATACATAGATCGACCAGCCTGTAAAACTCCGGCATGTAATCGAGGAATTCAACAGTGGAGCTGACAGCTGACTTGTCGGGTGAGAATGCTCCAAGCTGCTGGAGGAAAACGGGTGTAGCGACATACTTTATACCAAATCTCTGTCTGGCCGGAACGGGAAATACTGAATCGTAATCATCGTCGATTAGCGCCTCCCAACCTGGTGACATTATATCAAGATACCACGAGAAGGCATAAGGTTTATGAGGATTAGCAGCCTTGATGCAACTATCCCACAGGTCCCTGTCAATCTCGTGATTTTTAAGATATATTATCATTCCTGCATTTTTTCAGCATCTCAACAAAAAGCGATCGCCAGCATTGCCACTCGTCCAGGTCAAGAAGCGAAGTGTTATGCCAAATGCTCACGAAATTTCCGCCGACACGGGCAGTTTCAGAAATCAGGTCATTCACAATTTTACCAGCTTCATTGCAATCCAGCTTCATGTACTGGTAAAGTGTGGCATCCATGAACTGGAAAGGTGTCAGAACAAGGTCAGTCAGGTGATCCGAAACAAGATCAAAGAATCTGAAGGGTCTGGCGATTCCGGCTCTGAACCCGGGTAAATCGTGAAACCCGAGTGAAAAATCATTCACTATACCGGAAGCCAGCAGGTACCTGTACGAATCAGGAAAATTCAACAGCAGATAATGAAAACGCGAGGAATTAATATCATTTGTTGTGAGTGATCTCAGCCTCTTTAACTCGGTTTTAAGCAAACCGGATTCTGAACCGGATGAATACGAAGGATGAAGGCCAAAATCAAAAGCTGATGAAAGTTTCCTGATAAGCTTCCTGTAATCTTCGTTCTGCCACGAGGGGTTCCTGTCATATTTGCTCTTGTCGCCCATGGGGAAGAAGAACCTGGCATCGGCGGTATGCTCGTTAATACTGCCTGTTATGAAATCGAATACATCCCATGGATCCTTTTCACCCTTTGTGACTATACGGTATCGTTCGGATGCCTTCCCGTCTTTCCTGGAGAAATCACGAAACAGGCCTCCTATATTTCTGAGAACATCTTTCCCAAGGTATTCAAAAGGCTGGTCAACATCGATAGTGACCAGTGATGAGAAAGTATTCTTCCTGAAAGCGAGAGTTGGAAACTTCTTTATTATGGCCCTGGCGAGTTCGTGGGCCCAGGTATCGACCACCGGTTTCATAAGAAAACCGTTCCGGGCAGCCAGGGAGGCAGCCCCGGGGAACCTGCCGTGTTCGTCAGCCTTGTGAGGCAGGTATTCCTCGTACCTCGATACAAGGTAAAATGAGGCAGCGAAAATATCAAACGGGAAGTCGGCATGATTGCCTGTCTCAAAGAACACGGGATGCCCGTTCCATTCAGTAACTGAAATATCCTGTTCTCTTATGCCGGTTTCAAAAAGCAGTTCATGAGGTATAATCCGGAATGAACCCTTGAGTTCCTCGTCAGAATAATTTATCACTGGCGATTTACCTATCTTTCGTTTATCAGTCACCAGCTCGTATCCGAGCCCAAGTATATTCCCGAATATGATCCCTGCAATAAAATCAAGTCGGGGAACCTGCCTGGTAGTAAATATCTTGACTGAACCCTGGTCCATGTAACAAATTTAAATAAAATAAAAAAGCCAGGGGTTGCCCTGGCTTGTATAAGATTAAAAAAAAACCTATTCTGTTTTCCGTACTCTAACAGCTACCGGACCTTTGTCGCGCTGCTCGATTTCAAATTCGACAGACTGACCGGTCTCTAGTCTGGTATGTGATTCAACGAGCCCGGATCTGTGAATGAAGATGTCTTTCTCATCTTCAGTCTGGATGAATCCGTAACCCTTTACTACATCATACCATTTAACTTTACCTTTCATACTAGACCAGTTTAGATTCTAATAATTATCCCTGCGGTTCCCACCTCTGCGGTCGTTATCGCGGTTGAAGTTTTTTCTTTCAGGTCTTTCGATAGATTCGTTAACGATAATGTTTCTGCCGCCAACCTGAGCGCCGTTAAGTTCCTGGATCGCTTTTTTTGCTTCTGCCTCGTTAGGCATTTCAACAAAACCGAATCCTTTGCTTCTTCCAGAGTATTTGTCAATAATGATCTTTGCCGAAGCAACTTCACCATACTCTTCAAAAAGTTCCTTTAATTCTGATTCCTGCATTTTAAAGTTCAGACTTCCTACGTAAATGTTCATTTTAGAAAAATTTAAAGTATTTGTAAAACAGGCACAAAGGTGGGCTTATTTTTAGAATAAAAAAAATAAAATCAACTTTTTTAATATCAAGGTGCTAAAAATCACCTCAAAACCATGGCCATATTTAATTATCAGTAACTCAGTTCGTTTTTTCTAATAATTTTCTAATAAAATTACCGCTTTTAAGCCTGGAGAAAGTCATCTGCCAACAAGCATCTGATGAAAGATTCTTTTTTCTTATATTCACCTTCTGTTTATCCGCGCCTTTCAAAACGACGCCTTTCAACTCAAAGCTCTGTAAATGAAGAGGTACCGTTACCTGTTATATTACATTATCACTATTGGGTTTTTCTCGGTACTGATGTACCTGGTGCTCGACAGCGGTAAAGCAATATCTACTGCCTCAATAAGTAGCGATCAGGGAATGAGTGGGTTCAGTCACTTCAGGACCACGGTACTGGATAATATCTTCAAACCCCTGCCCCTGCTTCTCCTGCAGGTAATCACGATAATCTTTTTTGCAAGGATAACCGGGTTTCTTTTCCGGAAGATTGGTCAGCCTACCGTTATCGGGGAGATAGTTGCCGGCATATTGCTTGGTCCTTCAGTTCTAGGGGCCGTGTTCCCATCCGTCTCAGGTTTCCTCTTCCCGGCCACATCAATCCCGGCCCTTCAGTTCCTTAGCCAGATAGGTCTCATTCTTTTCATGTTCATAATTGGAATGGACGTTGATCTGAAGGCACTGGGGAAGAAAGCACCCGAAGCATTTGTCGTGAGTCATGCCAGCATAATTATCCCCTTTGCCCTTGGACTGATACTGGCCCTGAAGGTTTATGGCAGCCTTGCACCTGAAGATGTACCATTCATGTCGTTCGCGCTGTTCATAGGCATATCTATGAGCATAACGGCTTTCCCGGTGCTTGCCCGCATACTCCAGGAAAGGAATCTCCTGAAAACGAAGCTGGGGGCATTCGCGATAACATGTGCCGCCGTTGATGACATCTCGGCCTGGTTTCTGCTTGCCGCCCTTATCGCGATTGTAAAGGCAGGTTCAATAATGAGCTCTCTCTTCACCATCTCGTTGTCAGTCCTGTACCTGCTCCTCATGTTCAGGTTGATAAGACCATTCCTCAGGAGACTCGGTGAAGTTTTCACTATCAGGGAAGGAATAAGAAAACCAGTCATCGCTATTTACCTTGTGACACTATTCGTCTCTTCCTATATAACCGAGGTGATCGGCATACATGCCCTCTTCGGTGCATTTGTCGCTGGTGTGGTTATGCCACCTAATCTCAGAACAAGGAATATCCTTATCGGGAAGATAGAGGATCTGGCAATTATCCTTTTCCTGCCTATTTTCTTTGTCATCTCCGGTCTGCGAACTGAAATAGGACTTATCGACACCGTGTACCTTTGGAAGATAACAGGCTGGACCATCCTCCTGGCGATAACCGGGAAACTTGCCGGAAGTGCCCTTTCACTGAGATATGTCGGCGAGAAATGGAGAGACAGCCTAATAATAGGTGCCCTCATGAATACCAGGGGATTAATGCAACTTGTTGTTCTCGGAATCGGATATGAACTTGGTGTCCTTTCGCCGGAAATATTCACAATAATGATCATCATGGCCCTGGTGACTACCCTTATGGCAGGACCTGCACTTGATCTTATCGACAAGATACTGCCTGATAAATCGGTGCAGGCTGAAGAAGCTGCCAGGGGACTATACAGGATCCTCGTTTCTTTTGGAAATCCGGAAAGTGGTAAACTGATGTTAAACCTTGCCTACCGGTTCATTAAAAAGGACCCTCTTAATGCAAGTATATCTGTTCTTCATGTCACACCCGGGTTCGACCTTCATAAATTAAATCTCGACGAGCATGAAAATGTCAGTTTCCAGCCAGTTATTACCGAGGCTGCAAAACTTGGCATATCGATCCGGACAATCTACAAAAACTCCGAGAATGTCGAGAAGGACATTATCGAAACTGCCAATTCGGGCGATTATGATCTTCTGATTGCCGGGAAGACCCGGACCCTGTACGAGGGATCTCTTATCGGGAGGGTGCTGCAGGTCTTCGCCAGGATAACAAACCCAGGCAGGCTCTTTGAAACAATCAGGGGAAACGAAAAACTATTCAGCAAGAATGCCATAGAGGGTCCAACCAGGAGACTCATCAAGTCAATAAACATCCCTGCCGCGATCCTGGCCTGCACCAGGATTGATGAGATCAAATCAATCGGCGTAGTCATCTACAACTCTGAAGAGACCTACGTGCTATCCAGAGCCGCAGAGCTTGCAAATAACTGTGACTCCAGGGTACTTATTCTGGACTATTATGACCAGTTCGATCTTCATCCCGGGATGAATTCCTTTTATACCAGGATGAAATCAACATGGAACCTTGATTGTCAGATAATTCCCTCACAGAATATCAACTCGGTGCTAAAAGATAAACTTGACTTTCTTTTCCTCAGCATCGAGGGATGGCATAAGTTTACCCAGGAGAACAGGACACATAACAATTTACCCTCGGTAATAATCAAACCATGAGGATTTATTTCTTCTGTTTGGCTGTGATCTCCGTTACATCAAGGCGAAGTATCAGGGTATTTGACAGGACCTTATCTTTATAATTAAACGGCCCTTGTGCCCCGTAATGTTTCATTATTGCATCAAGGCCTCTAATCCTCTCGTCCTCTTCATTTACAGTTGTTAATCGCCCGTATCCTACAACACTGCTGTATTGCATTCCCCAATCGCAACCAACAGGTCCTTTCGTCAGTTTATGATCAGTGTCCATTTCGAAACAGACCTGGCTGTTCATAGCCATCATTTCCAGTTTCCTGCCCTCCCTGGCACAATGAAAATAGAATACTGGTTCCGCTCCGGGAATATACCCGAAATTAAGGGTAACTATATATGGCATATTATCAACCGCGAAAGCTATCCGGCAGACGTCGCACCTCTCTATTATGCTATTTATCAGAATTGTATCTGCTATTTCCCTGTCTTTACGTCTCATTGTTTCTTCTTTAAATCCATGATCTTTTTGTAAGCCGGGCAATCGGCAGAGTGTGCACCGGGCAGGTACCCGATGCTCATCAGGAATTCATTAACTATTTCCCCACCGGTGAAAGTAAAAGTCTTTTTGAAAATTTTCTTCCAGGCTTCAAGATCATAGCAGGTTTCTGAATTCTTCTTTAGCCAGTTCCTGAATGACCCATGCTCTTTTTTCAGATCAAGAATAATATTCGCATTCATTATTGCCGCCTTTATTTTAAGCTTGTTGCGAATAATACCCTTGTCGTTGAGAAGTCTATCAACATCTTCCGGGCCATAAGCGGCAACCTTCACAATGTCATAATTTTCAAATGCTCTTCTGAAATCGTTCTGCTTCTTAAGAATGAGAAGCCAGTTAAGACCTGCCTGGTTGATTTCCAATATGAGTCTTCCAAAAAGTTCATTATCGTCATCAATCGGAAACCCGTAATGGTTATCGTGGTACTCCTTGTGGAGAGCCAGCTTTTCACCATCTATGCTTTTTAGATATTCACAGTATGTCATGGCGCTAAGTTATCAAACTACGACTAAATATATGTGCATGTGAAAATAAATTCATCTTCAAAGCTCCCGGGAATCCCTCCCTGAAGACACTCACGAGTTGGTGTTAAGCATTAATCCTAAATTTCAAAGCAAGTTCCAAAACAGGGTAGTGAAAAATATCTATAACCATGTAAATAATTATAAAACCTTTTACATATCAATCTTGTTTATAACAGACCGGTATAAATATTAAACAAGAAGTAAAGTTTTTTTATAACTTTGCCCCCACTTCCTAAATAAAGTGAACAACTATATAATAAAACCAAATCATTATGGGAAAAGGTGATAAAAAATCAAAAAGAGGTAAGATCATCATAGGAACCTATGGTGTAAGGCGTCGTAAGAAGAAGGCAAAAAAAGCGATAGCTATACCTGAACCAAAAGTGGTAAAGACAGATAAGGCAAAGAAACCTGTCAGGGAGAAGAAGGAGGTTGTTGAAGTGAAGGAAACCGTTGAGGTCCAGGAAGTAAAAGCTACGTCTGAAGTAAAAGCCGAGAAAGAGCCCAAGACAGCCAAGGAAAAGAAAGCCCCGAAAGTAGCTAAGGAGAAAAAGGAGGCATCTGAACCCGCGGAGGAAAAAGATGCTAAACCGAAGAAGGAAAAAAAGGCTAAAAAAGAAGAATAAAATTTCGATTCCTGAATAAGAAAGGGGCTTCTTGACAAGCCCCTTTCTTTTTGCTTTTGTTAATTAAAACTGATCGTAATTAATCATTATTCCAGGAGGAATTTTGAAACTTGCCAGGAGTTTTTGGTTCACCATCACACCTCAACCGGAAAATATCAGAGGCTTCAGATCAAAGATTGTAATGCAATAACCTAAAATACATTTTGATGGAAATCAGGTACAGGGAAATAATTTTAAGACCTTGGGAAATCGGATACGCTGAGGATCTTGCAAAAGTGGCAAACAACAAGAAAATAGCTGATAATCTTCGGGACGGCTTCCCCAACCCGTACACTACCGGTAACGCTATTGAGTGGATAAAATCTGTAATTCCCCTGAACGATCCGCCAAAGCTTTTTGCTATATTCTATCAAGGCGAAATTGCAGGAAGCATAGGCCTTGTTACAAAGGATAACATCTATTCGAGGAACCTTGAAACCGGGTATTTCGTTGGTGAGAAGTACTGGGGAAGGAATATAGCCACACATTCAATAATAGCCATCACTCATTATGCTTTCAGTCATTTCGAGATAGAAAGATTATATGCCGAGACATTTTCTGACAACAAGGCTTCAGGCAGAGCACTCGAGAAAGCGGGATTTAAACTCGAAGCCACGATAAAAAGGAATATATACAAGAATGGTGTCATCAAGGACAGTTGCATCTATTCGAAATTAAGGGAAGGCCATGAACCTTCCGGCGATGTCCTTATCATCTTCTGACGACGAGCCACTTGTAATCTTCAGGATCAATAACTGCATTGATAATAACAGGTTCTTTCAATGCCAGAGCCTCATGGATAGATGCTTTAAGAAGGGTAGCGCTCTCAACTGTATAAACTTTAACCCCCAGGAAGTTATTGGCTCCAAAAAGTGAACCATGATAAAGTGAGGTCCCGTACGGACCCAGATCTTTCCACGACTGCTTCAGTCTTATGAGATTTAGTTCACCATCAGACAACACGACAAAGAGTACGGGCAGGTTATAGCGTCGGGCTGTCATTATTTCTCCTGCTGACATCAGGAAACCTCCATCACCTGTAATGCAAACCACAGGTGTTCCAGGCCTGTTAAGACTCACCGCGTTTGCAGCCGGTATACCGAATCCCATAGAAGACCATCCGTTCGTCATTATCAGTCGCCCGGGCAATGGAGTCTTCCAGTACTGTCCTATAAGGTGGAGGTGTGAACCAACATCAGATGTCACAATTGTTTCAGACGGAAGATTTTCCATCAGCCCGGAGAGGACTTTGACAGGTCCGAAATGTGATAGGAAACCATTGAACACGGAGTTCATTTCATCCCTTACTGTCGCGATAGCATTTTTCTCGAAGCTGATGGCATTGTTGTTAAGATTCTTAAGAACATCCAGCCATTCAGATGGAGGTCCGGCATATTGTAACCTGTCATCACCACCAGGCAGATCAGTGGGGATGGTATTGAACTGGATCAGCGGGACGTCAGGCATCCAAGTTTCATAATTGAATTCAACCTGATCGTAACCGAATCCGATCACGAGATCACAATTACCGGTAATATCCTGAAGGTAATCGCTCAGGGAATGGAAAAGCACTCCGGCGTAGCACGGGTGATCCTCCGGGACCAGGCCTTTTGCCATCGGAGTGAGTACGACCGGCATAGGATAATCTGCAAGAAAGCCGGAAAGCTTCCTTTTCAGGCCGAACCGCTGGGCGGTGAGACCGACAGCAAGCAGTGGTTTCCTGCATTTTGAAAGCATAGCGGCAATCCGACCGGTATCATTTCGGAATGTCAGTTCGTTCTCCTTTGCAGTTACAGGATCAGCGAAGCCGATATCTTTCACAGCGAGATCCGTGGGCAGACCCAGGTGGACAGGACCGGGATATTCAGAGTTCGCCTGCTCCAGCGCAGCCTCTATCATTTGTCCGGCTTTTTCGGCCGTTAACCTGTGCGTCTTCAATGTAAGCGGGGTAAAGAGAGCCTGGTGATCAATATTCATCTGGCTGGTACGATTCAACATGGTATCCGGCAGCTCGGATGTCAGGGCTAAAACCGGAGACCTGTCGAGGAAGGCAGTCCCGGTTCCAGATGCAAGATTCACAGCTCCCGGACCAAAAGTACCATGGCAAACACCAGTAGTACCTGTTAATCTTGCCGTTACATCCGCCATCACGGCAGCCGCACTCTCGTGTGAAACAAGTATGAACTCCATGCCGGATTCTCTTATCGCCTCCATGTAAGGTATGGAGGGTCCTCCCGGAATCCCGTAAACGTATTTAACACCGTTTTCTTCCAGCTTCTCCGCCAGAAAGCCAGGCACTTTCATGTTAGTTTTTTTACAAAGCTAAAAAGAAATTAATCAACGACATACACTGTAAATGTCAACTGTAATGATGAAATTACTTTAGCATAAACTATATTTGTGTACTAACTAAATGTCTGTCAACGTGACCAGAAGATTCAGGCTACTAATATTATACTCGCTGTACTGGCTTATATATTTCATTTTTGCCAGGTTTCTTTTCCTGCTTGCCCAATACAAGGAATTATCAGAACACGGGCTTTCATCATTACTATTGACTTTTTATCATGGGTTAAGGATGGATTTTTCGGCGACCGGGTACCTGCTCCTGTTACCTGTTCTTGTATCAATACCTGCCCTTTTTACAGGGGGTAAATGGTTTTCACGCTTCCTATCAGTGTACACCTATGTCATTCTAACAATATCAACACTTGTAATAGTGATGGATGCTGGAGTCTATTCTTACTGGGGTTACAGGCTGGAGTTTTCAATAGTGGAATACCTGAAAACACCTGCAGACGCGATGGCTTCAGCCACGACACTGCAACTTGTCCTGTTTGTCGGGTTGACTGCCCTTGTACTTTACCTCTTCATAAAGATCTTCAGGATTATTCGTGAAAAGTACTTCAGTGAACTCGAGAAAGTACGATACCCGCTTGCAGGTATACTGGCTACTCTTCTTGTTTGGGGATTCCTGGTTTTGCCCATTCGCGGGGGAACAGGTGTGGCTCCCCTCAATACCGGCTCAGTGTATTTCACTGATAACCTTTTCCTTAACCACACGGCTATTAACGAGATGTGGAATTTCGGACACACCGCTGCCTACAGGAAGGCAGTGAAAAACCCCTATCTCTTCCACGACAAGTCAGTATCAAGCAATGACCTTGGGATGCTTTTGAATGATGACGGGGAGACAAAACGTGTTCTGAACACCAGTCAACCGGATATTCTGCTTGTCATCCTCGAAAGTTTTGGAAGTTATCTCACTGAAACGGCTGATGCTGATTCGGCTGTCACACCCAGGTTCAGGGAATTGAAAAAAGAAGGTATCTTCTTCAGCAACCTGTATGCGGCGGGATCAAGAACTGACAAAGCCATACCGGCAATACTTTCAGGTTATCCCAATATTCCAGGGATACTCGTGTTGCGCGATTCGAAGAAAACGCAGTCGATGCCGTCAATAGTAAGGGACCTTGGATCGAGGGGTTACAACAGTTCCTTCTGGTATGGTGGCGATATAAATTTTGCCAATCTCAGGTCCTACCTGCTGACTTCGGGATACATGAAGCTTGTAACTAAAGATGATTTCGACCCTGCAGATTGTAATTCAAAATGGGGAGTTCACGATCATATATTATTCGAGAGGCTTGGCGATTCAATAAAATCATTCAGGAGCCCGTTTTTCTGTTCCGTTCTCACCCTCAGCAGCCATGAACCATTCGAGGTTCCCATGCAGCCTGTTTTTAAAGGGAAGGACGAGTTAAGCAAATTCCGTAATTCTGTTTACTATGCCGACAAATCGCTTGGTGAGTTTATCGATTCAGCGAAGAAGACTAGCTGGTGGAAAAACGCCCTCGTAATCCTGATAGCTGACCATTGCCGCAGGTATTCTGAAAAAGTACCGACCTACTCTGATGATATATTCAAAATCCCAATGTTATGGATTGGAGGAGCAGTTTCTATTCGTGATACCGTGATAGAAAAGGCCGCTAGCCAGTTTGATCTTCCGCTCACTCTTTCGCATCAGCTTGGCCTCGATGGCAAATATCCTTTCAGCAAGGATCTGTTCTCATCTGGAAGCAAATCATTTGCATTCTACACCTATAACGATGGATTTTCGTTGATCACCGACTCTTCAAAAGCCATTTATGACATCAAGATGAAATCATCAATACTCGAGACTGGTAAAGAACCCGAGCGGGCGAGAGAACTAGGAAAATCGTTTCTGCAGTGTCTATTTGATGATTACCTGGGCCGCTGATACGAAACCTTCAATCGTCTTCAGTAACAGCCTGACCTCCCGGGTATTTTAAAACTGACAACGATGAGACAAAAAAGGAAACGGACAATTCTTTCTACCGGAAGAATACCCAGAACGGTAATTATGCTCGGGTTAGTCAGTTTGTTTACAGACGCCGCCTCGGAGATGATCTACCCTCTTGTGCCGGTGTATGTTGCAGCCCTGGGCTCAGGTGCTATAATCCTGGGAGTAATTGAAGGAATTGCCGAGACAACGGCGTCGATGGTCAAACTGGCAAGTGGTTATATGTCTGACAAATCAGGAAAAAGAAAATTACTTGTCCTTGCCGGCTACGCCTTATCATCCTTCTTCAGGCCACTAACGGGAATTGTAAGCGCTGCATGGCAAATAGTCGTTATACGGATGATTGACAGGATAGGAAAAGGAGTCCGAACTGCCCCTCGGGATGCACTCATCGCATCGTCGGTGGATGAGAATATCAGAGGCAAAGCGTACGGTTTCCACAGGGCCATGGATCACACGGGCGCAGTAATCGGTCCTCTTCTGGCCATCGCGATGTTGCTCTTATTATTCACTTTCTTTGGTGTGGCAACTCCTCTCGCCGCATTAAGATGGACCTTCCTTTTCTCTGCCATACCAGGGTTACTGGCCGTATTGACGATAATATTCTTCGTTAACGAGGTTGCTCCTTCAAAAGGCAGCAGTAAGCTATTCAGGATATCGCTCGCCGAATTTGACAGTAACTTCAGAAACTACCTCGCAGTTATGGTATTGTTTACTCTTGGCAATTCGTCGGATGCTTTTCTCCTATATCGTGTCGAAGAATCATTAAGGCATAGCGGCGCCGTGACCACTTTTATCATGAAGTTTGATTTCCTGAAGGACTTGATTACCAGGTTCGGGTCCGTTGAAACCCAGGAAACTGTTATTAACATACTCTTTCTGCCCCTGGTCTGGGCGTTTTTCCACGTCATCAAAGTAGTTTTTTCGACGCCACTCGGGGCTCTCTCCGACAGGATAGGAAGAAAACGGTCAATAACCATCGGTTGGGTTATCTATGCTTTCGTGTACTTCTCTTTCGCGTTCCTCAACTTTCTGAAACCATCTTCACAGCTCCTGGCGACCTTCATACTGTTCGCAATCTATGCCCTCTTCTATGCTTTTTCAGAAGGTGCAGAAAAAGCGTTCGTTGCTGATATTGTGAAGGATGAATATCGCGGAACAGCTTTCGGGATGTTCAATTTCGCGATAGGAATAGGTGCATTACCGGCCAGCATACTTTTCGGATTCATCTATGCAAGCTTCGACAAACTATTCCCGGGGTTTGGTGGCACCTTCGCTTTCAGTTTCGGTGGCACTATTGCCGTCATCTCGGTGATTCTCCTTTCTCTCAGGGTAAGGGAGTACAAAAAAGAAAGGGGCGGAATCAATCAATGATCCGTCGCCCCTCGTATTCTTCTTTAAATATAATCAGATATACATGTTTATAAGCTGTTCGAGCATCTCCTGCTTGCCGCTTCTTGTTTCAGGCTCACCAGATGCTTTAGCAATAGTCCTGAGATTTTCGAGAGTAAGCTTACCAGCCTCGAACTCTTTTCCCTTGCCCTTGTCGAATGATGAATAACGTGCTTTCTTGAGCTTCAGGTAGTCTGTTTCCCTTAGTATCTTCTCTGCAATCACGAGAGCCCTGGCAAAGGTATCCATGCCGCTAATATGTGCTATAAAAAGATCCTCCGGATCGGTCGAGTTCCTCCTGATCTTGGCGTCGAAGTTAATGCCTCCGGTTTTGAACCCGCCAGCCTGGAGAATAACCATCATTGCTTCAGTGACCTCGTAAATGTTAGTTGGGAATTCATCGGTATCCCATCCATTCTGGTAATCGCCCTTGTTTGCATCGATGCTGCCGAGAAGGCCGGAATCTGCTGCCACCTGAAGTTCGTGTGCAAAGCTATGACCGGCAAGAGTTGCATGGTTAACTTCAATATTGAGTTTAAAATCCTTATCCAGCTTGTGTTTCCTGAGAAATCCCATGATAGTTGCTGCATCAAAATCGTACTGGTGTTTTGAAGGTTCCATGGGTTTCGGCTCAACAAGGAAAGTGCCTTTAAAACCGTTTTTCCTGCCGTAATCGCGAGCCACTGACAACATTGTTCCCATGTGATCAAGTTCACGCTTCATGTCGGTATTATGAAGGCTCATGTAACCTTCACGCCCCCCCCAGAAAACATAATTCTGTCCGCCTAGCTCTATCGTGGCATCAATCGCGTTCTTGAGCTGGGCGCCAGCGCTTGCCACGACATTAAAATCAGGATTGGTGGCCGCACCGTTCATGTAGCGAGGATGAGAGAAGAGGTTGGCTGTACCCCAGAGGAGGTTAACCCCGGTCTGTTCCTGCATCTTCTTCATGATTGGAACATATTTCTCAAGACGCTTTTCAATTTCGAATACAGATCCATTGCCAACGACATCTATATCGTGAAAGCAATAATAACCTGCCCCGATCTTCGTGATGAACTCGAATGCCGCATCAAGCCTTTGCTTTATCTTGTCGTCTATTTTCGAGTCTTTCCACGCGTAGTTATGCGTTGCATCACCGAAAGGATCTGAACCATCGCCGCAGAAGGTATGCCAGAAAGCAATCGCGTAACGAAGATGATCTTTCATCTTTTTACCGGCAACTTTTGCTTCTGCATCATACCACCTGAACGCCAGCGGGTTCTTTGAACCAGGTCCCTCGTACTTTATCTTACTGATACCCTTGTAATACTCGTTTTTTCCTTTAGTAGCCATTTTGAAGGTTTTTAGTTGTTTATCTTGAGGTTTAAAATTATCAATTATTATCAAGTAATTATAGTGCGGATTATTTTTCAGGAATCAGATCATTTTTGCAAGCATAGTCTTCCATCGGTGGTAAGCCTCTTCATAAGCTGAAGCCTTTGACCTGTCGGGAAGTGTTTTGCCAACGGTTTTCAACCCGGAGAAAGCCTCCTCTCCCGTTTTAAAATACCCGCAGCCAAGTCCGGCGCCTCGTGCCGCGCCAAGCGATCCATCAGTATTATAAAGATCAATCTCCGATCCGGTCACGCACGAAACCGCTTCTCTGAACAGCGGGCTCAGGAACATGTTCGCGGCACCTGCTCTCATCACGCTGGCAGAAATACCTGTTTGTTGCATTATATCAAGCCCATAACGGAAAGAGAATGCTATTCCTTCCTGGACAGCTCTGAAAATATGGGCCTCCGTATGCGTGTTAAAATTTATACCGCTAAAAACAGACCCGGGTTCAATGTTCCCGAGCATCCTTTCTGAACCGTTGCCGAAAGGTAGTATAGTCAGGCCGTCACTCCCCGGTTTCACCTCCGAAGCAAGCTTATTCATATCATCATACTTCATGCCGGGACCAGTTATTTTTCTCACCCACGAGTTAAGTATCCCTGTACCATTAATACAAAGCAGGACACCCAGTCGCGGGTTTTCAGCAGTATGATTGACGTGGAGGAAAGTGTTAACACGCGAGAACGGATCGGAGCTCTTCGAGTCGGTTACTCCATAAATAACACCTGAAGTACCCGCCGTCGCGGCAACTTCGCCCGGATTAAGAACATTCAGTGATAACGCGTTATTAGGCTGGTCTCCTGCACGGTACGACACCGGAATGCCTTCCTTTAAGCCGAGTTCAGATGCAATTTCAGGAAGCAAGTGACCCTGTATGGAGAATGATGGAACCGCTTCGGGAAGAATATCGTGACTGAATCCAAAATGATCGAGCACCTCACCCGATGGTGAATCAGTGCGGAAGTTCCAGAGTATGCCTTCCGACAAACCAGTGTATGTTGTCTTCAGGTACCCTGTCAGTTTCATGGCAACGTAGTCACCAGGCAGCATTATCTTGTGGATCGAATCGTACAGTTTCTTCTCGTTATGTTTCACCCAGGCAAGTTTAGATGCCGTGAAGTTACCAGGCGAATTAAGAAGATCGGTCTGGCAAAAATCTTTACCAAGACTCTCGTAAGCATTTTTTCCATAAGGCACGGCCCTGCTGTCGCACCAGATGATTGAAGGTCGAAGAACCTCATGATTCCTGTCAACCACAACCAGGCCATGCATCTGGTAAGAGATACCTATTGCCCCGATCGATTTACTCTTGTTTCCCAGGCTGTCCGTGCATTTCCTGACTGCCATAACAAGGTTCTTCCACCATTCATCAGGTTCCTGCTCAGCCCATCCTGGCTGAGTGGCGATTATCTTCATCTCGTTTGCAGGCATGAAGGCTGACGCGAGACAATCCCCGGTCTCGCCGTCGAGCACGGAAGCTTTCACTGAAGAACTTCCCAGATCGATCCCAAGTAACAACATATCTAATAACAGTTTAAAATTTTAAAACAATATTTTCTTTTTTACCAGTTAAACATGGTCCCGTCTGACTTCCTGTTCACAGGCAGCCTGGCCATGACATAAGGATACTTTTCCGCGGCTTTTTCATCAATATCAACACCTATCCCGGCCTTATCATCAACAGAAAGGTATCCATCTTCAAATTTATAATTAATAGTGAATACTTCATTAACAATATCCTGGTGAGGCATATATTCAAGTAAGCCAAAATTATTAATAGCCATGTTAAAGTGAATGGAGGCTGCCAGATTTACAGGTGAAAGGTCCGTTGCCCCGTGAAAACCAGTGTGGATATGGTAGAAAGAAGCGAATGCAGCCACTTTTTGAAGATGAGATATACCACCTCCATGGACAAGTGGCATCCTGATATAATCAATAAGTTGTTCCGTTATCAGTGTCGAATAATCATAAACTGAATTAAACACCTCTCCTATCGCTATGGGAGTAACAGAATGCTCACGTATCATCCTGAGTCCTTCCTGGAGCTCTCCGGCAACCGGGTCTTCGAGCCAGAAAAGATGGTACGGTTCAAGATCACGCGCCAGTCGTGCAGCCTCGATTGGTGTAAGCCTGTGATGAACGTCGTGTAACAGATGCAGATCATTTCCAAAAACCTCCCTGGCCTTTTCAAAAACACGGGGGAGGTAATTCAGGTATTTGTGTGTATCCCATATCTCGACGGGAGGAAGACCTCTCCTGGCTGGTTCATAGAACTTGTCATTTCCTGCCACACCATAGGTCTTTTCAATACCGGGGATACCGCACTGGATCCTTACTGCCCTGAAACCAGATGCCACTTCCCTTGCTGTTTTTTCCATGGCATCGTCAAGATCCTTCCCGTTTGCATGAGCATAAACCATGACTTTCCCGCGGCTTTTTCCACCCAGAAGGTTATAAAGCGGTGTGTTGAGATACTTGCCCTTTATGTCCCAAAGAGCCATATCTATTGCCGACACGGCTGTCATTGCCACCGCACCGCGACGCCAATAGACACCCCTGTAAAAATACTGCCAGATATCTTCAGTGTCGAACGGATCCCTGCCAATAAGTGAAGGGATACAATACTCCTCGAGGTAGGTTGCCACTGCTTTTTCCATGCCGTTAAGAGTGGCATCTCCAAGACCATGGATACCACTGTCAGTTATGATCTTCAGGGTAACGAAGTTCCTGCCTGGACTGCAGATAATAACTTTTGCTTCCTTAATCTTCATCACAATAAGTATTTATTAAAAGCCAATTGAATTACCGCCATCGACTGGAAGGATGACGCCAGTTATATATGAAGCATCATCCGATACCAGGAAAAATGCAGCGTTAGCCACTTCTTCAGGTCTGCCCAGCCTGCCAGCCGGTGTCCTGCCCAGTACCTTTGATTTTCTTTCAGGATCGCTGTCAAGCGCGACCGACGACATGCTCGTTCTTATAAAACCTGGCGCTATACAATTGACCCTTATGCCTGACGGAGCAAGCTCTACTGCCATTGCCCTGGTCATTCCTTCTATCGCTGATTTCGATGCCGTGTACGCGATAACATAAGGAAGGCCGTATCGCGAGGCCATCGACGAAATATTAAGTACAGCCCCTCTCCCCTGTTCAGCCATGAATCCCGCTACCGCCCTTGTGAGTGAGAACATCGAGTTCTGGTTAGTCAGGATTATCTTCTGAAAATCTTCATCGGTTACATCCTGTATAGGTTTCTTAAGATTGATCCCGGCGTTATTCACCAGGATATCTATCCTTCCAAATTCATCAATAATACCCTGTACCAGCGAAGGGATAGCATCAAGGTCCGCGAGATCGCACGATTTGAAAAACGAAGCCGGACCCAGCGTGCCACATGCTTCACGAAGCTTCTTCCCGTCACGGCCAATAATTATTGTCGTTAATCCTTCCTTCACGAACTTCCTGGCGATGGCCAGACCTATACCCGACGCCCCTCCGGTAATAATTGCAACTTTATTCATTTACTGCTTTTATCATTTTTTCTACACCTGTCATCCTCGAAAACAGACCACATTATCACATTCCCCTTGTAATCCCTGGAATATCTGTGTACCTGTAATTCAAATAGTAATTAAGATCGTGCTCCGGTTTCACGAAACCATCAGGGAATTGTCGTTTCGAAAAGGTCTGGAAATATAGTACACATGCATCTCTCCATATAGCGGCATCACGTACCTGTTTCCGAAGGAGTTCCAGAACCTGGTTGAACCGTTCCGGGTCAATTTTACCTTCCTGGGCCTGCCAGGTATTTATCATCCTTTTCACATCCGAAACGCCTGAATCGTACCGGAGGCAGATCTCGTTCCAAAGGCTGTTGCCTGATTTAAGCCTGTAATCCCATGGAAGGTGATGGAACCATAGCAGAAGATTATCAGGGCAGGTATTGACATTATCGAACACCTCACGCGCACCGGCGAAATACTGTCCAACAGCGTTACTTCCACCGGAAGTCCTGTTAAAGCCGATACCAATAGAATCTGCCTTATGAAAATAAACGGAAGTCTGGTCAGCCCTGCCCCTGTTGACCCATGGTCCGGGGCCATAATGATGACCAGCATACATTATATGATGAAGGCCAAGGGGAGTCATGTAATTAACGGTTACCTCCCTCGAATTCAACATCATCTTCTTTATGTCACCAATGAAACCCTCGTCGGAAGTGAAAGTCATTTTCAACCAGTCATCTGCAATATCTTCTGAACCTGCATAGGGATCCCATGCCAGCCTGCCGAAGGCATACCAGTTAGCCTGTGCAAAAGGATGTCCTGTCCAGTTCTTCACATTACCAATATTCGTTACGCCTGCCATGGCCGTAATCTTCTGAGGATGAAGTCGACCCGTGATTGCGTCTGCCACGAGGGAGCCTTTTCCCCTGGCCCAGGTATCCGACTTAAGACATTCTTCAAAGAGTGGAGCCAGGTAGACCAGGTGGACGGATGATCCCAGGTACTCCTGGGTTATCTGGAACTCCGGCATAACACTTGTTTTTGTCATTGCCCCGAATAACGGGTGGAAAGGCTCTCTTGGCTGAAAATCAACCGGGCCGTTCTTGACCTGGATGAGCACATTATCCCTGAATGAACCGTCAAGAGGCATGAACTCGTTGTAAGCCTGCATAGCCCTGTCGACAGGAACATTGTTATCGTAAACAAACGCTCTCCACATTACAATTCCGCCATGAGGTCCTAATGCATCAGCAAGCATGTTGGCACCATCCGCGTGGGTTCTCTTGTAGTTCTGGGGACCAGGCTGCCCTTCAGAATTAGCCTTAACAGTGAAACCTCCAAAATCAGGAATAAGACTATATATCTCTTCAGCTTTATCCTTCCACCATTTTCTTACATTCTCGTCAAGCGGGTCTGCAGTTGCCAGCTTCCCTATCTCCACCGGGGCACTGAACCTTGCCGTGAGATAAACCCTGATGCCATATGGTCTGAATACATCGGCAATAGCGGCAACTTTAACAAGATAGTCTCTTGTCAGAATAAGAGCATTCGCATTTACATTCGTCAATACAGTGCTGTTAATGCCTATCGAAGCATTTGCCCTGGCATAGTACCTGAATCTTTCAGGAATAGAATCAGGAAGTGTTTTCCAGTCCCATAATGATAGTCCAGCGTAACCTCTCTCGACCGACCTGTTTAGATTATCCCAGTGATTGAGGATGCGTACATTTATGGCAGGTTTACTTTTTATATCAAGGGTCCGAATGCTTCTGCCCGTCTGCATCAGACGCAGGAGATGAAAAGTACCATATAGCACCCCCCTGTCCGTGTTGGCTGCAATCACCGTGATGTTTTTCCTTTTATACTTTGCTGAAAATATCAAATACCCCTCGTCTCCCATCTCCCGGAGTCCTGAGTTTTTGGTAAGCATCGCAATTATCTTTGATGAAGATGGAGTTCCGGCTAATACAAAGCCCTCCTTTGCTGCAATTTTTTCATTGTCCATTTTTTCCCCCAGCAAGCCCGATAAACCAAGGGCGAGCTCTTCTCTTGCTGAATTAAACACGGGAGAAATACCTTCTACCGAGTATCCTTTAATGACAGTTTTGTATTCTCCAAGCAGTTTGCTGTCCGTTATGGTATTATATCGAAGCCATAATTTCGATCCGTCCTCACCAAGGAGGTTCTGACCGCTTGCTGCTAGCACCAAAAAAATGATTAAAATGATAGTATTCCGCATGATAATATAATGTTTTAACTTTTTCTCGTTGAGGAGGCTCTTACAATTAATTTATGTTCAAGTACTATAGTGCTGGGGCTGGCGGTTTCAGAATTTTTCAGCTTGTTAATAAGCGTGGTTGCCGCCATCTCCCCAATATCATGGGCAGGATAATTAACTGTTGTCAGTTCCGGCTGTATGACCCTGCTCAGTGGTTCATTATTAAAACCTGCAACGGCGATATCGAAAGGTACTGAAAGACCTGCCTCCCTGAAAGCAATTATTGCCGCGACGGCCGATGTGTCGTTGGCACAAAAGAGTCCATCGGGCCTTCTCCTCTGTTTCAAAATCTGCTTAGCTATCATTTCCCCGGAGGTCGAGGTAAGGTCTGATGAAAAAACCAGCTTCTCGTCATAAGGCAGACCAACATCCCCGAGTGCTGACCTGTAACCACGAAGGCGATCGGCGTAAACATTCCTCCCCGGATTACCACCAAGGTGGGCAATCCTCGTGCAACCCTGTTCAGCGAGATGCTTTACTGCCTCGTAAGCGGCTTTATGATTGTCAATGACGATACTTGAACAACCAGCGCATTCCATCACCCTGTCGAAGAAAACCACTGGTATGCCACTTCTGAAGACCTGTCTGAAATTACCGAGATCACGGGTATCAGTTGAAAGGGAAACAAGGAATCCATCGACCCTGCTGTTAAAAAGTGCGTCGATCCCTGAGCCCTCTTTTGCCGAGGATTCCTGCGATTGTGTTATGATCAGGTTATATCCCTCCCTGTTTGTCACTTTCTCGATACCGGAAATCACTGTTGCCATGAAGTAACTGTTCAGCCTTGGAACCACAACGCCAAGGGTACTTGTCTTTTTCTGTCGTAGGCTGCTGGCAAATTTATTGTGGCGATAGCCCATCCTGGAAGCCGTTGCAAGTATCTTCTTCTTCGTATCCTTCTGGATATGAGGATGGTCCCTCAGTCCCCTGCTCACGGTGGAAGCCGACAAACCCAGTTCCCTGGCAACATCATAAATAGTTACTTCCTTCATCACGCTATTCAACTATAAGGGCAAAGTAATGAAAAATTAAGGTAAACCAGGGAATAATTTCGGTACAATCGGTTATAAAATTATTAATTTTAGTCTTGCATTAACTATTTTAATCAGTATCGATTTTACAAGACAAGAAGAAAAAGATATTTTTACAATCAAACAAAAATACAATGAGACGACTTTTAACAGGCATCCTACTAATTTTTACAACAGTAGCTGTTTTATCAGCAGCAGGCAGCAAGATAACGGCAACCAGGGTTGGATCAGATTTCGGTCACGCAAACGGGAAATTTTTTCGACTTATATTTTTCTGAAGATGAGAAGTACCCGTTTTTTTATCCTGTGAATGGACCGCTGTCAGGTGGTTCCGTGACTTCAATGAGAAATGGGAGTATCCGCATCTATGATTCCTGTTCTTGGTTGTGATCTTGTAAACGGGGGTAATTACTGGCAGGAAGGCCTCGAAAGAGGCAGGATATCGGTTAATCCCCAGGTAATCAAACAAGGTGGGGACACACGCGATAATTACAGATGAATGTATCTGGAGCAGGCCGGGAGCACTTTCTCCCGTCAAAGACACAAGGAAATATATTATCACCACACCTTCCAAAGAAGTTTACCAGATAGATGTGGTAATCGAGATGGAAGCCCTTATGGATCTTCATATCAAAAAGACCAATCATTCATTGTTCAGCGCCAGGATGGCTGCCGATCTTTCAGTTAAGAATGGTGGGACCATGATAAATGCAGAAGGTGCCAGAAGTGAAAAAGACACTTTTGGAAAACGGTCAGCCTGGATTGATTTCTTTGGAAAGAGAGGTTCAGTAGTTGAAGGACTGGCTATCATGCAGCACCCATCTAACCCGTGGTACCCATCACCCTGGTTCACACGCGATTATGGATTCATGTCGCCAACACCCATGCTGGCCTGAAGATGACAAGGAAACGTTCATCAGGAAAGGCACGGTACTGACGCTGCGTTACAGGGTGCTCGTGCATTCGGGTGACAATGCCAGTGCAGGTATTTGAGCATTCAGCAGAAATACAGTAGAAATAGCTTTATGGGATAAAGCAAGCCGGGACCAATGATCCCGGCTTTTCTTTTCCTGCCTAACCTAAGAACTACCTTCAGGAAAGAATTTATTTCACGAAATCTTTTGCAAAGTTGATAAAGTAGGGCCAGTTGGGGCCTGTTGTATGACCGCCTGTATGTTGCCTGAAGAGCTACATCTCCATTGACAGGTTGTTTCAACGGGGAAGTCCATTGTTCCAAGTCCATTTTTGCCATGATAACTGGTATACTTGTGAAGCATGTGCAGCGGCCAGAACATCCCTTTTGGATCAGTCCAGCTATCCCCGTTAAAATTCCCGAGCTTATAAATACGGGTCTGGGGGCACACATTGCCAACGAGTTCATGGGCATCGACAAGGGAGATCATCCTGGAAAGTGAGCCAGAGGCGTATTTTATGAAATTCCCTGCAAACCAGTGGTATTCACCTGAAGCGGCAAGGTTCTCGACCTGCTCATATACAAAAATCCTGCAGTGAATTTTGCGCCCCTTTATTGATCAAATGAAACCGCTCGCGAATCGCTGGTCATATGCCATGGTCACCAGTGCTGCTTTACCGTACCTCGACAAGCCCATCTATTCCACCTTTTTTGCATCGACCCTCTTGTCTGTTGTGATAATCAAGTGCCCCTGCTTGCTCCCCGCCCAGGCCCGTAAAACACCCAGTCGTCCGTTTTTCCTCGGAGCACCGCGATTAGTTAAACCAATAATACGATTTCAGCCCGGCACCATTATCTGCCGGTAACTCGCTGGTTTGATAATGGCATAACCCCAACCTGCTTCTGCCAGCTGCTGCTGCCACGAAGGACCGGCTGGTGCCTGAGGTCTGGGAGACATGCCCTGTTATTACTTGCGGTGGTCTGAAACCGGCTGGCATCAAAACCAAACTCATTATTACGGGTACAGGATGAGTGGCTTTTAACGGTGTAGACAGCGAAGATCGATAACCTTTATATCGGGATACCTGCTGTGCAATGACATGACCCGCCAGTCTTCTGGTTAGCATGACAACCGTTCCCAGGAGTATCATGCTTGCTGCTTACAACAACCCAATGACAGAGGAACATCGGCCGGAACAATTCCGTAAATCTCGCTCAAAATGATTTGCAATCTGCCTTCTGCGATTCCACCATTCACCCGCTGATTTCACCTTGCTTGCCATCATCAAACACGAGAGGATCTGGTAACGGGCATACCGGGTTGCCTTTGATTCATCTGAATTAGCCGCGTTTGGAGCACTTGCATTCCCGGAAGGACCAGGCCTAATATCGCTGATTTTCAATAGCTCCAGCATCTGCCTGTAATCTTCATTGGTGAGCTTTTTCAGACTGTCCTGGTTCAAACGCTGAAACTGACCAGAAAGAGGTAGGACAATCAGAACGGATATTGCAATGGCACAATAAATAGTCTTCATATCAGAACCCATAACAATGTATAATTCAATTCAGGATAATACTCTTTTTAAGAAGCCCTGCTTCCTTAACATCAGGACCTTCAACAGGAGAACAACCTCCCACTGTAACCATGAATTTTCCAGGAAGAATAACCCTTTTGTATTCGTTGTTTATCACTGAAAAGTCTTCCGGTGGAAGGCTGAAAGTGAGAACCCTGGTTTCACCCGGCTCTAGATGGACACGTTTGAATCCCTTCAAAGACCTGAGTGGAACAGGCACGTCAGCCGCAAGGTTAGACAGGTACAACTGGACAACCTCTTCACCTGCTCTCTTCCCCGTGTTCTTAACACTAACGGAAACGGTTACAGGCTGCCCCGTCTTTACCTTGCTCTTCAGCTTGATTCCTGAATAACTGAAGGTTGTATAACTTAATCCATAACCGAATGGATAAAGTGGTTTCCCTGTGAAATACCTGTATGTTCTGTTCTTCATATTATAATCCTCGAAAGGAGGCAGATCTTCTACTGAACGGTAGAAAGTAACTGGCAATCTGCCCGCTGGGTTATAATCGCCGAAAATCACATCGGCAATCGCTTTTCCTGCTGCCTGACCAGGGTACCATGCTTCGAGAATTGCAGGAATATTATCATTCTCCCAGTTTATTGCCAGGGCACTGCCGTTAAGCAGGACAAGAACGACTGGCTTACCGGTTGCTTTTATGTCTTTTATCAGTTGTTGCTGAACATCCGGAAGATCAATCCGTGTGCGATCACCTCCCCTGAAACCATCTACATTTACTCTCATCTCCTCTCCTTCCAGCCTTGGAGTTATGCCCATCACCATAATAACAACATCTGCTTTCGCGGCTGTGGCCATCGCTTCAGCATGCAGGTCCGGGTCAGGTGAGTTACCTGGCATCCCCTCTGCCCAGTTACAGCCTCTCGCGTATATAACATCGGAAATCCCCTTGAGCTTCTCTTTTATTCCTCTTAGCGGAGTAACAGGATCAGATGGTGTTCCATTGTAATTTCCAAGCAGTACAAACGATTCATCGGCATTTGGACCAATCACAGCGATCGTTCCAGCCTTTTTCGCGAGAGGAAGAAGATTGTTTTCATTCTTTAGCAATACAATCGATTTGAGAGTCGTTTCCTCGGCAAGTTTATGGTTTTGTTCGCTGTCATTCACGCTATATGGTATCTGCGCGTATTTCACCATCTCGGGCGGATCAAACATTCCAAGCTTCATTCTGGCTAGAAAAAGTCTCTTGAGAGCTACATCCAGATCAGTTTCGGTTATCAGTTTCTTTGAAAGTGATTCAATTAGGTTCCTGTAAACATTAGAACATTCGAGGTCCGTCCCGTTTAACACGCCTATTGCAGCGGCTTCCGCGGCAGTTGTTACTGTTTTATGCCCCCTGTAGATATCTGTAATGGCACCACAATCAGATACCACGTAACCGTCAAAACCCCATTCAGTCCTGAGTATTCCGTTAAGGAGCTCTGATGATCCGCAGCATGGCACACCGTTGTACCTGTTATAGGCACACATGAGAGAATAAGCCTTTCCATCCCTGATTCCCATTTCGAATTGTGGCAGATACGTTTCCCTGAAATCACGCTCATCTGTTACTGCATCGAAAGAGTGACGCTCGGGTTCCGGGCCGCTGTGAACAGCAAAATGTTTCACAGTAGCTATTGTCTTGAAATATTTCGGATCATCACCCTGTAACCCCCTGATGAACTGTACTCCTATCTTCCCGGTAAGGAAAGGATCCTCCCCATAGGTTTCCTGACCTCTGCCCCAGCGGGGGTCACGGAATATATTGATATTAGGAGTCCAGAAAGTGAGACCCTGGTATCTTTTATGTGAATTATTTCTCAGGAAATCATGATGTTTGGCCCTGGCCTCATCCGATATCGCGGTAGATACCCTGAAGATCAGATCTTCATCCCATGTTGCCCCGAGTCCGATTGCCTGCGGGAAAACTGTCGCAAGTCCTGCCCTTCCAACACCATGAAGGCACTCGTTCCACCAGTCATAAGCCGGTATCCCCAACCTGGCTATTGCCGGGGCACTGTTCATCATCTGGCCTATTTTTTCCTCGATTGTCATCCTTCCAACAAGATCATCAACCCGTCTCTCGAAGGATAGATTCGTGTTCATGAAAGGCATATCCTTATAATCCTGGCCGCTTGACCGCCACGGTACTACCAGAGCAAAAGAGATAAGGATCAACGATTTAAGAAATCTCAGGTGCATGTCTGTTTATGTTTTTATTAAAGTTAAGTTTTTCCCCGGAATGCAACCGATTGCAGAAAATATTTAACCATTTTTAACAACCGGTATACCAGCTGTTATTCAAGTAGTTTATTAATTGCTAAAGGGTCAATGGGTACATCCGGATGAAACTCGACACTATTCATGTAGGCGAGAAATGACTCGAGGAGCTGAGCAGTAGATGGTCTGTTTCTCATGTCATTAACCATATCTATACTACATACCAGAAGGCTTCCCTTTCCAACCCTGCCCTCGAAGGCAAGGGCTAGTCGCCTGTTCTCGAACCAGGTATCAACCGGCTGAACAAGAGGCTTGAGCTCCTGTGGGAAAGCATCAAGTATCATTGCCTGGGAATGAGTGACCGGGTCCCACCACTGCCAGTTACTATGAAACTCGGTAGGGTAAAGTTTGAAAGCCGGATTCGACGGGTCACAGACTATCCCCAGGGTATGAGGGGCCTGGTTACCAGTCCATGCCGTGTTCCAGAATATCGACGAGAACCCTATCTCAACTTTCGCCCCGTGCCCCGGACCTATCTTACCATATGTCAGGTAAAGAACTTTTCCTCCTGATGACAGAACATCCAGTGTTTTCTTGTCAAGCCTGTCGGTAACAATAACATTCCTGGGATTGTTATCCTGCTTTTCGGGATAGACCCATACTTCCCAGTTGTTCCGGAAAGCGGTCCCCTTTAGCGAGAGCTCAAAGACACATTTCACGGGGCCTGTAACAGCATCGAGGGGCATTGAGAAAGTGCCGGCGTCAAAGCAATTTCCGACCGGTACTACTTGCAACACTGAACTGTCGCGTTTAAGTACTTTCCCTCCAGCCGTTTTCATGACAGCCAAAAGGGTTGCCTTCTCAAGGGGAGCATTTCCCCAGTGGGATATTTCAAGTTTTGCATTGAATGTTTCTGAACTCCTGTATATCAATTTTCCCATCCTCGCCAGTGGAACAGTTTGGTTGCAAAACATGGTGAATTCAGATGGCGTTACATAACCCTTCGATTCGAAAAACGGGTTAAGTATACCAACCAGGGCAGACCCCTGGCCAGGGAAATCATGCAGTTGGAGAAGATGGAACCCGGCAAATCCCGGTGTCCGCAGGGCAGCTTCTATATCGGCTTTATAGCACAACACCTGAAGTTTCCCAGAGGCTTTCAGAAATAACTCTGCCTGATCGCCCATTCCTTTTTCTGCAAGTGATTCCCTGAAGATTTCGAAATTTCTTGCCTTGAGAACACCGGTGTATTTATCTATCTCGCTGAAATCGGGATAGACACACCATTGCCCAATCTCGTGACTAACGGTAGGTACAGTGTACCTCGACACAAAATCCCTGAAATCGTAGGCAGTTTGCGGAGGCGAGTTATTAATAATGCTTTTCAGGCCCTCGCCCCAGTGCTGAATCCTGGGTTCCGAGGTAAGATTGTATTCATTCTCCGGAATTATAGGCCAACCGGCGGCTGAGGTGTAAACCCGCCTGTTGTCTATTGACTTCCAGTAATTTATAAGCTTTCCAAGGTATTCATTCTGGTGTTTTCCCGCTGGCTCGTTACCGTATGCAAGCATGCAAAAGGAAGGATGGTTACCATATTCACTTAAAATCGCATTGCCTTCATCATAGATAAACCTGTCTACTGTTCTGCCATCGCCAATAGTAGTTCCCTGGTTCGCCCATGAACTGCATTCGATCTGGAAAAACATTCCCAGTTTATCACCTGCCACGAATGCAGCCTCGGGAGGACACCAGGAATGGAATCTGACGGTGTTAAGACCATAGCTTTTTATTGTCGTCATCACTTTTTCCCACGAGGCGAGGTCGGTTGGAGGATAGCCGGTAAGAGGGAAAATGCAGCATTCAAGCGTCCCCCGGAGGAAGACAGGGTCTCCATTAACTGTAAAGTGTGTACCGCTGGTTCTGAATTCCCGCATCCCGAAAATCTGGTCTTTCGAGTCGATAACCTTACCTCCTTTGTCTTCTAAAGTTGCAGAAAGACTATATAAGGCCGGATCAAATTCAGTCCATTCAGAGTAGTGGCGTCCCATGGGATATTCAGCCACCAGGTCGACAAGGCCGGATGACGAATTAACTTCAATATTAATGACCCTGTTCCTCTCTTGCCTGCCGGTATCAAAACGATTGGCTTTCAACCTGACTGATCCGCTGAAATCGCTACCCTGGGTATTTGAAAGCAACACATGTACCCTTGCAATCTTTTTTTCGAGGTCAGGATATATTCTGACCTCCTTGATAAAAGCAGTTGGCCTGGCTTCAACATACATTGATCCTGTTATCCCGTTCCAGTTCGACTGGGTATGATCGCTAATGCTATGCGAATTAACGCCAATGGGTATTACTACCCTGTTATCTATCCTGATAGCAAGCCTGTTGCTGCCCTTTTTCAGGAATTTAGTAATTTCAAACTCGTGAGGTATCGACAGACTTGCTCCGGAGGCTACACTATCACCATTCATATAAACAACAGATTGCCAGTGGCACCTTTCAAGATGAAGGTATACTCTTTTGTCTAACCAGTTTTCGGGAATGGCAAGTTCCCTGGCATACCAGGCAACACCTTTATAGTATCTGACAGGCTGCAGCCAGAATGGAACCTTGACATTACCTTTCTCGCGATACTTCTTATACTTATCTTCTTCAAAATATGACCTGTCAATAATGTCACCTGTCCAGTCAGTTGACACGGTAACCTCATCCCCCATCCCGTTTTCCGCCATCGATCCCGGAAGCTTAATTTTCCCGGGCAGGTTTTTCACTGACCATTTATCATTAATTCCATTATCGCCAGGGTCAGTACTGAACTCCCATTCACCTGAAATATCAATTTTTTCTCTCGTGAAGGGTAATTCCCTTGAACACGAGGATAATACGAGAAGAAGTAGGAGAAGCTTTTTCATCGGCAGGTATATTTAAGGACTATAATACTAATTACCGGATAGTCTGTGTTCAATTTCTTCCAGCGATTTCCCTTTTGTTTCCGGGAGCCTGGCGAGTATAAAGAAGAAACCTCCGACGCTTATTAAGCTGTAAAGCCAGAATGTGCCGGATGCCTCGAGAGTCTTGTTCAGTACCGGGAAGGTGTAGGTAAGCACGAAACAGGCTGCCCAAAGTGAAAAAGTAGCCACAGACATCATGGTGCCACGGGCACGGTTAGGGAATATTTCTGAAAGTAACACCCAGGTAACGGGGCCTAGGGTGGTAGCATAACACGCGATTGAAACAACAACCATAATGAGCAGTGGCAATCCGTGCATACCTGTAAAATACATTAACCCGAGCGTGGCGAAAAGCAAGGCGAGGCCACCCGCTCCAATCAACATGAGTGCTTTCCTTCCCAGCCTGTCTACGGTAAACATCCCGACGAAAGTAAAAACCAGGTTCACCGTGCCGGTTATGACTATATTGAAAAGGATATCAGAAACGGTGTAACCGGCTGAAGAGAAAATCTCCTGCGCGTAGTTAAAAATCACATTTATACCGCACCATTGCTGGTAAATAGCCAGGATAACGCCAATCAGGAGCAGGTTCCTGGTGCCCCTGGCAAACAGACCGGAAAACCTTGTTTTGTCTTTTTCAACAAGCAAGGTTTCCTCGATTGCATTTTGCTCCTGAATTGCAAATTCCTTTCCCCCGATTTTGGTGAGCAGACCTAAGACTTTTTGCTTGTTTTTATTATCCCTCGCGAGCCATCTAGGACTCTCAGGTACGAACCACATCAGCAGGAAGAATAATGAAGCCGGAACAGCACAGGCAAAAAACATCCAGCGCCATCCCCATTGTCCATTCCACGATGCAAGTATATCTTCGATACCTGACCCGGCAGGTACTGGCTGGGCAATGAGCCAGTTTACTATTTGTGCCATTAATATTCCAATGACTATCGTGAGCTGGTTTATCGAGACAAAAGCACCCCTGGCCCGCGAAGGTGTAATCTCGGCGATATACATGGGAGAAAGGTTTGAAGCCAGGCCGATACCAATGCCACCCGTTATCCTGAAGATAACAAACATGGGAAGTGAATATGCCGCACCTGTTCCCGCCGAAGCTATCATGAATAGTGCGGCTGAAAGGATAAGTAGTTTCTTTCGCCCGAACCTGTCACTCAGCCAGCCGGAAATCAGGGCTCCGCACAAGCATCCGACAAGGGCGCAACTCATTACCCAGCCCTGGAGAGCCGGGGAGCTGGAAATACCGAAATAGGGTTCATAGAAAGGTTTCGCACCTCCGATTACAACCCAGTCGTAACCGAAAAGCAGGCCTCCCATGGCTGTTACCATTGACACCCGCATCAGGAATTTCAGATTATATTTCCTGTTATCCTTTATCATTTCTCATCGCGTTTCCGGTAAATACAGTTTTCTGCATCGCAGAATGAGCAGGTATACGGCTTCATTTTCACCGTCGGGCCAACACCTATTATCCCGCTGATTGACTTTATGGGATCCATCAGCGCTGATTCATTTAGAGTTATCCCGCAAAAATTCGAAGGGAAGAGTCTGAAAAGCTTGTGCTGTTCAGACACGTGCCACCCGCAGTAACCCGGGCTGAAACGGTTTGTTGTCCTGTTACCATCCCTTCCGACATCTTCCGAGAGTAAGGCCTGCATCCGGTCTGCAGCTGCCTCTACTATTTCACTACCGGCAATATCAAGTATATAACCCTTGAGGAAATCTTTCCCGGCAATCAGTTCACGGCTAAGATTCCCGATAGCAGATCCCGCGGTACACGTGAAAACAGCAATTGATTCTGCTTTCCTGATCTGACCCAGTATGATCTTACCTATCCCGAAATTCATTCCCCCTGCAAGCATGACTGCCGACTGATGGTCGAGTGAAAAATCCTCCCTGATTGTATATTGTGCCTTTATGTCGCAGATCCGGGAAGCGTCCTTCATTGCATCCTCTATCATGTCGAGGACCAGCTGCCGGTTTTCATCCCTCTCATTACCAAGGATTCGCTCGATATGTCCGACAGTTATACCAAGGTCATTATAACTGAATCTGAAAGTCATGTTCTTCATAGGCACGATGAATCTGGTTTTTCAATGCCATGCAACGAGTTGACGATCTTACCAACAGTTGCATCACAACCCAGAGGCATGAGATGGATTCCGCTCACACCCCTGAGCAACTTTACTTTTGCTATGAATTCCAGCGCTATATTGATGCCTGTTTCCTCGGCGGTATCACCGGCTTTCTCCATCCTCTTCAAAATTTCATCAGGCACAGTAACTCCGGGAACTTCCCTCGACAGGTGAAGAGCCATCCTGTGACTTCTCAGCGGGGCCACACCGATAAGAATATACGCTTTCCCGAGAACGCCTCTTTTATCAAGTTCCGCGAGCCAGTCGCACAGCCTGTTATAATCATAAATAATATTGGTCTGGAGGAACTGGGCTCCTGCATTTACTTTCTTTTCCTCGCGGATAGCCTGGAAGGAGGGAATTGAAGCGCATGGAGACGCCGCGGCACCAAGAAAGTATTTCGGGCGATATTTTATATCACGTCCATCAAGGTATTTTCCCTCATCTCTCATCTTGCGTAACATCCACAACATCTGGACAGAATCGAGATCCACGATATTCATATTGCCTACCGGGGCAGGTCCTGTAAGCGGGCTATCGCCTGTTATGCAAAGTATGTTGAAGATCCCCGCGGCGTTCGATCCAATAGCCTTGGACTGGACGCTGTACCTGGTGTTGTCGCGTGCTGCAATCTGTAGCACGGGATCCTCACCCATCGATGCTGCTATCGAACTGCAAACCAACCCCGACATGCGCGGTACTGATGAGGAATTGTCCGTGAAGTTTACAGCTGCAACATAAGGACTGACCTCGTTTATGCTTTTTTTAAGGCGCGCGATATCGGCATGAAGTGGTGGCATTACCTCGGTTGTAACGACGAATCCACCCTGTCTCAGCCTGGCTTCAAGCTTTGATGCCGGCTCACTATAGCCCGGAGGATGAAAAAACTGATCCCCCTGCCACCACGATGGTTGCCTTATGTCATGAAATACTTTTGATGCCAGTGCACCATTCCTTCCCTTTGGAAAAACAACACCATGAATAAAACGTCCGGAACCTGCTTTTCTCATCGCGCGGACCACCTCACCCCACGTTTCGGTTCCTACCTTGTTCCAGTCGAGAGGAGGAAGCACCTCCAGTAATTTATCCTGCCTGGTCATTTTTCCTGACCTCTCGAAAATCGAGTGCCAGATACATTTCCTGGTTGGATCGACATAACATTTGCCTTCCGAAGATCCGCCACATGGTCCGTTTCTGAGTCCTTTCGGGCATTCCATCGGACAAATGAAGGCTGTTTCCTGGAGAAGGCAGTTCCCGCACATCCTGCAACCGAACAGGCTACCCTTGATAATTCTTTCCGTACCTGCAAGGATACGACGAGACAGTCTTTCCCTTTTTACAGGGAGGAAGGCCGGTTGCCATCGCCTTGAGGGTGTGAATAGTGACATTGACTGTTTATTTGACCTGCTTCATCGCGCAATCTATGAATCGCATTGCAAAATCATCCCTGCCCAGAACAAGGTCGGTTGCCCTGATTGAAGGGGTTATCTTCTCGGGATTAGCGATCGGGCAGGTAAGTCCAGCATGGATAGCAAGGGTTAGGAAAGCAGAATTAAGGTATTCCCTGCCTGGCAATCCGAACGAAATATTGCTCGCTCCCATCGTCATATTGAGCCCCAGCTTTCCATGAATCAACCTGATGGTTTCCAAAGTGACAAGACAGGCCTGTGGATCGGCGCTTACCGCCATGGCCATCGGATCGATGACAAGATCCTCATCCCTGAGTCCGCAGGCAAGAGCCCTGTCAAGTAATTTGCTTGCAATGGAAAGTCTCTTTTCGGGACTGTTAGTAATACCTTCTTCATCCATCACGAGGCCTATAATTGCCGCCCCATGATCGCGGGCAACAGGAAAGAGAACGTTCATTGATTTTTCCTCGGCATTTACGGAGTTTATGAGGCACCTTCCAACCGAGACTTTCAATGCTGCTTCTATTGCTTTCGGATTAGGCGAATCGAGACAGAGTGGTACATCGAAATTATCCTGGATAAATTTCACCGTTTCAGGCAGTAGTTTTTCATCATCGACGCCAGGAAAACCAACATTGACATCAAGGACGTCCGCACCATTTTCAATCTGGATCCTGGCAAGCTCGGCAACATATGAAAAATCGCCCGACTGCAGTGTCGAAACCAGCTTCTTTCTTCTTGTCGGGTTAATGCATTCGCCAATAATAATAACAGGACCTGAGGTGCTGATCGTGACCTCTGAAGAACAACCCCGGAGAATTGTATTCATCATTTCAGGCAATTAATTTATTCAACCAGTTTACAGCACCTTGCGGGTCAGGAGAATAGAAATCAGCATTTATCTTCTCGCAAAAATCCATGGTTACAGGCGCTCCACCGATCAGTATTTTAATGGATGGGTGTTTCTCCCGGATGGCTGCTACAATTTTTTTCATGTTTTCCATGGTGGTGGTGAGCAAGGCGGATAACCCGACAACAGCGCCAGGATGATCTCCTATTGCCTTTAGAAACTTATCAGGTCCCGCGTCAACACCAAGGTCGATAACCTCCCAGCCACCTCCTTCTATCATCATGGCTACCAGATTTTTACCAATATCATGAAGGTCCCCTGTTACCGTACCAATTATAAAGGTTCCTTTTCGTTTTGTTTCACCAGAGAGGAAAAAGGGTTTAAGGTGAACCATGGCGCTGCTCATGGCCTTCGCTGACATCAGCATCTGGGGAACGAAAATCTCCTGCCTGCTGAATTTGTTTCCAACAACAGCCATAGCAGGAATAAGTGCATCCTCTAGTATCCTGTCAGGCTTAATCCCTTCATCAAGAGCCTGCCGGGCCAGCTCATCAGCTCCGGGCTGATCCTTCATCGATGGTGGATAAGGTGAGGTCCTGTTTATTTTTCCCGCTTCAACGCAGGCTGAAAGTTTTTGAAGAATGTCACTCATATTTGAAAAACAATTATTCGTTAAACGATCTTATCTTCAATCAGGTAAGCATAATATACTCGTGATGGAGACCTGAACTCCAATCAGCTAACAATTATTAATGGCACGAGTGTCAGCTGATCGTCATGGGCTGCACTCCGAAACAATATCTAAAAATAGTGAAATAAATAAATCCGTTACACACCATTTAGCTTCATTTAACACTTTTGGTTTATCACCGATAAAAACGTACATTTGAACTGCTATTAAGAAAACATGTGCCACAGCTGGCTTCTTGAATACAAGATTAAGATCAACCGTTCAGGGCTCTTCTAATCCCGGGAAATTCTCTTTTGCGTGAGTATGGTCCACCCATACTAATTCTTCTATTATTCCAAATCAGAAAAATGTATTTCATTATGAAAGCTTTAATAATTACCGGTAACGATCTTAAAATTGAAGATGTAGTAAATGTTGCCAGAAACGGACAGAAAGTAGAGTTGCACCCCGATGCGAAGAAAAGGATAACTGAATGCAGGGCGATGCTCGAGAAAAAGATAGTTGCTCACGAGATAATGTATGGTGTCAACACCGGCATTGGTGAATTTTCAGAGGTAGTCCTGAATGATGACCAGATAAAAGACTTCCAGAGATATCTTGTTTATAATCACGCCGCTGGTATAGGTGACCCCGCTTCCATAGAAATAGTAAGGGCATCGATGCTTGGCAGGATAAATGTTCACGCGCATGGTAACTCCGGCAACAGGCTCGAGATAACCGAGACCTATGTCGAGATGCTGAACAAGGGTGTTACGCCGTATGTATGCCAGAAGGGTTCTGTCGGGGCATCAGGCGATCTTGCCCCGATGTCGCAGATAGCTCTTCTTCTCCTTGGAGAGGGTAAAGCCTATTACGAAGGTGAATTACTGCCAGGAGCTGAAGCGATGAAGAGAGCTGGAATAGCGGTCCCGGGTCTTCAGGCACGCGACGGGCTGGCTGCCATAAACGGTTCGAACATGCTTACTGCAATGAGCGCCATCTGGTTGTTTGACGCTAATAACTGGCTCAAACAGGCTGAAATAGCGGCATCGATGACACTCGAGGCTCTGAAGGCAAATATGAAGCCTTATGCTCCTTTGCTCCACGAAGCCAGGGGATTCAAAGGTGCGATAAGAAGCGCTAACTCAATAAATAAATGTATTAACGGTGGCGATCTTAAGGATGGAAAGGTAAAGAACAAGGTACAGGATGCATACTCGATGAGATCAACCCCTCAGGTTATCGGAGCGGCACACGATATGTTATCTTATGCAAGATCGCAGGTGGAGATAGAACTAAACGGCGTTGGAGACAATCCGATCTTCTTCCCTGACAGGAACCTTGCCCTTAGCGGGGCCAATTTCCAGGGATCTCCCGTGAGTGTTCCCATGGATATGGCAGGAGCATGCATTACAATGGTCAGTGTACTCAGCGAAAGAAGAATGAACAGGCTAAATAACCCGGCCCTTAGCGTTGGTCTGCCTGATTTTCTTACAAAGGGTGCCGGGATGTTTTCGGGTCTGATGTTAAGCCAGTATACTGCTGACATGCTCATTGTTGAACAGCGTATTTTGTCATTGCCAGCTTCAATCCAGTCCATTCCGGCCGCTGCTGACCAGGAAGATTTCGTGTCGATGGGGATGAACACGGCAATCAAGAATAACCAGATACTTGACAATGCTTATGGAATACTGGGGATAGAATTCATGGCAGCCGCACAGGCACTTGACTTCAGGAAAGATGAGTACAAGTTTGGAGCTGGTGTACAGAAAGCCAAGGATGTGATCAGAAAATATGTTGATTTCCTGGACATTGATCGCCCATTGTATCCTGACCACACGAGAATGAAGGAACTGGTGAAATCGTGTGAAATACTCAACGAGGTTGAACAGATAGTCGGTAGCCTGGAATAATTCTCATTCCCGAGAGTAACCAAATCATTAATCGTCATGAAAAAAATGAATAACCTGAAAGGCAAGTTTATCCATCATGTTTTCTTCTGGTTGAAGAAACCCGTGACAGAAGAAGTCAGGGTAAAGTTCGAGGAAGCGCTTGAAAAACTGGTTACTATAGAGACTATTGTAGACGTTCATATCGGCAGACCTGCCGCAACGAACCGACCGGTTATAGACAGCTCTTATACTTATTCTTTGCTCCTGACCTTCCATAACAGCAAGGATCAGGATATCTACCAGACTCACCCGGTCCATCTATCATTCATAGAAGAATGCGGTGATTTGTGGGAGAAGGTAACTGTCTATGATTCGGTAAACTGATAAAAGGTATCACGGGATTATATTGAATCTAATCCCGTGATCCTTATATTTCTTATTGCCGCCGTGGTGCACCACGAAGCTATCCCGAAAGGTTTTGATAATTGTACTTCGGGCCGCAGTGACAATCGTCTGTCAGTGTAGTTAAAATTGACAGCCATATGGCCATCTATCCACGCTGAGATTTTATACTCAGTTACAGCAAGCTTGATACTGTACCACCTGTTTTTCTCGAATACCCGGTTTATTGATGTTTCATTCTCCGAGGCATCCAGACCGTCAATGCAGCTTAATCCCACCACGGTCCCACCCCATCCCCCAACAATTAAAGTGCACGACGACTTATTTACAGGAAAGGTGAGACCACAAAAGAAATCTACTCCTGCCATTCGCATTGCCTCGAGGGTTATCTGGTAGTTTACTTCCGGTACTTTTCGCATGCACGTGATGCCGGTACAGCCGTCACCCATTCCCAGGATAATACTTCCGGATGAGACGCTAACGGGTCCCTGCGGTCCGAAGTTGGTTATTTCCCACCCGTCAAGTGTCTTGCCGTCGAAGTAGTAGGTACTGTCTTTTTTGACAGTGGAGACTTCTGGTGATTCAACTTCAGAATTTACCTGAACACGCGTGTTTTTAGCATTATTACAAGCTATTAACAGAAAGGCAGTGATCAGGATTAGTTGTTTCATCAGTTATTGTCCTGTTTTTATGAATCTTGCCAGCAGAGAGATCAATATACTATTTTAAAAATACTTCAAGCACCACTATTTCCACTGGCGGCTTGAGAACAGGAAGACTAACGTTTACTGAGCCTGCTTCGTCACCTGAGCCGTCACTGAATCTTATCTCGGAGGCATCGTGCAGGAATTGCACATATTTAACTTTCCCGGCCATACCCGGAAGAATCAGTTTGCCAAGGGGGTAAGACAGCATGTGTACATATAATCTTTTTGTTGATGGGTTATAGGTAAGAAGGGTATTGGGAGGAGTGGCAAATTTAGCAGGGGCCTCGGTGCATCCATAGATTGACCGGCCGTTAAATTTCATCCAGTCGCCCATGGCGGTAAGGCTCGATTGTGCCCTGTAGTCAAACTCGCCCCTGGCTGTAGGACCAACATTCAAAAGGAGATTTCCACCTTTTGATACTGATTCGATAAGCAGTTCCAACAACTGGGCCGGGCTCTTCCAGCTCGTTTCATCGCGGTAGTATCCCCACGATCCGGAGAAGGTCTGGCATGTTTCCCAGGGTATCTTTTTACCATTATACTCGGGCCATTTAGCTACTTTATATTGTTCGGGTGTAGTAAAGTCCCAACCTCCCTCTACATCCTTGAGATCGAGCCTGTCATCAACAATAATTCCGGGTTGTAATGACCTGGCAAGCTTTAAAAGTCCTTCTGAATCCCAGTCATCATGACCTTTGCCGTTTTTCCCGGGAAATGAAAAATCAAACCAGATGATGCTTATCTCACCATAGTTTGTGAGTAGTTCCCGTACCTGGTTTTTCATGTACTCGCGATACTTACTCATATCCCTGCCTTTATTGAGCTTCTCGTAGTCAGCATCGCTTTCCTGACGCTGTGGATGCTGTCTGTCAATTGTATAATCGGGATGATGCCAGTCGATGAGTGAATAATAGAAACCCACTTTCAGACCCTCAGCTCTGAAGGCATCAACATATTCCCTTATCAGATCTTTCCCGAAAGGAGTGTTGGTGGCTTTATAATCCGTGAACTTTGAATCCCACAGGCAGAATCCCTCGTGATGTTTCGCCGTGAGCACAACGTATTTCATACCAGCAGCCTTGGCCATCCTGGCCCATTCCTTAGGGTTGTATAAATCAGGATTAAAAAGCTCGAAGTATTTCTGGTATTGTTCGTTTGTCAATCTTTCCCGGTTCTTAACCCATTCGTGCCTTGCCGGAAGAGCGTACAATCCCCAGTGGATGAACATCCCGAATCTGGCATCAGTCCACCATTTCATCCTCTGAATTTTCTGCTCGGCTGTTTCCTTAGGCAACTGGGCACCTGCTTTAAACGTGACTGGTATTAACAATAGAACCAGTAACATGAATTGAACATAACGTGTTTTCATACTTGTGGTTATTTATTATTTGCTTGTTGTTTTTTAAGTATTTTCTCCAAATGCAATAATTCACCAATGTAATAAATTGTCGCGGGAAAAATACACCCTGCTCCCGATACAAATCATCCCCCTGCTGATAATAAGTCACCGCACCTGGTTAACTGAAATACAGATACGGATAAAAGAGAGCCACAGGATTTTTTTATGCATCACAGGCCTTGCCAAATCCCCTAAAACTCCTTCCTTTTCACTTTTCACTTTTTCCTTTTTACTTTTTACTTTTTACTTTTTCCTTTTTCCTTTTCCTTCCCCCTACATCCTCCTCGTGATTATTTCAAACAGTTCATCCTGGTCGAGCTTAACCGGATTGTATTTCGATTCAGTGGAAGCGCAAATTGAGCGGATCAGATCATCTCCGAGACCAGCTTCCGAGAGATCCGGCAGTTTAAGTTCATAAGTAAGGTGATGAAGATAATCAACGAACCAGTTAATATAATACCCGTCACTCTTACCATTTACGCCCGACAACAATTCACCAAGTTGGGCATATTTCCTTAGTGAAAGGCTATCTCCGGTTCCATGCATGAGTTTCCTTACAGTAACCTCATTTGCAACGGCCATCAGCGTGCCACACACGAGACCATGAGGTATATTGGTTACAGCACCGACTGATGAGGCAAATCCGTGGACTACACCCAGGCCGGCGTTAGCGAGGCAAATGCCCGATGCAAGAGCAGCGAATGACATACCAGATCTGGCTTCCTTGTCCGACCCGTTGTTAAAAGCTCTAAGCAAAGAATCACCAACAGCCTTGATACCCTCTAGCGCGAGGCAATCAGTTAATGGTGAGGCATTAGTCGATAGAAATGCTTCCGTGAGCTGGGTAAAACAGTCCATCCCACTGGCGGCGGTCAACCCCGGGGGGCAGCTTAAAGTAAGAAGCGGGTCAACAATAGCAAGATCAGGTACAAAATTATCGTGTCGTAACGATCGTTTAAACGGATTTTCACCATGGCCGGATATTACAGCGTTTTTCGTTGCCTCGCTGCCCGTCCCTGCAGTTGTTGGAATGGCATAAAAGGGCATCCTGGATCCGGGATGTGACTTTGTCCCGACACCTTCAAGATAATCAGCAATACTCCCATTAACTGTCAGCATCGCGGAAACTGCCTTACCGGCATCAAGAACTGAGCCTCCCCCCACCGCGATTACAAGTGATATCTTTTCATCGCACAACATTCTACATGTCTCATCAATTATCTCCACATCAGGTTCCGTGGAAATAATTACCCGGAAGATTTTGTTTTTATTCAGCCATAGTGTGATTCTCTCAAGATCAGAACCGGCTGACAGCGAGTTTTTCCCGGTGACAAGAACAACACCATCCGGCTTATTGCCCAAATTGCTGGCTAGTTCGGATAGTTTTCCATTACCAAAGATAATCGAGGGTAACCTCGAGAACTTGAAACTGCTTACCATAGGGCCTTGTCTGAAGGTTCAATAATATTATATCTTACTCCAGTCCTTGGTTCGGCCATGAGACCTGACACCCTGTCTCTCCACTCGACATAATGAGGTGTTTGTTTGTGCATGGCAGCGGCAGCTTCTGATTCGTAAGCCTCGTAGATCATGAACCTGGAGGGATTTCCACTTTCCTGTATCAGGTCGAACCGGAGATTGCCTGGTTCTTTCACAGATTCCCTGTGGTTTTTGACTGTCTCTTTAATAAACTCATCAACACCTTCAGGTATTACGGCTACATAAACACAAGTTACTATCATGATTCTATTAGTTTTTCCTGTTTCGAGTTCCGGATTGATTGGGTACATCATCACTTCTCCAAATTTATCCAATTCTGGAAACAATGATTACCAGAAACTGCTGAAAAGTAATTCAATCAGATAGAATAGTTAATGTATTTACAAGGCTGAATAAAACACCTGATTGTTTTCCAGCCTACTAATATGAAGTTCAGGATTCCAGCGGGAAGGCCAGTCTGACAACGGCCCCCCTGTCAGGATTATTTTTAATCGTTATTGACCCGTTATGAGCCTCTAGGATCATCTTCACAAGTGGTAGGCCGATCCCGACTGATGAATCCTGGTATCCCCTTCCGGAGGGAAATATCTCGAAATCATTTCCAAGAAGACTTCTCGGGAAACCTCCTCCCTGGTCATGAACATCGAATAGCAAATAGCCTTCGGACTCGCTCACGTTCACTTCTACATTGGAGCCCGAGGGAGAATAAGTGATCGCGTTGTCAATTACATTAGCCAGTGATTTTTTAACGAGCTCAGGTTCGGCGACCAGACGCCCTTTAAACTTCTCGAAAGTCAGATTCAACTTTATCTTCTTGAGCTCGAGGGCGGAGACGAAATCTTCTTTTAACAACGACAGCATAAGCCGCGGGTCAATATCATGCTTGTAGATTTCATTCGGGTAAGTTCTGAGCCTTGTTATGAGCAGGGCGTTAGTTGCAAATTTCTCGAGTCGCCTAACCGAGGCATCAAGAATATCAATGAGTTCCCTTGTTTCTTCAGTACTGAGAGACTCCTTTAATATCTCCATGGGCACGAGTATTCCGTTAAGTGGTGTTCTGATCTCGTGACTTATCAGATTTAGAAATTCCGTCTTCGCTTTGTCAAGTTCCAGCAGCTTGGTATTAAGGGCCTCGAGTTTCTCGTTAGCGATACTCAACTCGAGGGTTCTCTCCTTCACTTTTTCTTCAAGCGACTTGTTAAGGATCTCGAGGTTTTCACGGGTATCCTTTAACGAGAGGTGAGTCCTGACCCTGACGACCAGTTCCCTGCTATCGAAAGGTTTGGTTACATAATCCTGTGCCCCCAGGTCGAATCCTTTCAAAATACTCTCGCGGTCGTTATCAGCTGTCAGGAAGATTATGGGCATATTGTTGAACCGGCTGTCCGATCTTATTCTCGTGCACATCTCGAAGCCATCCATTTCAGGCATATTGATATCGAGGAGAATGATATCAAACTGTTTCGATTCAAGCCACTCCAGCCCCGCGATCCCATTGATGGCGAATTCAACATTGTAGTTATTCTCCTTGAGAAGTCTGCCAAGCACCTGGAGATTCTGAGGGTTATCATCGACTATTAATACAGAATGGGCTTTTTCAGCTAAAGGAAGATTATTATTTTCCATTTCACCGTTGGTTTTTAAACAGATCGGGTATTCCGGGGTATTTTCTTAGCAAATATAGCATATGCTCGATATTAAATGATTCTGTTGCCTCAACCAGATCATTGCCATATTTTTCAAGATACTTACTTTTATGCTTACTTCCTAATCCTGCAAGTTTAAAGCCGAATTCCGCAACTTTTCCAAGTGGCTGGGTCACGTTAAACTCGTTCCAGGTATTCAGCTCTTCCTCAAGTGATTCAAGAAGGATATTCAAGTCAACTATCCCGGACAAGTCCGGGATCTTTTCATCCTCATCATTTTTCTTTTTTACATCCAGCCTCGAGTATTTAATCAGCCTCATCAGCATTTTGTAAAGGTCTGACAACCTTACAGGTTTTACCAGCAGACCTGCAAAATCTCTTTCGCGTATTTTTGTTTTTTGTTCTTTCATAACCGCGGCAGAATATGCCACGACATGTATCTTTTCGAGACCGGGGTCGTTCCTGATCTTATCTAGCAGCGTAAACCCATCCATTTCGGGCATCATTATGTCGGTAAGCACTATATCCGGGAGCCTGTTCTTCATCAGTGTAAGAGCCTCACTTCCTCCGGTAGCCTCAAGCACCTCGATATTTGTATGCGCCAGAGCTTCCTTGATATAGTTCCTGTTAGAAGTAACGTCATCAACAACAAGTATTACAGCTTTTTCAAATACTATACTGCCAGGGTCAAATTCCTCGCGCATTTCAACCTTGGTAGGAGGTGTTACCTCAAGGTCCGGAATTACTACAATAAAAGTTGTTCCTTTCCCTAGTATTGATTCAACTTTAATTGTACCCCCCATCAGGTTTACCAGGCTCTTCGTTATTGCCAGTCCCAGCCCTGTTCCTTCCTTTTTCCTGCTGCCCCTGACCTGGACGAAATAATCGAATATCTCCTCGAGACTTTCCTCCGGTATACCAGGTCCGGTATCTGACACCTCTATTCTCAGACCAATGGTATCCGGTACTATAGAACCAGGTTCAACAGAATCCCTGTCATTCTGGCATCTGACTTTCAACCTTACCTCGCCATGGTCAGTGTATTTAACGGCATTTCCCAGAAGATTAAGAAGTATCTGCCTGAGACGCGATTCATCAGCCTTAAGGCAGGCGGGCAGCCGATGGTCAATTTCCGAAATAAACCGGAGTTTCTTTTCAGAAACCTTGAAGGAGAAGACGTTTTCAAATTCCCTGAAGAAAAGACCCGGGTTAATATTCACCAGATCGAGTTCCATCTTTCCAGCCTCTATCTTTGAAAGATCGAGTATATCATTAATAAGGTGAAGCAAGGTTCTCCCACTTGCTCTTATGGACTGGATAAAAGACAAGGAAGTCTGGTCATCAACCCTCCTGCCCAGGAGCTCCGAATAACCAAGTATAGCGTTCATTGGCGTCCTCATCTCGTGGCTCATGCTTGATAGAAAATCACTCTTTGCCCTGTTTGCAGCGTCAAGCTGTTCCGTCCTTTGCCTGATTATCTGCTCGAGCGACTCGTTCATACGTTGGAGCTCATCAGACGCGTACTTCTTCTCCGTGATATCGTCGGCCAGAACAAGTCGTGCCTTTCTTCCCCTGTAAAACAATTCATGAGAAATTATTTCAACAAAGATGATACTCCCGTCTTTCCGCCTGTGTCTCCATGGACCAGATTTAGTGATACCAGAGACAGTGTTTTTTACATTTTGTAAAAGATCTGATACATCCTCCTCGGGTCTTATATTTTTCAGGTTCATATTCAAGAACTCTCTCCGCGAGTAGCCATAACTGTTAATGGCAGCTTCATTTACTTCAAGAAAATTAAGGTTGTCAAGGTCGTAGATCCACATTGGTTGCGGGTTGTTCTCGAAAAGGTTCTTGTACATTTTTTCACTCTCGCGAAGTTCATGTTCAGCCTGCAGTCGCTCAGTAATATCCCTCACGAAAGCATAAATCATCCTTTTGCCCCTGACAGTGATTAATCCCTGGCGTAATTCAACCGGGAATACTGACCCGTCTTTTCGCCTGTGTATGCTCTGGAACGTACGGCCTTCTCCGGGTTTCACCCTTGACCAGCCTTCCTTTGCCGCTTCGAACGAGGTACCCACAACAAGATCCATAAGGCTCATAGACAGAAGCTCATCGCGCGTGTATCCAAGCACCTTGCACGCGATCTCATTCACTTCCACCAGTTTACCCTGCTCATCGTGAAGGAAAATAGCTTCAGTTGCCTCTTCAACCAGTATCCTCATCCTTTCCTCAGTTTCTTCTCTTGCTGCTTCAGCCTGCTTCCGTCCCGAGATGTCGACTGAAAGGATAAATACACCCTCGGGAACAGGTTGTATGGATAGTTCGAACCAGCCTTTTGATCCGTCAGGATAAATGAATTCGTTTTCAATAGTCGCCGTCTTTCTTTCCTCGAGTCCACACCTTATCAAATCATACACGGCAGTTTCTTCTATCCCCGGCCAGACATTCTGGTACCTTTTACCCATCATTTCCCACTTGGGCCTTCTATTATGCCTCTCGGCCGAGTCGTTGATATAAATATATCTCCAGTCATGACCAATTATCTGGCATCCTTCCAGCATTGACTCGAGGGTGGTCCTGAATCGGGTCTCGCTCTTCTCGATAGAAAGAGTTCTTTCAGCAACCTTTTCTTCAAGCCCGGCATTAGTTTTCCTTATCTCCTGAATATGAGAGCGCCGTATTTTAACATATCCAACAACCATCCAGAAAATGGATGCAAGAAGCATCATCTGCAAAACAATGTTAACACCAATAATAAACCTGGTCTTACCAGCATCTGTCAGCTCGTACTCACTTTCGAGAACAAGCGACCTGTCCAAATCAGAATCAAGTTGTGCCAGAAGGGTCCTGATACTATCAACCTGCTGCATTCCAACAGGGGTCTGGTAGATCCCAATCTCTCTTATCAGTCCATCACCCATTCCTTCCTTCGCGGAATTTAAAAGGTCCGGGAACCGGCTTTCAACAAGTCGGCCGACTTCATTAACCTTATGCCTGCTATTCTCTTCACGCGTGAATGCAGAGTCAAGTATTCTCAGTTTCGTGTCAAACTTATCTTTCGAATATGCGTAATCAGAAAAATTGTCTTTCGAAGTTCCTGCCCTTGTGCCAACAGCAGTCTGCATATCAAGCAGGAAGGAAAACACTTCGGAAATACACCTTTTAACATAGAGAGTGTTATACAAATGTGACTGGGTTTCCCTCAGGTTGGAAAGTCGCTGGCTTGAGCTTATCGAGACAAATAATATTATCACAGCAGAAGAAATCAATCCCATGAGCAGCTTGTGTTCGACACGGAATTCAAAACGCTGGGCGGCATGAATAAACATGATCAATCCTGCCGAGATGAGAATAAACACTAAAAGGCCAGAAGGCGAGGTATTGGTGAAAACTATTGAATCGAAGAATTCATTTAAACCCAGCAGGTAAATAAAAAACCCCATCAGACTATTTGTCAGCACAACCACCGTAAGGCCAATTAAAGTATACCATTTCTTTACATTTTCCCAGGCTATAATGAATAGTACAATTCCAGTGGCTGAAGCATTAATGGAGGAAATGAGCGACATCCGGAGAACTGCATCCGGGGAATCGGCAGGGACCAAAAGTGTGTCAAGGACCGATGTGATTCCCAGAACATTCTCGAGAAATGAAAGGAAGCCGAGAAAGAATATAATTACTGAAAGGACACGGATATACATTCTGTAGCTTCCAGGTCTGGATAAAAGCACAAGTGATATTCCTGTCAGAACGAAACATAATCCAAGATTTGGTTTGACCCCGGGATTAAGAAGATGAGGATTTGTTATCAGTTGACGTTAAATGACCATCCGACAAGTATATGAGGAAGCCAATACACTGGCACCTTTCTTGATAAATGCAATTATTGTAAAAAGATGATTGACTGGATCCCTATCCGTCATTTTTTCTCTGGAATTTATAACTGAGTTATTTTCCCTACTTTTCCACAGTCAGTCTACCATTGAACCAATAAAATATCTTAAAGACAATTTATCACCAACGTTCAAATATACAAGGTTCACCGACTACTATAGGCTGTTATTGTATCCCATTAAATCAAATTTAAGCAATTTCCCCAAAAACTCCAGATGTAACCTGTTAATTATTATTAAAATATTATTAAGGAACCACATCATCCACTGATGGTTGTTAACTGGAATTGAAAGGAAAGTCTGGTCAATAAAACAATGGGTTATCAGAAAGACCCGGTATTCCATCATTCTTTAACATTTTGTAGGAAAAAATCCTACAAGAAGAAGCGGCTCATGCCTACAGTCCACGCTACTATATCACAGTAATTTAGCATCAGATAAGACGAGGAAGAAATTCCAGAACAAAGAAACAGAAGAGACAAACTTAACAAGAAAAGAAAATGAAAGTAAAAATGAACAAATCCGGCCTGGTTGCAATAGCAGCTATCCTCCTGTCGAGCAGTGTTTGTTCAACATACACGTTTGCTAACGGACTTTCAGCCACGGAAGGAAATGATGAGCCTTCATCGGCAGACATCAAGGGAACCACATCCCTGATAAGGATCGTTGCAGGTTACACATCTGATGCTCTTTCCTTTGACCCTTTCGTAATATACTACCAGGGAGCTGCAACCTACAATTTCGATAGTAAATACGATGCACTGAAGCTTGCCAATTCAGACATCAATGTAACAAACTTCTCGGTATACAGCCTTGACAATAAATCACTTTCAATTAGCGCGATACCTGAACAATGCGATACAGTATGTACTTTCCCGCTAAGGTTGAAAACAGAAAAATCAGGCGAGGTAATCATAAAAGTTAAAGATATCACGGGCAACTTCGCCAACAAGAGAATCACCCTCACTGACAAAACAACAGGTGTTTCAACCAATCTTTCAGGCGAAGCTGCATACGTTATCAATCTTGCTGCAGGAACATATGACAGCAGGTTTACAGTTACCATCTGTTCAATAACAACATCGGTAAACGAGACTTCGGTAAATAAAAATGAATTCAGGGCTTATTCATCGAACGGAACATTGTATACCGAATTCAACTTCAGGAGCAGCACGAGCGGGAAGTTAATGGTTATTGATCTTAATGGAAGGATCCTTTTTACGGAACGGATCGATGAGTCTGGCTCATATACATTCAATCCTGATCTCAGGGATGGTGTTTACATTATAAGTTTCACTGATGGTAAATCGAGGGAGTCAAAAAAGATATTCTTCAGCAGAAGCTAAGAAAAACAAAACAAAGGCTCTGGTGATTCAGGCTATTTCTCCCTTGCCAAAACATTTTCCTCTTTCCCTGCAAATATTAACAGCCTCGATAATATCTGATTTACTGAAGAAGAAATCAGCACCTTCCTCAAGGCTTTTCCTCCTGTAAAGATCATAAGGATAATTTGTCATCACAATTATCAGCACGCCGGGGTTGCTTTCGCGGAATCTTTTAATAACAGTCAGACCGTTTTCGCGGTGAAGGTGAATATCTGTTATGACAATGCCTGGCTTATTTTTCCCGAACTGATCGACAGCGCTACCAATCTCCGAAGCCTCGAGTACACTGCCGCTAAAACCATAATCCAGAAGAAGCTCCTTTAGCCTCTCCCTTATAATAGCTGAATCATCTATTATCAGGATCGAGTAATCCTCCAATGGAGGGTTGTTCTTGGTTTTTGTCATTTATACCCTGATATATTTATTAACTTCAAAAATGGATCTTTTAGTATATCATTCCACGTTATCATAGTCATTATACCAATCCTTGTGTAATTGCAAGCCTGATAATATCCGAAGTAGTCTTCAAATTAAGTTTAGCAAGTATTCGTTCACGATAGGTGCTCACAGTTTTTGGGCTAAGTGATAGTTCCTCGGCTATAGTGCTGACAGTTTTACCCGATGCCAGCAACCTTACAACCTCGAGTTCCCTCACCGAGAGCAGTTCATTAACAGGTTTGTCCTTTTCGTCGAGCATATTCAGTGTCATAACAGTTGCAAAGGCCGGGGTAATGTACCTCTGTCCCCTTGTTACTGTCATTATCGCCGTGATAAGTTCCTCTGGAGCACTTGATTTCGTGAGATATCCTGAAGCACCTGATTTAAGAGCCTTCAAAGCATATTGTTCCTCTGGAAACATGCTCAGCATGATTACAGGTGTGCCGGGACTTATGCCCCTGATATCCTGGATGAGATCGAGTCCGCTTCGTCCGGGTAATGAAATATCAAGAACGACGACATCAAATTTGTGTTCTTTGAGAAGATGAAGTAATTCTGAACCATTAACTGCTTCCTCGATAACTCCGAATCGTTTGTCGTGGTCATCCTCCAGAATCTGCCTGATCCCTTGTCTTACAAAAGGATGGTCGTCGGTAATAACTACATTTATCATTTATCTTGCTCTCGTTTTTTATCATCAATTCAAAAGTCAAGCGGGAGTTTTGCCAAAACAACAGTACCAGCACCAGGAGAACCCGATATACTAACTTCCCCGCCAAAGGCCCTGGCTCTTTCTTTAATACCAAGCAAACCCAGAGATTTATGGTTCCTGATCTCCTCAACACCGATTCCCTTCCCGTTATCACTTATCATTACCGTTACCGAGCCGGGGGAAGATGATACCTTAACAGTTACCTCACTGGCACCGGAATGTCGTGCCACATTGGTAAGGGCTTCCTGGGCAATCCTGAAAATGACAATGGAAAGACTGTCATTCAGTTCGGCAATTCCCTGATCAAAATCTAGCTCGTGTTCAATAGAGGTTGTCTTTGTGAACTCTCCAAGATGCCATTTCAAAGCATCAGCCAATCCAAAATCATAAAGGATTGTTGGTCTGAGTTCAGAAGATATTCTTCTTACGGTAGTTACTGATTCGTCAATCAGTTTACTCATGCTCTGGAGTTTCTTCTCTATGTGTTCAGGTTGCTCACCGAACCTCGATTTAAGCCAGTGAAGGTCCATCTTGAGGGCGGTAAGGTTCTGACCAAGGTCGTCGTGAAGATTCATCGAGATGGCGGTTCGTTCATTTTCCTTTACAACCTCCATGTGTTTTGCCATCTCCCTCAGCTCATTTGCTGACTGCTTCAGCCGCTCCTCGGTGGTTACCTGTGCTGTAACATCCCTGATTATAATAGTTTTAAGAGAATGATTCCTGTCACCTGTGAATGGGGAGGATGTAATCCAGCACGGGAAAATACAACCGTCCTTTCGCTTCATCCTCAACTCCCCGCTTCTGCTCACGCCATCAGATACCAGTGGGAAAACATTATGTTTCCTCGTGTCGCTCTCGTCGATAAGCGCGGAACAACCCGATGAGGTAAGTTCATCTATCGACATGCCGAAAAGTCTGCTCGCCGCCGGATTAGCAGTAAGTATTTCTCCTTCAGGTGATGAAATAATTATGGCATCTATACTGTTCAGGTAAACGGACCGGTATAGTTTATCTTCACCATATTGATAATTCAGGACACCCATTTGTATTCGAGATAAGTACCTGCCCAAATAAGAACATTAAATATAAATAATTTATCAGAATACCCAACTTGTTATTTTAAAACAGATTCAACAACAGCCTCATAATCTTTCAAACCACCATTTCCCCAGTTCTTATTGGGATAAGGCCCCATTTCAAGTTTCAGAATACCACCTGACATTATTTCTTCGTGAGTAATCCAAGGCAGGTCCAGCGGTTTCCCGTTTATCCAGGCTTTTTGTATATACTTGTTTACAGAAGAACAACCAGGCGCATCAATCACGATTGTCTTGTTACCACCAAGGTCAATCGTGATCCGCTCAAACACGGGGCTCCCGATAGCGTAAACAGGGATACCTGGGGTAAGCGGGTAAAAGCCCATCGAGGAAAATACTACAAAAGCTGACATACCACCTCCGTCTTCATCACCTGGTATTCCGAAAATATTCGAAGGGAACCACGCACCGAGAAGGCTTCTAATCCTTTTCTGCGTTTTCCAGGGAGATCCGGAAATATTATACAGGTAAGGTATGAAAAACGATGGCTCATTACCCATGCTGAACTGCCCAACTATTCCCGTGAAATCCGGGAACTTGGCCCAGTTCTCGTACTTGCTTCTCCCCAGATCTTCACGGAAGAGCTGATCGAGACGTTTTTCAAACATGTCCTCCCCACCCATCAGATCAACCAGTCCAGGCAGATCATGCTGCACCTGCCATAAGTATGTCCAGCCGTTATTCTCATCATAATAGTCCCTTCCTCCCATACCTCCATCCCACCCGGGATCTATCTGAATCCAGTTCCCATCCTTGTCCTTAGGCATAAAGAAGCCCAGCCCGGCATTCCATAAGTTCTTATAGTTTAAAGCTTTCTGCCCGAATAATGCTATATCGTCTTTCTTGTCAAGTTCTTTTGCCATCTGGCCAAGAGCCCAGTCGTCATAGCTATGACCAAGGGTAACAGCCACCGCCTGTCTTTTTTCCCACGAGTGCACCTCTTTTACAGTTTCCTTTTCACCTGGTGCTAGTGCAGGGAAAAAGCCTTTTTCGCGGTAAAAATCATCCAGTACACTTGCCTCGCCGTTCTTCCATGGCAGCATTGTTGCTGATGTCGAGTTTTTTCTCATGCCCTCGTAAGCCTTCTCAACATCAAAATCACGTATTCCTTTTCTCCAGGCATCAAGGATGAGAATAGTTGAATGAAAACCATTCATACATGGAGTATCACCGTACAAAACCGGAAAGGTAGGCATCCATCCGCTCTGCTGGTACATATCGACATACGATCTTATCATGTCCCTCTCTTTCTCCGGTTGCAAAATAATCCTCAGCGGGTGATGAGCCAGAAAAGTATCCCAGGTCCAATCATCAACATAAAAATCCCTGTCGGTTTCATGAACAATGGAGTCGTAATTACTATAATAATGATTACCCTCCCTGATGTTGATCATCCTTTCATAGCACCTGTAAAGTGCCGTGTAAAAGCGTTCACGGTCTTCTTCACTACCACCTTTCACGTTAATCTGACCTAAAACCTTGCTCCAGGTAGCTCTCGCATCGGCTTTTAGTTTATCAAATGAAACATTTTCCAGCTCCGATTTAAAATTTTCGATAGCCTGATCGCTTGAGATGAACGAGATAGAATATCTAAACTCTGTTGATTCCACCCCCCTTCCGACAAATTCTGCAAACTGCCTTCTCCTGCCATTTATGATGGTGTCAACAAGCCTGCTTTCATAATCAACTGTGCAATACGCGAATGCTTTCATACCGTCGAATTGCTGTTCGCTGGTAAACCCGTTACCGGAAACCTGTTTCCATCCGGTTCCTCCCCCTCCTGAAAAGAATACCCCTCTCCCATTCCTGTCCCTGAATATGAACCTGAATATGCCGGTTTTGCTTCCCGGGGTGAATTCAACTGTGATATTGTTGTCAACAAGCCATGTTGACAAAAAATATGGAGTCGTGACTTCCAGATTCTCATCCCATGCCGAAACCGGTGGCAGGGTTTTAACACCGGATGTAAATGGCATCACTCCGAAAAGCTCGCCGTTACGGTGCGAAACAAGCGAAAGTGGAAAATATCTTATCTGATCATCGAGATAATCTTTCCTCGACGGGTAAACCCTTATCATCTGGTTCGGAAGGTGTACAGCAGGACGAGTGGGCTGGAGAAGCAGACCAACGCCACCAATATTGGGATCTACATAATCGAGGTTATCGTTGCTCTTTTTAATGCACGAGGCAAGTAGTAGTGAACAGAACAATACAGTAATTACTATTTGCCCTATCGATTTAATATATTGTTTCATAGCTCTTTAAATTAACAGTGCTCGTTTGGTTATCGCGCGTTGCCCTTGTTTCCTTTGTGAAATATAATGCCTATATTTAAAACAGGAAACAAAAAACATAATAAATATGGGAAAACAAGGCATAAAGGTTGCATCTGTTGATGTCGACAAGCTTATAGAGATGCTAAATGCAGCTCTGAGCGAAGAATGGCTTGCATACTATCAATACTGGATTGGTGCCAGGCTCATGGAAGGACCGATGAGAAGCGAGGTTGAACCTGAACTTCTTCTGCATGCTGACCAGGAACTGAATCACGCGGTTCTTGTTGTTAACAGGATAATACAACTGGGTGGTACTCCGGTAATCAACCCATCGGGATGGACAAAACTTGCACGCTGCTCTTACGATGAGCCTGCTGATCCATACATCGAGGCAATCCTGGAGCAGAATCTAAAAGGGGAGAGATGCGCGATACAACGCTACAAGGAGATATCCGATTTTACTAATGGCAAGGATCATACCACTCACCAGATGGCGGTGACTATACTGAACGAGGAAATTGAACATGAGAATGACATAGAGGACTGGCTCACTGATATTGAAAGAATGAAGGAGGAACTAAGAAAAATCAGATTCTGAATATTAAGAAACCATGCTAAAAGTTCTCACCGGTGCAAGAGTATTTGACGGGAATAGGTTTATCGACAGGAAATCGGTCATTATTAACGGCAAACAAATTGTTGACATACTTAATGATGAAGATATTCCATCAGGAAGCGAAATAATCAGGCTTGACGGATTAAATATCTCACCAGGATTCATTGATCTTCAAATAGCCGGTGGTGCTGGACTGCTCTTCTCCTCCCATGCTAATCCTGATGCAATAACTAGAATATCTGAAAGCATCGCGTCAACAGGAACAACATCATTTCTCCTCGTGCTTCCGACAAACAGCGATGATGTCTACAGGGCCGCCATCGCAGCTGCAAAAAAGGCTAATCATCCCGCTTTCCTGGGACTTCACCTCGAGGGCCCGTGGATTAGCAAGGAAAAAAGAGGTGCCCACGTAAATGAATTCATCTCCATACCAGACAAAAGTTATCTTGAGTCACTTCTGGCCGGCTCGGATGGTTGTGTCAGAATGGTAACCGTAGCACCCGAGAAGTGCGATGAGGAATTCATAAAATTGCTTATCGCTAATAAAATCGTAATCTGCGCCGGGCATAGCAACTGTACATCACAGGAAGCCTCGAAAGGATTCGAGATGGGAATCACATCCGTCACGCATCTTTTCAATGCCATGTCAGGTTTCCATCACAGGGAAACCGGCTTGCCCGGTGCTGTCTTCCAGTCCGAAACAGCTTGTTCAAGCATAGTTGTTGATGGAATACATGTTAGCTATGATGCCATTTCAATAGCCAAAAAGCTTCTGGGCCCAAGACTATTTCTCGTCAGCGATGCCGTCGAGGAAAACCATTCCGGGGCTTATCAACACATCAGGAAAGGGGATCGTTTCACACTCGCCGATGGTACTTTATCTGGATCTTCTCTCACCATGATGTTGGCGGTGGAAAACTGTGTCAGGAAAGCTGGTATAGCCATAGAAGAGGCAATCAGGATGGCCACCAGCTACCCGGCTGGTCTGATGGGTCTGAATGACCGTGGAATAATTGCCCCAGGCTACCGGGCCGATATCGTGGCATTTAATAAAGAATTCGAGGTTAAAAAGGTATTTATTGAAGGTAAACAAGTATAAAGAACTACATATTGTCACTTCTAGGCATAGATATCGGTGGTACTAAGATCTTGTTCGCTGCATTTGACAGTTCAGGTTCATTGCTTGTGAAGAAAACCGATATTGTAAGAGGCGCTGAAGGGAAAGCCGCAGCGGAGATAATCCTGGCCGGAGCAGCTGGAATCATAAGTGAAATGGAATCGCTCGGGAACCCGGTCAGGGCAGCCGGGATTTCCATACCCGGCATATACAGGAGGGAAACAGGTTCTGTCTGGGCCCCGAATATACCGGGATGGGAAGATTATCCACTTGAACGGGAGGTTGAAAAAATAACCGGGAACATTCCTCTTGTTATAGATAACGACCGGGCATGTTCCATACTTGGTGAATTTTGGAAGGGGAATGCCCAGGGTTGCAGCGATGTAGTTTTTCTGGCCTTTGGAACAGGTATCGGCGCAGGGATAATAAGTGGCGGTAGAATAATCAGGGGGAAGAATGACATAGCTGGCGCGACTGGCTGGATGGCTTTAAACCCGGCTTTTGAAGATAAGTATACTCGCTGCGGATGCCTGGAATACTGGGGCTCAGGCGATGGAATGGCGAGGACAGCTATAGAACTCATGGAAAAAGACAAAGGATATGAAGGGGTGTTAGCGACCCGCGACAGAAGTAACATTACATCAGAGGTTGTTTTTTCAGCCTATGATAATGGTGATCCTCTGGCTGCAAAAACAATAGACATTTGCGTCGTGTACTGGGGTATGGCAATAGCGAATTTCATCAGCATCTTCAATCCGGAAAAGATAATTTTAGGGGGAGGTCTATTTGGTCCGGCATCTCGCTTCATTGACAGAATTAAATCTGAAGCTGTCAAATGGGCACAGCCTGTAAGCGCTAAAACCGTAAAAATCGAAATCGCTTCCCTGGGTAGCGTTGCCGCTGCCACCGGAGCAGCTTATCTTGCTCACCAGCATTTAAATAACGTGAAAGATGTTTAACAGGAAAATGATATTCCCAGCGGCATGCGCCGGCATGTTGTTATTTGGCATAAGCCTTATCACCCTCGGCTCCGTGAAACCCGACCTGGCTCTGAGACTTGGCATCGATGAAATAACAGCGGGAACCCTCTTTTCAATACTGCCGTTTGGTATGCTCACAGGCTCATTCATTTTTGGCCCCTTCGCGGACAGATTTGGTTTCAAATCACTAATGATAATATCCTCCCTGCTATTGTTTGTTGCTTTCCAGGGAATAGCCTATTCCGGTAACATCACCGCCTTGAAACTATTCGTGTTTGTCACTGGCCTTGCCGGTGGTGCCATCAACGGTGCAGCCAACGCTCTCGTTTCGGACATCAGTGAAACAGGTAAGGGTGCAAACCTGAGTATAGTAGGAGTATTTTTTGGCATCGGTGCCCTGGGCATGCCAGTTATCCTCGGGACATTTGGTTCAAGCTTCAGTTACCAGACAATAGTATCCTCAGTTGGTTTCCTCACGCTGGCTGTAATGATTTTCTTCCTGCCTCTCAGGTTTCCTCCTCCCAAGCAAACTTCAGGTTTCCCTGTATCAAAAATTCCCGCGCTGGTCAGGAACAACTCACTCGTGATCATTGCCTTTTTCCTCCTGTTCCAGAGCAGTTTTGAAGGCATAATGAATAACTGGACCACCAGTTACATGACCAGTTATCTCGGGCTGGACGGGAACAGGGCTTTGTATGGTCTTTCAGCCTTCATAAGCGGGATGACAATAACCAGGCTTTTAACGGGAAGTTTATTGCGCGATCTGCCTGAAAAGAACTTGTTACTCGTGTCGCAGGCTATTGTTTTTTCAGGATTACTGGTTCTGCTTCTGACAAATAATTTCATTGCCGGGCTAACTGGACTTTTCCTGGCAGGGTCAGGATTATCCTCCGGTTTTCCCGTAATGCTTGGCATCACCGGCAGGCTTTTCAGCGAGCTCTCTGGCACAGCATTCAGTCTTGTTTTATCGTTTGCTCTGCTCGGCAACATGGGATTCAATTATGCAATGGGTTACATTTCAAAAATCTTTGGAATAAGGCACATGTTAACAACCGGATTCGTACAGCTAGCGGCTCTTTTCATCCTTTCATTTTTCATTTTCAGGATAACAGGTCGACAAGGTGATAAGCGATAGGAAAATCAAGTAATCAATAATAATAACTTAATAAACAGGAATATGCTGGCAAAAGAATGGCTCAAAAATGCGAGGGAGGTAATGACAAAGATCGAGGATACCCAGATACATAATATTACTAAGGCAGCTGAACTGATGGCTGACACAATTGAATGTAACAGATGGGTGCACACCTTTGGCTGCGGTCACGCCACCATCCCTATAGAAGAAATGTATCCCAGGATTGGCGGGTTCGTGGGTTTTCACCCGATGGTAGAACTGCCCCTTACTTTTTTCACAAGGATTACGGGTGAGATGGGGGTTCACCAGTTTGTATTTCTCGAAAGGGTGGAAGGATATGGCGTCGAGATTATGAAGGGTTATGATTTTGATAAAAGGGACATAATGTGGTTGTTCTCTCATTCAGGCATAAACAACGTTAATATCGATGTGGCACTTGAAGCCAGGAAGAAGGGAATGAAAGTAATTGTATTCGGTTCGGCGGCCAACGCGAGAGGTAAACAGACACGGCATTCGTGCGGGAAGACTATTTTCGATCTGGCCGATGTTGTTGTTGATACCTGCGCTCCTCTTGAAGACGCGTCAGTGCCCCTGAAAAACCACCAGGACAAAATCGGACCTGTTTCAACTATGGCCTTTGTTACCTGCGTGTGGATGACGGTAACTACTGTAGCGGAGTTACTGGCGGAAAGGGGTGTAAAACTCTACATCCATCCGTCACATAACGTGCCCGGGGATACGACAGCAAAACAGAGGCTTGAAGAGGCACTTGCTGAATACAAGAAGAGAATATCAGGTGTTTAGTCAACACGGGAAAGCCTATTCCGGTAAACTGAAATAGTTACTTCACGATTTGTATTTCTTTCTTTTCCTTGAAGAAGAATATGAAACAAATCAGTACTGCCACTGCAATATAGGCAGGCACATACCAGATTTGCGGCCACTGGTAAACCTGACCCTCCGAGTAATAGGTGGTTACGAACCCCGAGAACCAGGTTCCTATAAACATGCCAAGGCCATAGGTCACAAAAGTGAAGAGACCCTGGGCGGCATTCTTGATTCGCTCGTTCGATTTCTTTTCGGTGTACATGTAACCAGTAACGAAGAAGAAATCGTAACAAACACCGTGGAGTATGATTCCCGCGTAGAGCATCCAGAGGTTTGCTCCCATGTTCCCAAAAGCGAAACAGAGGTACCTAAGTATCCAGGCTGTCATGCCTATCATCAGCATTTTCTTGACACCAATACGGTTGAACAGGAAAGGAATAGCCAGTATGAAGAGAGCCTCTGATATCTGGCCCATTACCATTTTGCCGGCCGGGTCAGTCATACCCGATTGATTCAGGTAAAGGTTTGCAAAACCGAAGTAAAATGAAAGTGGTATGCAGACGAAAATGGCAGCAATAAAGAAAATGAGGTAGGGCTTGTCTTTGAAAAGCATGAGGGCGTCAATACCTAGCACCGATCTCGCGGATGAAGGAGTGGTGGCCTGTGGTGGAGTATCTGGCAGGAAGAAACTGAAGACACCTAGTGCAAGCGAAACGATTGAAGCCATTGCAAAAGTGTTGGGTGTCTGTTCGATGCCAAGCGTGGCTATCATGAATCCGGCAATAACCCATCCAACTGTACCGAAGACGCGTACCACGGGGAACTGCTTTCCCGGGTCGGTCATCTGCCTGAAGGCAACACTGTTCGAGAGAGCTATAGTGGGCATGTAGGCCAGCGAATATAACATTATTATCCAATAGAATGCACTGTTAGTGTCGGTCCGCGATGCTATATATAAAAGGAGACCCCCGGTGAGATGAAGTATCCCCATTACCCTTTGAGCCGAAAAAAACCTGTCAGCAATCATGCCCACGAAGAATGGTGATATCATGGTAGCGATAGCCAGTGCACTGTAAGCCGCTCCAATCTGGATACCAGTCGACCCCAGGTACTTGGTCATGAATGTACCCATCGTGACATACCATGATCCCCAGATATAGTACTGTAGGAACATCATCGAACTAAGAATTACACTTGTCCTGGCTTTCATAAATCAATAGGTTTTGTTTTATTCCCCGATCAGGTTTAAATCATCTTTCATAGTTAGTTTTTTTATTCGATATTTGCAATAATGTCGCTAATTGATAGAGGAATTTAATTTTTATAGGCTTTAACCGGAACAAATTACAAGGGTTATCCGTTCAAGTTCAAAGTAATTTGAGTAACTTGAGGTTTTCTTTAGAAAGTTCGTTCACGGGAATTTATCGAAACAGTTATCTAACAATAACTTATTATTAAACCATGATCCTCAGAATATTTAATTCTCAAATAGCACGGTCATTCTGGCTAATCCTGTTTCTCTTGTGTGCAGTGCAGGCCAGATCACAGCAATCGCCGCTATACCCCCTGTCGAACCGTGTCTTTAATCCATTTGTCATTAACCCCGCCGCGGCCGGAAGCAAGGATTTCGCTTCGATAGACATGAACCTTTCTTCGCTGGCTAAAAACACATCCATGCTCCTGAGTTTCAACACCAGGCTGACAAAAAAAGGCAATGAATACTTCAGTGCTCCTGCTGAATATACCTTTTCGAGAATTGCAGTTGGTGGCTTTGCTTTCAGCGAGGAAGCTGGTGTGCACAGGAACATAGGAAGCGGGCTCTCGATAGCCTATCACCTGCCTTTAGGAAGCGATAATCTTAGTTTTCTATCCGTGGGAGCAACTTTAAAGGGTATCTACAACATTTATGATGGCGAACCTGATCTTGGCAAAGCGGCTAAGAACATGTTTATTCCACAGGCTGATGCAGGGATATATTTCTACAGTCCGGTTTTTACAGCTGGACTGTCAGCAACCAACCTCCTTGGTGAACCTGATGATACCTCGGCAACCGGCATTCCTGTTTCGAGGCAGCTCTTCTTCACAGCTGGTTATAAACTGAGGTTGAGTCAGGTCAGGAACTTCATCCTTGAACCTGGTGTGATAATTAATACTGATGATTCATTTTCAACTGACGTTTCAGACATGGTTCAGCCTTACATGAAACTATACCTCGAGAAATTCTGCATGGGAACCTACCTGAGCAGTTTTGAACGTCTTGGAGTATTCTTCCAGTACAGGTATCCAGGGTTCTACATCTCATCGTATTTTGGCATACCGCTTGAGTCAAAACCTTTCTTTAAAAGCCCCATGCTGGCCGAGTTTGCTATCGGGGTTAACCTGTCTGGCCACAAGCTAAAATTCATGGGTCTTAATCACTGGTAAAACCGGCATAAAAAAATAATATGTATCCAATTCTCAGAAATATTTCGGTACTGGCTGTAGCATTTTCAACGATGATGCTTAATCCATTCGGGTATTCAAATCTGAAAAAACAGGACTCTGGCATGCCGGTCTTGCTGGCGGCTGATACTGCAAAACAGGGTGCTTATGTTGTAGTTGACAGGATATTCCTTGATCTGCTTCCACCATCAACTGGCATTCAGTTTTATAAAGATGGCATTATTTACCTCGGCACTAATGAGAACAGTTCCAGGGTATCACCCGTTCATACCTCATTTGGTCTTAAACGAACTGTCTTCTCATCACTGCAAGACAATGCTCCTGGAGTAAAACAAGCATTTTCAGCAACATCTGATTTTCCATACCCGACAGATGGCATGACCTTCAGTAATGATTTTGCTACACTTTTCTACACCAGGGTACCTGATAACGGGAAAACAGAAAAGATCTTCAGGTCAAGATTTTTCAAGGGCAATGGTGGAGAAGCAAACTGGCCAATAGAGAAGGACCCTCTGCCATTCTGCAAGGACAATTTCACTTATACTCATCCAGCCTTGTCTTATGACGGGAAAGTAATGATATACTGTTCGGACCGATCGGGCACCGAGGGTGGAATGGATCTCTTTGCCAGCAGGCTTACCGGCGATTCATGGTCAGAGCCGGTTAACCTTGGGAAAACAATAAATTCACAGGGAAACGAGTTTTCTCCTTTCCTCGACGAGAGAAATAACCTGTACTTTTCTTCTAACGGGCTTCCGGGAAAAGGTGGCTACGACGTCTTCTACTGCAAGTATAATGGCAAAGGCTGGGATAAGCCTATAAACCTCTCTTACATAAACACCGATAAAGACGAAATATCCTTCAAGACGGGTAGAACCGCTGACAAGATCGCGTTCTACACATCGAGAAAACCTTCCATGAATGGAGAAATGAGACTTTTCCGGGTAACCGTTCCGGAGAAGTTCGTTAAGCAATACCAGGCTCTGGCGGATGCATTAGTGGCTTCCGGATCGCAACAACTCAATTTCCTCGCCGAAAACACCACCGAGGTGCCTGCACCCAGGGTAAAGAAAGCTATTGAAACTGAAAAGAAGCCCGCGGTGAAGGAAACACGCGGTGGCAGAAAAGCAGCAGAACTTGAAGCCGAGAGATTGAGGAAGGAGAAGAGAGTTGCTGACAGCCTTGCCCTAGTGAGGGTGGAGCAGGAAAAGATCAGGATTGCCAGGGCAAAAGCTGACAGTGTCGAGAATGTCCGTCGCCTCGCGAGGCTCGAGGAAGAAAGGCTGAGAAAAGAGAAGCTGAGAGCGGATAGCATTGCTGCTGCTAAAAAAGTAACACCTCCAGCCAAGGTTACAAAAGATGTTGTTACTTACAGGATACAGTTCGTTGCCAATGTGGCAGCAAAAGGCAGTTACAAGGTCACTATAGCCGGCAAATCGTATAGCACTTTCGAATACCTGTATGCCGGTGCTTACAGGTCGTGCGTTGGGGAGTTTACAAGTTTCGCCGCGGCATCTGAATTCCAGAAGACGGTTCGCCAGTCAGGTTACCCGCAGGCTTTTGTTGTAGCATTCAAGAACAATATAAGGACCACTGACCCTGCCTTGTTCAAATAAGACTCTACACGGACTTGTTAGCTTCACACACGAGCATATAGTGATGATTTACATCATTTGGAAATGATTTTGCATCATCCTTCCTGCTGACATATAGAGCTGAACAAGAGACACTTGCAAACAAGACTCCCGGGTTGCATTTTTCATCAACAAAAAAGCATCGTTAGTCAAAAAAGTACGCAGTGTGTCAAAGTGGGTACCTCTGCCAGTAAATTAGCATATTTCTCTGTTTTAGTGTTATTTACAAACCTAAATCAGGAAATACACCAGTGAAATAAGGAAATCATTAGTAAATATCGGGTCATTTTGACGTATTAATGAATATTTTACGTCAACACCAAAATTTAGTTGATTAACGCACGTTAATCAGTGATAAAAGAAAACGTAAATCATCCGTGTTTTTCCGGTGTTAATGTTAAAGTATTGACATGGGTTTACATAATATTTACTTTTACTTCCGAAGTCAATCAAATTAATGAGTAACCGCGTAAAGCCGAATGAGGCGGATCCATCCATCAAACAACAGTTCGGGCAGATGAATGTTTTTCCTGTCACCGGTGCCACTGTTGATTCACCCTTCGTCCGTGATCAGATCAGGGAAGAGGGTCGTGAATATTTGATTAATTATTTAGGATGGTTAGGCTTCAGAAGAGAATCTGAAGTATTGGTACTTCCATCTACTCACCATTATTTTTACGATGCCGAGGAAATGAGGAGTGTTAAGGTTATAGCCAACCTCAAGGAGCTGAACAGGATTAAAGACATAAAAGGATTTCTTCATTCATTGTACATTAACCTCCAACCCAGAAGTTATTTCCTGGGCTGTTTCACTGATAACAGGAAAGGAAATATATTCCTTGAATCCGAGAAAAGTGATTCTGACGGTACTTTGAATGAGGAAGTTGAAAACAGCATCAGCTCGAGAATTCCATTTCTAAACCTCATATATAACCTTATGGATTCAAGGACCAACAACTACCTTTCCGGCAGGCTGGTCAGTCTTATACTTAGTGAATCTGGTTTCAAGGTTCTCGACATGAAATCAGAAGGAGGTCTCACATATTTTTGCACTCAGAGACTTTCATCATCTGAAAATTAAGATTTTCTTTTATTTTTGTTGTTTGGAATTAGTCCATAACTGTCCCAGATGAATCTTTAACTTATGGATTTTATCAGTTATTTATTCCGGCTCAGGGTAATTCCTTTTGTCAGGAAGTGGAGACTACTTAATCTTATACTGGGGGCGATTGACATTTTTGCAATCACAACCGCCTTTCAGTTAAGTTATCTTCTTAACTATTATGAATCTGGTGGATTGTTCCTTACAGATACCAAATTCCTGGCGCTTTACTCGATAGTAATGCCCTTCTGGTTGCTCCTGCTATATTTTATAAACCTGACAGAAATACCCAGGACGAAGCGATACCGCGTCCTGTTTTTTGAATACCTCCAAACGGCGGTTGCAGTGGGTGCACTGCTTCTGATAATCTACTTCGTGTTCAAGATGGCCTGGATCTCCAGGCTATTCCTGATAGAATTCTCCCTTTTTGGTCTCGTGTTCCTGTACTTCGCCAGGATACTTGAATACATGGTCTTCAAGAACTACAGGGCAAAGGGTTATAACTTCATTAATCTGGCCCTCATTGTCGACGACTCTGCCATCGGCTTCATTGATACACTTGTAAGTAATAAGGAATGGGGTTACAGGATCACGGCCCTGTTCACTGACTCCCCTAAAATCAAGGAATTATACGAGGAGACTATAATACTGATGACAGACCAGTTCATAGATGTCATAAATGACCTCATGGAAGGTGATGTTATTGACGAGGTGCTATATGTCAAAAGCAAAATAGTTCCGGTTGAAGTTCGTAATGTTGTCAGGTCGTGCGAGGAACTTGGAGTTACCTTCAGGCTTCACTACTCTGACAACAAGATAAATCTCACCAATGCAATAAAAACGAAAATTGAGAACGAGAATTTCCTCACTTTTATAAACGTTCCTCATAAACTTTACGCGCTGGCAATTAAAAAGTTCATGGATGTCCTATTTTCCATGATAGCACTTATTATACTCTCGCCCGTTCTTCTCGGTATTGTTATCGCCATTAAACTCACTTCGAGGGGACCGGTCATTTATAAACAAGAACGAGTGGGGCTTAGAGGTCGCCCTTTCCACCTTTACAAGTTCAGGACCATGGTTGTCAACGCTGACAAGATCAGGGAAGCTCTTGAAGCAGCCAATGAAGCTGACGGACCAGTGTTCAAAATGAAAGATGACCCGAGGGTTACAAGAATTGGAGGCTTCCTGCGCAAAACGGGGCTTGATGAATTGCCCCAGCTTGTAAATGTTCTTAAGGGTGAAATGTCGCTGATTGGCCCAAGGCCCCCGTTAAAACAGGAGACCCTCCAGTATAAAAGATGGCAGCTGAGAAGACTCTCCGTGAAACCAGGCTTATCGTGTTTCTGGCAGATTAAACCTGAAAGAAATAACATCAAGTTTGAAAAGTGGATGGAGCTCGACCTGGCATATATCGATAACTGGTCACTCAGGCTCGACTTCATTATTCTTCTCAAGACTATCAAAACTGTCTTCCAGAGGACCGGGCTGTGATTCGCGCCGCCAAAATGCACCTGGCTGCCTGAAAAAAGGATAAACAAATCCCTTTATTTGACGAATAACGGTCAACATTTGACTAAAGATTTTACCGGTCCAATCCCACTATTTACTTTTGTATCAAACGAAATTGAAAATGAAGAGAATAATTTTAGCAACCGGCCTCACGATACTTCTTTCTGCAACAACAGCAAGTTTATTCGCTCAGCCCGGAGGTAGAGGAAATGGAAATGGCAATAGTTACGGCTATGGCTATGGTAACGGACATGGAAACGAGCATGGTCACAATTCTGGCAGGCCTACAGTTGGTGCTCCACTCGATGGTGGTCTTCTTGCCCTTCTTGGTGCCGCTGGTACAGCGCTCTATGTTTCAAGGAAAAAGAAACAGAACAGCTAATAACTGTAATTTTCTTTATTAAACTGCCATGGAAAACCTCTATGGCAGTTTATATTTGTATACATGAGGTACAGAATAGTCGGAAATATCCGTTCGAAAATAACGCCTGTCAAAGCGATCCTGATCGCTGCCTTATTCCTGGTGACAGTATCTTTTTTCGCCATTCCCGCGCTGAGAGGTTCCGCGAGAATCGCGATGGATAAGGCAATCGTGCCCCTTGAAAAGACTGCATGTGCCATACTAAATGTCAGCTATCCTGTTACCCTGCAAGAAAACATCGTTTACACTGGAAATGGTCCCGTAACTCAAGTCTTCAGCCCCGAACTCAGGTACAAAAAAATAGTTCTGGTAATAATGTTACTGGTTCTCATCTTTCCGGGAAAACTCAAACGCAAATTATTCATTTCCATCGCTCTGGTGTCAGCCTGGTTGTTTACTAACCTGTTTTACATTGCTTGTGGAATAATGTTCAGCTCCAATGGTACCTATTCCGCGGCCCTGATGTCAGTACCGGATACAATCGCTCTTGTTATCCTGTTCACCTTCCTTTTCTTGTGGTATGCATACAATCGCGATAGCATAACCGGGGCTCTCGAGGAGCTCGGTATCGGGTCAGCATTCCTGAAGGAAAAGGACTTGCAGTTGATGATAGCCCTGTACATTTATATAATAGGTTCTAGGTTCATTCTCGAGTATTTCGACCATGGCTGGTGGATAAATTTCCTCTTCTCGTCGGCGGGAAGCATTCTTAACAAGGCAGGCTACCATGCCGAGGTGGAACCGTTTTTCCTGGTGGGCGACAATGGATCAATCTACATGGCAAAATACTGCCTTGGCATAAAAACGATGCTCGTGTTTGCCATTTTCATCTACCTTACAGGGAAAAACTAATAAAGCAAGGGTGGTATTATCTTTTGGTGCCGATTGATCCTGCTTAATATCGTGAATATCCTGAGGTTCGTTTTTCTTTTCATCCATATTCAAAAGCACGGGGATTACAAGCTTGCCATTAGCGTGCACGACATGTATAACTACATTACCTACACTTTCGTTTTTATACTATGGATAATATGGATAGAGTTCTTTTTCTGAATTAAGAAGAAAAAGGCAGCAGGTACTTTAAAATACGATTGATGGTGACTGTGGATACTGAAAGAGATCAGTACACTGCCAGTTTTCCGGTTTTCCTGAACCCCTTTGCTTTGAATTCAACGATGTATAAACCGTTTCCAAGAGCCACATCTAAAATCTGCTGACTGCCATTAATATCCAGCATTTTGCCAGATGCTAAAGCCCTGCCATTAATATCATAAATAACAAATTCTCCTTCCACACCGGTAACCGGCAGACCCGCTATGATATAAACTCCCGAATTCATATAATATGCCGTGAGTCGGCCATTCATACCCGTTACTTCATCAATACCAGTGTTGCCCATCATTACAGATAATACAAACCTGTTATTAGTTTCACCACTCTGAACTTCAGCAGTTACTACACCTCCGTTGTTCAAATCGATCTGATTGCCTGTTACAATATCTCTGAGAATAATTGCATATCCATCCAGATTTCGTTTCTCTCTTATTGCCAGAGAGACTGTTGCCTGTTTATCGGAATGCACCGAAACCGGGATCTCGAATTTTTCTCGTGGTGGAGGCAGGCTGTTTATCACGTATTTTTCCCTGTTCAAGGTACTCCAAACAGACAATCCACTAACCGAAAAACCAGCTTTAATCGCATCATAATCATTATCCCGGCCAATTGTCGATTTACTATTGAACCTGATTATAGTTTCATCAATCAGCTTACCACTTGTTACTTCAATTTTCAAAAGTGTAAGCGTTGTTTCACTTTTATACCTCGGATGTATGCCATTGTTTACCTGGGCTCGAACCGGGATAACAAGAGGTCTGTCCGGTAAGTCGTTTGCCTTTATAAAGAAACCCTGCATCGGAGGTATTATCCCGGTACTCCCGAAAGTACCAACCTTGTCAACATAGGTGCAGGTATAATTATCGCGGGTAAAATATATTGCTTTGCTCGTATTAGAGGGGTAATCGAATTCCGTTACCGCATCCCAGTCTATACCAGACAGAAAAGGATTCCCGACAAGGTTAAAACCGCTGATTACTGATCCGGATCCGGTGCGAAACTCAAAGGGATTGTGACATCAGTTGTATTAGGCAGACCCGAGAATGTATAAAGGTAGTTGCTTGAAAAAAAGTAATTATACCCTTTACCAGGCGTCAACTCCGAGAAGGTATATAGTGGTGGCACAGGTATTTTCCCATCTGCATATGAATATCCGTCATAGGCTACCCATCCTTCAACAAGACCCCTGTTGCTTTCCGATGGCAGTGCCTCAATGAATTGTGCAAGGTTTTGTGTCGGGAAAGGGCTAAAAACCACAACTGGCAGATAATTAACCGGTGATGAAATATAATGCCACTTATTTATACCTGATCTTTCTCTTCCCCTCAGGCTCAATTGAATCTCCTCTGTTCCTCCCGGATTTCGTGCATAAGCCCCCAGCCTGATAGAAAAAACCCTGTCAGTATCAGACATGAGTTTGAAAACTCCCGAATTTGACAGGTCCGCTAAGCTTGCACGGGCTCCCCGGTTCAAGTACGAATGACTTTCCTGACCCGATTGAAACAGTACCCTTACGTCAGCTAACTTTTGTTCATCTCCAGATTCAGGAATAACAATATCTCCGGTTGTCCCGGTGAAATCCTGTGAAAACCCATTTTCCCAGTTTGAAGTATCAGACCACGAGGTAATTAAACCATCTCCCTTCCAGCGACTGTACTGGACTTCATAGGCTCCTATATCATTAGGTCCTACTCTCCTTCTCAGAAGGAAATCGTAAGGATTTGCTATAACCGGTGCAGCACCTTTGTCGCGGCAGGGTGACTGGAAAGAAACCGAATAATCTCCCATTTCAGGATCAGTAAACCGCGGCCCATTGGTATTGTTGTTTTCTGACGAGAGGTGAATAATCCGAATACCCCCCGATATATCCCTGGATTGCACAATTCAGGAAGTCAGAAGTAGCAGCCACCCTTGAAGCCCCGTAATTTATGGCAACTGAAATATCTGTTCCCCATATAATTGAGTTTATAATTACAGGTCCTGTACCCTGGTTGCCATTATCCAGTGTTATATTGCAGCCGCTTGCCGGAGCGCTGTTGTTCGACACGACGGAATTAATCAACTTCGATTCTGAACCAGTACCCAGGAACACTCCCCCACCATCGATAGCCTGATTATTATAGAATATGCAATTCATAAAGTTGGTAGCCGAGTTTTCCGAGTATACCCCGCCTCCCATTGAGGCTGAATTATTCCTGATTATGACCGATTTTATTGCTGGAGAGGAGCCTGAAATATATATCCCTCCTCCTTCAGAACCCTCCCCTGTTCCTGACACATTTTTCGCTCCCCGTTCAATGATACAATGACTGATCACGGAGGCGTTGCCCCCCGTTTCCGAGATAAAAGCCATATGACCCCGCTTTCCCCGGGTTCTCCATAATTTCCATCATTATCATTATCTGCCGTGAACAACACCGCCTCTGGCCTCCATTTGCAACTAATTGTCCAAGTCCGGTAATTATCAAATCAGCTTCCGGTTCAGTAAAGACTATTACTGTACCCGTCCACATTCAGCTTGCAAGGTATTGAAGCGGATCCTACAGTGAAGCTCGCTCGACACGAAAACCGGGCTGACGTCAGGTGTCCAGTAAGTACGTCCCGACAATACCTGACCGTTATATGGGTTTGTTGAGGTACCAAGAGTAGACTGACCGGTTATTGTTAACGGCGGTCTTCTGAACCGGAGCCATCCTTTGCCAGTGCCTTCACGGTGACAATACCATCCGATTTAGCAGTAATTAAACCATTACCAGAGACAGAAGCCTGGTTTTTACCGGAAACAAGAGTCAATGAGACGGTCGTGTTAGTCGCGTTGACCGGCAGTACTGAAGCTGTTAGCTGAAGGTACCCGTTATCAGCGTCAATCAGTGTTTGTGATTGCGGTGCGGTAATAGTCACACTACTTACCGGAACAATATTGGTACTTATCCCGTCCCAGCCTGCAATTCTGGCCAGCAACCACCACAGGGCTTTTGCAAGACGTAGGGCGCCGTTATTGCCGATGTGAGCCACGTAACCGCCTTCCATGTTTTCATCAGCAATAATCGGGAAAGTATGGTTCAGGCTGGCATTATCTATCCAGGTGGTAATATTCATAACGCCATTGTTGTTATAGGCAAGTATATCAGCGTAATCGAAAAGAAAAGCCTTTTCCAGGGAATTTACATATTCGCGGATCCTTGATGTTTTCAGGAACTGCTGATACCCTGATTCTCCTTCAGCCAGGTAATACGTCCCGTAATTATCAATGGGACCGGTAGTAAACAGTATGCTCGTGGGTATATTATTTTCCTCGCAAAAATTAATATAACCAAGGGTTGCCTCGAGGTAGGTATCAACGCAAACCGAGTTTCCGGTCAGCGCCTGGTCTGCCGCATCCAACCCCCAGCGCAGAGAGCCCTGTGGACCAGATTCTGTTTCACCAGCCCAGCGAACGTTATATACCGGATCATACTGGCCTCCTGGTTCATTAGTCGCGGTCATATCATAACACCACCCGAATCCCAATACTGACAATGCCGGTCCGTTTTGATGACAATAGAGCAGCCCGTTCCTTGTACGCTGGACTGCCGTGGAATTTGTGAACCAATCTTCCTCACCATATGAATACTGCCAGCCTGTGGAGTAATTATAATCTCCCCAGGTGGCCCGGCTAATTCTCAGATATGATGATGTATATGGTTCTGGTGTACCTGATTCCTTTACATTCACCTGAAACCGTGAATCAATTGTTTCCAGCAACTCGCATCCGACCCTGTATGCTTCAGAATGTGATTCGCCCGCGATTGACACCCACATCTGCTTTACCTTATCAATATAATACTGGGGGATTGCAGAGTATCTTTCTACAATGGAATGATCAGCCACGATCACCTGAGAATTTCCACGTGATGCAACAATTACCAGCGTAAAGGCAATTATAAATTTCAACTTCATAATTTGCCATTAAATTGTTTCTCTTTCGGGAACAGGCCACCATTCTGAACTGTTCACCCGGAAACGCCAGGTAAAAATTCATTATAGTAAATATACTCTAGAATTGGGATTAATACAAATAAATATTTCACTATCGCCGTGAAATACAGCGAAGTAAAAAAGTCTTACAGCTCATGGTTATAAAAAAGAGTAACCCTTATTTCAGATATGCTTTGAAGTTCTCTTTCAATCCTTCATCAAGGTTATATTTGAATCTGTAGCCAAGGCTCTTCAATCGTGAAGTATCGGTAACCTTCCTCATCGTGCCATCAGGTTTTGTAGTATCAAAAACTACATTCCCCCTGAAGCCAATGAGTTTTTTAAGCTTTCCTGCAAGATCGCTTATCGTTACCTCTTCGCTCGTTCCTATATTTAAAAAATGAGGCGCTTTGTAACCAGGCTGCCTGGTTTTCGGATCCATGTTGATGATATCCTGCACATCGGTCTTTTCCATAATATAAATGCAAGCATCAGCCATATCTTCCGAATACATGAATTCTCTCAGGGGTGTGCCAGTGCCCCACACGTTTACGGAAACCTGACCTGTACCATCCCCGTTTTGGTCCGATACACCGTAAGAAGCAAGAACCTGGAGTATCTCTGTCTTATCTGATTTCCCGGAAGTTTTTCCAACCGGGTACCTGTCAAGGTCTTTCCTTATACCCTCCCAATCGTTTGTCTCGAGACACTTTCCCAGGTAGATCTTTCGCATTAAAGCCGGAAGAACATGAGATTTTTGGAGATCGAAATTATCGCCTGGGCCATAAAGGTTTGTAGGCATTACAGCAATAAAGTTGGTCCCATACTGAATATTAAAAGATTCGCACATCTTCAGGCCTGCAATTTTGGCTACGGCATAAGGTTCATTGGTGTACTCGAGGGGTGATGTGAGCAGTGACTCCTCCTTCAGTGGCTGGGGTGCATCCTTAGGATATATACAGGTGGAACCCAGGAATAGTAATTTCTTCACGTTACTCTTCCACGCGGCATAAATAACGTTATTCTGTATCATCAGGTTATGATAAATAAAGTCGGCCCTGTAGGTATTGTTTGCCACTATACCACCTACCAGCGCGGCCGCGAGAAACACGTACTCGGGTTTCTCTTCCTCGAAAAACCTGTTAACTGATTCCTGGTTCGTGAGATCTAGCTGAGCCAGCGTCCTCACAATAATATTACGGTAACCATTGTTCTCTAGTCTCCTTTTTATAGCGGAGCCAACAAGCCCGGCATGGCCTGCAAGATAGATCCTGGATGTTTTATCCATTAAATGTTATTCAAAGTAATTAAGAGTCTTGAATCCCCCTTCTTTCAGATAGAATTCCTTTTTCATGAGAAGCAGGTCGGAAGTGACCATGTCATCGATCAGACCGTTAAGATCATATTTGGGGACCCAGCAAAGCTGTTTCTTTGCCTTTGATGGATCACCAAGAAGAAGATCAACCTCGGTAGGCCTGAAATACGCCGGGTCTACTTTAACAATTACGGGGTTAGCCTTAGCCCTTTCCCTGAAGACTGCAAGATGTGACTCTCCAACCCTTTCAGAGAACAGTTTGTCGTCTATAGCACCTATTTTGCCTGTTTCTTTTTCCTTTTCCCCGTTGAAGACAATTTCAACACCAACAGCCAGGAATGACCTTCTTATAAATTCCCTCACTTCTGTAGTGATACCTGTGGCAATAACATAATCGTCCGGTTTGTCCTGCTGCAGAATCAGGTACATGGCTTTAATATAGTCTTTAGCATGTCCCCAGTCGCGTTGTGACGAAAGGTTACCCATGAATAAGGTTTCCTGCATACCAAGAACTATCCTGGCAAGAGCCCTGGTAATCTTTCTTGATACGAATGTTTCTCCCCGTATTGGTGATTCGTGGTTAAACAAAATGCCATTGCTTGCATGCAGGCCGTAAGCCTCCCTGTAATTAACTGTAATCCAGTAAGCGTACAGTTTGGCGCAGGCGTAAGGACTGCGGGGATAGAAAGGTGTATTTTCCGTTTGTGGCACCTCCCTGACAAGCCCGTATAATTCTGAAGTACTTGCCTGGTAGATTCTTGTTTTATCCTTCATACCCAGCAATCTCACGGCTTCAAGTATCCTGAGTGTACCAATTCCATCGGCATTAGCGGTGTACTCCGGTATATCGAAGCTGACTTTAACGTGGCTCATCGCGCCGAGATTATATATTTCATCAGGCTGGCATTCCTGGATGATCCTCGTGACATTCATCGAATCGCTCAAATCACCGTAATGAAGTATCATATTTCTTCCCTCGATATGAGGATCCTGGTAAATATGATCTATCCTGTCGGTGTTTAACAATGAAATCCTCCTCTTGATGCCATGGACTATGTAACCTTTTTTGATAAGGTACTCCGCAAGATAAGCACCATCCTGACCAGTGATACCAGTGATTAAAGCTGTTTTTGACATGTTGAATGTAAATTAATATGGTAAAATTATTAACAGCAAAAGCCTTGTAAATGTTTAAGACTTTGCATTAGCTAATGCCAAATATAAGAAATATTAATCTGGGGGAATGAGCTGTAAGGTACAAAAGTACCGCATTTAAGCATAATCATCCGGTGATGACTATTTTACGGGCTTTTGAACCTTTCGAACTGTTCACAACAATTATGTATAATCCGGGAGCAAGTGAGGATCTGTTCAGAATACACTCGTTACCGTCAAATTTTTTCCTTTCGACAACGGAGCCGTTGATATTGAACAAAGTTGCCTGGGTAGCCTGAATTTCCTCGCCGAGTTCTGATGATTATCTCATCATTTGAGCTACTTGTCCTCACGTTAAAGAACTGGGTTGCCGATGGTGAATCAATTCCAGTCGTTACCTGGTTAGAAAGTGTAATAACCAGAGTGCCCGAAACACCACTCCCATCGTTAGCTGTTGCCCTGGCTGTTACAGTTCCGTTTGTAAGTGCAGTAGCTAAACCTGTCGAGCTTATAGTTGCTTCTGATCCCGTTGATTCATCCCACGTCACAGTTTTGTTAGTGGCATCTGCCGGTAGAACTGAAGCGTTAGGCCGAAGGTTCCATTATCCACGAAAATAGTTGGCGGAGCCGGCACCTGTAACTGTGACAGACGTAACAGGCACGACAGTCGTGCTAACACCATCCCAGCCCGCCATCCTGGCGAGCAGCCACCATACTGCCTTCGCGATCTTAAGTGCACCCTGGGAACCAAAATGGTACCCGGAAGAGCAAATTCATAATCGCCATTCAGGTCTCCTGTTTCATCTGAAATCAGAGGGAAGGTCCTTAGGGTTCCTCCATGATCGATCCAGGTGGTAGTAGTTTGCGCCGGCATTATTATAACTGAGGATATCGGCGAAGTCAAGAAGGTACCTGTTACTCTTGGTAGCAATATAATCTCTTATACTTATATTTCAGATAACGCTGATATCCATCTCACCTTCTCCAAAATTATACTGAGTGTCATAATTATCGAGCGGACCCGTGGTGAAAATAATTTTTGTGGAGATAATTGTTAGCAGCGCAATAAGCGATGTACTCTTCCGTGGTAGCTAAGATAAGTATCCATTGATACTGAGTTACCTGTTATAGCCTGATCACCTGCATCAAGTCCCCAGGCACGGTCTCCCTGCGGGCCATTTACCGTTCCCCAGACCAAGCGGGTTTGGAAAACAGGATCATAACTTCCACTTAAAGGTGTTGAAGCAGTGGCATCATAGCACCATGCAAAACCCATGGCATAAAGTGCAGGTCCGTGTTTTTACAATATAACAGACCAGCTTTTGTTCTTGCAATTGCTGTCGAATTAGTAAACCAGTCTTCCTCTCCATATAGATACGCCAGCCAGAACTATAGGTATAATCTCCCCATGTAGCCCTGCTGATTCTCAGGTGGGCAGAAGTTGCAGCCTCAGGCGTGCCGGATTCCGTGACGTTGACCTGGAATTTGCTGTTGATCCCTTCAAGAAGTTCACAACCGGTCCTGTATGATTGAGAATGGGATTCTCCCGGGAAGGAAACCCACATTTGTTTGATTTTATCAATATAATATTGTGGAATGTTGTTGAACTTGTCGACAACTGTATGATCAGCCACTATCGACTGGGAAAATGCTGTTAATGAAAGAAACAAAAACAGCACGACAGTTATAAAATATCTTTTCATGGCTCGGTTATTTTCAGGTTTTATACGACATTGAAGCAATTCTTGTTACAAATATATAATTATATGCATAAGATTTTCCTTCACAAATTCAGTTAATCATGCATATAATGTCGTTTGTCAAAATACATTTTTTTTTGACAAACTGACGTTTTTTGTATTTCAATAGTATGTTTAGTATATCCATAAGTAGGAAATGTGTTCATAAACTTGCTAATAATAACCAAAATCACAGCATTTCAAGGTCTTTTGTGTTTTCATACTAATCCCATTTTTACTAATTTCACACCCTGAAAGGAAGAAGGGTTGGTTTTATATATCAAACAAACTGCAATTACATTTGTTTTAGAATTCAATACATCTTTAAATAGAACGTAATATTATTTTATCATGGCCACAGACAGCAATGCAATCAAAGACAAAGTAAGAGCTTACATCCAGGAAGTAACAAGCGTCGAGAAATCAAAGATTCACGATCATTCACTGATTTTCAAGGAAGGTTATTTTGATTCGATGGGTTTTGTACTTCTGATCACCTTTCTCGAGGAAACATTCAGCATTAAAACAGTCGATTCTGATCTTCTTGAAGAAAACTTTGAATCTATTAATGCCATCACGGATTTCGTTGTCCGTAAACTTCAATAAGCACCATGTGCGGGATAGCGGGGATAATAGACTTTGGCGGCACGGCTGGCAGGGAAAGAACTGTCGAGTCAATGCTCAGGTCCATAAGTTACAGGGGACCTGATGAGAGCGGGATTTATAATTCACCTCATGCCACGATCGGGAATGTCAGGCTGAGTATTATCGATATAGCAAGCGGCCAACAACCGTTAGCTGACGAGTCAGGCAGGTACTGGATTGTATTCAACGGGGAGATATTCAATTACAAGGAGCTTCGCCACGACATTGAATCCAAAGGTTGCAGGTTCGCTACTAACTCTGACACCGAAGTTCTGGTGCAGCTATACGCCATGTACGGGAGCAAATGTCTCTCCATGCTTAACGGACAATTTGCTGTTGCCATTTGGGACAAGGTAGAGGAAAAGTTATTCATAGCCCGCGACAGGGTTGGAATACGTCCTGTATTCTACAATCTGACTGGTAACGTTCTCACATTTGGATCGGAGATAAAAGCTGTTTTCAAGAATAGCTCCATTAACCCGGAACTTTCCCCGGAGAGTCTTTCGCAGGTTTACACTTACTGGACCGCCATTACTCCGAATACTGTCTTCAAGAACGTACGCGAACTGTCTCCTGGCCATTATATGACTTTTTCGAGACAGGGATTAAAAATTGAGAAGTTCTGGGACATAACCTATACTGAAAAGAATCATTCAATTTCATTACCTGATGCAGTTGAGCGATTCGATGAGTTGTTTTCTGACGCAGTGAGAATCAGGCTGAGGGCCGATGTGGAAGTTGCAGCTTATCTTAGCGGGGGCATCGATTCGAGTACCACGGTTTCCTATATTAAAAACATTGAACCTGGTATACTGAATACTTTCTCGATTGGATTTGATGAGGCTGATTTCGACGAAACAGCTTACCAGAACGAGGCAGCCAGGTACCTTGACACCAATCATAAAGCGATCAAATGCACTTCCAAAGAGATCGCGGAGAGCATACCCAGGGTCGTGTGGCATTCGGAAACGCCTATGACAAGAACAGCCCCGGCACCAATGCTCCTTTTATCAAAACTGGTTCGTGAAAACAACATCAAGGTTGTAATAACCGGGGAAGGCGCCGACGAGATTCTCTCGGGGTATGATATTTTCAAGGAGGACAAGATAAGGAGGTTCTGGGCCACTCAACCAAATTCAAAGATCAGACCACTCCTCCTCAAGAAGCTCTATCCTTATCTCCCGCAGATGAAGGATGCTAATCCTGCTATATTGAAAATGTTTTACGGGTATAAACTCGAGGATACCGGAAACCTGTTTTACTCGCATTTGTTAAGGTGGAACAACTCCAATCACATAAAGAAACACTTTTCCGCTGATGTTTCAGCAAGGCTCGAAGGCTATTCTCCATTTACTGACCTCGAACAGAGACTTCCTGAAGGATTCGAAAAATGGAGTGACCTTGTCAGGGCACAGTGGCTCGAGACCACGGTATTCATGTCTGGCTACCTCCTTTCTTCACAAGGAGACAGGATGGCAATGGGTAATTCGGTGGAGGGCAGGTACCCGTTCCTCGACTACAGGGTCATCGAGTTCTGCATGTCACTGCCTGACAGATTCAAGCTTAATGGTCTGACCGAGAAATTCCTTTTAAAGAAAGTAATGAACGGGAAGATCCCGGAAAGTATTGTAAAGAGATCGAAGCAAGCATACAGGGCACCTATTAGAAGCGTCTTCGTATCGAATGAAGCACCCGGATATGTCAAAGAGATGCTTTCAGATTCTTTCACTAAGAAGGCAGGAATATTCAATCCTGATTCGGTTTCAGCTCTTGTATCAAAAATAGAAAAAAGCGGTACAAGCACCGAGGTTGATAACATGGTATTAACTGCAGTTGTTTCAACTCACCTGCTTTTCAAGCAGTTCATTGAACGAAACGAGGAAGGACTGCCACAAAGTGAACTTAGTAACCTTAGAATTATTGATGATTTCCCGGGTAAATCTTGAATCCAACTTTAAGTCAGCCCCGCTGTTATTCTATCCAAATAAGGTATAACTTGCATAACATAAGATTAATAACTTTAAAAATTCAAATATGGACCCGCGAAAAAAACCTTTCTCCAAAGATGTTATAGTTCTCGAGAACGTTGAAGATGTAGTTAACGAAATAGTTTCAAAACTCCAGAACGATGTGCTGCACGTGCTGAAACGTTCAGGAGCGGTAGTCGGTATCAGCGGCGGAATTGATTCATCGGTCTGTTTTGCCCTCGCGGTAAGGGCTTTTGGACCTGACAAAGTACTGGGTGTAATGATGCCCGAACACGATTCGAGTTCCGAGAGCGAAAGACTGGCCAGGGATCTCGCGGCCAAATTCGGGACTAACCCTATAAAGGAAGTTCTTACCCCGGCTCTTTCAGGATTTCAATGCTACGAAAGGAGAGACGAAGCTGTAAAAAGAGTTTTCCCCGAGTACGACCCGAAAACCTACAAGATGAAAATAGGAATAAGGCAGAGCGGGCTTTTTAATAACCTCCCGCCTCTTTTCACGCTCACAATAATTGACAGCAAAGGCAATTCGCAGGACAAGATACTTCATGCCCGCGACTATCTTCAGATCGTGGCGGCTTCCAACTTCAAGCAAAGATCAAGAATGACAATGGTATATTACCATGCAGAGGCTTTGCATTACGCAGTTATAGGAACACCGAACAAACATGAGCAGGAACAGGGTTTCTTCGTGAAATATGGTGACGGGGGAGCAGATGTTATGCCAATAGGGAACCTGTACAAATCGCAGGTCTATCAGCTGGCACGTTACCTTGGAGTACCACAGGAAATAATTGACAGAACTCCGACAACGGACACGTATACTGCAGAGCAGACACAGGAAGAATTCTTCTACCAGTTGCCATTCCAGCTCATGGACATTTACTGGTACGGGTACGAAAATGGCTATTCGCCGGCAGAGGTTGCCCAGGTAATGGGTGAAACAGAAGACAGAATAAAAGCCCTGTTTAAAAATTTCGAAAGGAAGAAACTTACAACAGAATACCTGAGAATGTCGCCGGTAAGGGACTATTACCAGGCTAAATAACAAAAATGACTCTTGAATATTTCAGTCATAATTACCTTAAAATGAATGCATTTGATTATTTCTTCGAGAACACTTTTTCTCTCGACAAGGTGTTTCTTGCCGGGAAGGAGGAGATTACTTATCGCCAATTGCACGACTCATCCTCCAGGCTGGCAGCTCAGATGAGAAATGAATACGGGACTGGTAAACATATACTTTTGATTTCCCCCAACAATGTTTTCTTTCTTGTCAATTACCTTGCAATAATTAAATCAGGTAATATTTGCATTCCTCTTGATCCTGCAATAGAGAAGGAAAATTTCTCTTACATCGCGACACTTACCAACCCATCGCTCATGTATGTAACCAGGGAGATCAAAAATAAACTAGGTCTTGCGGATTACAAGTGCATTACACCGGAGGAACTGAAAATTAACGAAACAGGTTTTGAGCCATTACCGCGAGACGTTGATTTTGACGGTGAGAAATGTGCCGAAATCATTTTCACTTCAGGGTCTACAGGCAAACCCAAGGGAGTGATGATCTCTCACAAGAACCTCATGGCTAATACGGGTTCGATAGTTGATTACCTTGGACTTACACCGGACGACAGGATGCTTGTTGTTCTTCCGTTTTATTATTGTTATGGTCTTTCGCTGCTGCACACGCATCTGCGGGTCGGGGGATCCATAGTTTTCAATAACTCGTTTATCTTCCTCGGTGCTATCATAAATAATCTTATTGATTACAAGTGCACAGGTTTCGCGGGTGTACCGAGTCATTTCCAGATACTACTGAGAAAGTCGGACACGTTCAGAAAAACGAATTTCCCGGATCTGAGATATGTTACACAGGCAGGTGGAAAGCTTGCCCCCATCTTTATTGATGAATTCCGGGCCAGTCATCCCGGGGTAAAATTTATCGTGATGTATGGTCAGACGGAAGCTACCGCCAGGCTCTCTTATCTCCCGCCTGAATTATATGATGCAAAGAAAGGCTCAATGGGGAAAGGCATCCCTGGTGTTGAACTCAGGGTGATAAATGAAAGCGGCGAAAAGATAAAACCGGGGGAAACAGGTGAAGTAATAGCAAAGGGAGATAATATTATGATCGGTTATTTCGCCGATCCGGAAGGAACCGCAGCGGCAATAAAGGATGGATGGCTTCATACAGGCGATCTGGGCACAGTTGATGAGGATGGTTATATTTTCCTTACAGCAAGAAAGAAGGAAATAATCAAAGTCGGTGGTAAAAGGATCAGCCCGAAAGAGATAGAAGCTGTCATACTCGAGATCCGGAGGTTGTTGATTGCTCTATGAGGGTATCGAGGATGAATTACTTGGTGAGGCAATAAAAGCTACAATTGTTGTAAACAAGAACAGCAAGGAGACAATCAACGAGGAATTTATAAAGCAGCATTGCGGCAGACATCTCGCACTTCACAAGATTCCATCAGTTTATGATATTAAGGATCAGATAACAATTAGCGCGACAGGAAGAAAATAAAAAGCAAAATCTGGAAACACGGCTCAATTCATGTACCGACACTATTGGAAGATTGTAAAACAAACAAATGTCACATCCATGAAAAATCTACTTAAGATTACTTTAGCGTGTGTTACACTTCTTGCAGGAATTACATCCTGCAAAAACCGGCAACAAATCTTTATTATGAAAACCCCGAGAAGAAGGTTATTTTCCTTCATCATAGCACCGGAGCAAACGTATGGTATGGCGACATTGAGCAAAACAAGCGAATATATTTTGGGAAGCCTGTATGCATGGTTCCACGGCTTGTAAAAGAATATAATGATGCCAACAATTTAAAGATAAGCCTGACCGAGAGGAACTTTCCCTCGGGAAAACCTTACCCGTGGAAAAACGATCCATTTGATTATTATAATATTTGGGTTAAAAATGCAGGAGACAGCTCATTCATGGAAGAACCGACCCTCGAAATACTTACAAAACAGTATGACATTATAATATTCAAACATTGTTTCCCAGTAAGTTCAATCGTGGAAGATAATAATAATCCTGATGTAGACTCGGAAATAAAAACCATCGCAAATTACAAACTTCAATACGACACCTTGAAGAAAAAGCTCAATTCATTTGGAACAAAATTCATATTATGGACGGGAGCTGCATTGATAAAAGCCCAGACAAACGAAGGTGAAGCTGAGCGTGCAAGAGAGTTTTTCAATTGGGTTAGGGAGGAATGGGATACCAAGGGAGATAATATAGAATTATTCGATTTCAGAAACATTGAGACTGAAGGTGGTTTGTACCTGAAGGAGGAATATGCAGTAGATCGTGAAAAAGACAGCCATCCGAACATTTATATTTCGTCAAAAGCCGCCAAGTTGCTTGCGAAGAAAATCATTGAGGTGGCTACCACAGAATCCGCCAACTAATAACAATTAAAACTCACAAATTATGGTTTTCGGATTCTATTGAAATCTGGCTGCTTCTGCCACTGGCTTTAATACTATACTTTGCTCTTCCATCAAAATACAGATGGACCGTATTATTGGTTGGAAGCATTTTATACCTTTCATATTTTTCAATACCATTTCTTGTATATGCCACTATTTATGCAGTAGCGAACTTCTATTTTGGCAGAGTACTTGAATATCAAACTTCTGAGAAAGCTAGAACCCGGTTTTACCAGTTGTTTATCATTCTCAATATAGGGCAACTTGTTGTTTACAAGTATCTAGATTTCCTTATTGAAAACCTTAATCTCGCTGTTGGTTCATATTTTGGAGAAAAGATCCCTTATCTTCATCTAATAGTTCCAATTGGAATTTCTTATTATACATTCCAGTGCATAGGGTATATAATTAATGTCTACAGGAAGGTTGAAAAAGCTGAAACCAATATCGCCTATTTTCTCATTTACAATCTTTTCTTTCCGAAGATATTAAGCGGCCCAATCGAGCGATCTGAAAGATTTCTTCCGCAACTAGTAATCCAGCCCCTTATTCAGATGAATTCATCAAGTCTGGTTTGAAGCAGATATTAACAGGAGTATTCAAGAAACTTGTAATCGCTGAAAGACTGGCCTTAATAGTAAATTCGGTATATGGAAATATTGCTGAGCACTCAGGGTATTCTCTTCTCCCGGTGATGTTTATCCAGGCTCTTTATATATACTCCGATTTCTCTGGATATACTGATATTGCCCTCGGAATTGCACGAATGTTTGGTATAAACCTGACAAACAACTTTAGTAGGCCTTTTTTCTCAACTAACGTGACGAATTTCTGGCGAAAATGGCACATTTCTCTTTCTACCTGGTGTAATGACTACATTTTTAAAACTATTATTTTCAGGAAGCGGAAGTGGGGAATAAAAGCCGCTGTATACGGGGTATTCATAACTTTTTTCATCATTGGACTATGGCATGGACCAACATGGACCTACGTGATTCTTGGAATATTGCAGGGGCTCGCTATCAATTACGAGTTTTTCTCCAAAAAGAAAAGACTTGAAATCGGGAGTAAAATACCCGTTTTCTGGAATAACTTGTTGAGCAGATTTATCACCTTCAGCTTTTTTGGATTCTCTCTCATTTTCTTTTTTAGTCCCAGCATAAAGGAGGCTTCCTATTTTGTCACGCACCTCTTCTATTTTCCTGAAATTGTAGGGTTTGAGAATACCCTTGGCCTTGCCTTCAAAGACATCATAATAGTACTTTTAGGTATTGTACTCCTATTCAGTGTTGAGATAGCTGAAGAAACTGTGGACCTCCACACCAAATTGCTTGATCAACCGTAGTAATAAGATGGTCAGTATATTATCTCTTCATCCTCATTATTCTTGCATTTGGCCAGTTCACTACAACAAATTTTATTTATTTTCAGTTTTGAAAGAATACTCTACTTCACATAGTATTCCTCTAATTACAGATATCAGTTTAATTTGGAACAAACCATGTTATTAAAAAGGATTTATTCATGGCAGACCTGGTTTCAGTTATAGTGCTAACATACAATTCAGGTAAATATGTTGTTGAGACACTCGAGAGCATAAAGGCCGTTAATTACAGTCCGCTGGAACTCGTGATTAGTGATGATTGTTCGTCAGATGACACATTATCGCTCTGTCAAAATTGGATTGATAACAATTCATGGAGATTCGAAAATGTATTAATAGCATCTAATTCTGTAAATGCCGGAATTCCTGCAAATTGCAACCAAGGAATAAAAATATCCACAGGTACCTGGATTAAATTTATTGCCGGTGATGATTTGTTAATCGAGGACTCAATTCAACATTTCATTAAGGAAGTGCATGGTCCACTCGAAGGAGAGATGGTATTTCACGGGAGGCTAAGGTCATTTGGAGAGCAAGAGGCGTCATCTGAAGACTATTCGGATTGGGGAGATCCTTTATCCCAGGATTTCAATCGTGCGGGAATAACTGCAGCACAACAATTCGAGATATTACTTCGTTTTTGCCCCGTCTCGGGTCCGACAACATTTATTAACAGGAAGGTCTTTGAAAAAACCGGTCCCTTCGATGAGAGATTCAGATTCTGGGAAGATCGTCCGATGTGGCTGAAAATAACATCGGCAGGGTTTAAGTTTAATTTTGTTGACCGCGATGTCGTATTCTACAGGGTGCACGAGGGTTCTGTACAAAAGAATCAGGGGAATATCTTTTTCAGCAGGACACAGTTATCAAAGGATGAGGGTAGTAAGATAATCATTCTTCCTTACCTGCCACCTTTCGAGAGGATTTTAAGTTCATATATTTTATCCGTCAGGAAAATGATCCTGAAAATCTCAGGAAACAGGAAAACTCTGCCCCTTAATCTCATCTATAAAACCCTTGTTAAACCAGCTGATTTGCTAATCAGAACAATTAGGAAAAAGTATTCTCCCTGATTTTATAGTGCGGAATCCTGGCTACAATTATTATTTCTTCAATAATTCCTTTATATCTATATTTACATTTAATAGCACATTACAGGCAAGATTACAAGAAGATGAACCCCGAATTAATATACCTCCCCAAAATCTGGATCCAAGAGGGAACCTGTCATTTATAGAAGAAGACACTCACCTTCCCTTCAAGATAAAACGTGTCTATTGGATTTATGATGTACCTGGAGGAGAACATCGTGGCGGTCATGCTTTCAAAAATACGATGGAACTCATCATCGCACTATCAGGGAGTTTTGATGTGTACCTTCATGATGGGAACAAGGATTACAAGTATTCATTAAACAGGTCATATTATGGAGTTCTTGTACCCAAAATGATGTGGCGGATGATTGAAAATTTTTCTACTAACTCACTTGCACTTATCATTGCTTCAACAGATTACCAGGAAAATGATTATATAAGGAACTTTGACGAGTTCAGGAAACTTACCGAAAGATGATGAATTTGATTTCAGATTTTCACGACTGCTATATTATTGAATTGGCGAAGATTCATAATCCTGCCGGTAACATAACCATAATTCAGAATAATGATTGGCCATTTGATATCAAGCGCGTGTACTACCTGTATGATGTTCCAGGAGGCTCCGAAAGAGGCGGACACGCTCACAAAGGACTGCATCAGCTTATTGTTGCTGCAAGCGGATCGTTTGATGTTATCCTCGACGACGGCAGGAATAAGAAGATTGTCAGCCTTCTTAGGCCATATTACGGTCTGGTTGTCGTACCTGGAATCTGGAGGGAAATAGTGAATTTTTCATCTGGTGCTATTTGTCTAGTCTTAGCTTCAGAGAAATACACGGAAGATGATTATATAAGAGATTATTCTAAATTCAAAGTATATAAAAATGATGGAACTCAGAAAGTATGAGCAAGGGTTAAAAGGCTCCTGGGATCTCTTTGTAAAAGAGTCGAAGAATGGGACCTTCCTCTTTCTAAGAGATTACATGGACTACCATTCAGACAGGTTTGAAGACTGTTCCTATCTCGTGTTCAACAAGGACCGAATTGAGGCATTAATCCCCGGTAATATAAACGGCTCAACATTCTATTCGCACCAGGGTCTGACATATGGCGGATTAATTCAATCTGGCGATCTTAAAACCTCTGAAGTCCTTGAAATTTTCAAGGAATTAAACAATATCCTCGTAGCAACCGGGATCGATGATGTTATTATTAAACCTGTGCCTTACATTTACCATAAAATACCAGCCCAGGAGGAGATTTACGCTTTATTCATCAATAATGCGGTTAAAATAGCTTGTTTTATCTCTACAACGATCATACAATCAAACAAGATAAGATTCAGTGAATTGAGAAGAAGAGGTGTTAAAAAAGCTCTTAAATCAGGTTTTACTGTTGAAGAATCTGCAAACTATGAGTTTTTCTGGCCAATTCTTAATGAAAATCTGGGAGCAAGGTATAGTACAAGTTCTGTACATACCCTGTCGGAAATTAAAAAACTTGGAGAAATATTCCCTGACAATATTAAGCTATACATTGTCAGGTCAGGGGAAGAAATCCTTGGAGGCACGGTACTTTACCTTTCACCGAACATTGTTCATGTTCAGTACATCGCGGCAGGAGAAAAGGGCAAGAGAGAAGGTGCACTGGATTTACTTTTCGATACTCTTGTTAATAATATCTATCTCCATATCCCCGTGTTCGACTTCGGACATTCCACAACCAACGGGGGACGGGAGCTAAACGAGGGTTTAATTTTTCAGAAAGAGGGATTTGGGGGAAGAGGTGTAGTTTATGACACGTATAAATACTCGATCAGGAATGCCATGTGAGTTTAATACCAGACTCGTCACGTTCGACGAGGTTTTCCTGGATCTGTCATGGATATGGCTGAATGACCCGGAAATTAAACAAATGACCGGCACACCTGACTTCACGAGGGAATCACAACAGATCTGGTTTAAATCTCTCACGCTGAAAACAGATTACAAGATATGGGGTGTTCATGTAAATGAAGTACCTGCAGGGGCTTGTGGTATAAAAAATATCACTAACTCCGACTGCGAATACTGGGGATATATCGGTGAAAAGAATCTCTGGGGACATGGTATAGGTTTTAAACTACTGACCCTTATGGAGATGAATGCAAGAGAGATTGGGAAAAGCACCATTTGGCTCCGCGTGACAAAACAAAATGTAAAAGCCATCCAACTATATTTGAGGAATGACTATAATACGGAGAGTGAAACAGACAATGAATTAATCATGAGGAAGATATTATGATACATTTTCTTGACATACAGGGAATTACTAAAAGTTTTGAACCAGATCTTAGTGAAGCTATCAATCGTGTTGTTTCAAAGGGCTGGTTTTTATTGGGGGAGGAGAATGCTTCATTTGAAAAAGAATATGCCGCCTATATCGGGTCCAGGCACTGCATAGGTGTGGCAAACGGTCTTGATGCTCTCAGGCTTATACTTAAAGCATATATAGAAAAGGGGGTCATGAACCCAGGAGATGAAATAATTGTACCTGCTAACACGTATATCGCTTCCATACTTGCAATTACTGACAATCATCTCACTCCCGTTCTAGCCGAACCCGATCCTTCCAATTTCAATATTGATACTAGTAAACTTGAAAAGCTTATTACTAAAAGGACCAGGGGCATTATGGTTGTTCATCTATACGGTAGAACCTGCTGGTCAGCTAATCTTGAAATTCTTGCTCAGAAATATAACCTGAAAATAATAGAAGACAACGCTCAAGCTGCAGGAGCTTACTTTCTTGGTGGAAATGAACCGAGAAGAACCGGGTCACTCGGCAGCGCCTCCGGTCACAGTTTCTACCCTGGTAAAAATCTTGGGGCGCTTGGCGATGCAGGTGCCGTGACCACTGATGATGATGAGATCGCTGCAATTATCAGATCGCTGGCAAACTATGGCTCCTCAAAAAAATACGTTAATGATCTTAAAGGATTAAACTCGAGACTGGATGAAATTCAAGCGGCAATATTAAGAGTTAAACTACCCAGGCTGGACACAGACAACTATAAACGCCATAAAATTGCAGATTACTTCATTTCTAAAATTAATCATCCTGAGATTTTATTACCTCTTACTTCAGAAGTCGTATCTGATACGGGTACGGAAGGTCTACTCACTAACGTCTGGCATCTTTTTGTGGTCAGAACACGAAAAAGGGAGAAGCTTCAAAAACACTTGCAGGCAAGAGGTATTCAGACTTTAATTCACTACCCTATCCCACCACATAAACAGAATGCATACAAAGAATATAACAATTATAATCTACCTGTCACTGAAAGGATTCATGAGGAAGTGCTTAGCCTTCCTATCAGCCAGATTATGAATAGCGTAGAAGCGGAATCGATCGTGGAGGCTGTCAATTCATTCTGATTCCTTTTCTGATCGGAAGTCAGGTTGAAGCATTTCTTACAAGAATTACAATTTTCACTTTTCAATGGTGGCAGGATGTTTATTTTTATCCTCTCAGAATAACCATTAATATCATCATTATTATCATTGGTCAAAAATGCCTGAAATCGAGTCATTTTTCTAAACAAAAAGTTGGCCTAAACGTTTAAAAGGTAATAAATTTGAACGGCGAAAGTAATAATCAATCGATAACAAATGAGAAAAGTTTTATTAGGCAATATTTTATTGATTTTAAGTCAATTAATTATCGGCCAGACACCAGGTACCATTGCATCTGATCAAGCAATTTGCTATGGCTTAGCACCGGCATCATTGACAAATGCTGCAAGTGCATCCGGTTTCACACCAAGCGCAAGTTACAGGTGGCAGTATTCTACTGATAACAATCACTGGGTAAATATCGCAAGTGGGGCTACTAGGAATACATATTCCCCACCTGCTTTAACTGTTACGACATACTACAGACGTGGCGCTTTTTCTGCAACACAGGATACCTTGTTTTCTAATGTGGTTACTATTACCGTAGGTCCTGAAATGAATGCTGGTACTATTGGCTCTGCCCAGACTATTTGCTATAATTCAAACGCAGTCGCCCTAAACACTGTAAACACTCCTATTGGTGTTACCAGCCCTGTTTATAACTGGCAGTATTCTACGGATAATGTAACCTGGACGAATGTTTCTAGTGGAAACGGCCGGGCAACTTATACACCCAGGAACATGCTTGTAAGCACATGGTTCAGGAGGCAGGTGACGAACTTCAGTTGCGGTGGAACTAGAAACTCTAATACAGTTCTTATTACAGTTCGTACACAGCTAAACCCGGGAGTAATAGGTCCGGCTCAAACAATCTGCTACAATTCAATTCCAACACCAATAAACCAGACCACTCCTGCTTCAGGGGGTAACGGTGTTTACACCTACCAGTGGCAAAGCTCTCCAAATAATAATAATAACTACGTCAATGTGACCGGGGCGACTTCAGCTTCATTATCATTTTCGACAGCTTTGACAGCGAATAGTTACTATCGGAGAATAGTATATAGTGAAGGTTGTTCGGCCACGAGTGCTCCAATACTCGTAACCGTTACGCCAAATTATACTGCAGGCACTATTGGTCAGAATCAGACCATTTGCTATAATACTGCGCCCAACCAGCTCACCCAGGTGCTACCCGCAACAGGGGGTACCGGAGTCTTTACCTACCAGTGGCAAATGTCGACCAATAACACGAGCTGGACAAATATTTCAGGTGCCACCTCAACAGCTTATAGCCCTACAGTTTTAACATCAACCACATATTTCCGCAGACTCACTTACAGTGGAAGCTGTGGCAACAGGGCAAGTAATACCGTAACAATTACTGTTAACAACGCTCTACTCTCTGGCACTATTGGCGCTGCTCAGTCAATTTGTTACAACACAACACCAGTCGCGCTGACTCAGGCAACACTTCCTTCTGGAGGAACAGGTACTTATTCATACCAGTGGCAGACATCATCTGATAATATTACCTGGTCTAATATCGCAGGTGCAACATCATCAACATATTTACCTTCAGCGCTTGTAAACAACACATGGTACAGAATGGGTGTAACGAGTGGTTCATGCGGGACTGTTTATACTGCTCCAGTATTGATAACAGTAAATGCGCAACTTACGGCTGGTTCAGTCGGATCAACTCAAAACATTTGTGCAAATTCTAGTCCTGCAATATTGACTGAGCTTACCACTGCCACAGGTGGCACCGGATCATTTACTTACCAGTGGCAGAGTTCTGCTGATAACAGCGCCTGGTCTGACATCCCTGGTGCTACCGGAACAACCTTTAATCCATCGGTACTTACATCAACGACTTGGTTCAGACGACTAGTCTCCAGCGGCTCCTGTACTTCAGTTGCATCTGCTCCTGTTCAGATAACAGTCTATCCTGCTATTACACAGGTCCTGTTCAGCAGCAACGATACCATTGATAATAACTTATCCACCAATTTTTCTATAACTATTACCGGAGGAACAGGCCCATTCTTGATTAACTACAACAGGAATGGTGTAGCTCAGACCTCAATAAATGGCTATACCACTGGAAGTCCAATCTCAACCGGAGTATTGACTACAGGCCAGTATGTGTATACAATAACATCGGTAATTGATGCTCATGGTTGTACAATCCTGAATCCTGCAACTAGCGTCACGATAAGTGTACTCAGGAATACAACATATCATTTTAATTTCACCTACCCTGATCGTTCCAGTTTAGTTGCTGACGGCTGGGATTTCATTGCTACAGGTCCATATCCTGAACTGGTACCAAGAAACACGGAGCAAACAAGTGGTGCAGTTGTGTCCTATGACCAGGTTGCTCACCCCGGAGTTATAAGGATCCCTGTTGACATAGGAGGTCTATGGGTAAGTGATAACAATAGCAGAAATACTCTTTTCAGGGATCTGCCTCTTGATTGGTCAAGTGTGAGAATGATGATAAAATCATTCACTCCAACTACTAACTATCAATCTGTGAGCCTTGCAATATACCAGAATGACAACAACTACCTCGAGATTGCACGAGCATACAACGATAAAAACAGGATAATGCTTTCTTCAGAAGCTATTGGTGTGGCAACATCCATCGCAACCGTTGATGAGAACGCAACATCCAATATTATTTTGCGACTTGACAGGAATCCAGAGAACGAGGAAGTCACAGCTTACTATTCTTTAAATGGTACAACCTGGATTTCAGTTGGAAGTGAAATCCATTCTGTATCACTAGCTTATCCTCACAATCCACGTCTGGCAATCTTATGCGGTGGTTCATTAACAGGGCTTCCACAGGCAGATATTGAATGGGCGGAGATAATAACAAATGGAGGTGATGAACTAAGGGCTTACCCTGGGGACATTGTTTTCAATGCACAGGTAGGCCAAACAATTACAAACACCAGACCAATATATGTTTACACCACACTTGACCGAAATATCCCATGGGTACTAACATCTGATTCGCAATGGCTTACAACTAATATCCAGAGCGGTTTTACTGAAGGTCAGATTAGGGTTGGTGTTAATACAACAGGTCTGAGCGTTGGTACGCATACGGGTCATATTACTCTCCAATCATATCTTTCCACCATCCCGCCGGTCACACTCCCTGTAACAGTAATAATAAACCCTGTAACGCCTGTAACCGGTGCTGACTGGTATAACGGTTATCCTGGGGCAATGAGTGTATCTGTTGATAATGGCGACGCCACAGGGTTCCAGCAATTAGTCGATAATGGATTTGTCGGGACGTATGTCTCCAATTATGGGACACCACCTCCATTCTACGCCAGCTATTTTAACGCGTGGTATGGAACTTGGATCACATCTTTACGACCACGATTGTGTTACAACATTCTCTGAACTAACATTCAGAAACAGGGAAATCGGGATGAATATATCCGGATTAGTGGCAAATACTCCCGCCTATACCTGATCTTATCTCGCTTGTATGGCCGTGTGGTACACAGAATTATCATATGCAAAGCTGTTGCATCAGAATATTTCTTAAGCGGGAGAGGCTACAATTTCAATAAAACTTGAAGATGCCAACCCTGATAATTTCTATGAACCTCAAGAGTTACAACACTCACGGCCATATTCCAAACCCACCAGCCTAACCTGATAACTGTTGTCGATTCAGCTATCAATCTTAAGAAATGGTTTAACCTTGTATTACATGAAAGCCTGCTGGATGATGGAGCCATTGCTTACGCCAAAAACAAGGACATCTGGGTTACATCAATTGGGAAAGTTGTAAATTCATCTACCAGAGGAATCGTCTCATTGTTTCTTCTTACACCACAGCTACTAACAGTTTTTCATTCGGTGTGTCGAGAACAAGCGTTCCATCATCAGCATACAGGAATTTCGAATCATCGTTTAACTCATCTGACCTGATTACACTTAGGATTGATTATGACGATACAAGACTCGTTGAAGGCGTAACTATAAATGGAGTCAACACTCCTTACACCACAAGGATAATTGATGCCAACCATTACTTGTTTGCCAATGTTCTCGTCGAGCCTTCCAACGTTAAAACAGTTGTTGTTAATTATGTCGATGAATCAGTTCCAAGGATTATCCTAAGCGAGAATCAACTTAATTTCAATGCGGTGGAAGGGGAGAATCCTGTTGCACAAACCTTCAACGTTACATCTAACCTCCCGCAGTTATTAAACTGGACTGCCGCAGTAAGTTCAAGCGACGGGAACTGGCTGAGCATTAATCCAACTTCCGGAACTGGGACGACAGCTGTAACCGTTAATGTTGACGTTTCAGGTCTGGTGTCTGGCACTTATACTAAAACTATCACCGTTTCGGCTGTTGGTGCATCAAATACACCACAGGTTAAAACAGTAACTCTTCTTGTAACACCGGCCGGATATTTACATATTGACTTCAATTATACAGACAGGGAAGCACTGGTTTCGAATGGTCGATTTAGCTATAATGAATGTCAAGTGTCTCCGAGAAATACAGAGCAATTATCTGGTGCTGTTGTTTCATTTGACCAGATTGCACATCCCGGGGCATGTATCCCTGTTGGATCTTGGCAAACTTTTGGGCTTCAAATAATAGTACAAGAAACTCACTCTTCAGAACCCTTCCGCCGACATGGAAAACATCGAATGAAGGTAGCATCCTTTAACCCGACGGCTAATTACCAGGCTGTTTCACTTGTCGCTTATCAGGATGATGATCATTACATGGAAGTCTCGAGAGGTTACAACAGTGTAACTCCGTTGCTTTTGTAATCGAGAACGGACTGGTTTACCCAACATCCTATTCGCAACAACAAAACATTTCATAACAAACTTCTATCTCCGAATTGACAGGGACAGGGCTACACAGGTTATGACAGCCTATTTCTCAACCAATGGATCAACTTGGTCTCAACAGGTGTTCCTACAGCCCAGACTCTTACCAATCCCCGACTGGCTGTTATTACTGGCGGATCATCCACCGGCTATCCTCCCGCCGACATAGAATTTGTTGAAGTACTGTTTAAGTTTCAAATCTGAAATCAGCAACTGCAAATACCAACCTGAAAAGGACAATAGTTTGCAACTTTCTGATATTCTTTCTGAAACCAGGATTTACCAGAATTACCCGAATCCATTCAGCTTGAAACAATGATAGAATATGATGTCAGCGAGAATGGGAAAGTTTTGATTGAACTTACAATTCAACCGGTCAGAAAGTCAGGTCGCCGGTAAATGAAATCATGGTTATTTCTGCAAGTACTCATTAAACTTTATCAAGGGAGATCTTCCCAAAGGAATCTACTAACATCTGAAACTTAATACATTAGGCAATTACTCCAATAGTATCAAGATGATCCTATTGAATTAATCTCAGATTTTTCATTACTTTGCTAAACGAGGGGCTGTCAAATGATACGACAGCCCTTTGTATTTCAGAATGCACTTACAGAATGCCCCCAATTACATGAAAACTACAAAGAGACTAAACAGAGAGTATACAACACAAAGAGATGCTGAAGAATGGATAAATCCTGATAAGCCGGATGAATGATACTTGGGAGACCTGCAACGAATGAAATGCTAATTAACTCTAACTCGTGACACATGGTTTCAATCGAGGAGTCAGGTACCTGTTACATCCAAATTCCCCATATTATTTCATTTGAAGGAAGAAAGAGGACAGGCGATTGCATCACGTTCATTAACCACGAAATTCTGAACTCCAGGTTCTGCTGAAAATCTATACTGTACAACAACTGGCTTTTGAAGCCTTCCAATCATAAAAAGGAAGGATAGTTACATCTTAACGAACTTTGCCGTGGCAACAATACCTTTGTTACCTTTAATCAGCACAATGTAGACGCCCCTGTCAAGGTAACTAAAGTCAAATTGCTTCGTGAGTTCATCTTTAAGAATATTTCCTTCGAAAAACTTCTTCCCCAGAGAATTAACCACAGTAACCAAGCTACTTTCATCTTCAAGTACGACATTTGTTTTTAAAGTAACTGAGCCTGAAGTAGGGTTTGGATAAATATCGATGTCTGAAGTAGCGGTAACAGGGATATCTGAAACCTGAACGATTATAGAGGCTGAGGTTCCTGTCGCATTCTGGTTATCTGTCGCAATGGCTGAGATTGAGTGCGACCCTGTATTAACATCCGTCCAATCAAAAGTGAAAGGTGCAGATGAGGATTCACCGATTTTGAATGCACCATCATAAAACTCCACTTTTAAAACAGTACCATCAGCATCAGTAGCGTTTACAGTTATCGTGATAGTTGCAGGTGAGGTAAAGGTAGCCCCTTGATCCGGACTGGTAATGCTCACGACTGGCGGAGTGTTTGGTGGCGGGTTCCATTATTAACCGTTACACTTACCGCTGTTGATGTAGTCTTCCCATTTGAATTGTCAGTCGCGACAGCTGTTAGGGAATAAGTTCCCACTGCTACTCCTGTCCAGGAATATGTATAAGGTGCCGTGGTTTTTTCTCCCAGTTTAGTTGCCCCGTTAAAAAATTCAACCCTCGTTATGCTTCCATCTGAATCAGAAGCATTGGCAGAAATATTAATTGTTGCCGGTGCGGTGAAGGTACTGCCGTTTCCGGGTGATGTTAGACAACGGATGGAAGAACATTAGAGGTTCCGGCTGATACAGTTACACTCACAACAGCTGATTTTGTCATAGCTCCCAGGTTATCTGTACCTACAGCAGATAAGGAATATGTTCCGGCAGCAACATTTGTCCACTAAATGTATATGGTGAGCTAGTCTTTCGCCCACTTTTGGTTGTGCTGTAGAACTCGACTTTGGTAATTGTTCCGTCCGCATCGGTGGCGGTTGCAGTGAGAGTGATAGAGGCAGGCGCCAGGTAGGTTGCCCCGTTTGCAGGTGAAGTTAGGTTTACCACAGGAAATGCATTTGACCCTGGATTGTATTCAAAGGCTCCAATAGTGGGGTTCACATTACTTCTTGGATTTCCAAGATAGTCAGTGGTAATCCATGGTATGGGTTTTGCCTTACCAATCGCTGGAGATGTAGCTTTAAGTGTAAAAACGCCACCTGCTGCATTATTGAATTGAGGATCGGCGGGATTTGGACCATGAGCCTCGTATCCAGGATAGTCACTTCGCAGCCCTGCCCATGCCGCCATGTTATAGTTATCTTCATATCCGTTTGGATAAGGTTGATAAAAAATCAACAATGATGCCCTGGGGTCAACCGAATACCACAGGTTATAATCAATCTCTTTAGGAACAGCTACCCGTGAATAATTATTAAAAAAACCAATTAATGAACCATTTACATCTTCATTTCCATTATGATATATGATATTATTAATAATATGGACTTCAGAGCCATATTCTGTACTAATCAGAGGTTGCCATACCGTGAGATTAAGGTTGAATCCATAAATAGTATTGTAAGCCGCGTAAGCAGTATCAATATCTTCAAATATTATTGCTTTCCCGTGAGCATAGGTAAACACGTTATTATATACATAAACATTCCTGGTTACACCAGTCGCGGGCGATTGATTGGCGATAAATACATGGTTCGAGGTAGTATTATCGCCGAGAAAATTTTGAGTTGGATCTCCTTCAAAAATATTATTTCTTATCGTGATCTTTTCAAGAATGTGGTTTCCAGCATTGTTGCAGTCGACACCAGTGGTGTGGAAACCATGATGAAAATAGTTGTGCTCAATAACAACATTCTGCTGGGTTATTGGATCAGTGTCATACATTGTCAGTGAAATATTTCTTCTTCCGCAGTCGTGAATTTCATTATAGGCGTAATAAGAATTGGAATGGTGGACATCAAGTCCGTAAGCACATGGGCTATCCTTGGTCCCAACCCAACCAATATTGCAATATGTCACTCTAAGATTTGTGAGGTACATCGTAGCGTATTCATCATAAATACATGCATTTGAGGTATAGTGCATATCAATATGGTTAATATCGATATAGTTTTTATTCTCAAGTTGAATACAGTAGGCCTCCTGTGGCGCTTCAACAGAGAAATAACGAGTATCTGGATCTGCAGGTGCATAAACAAAAATCCTGTTCCCATTCCAGGTCCAGTCATATTCCTTGGTCAGGTTTGAAAGATCAGCAGTATAGGTCTTCCTTGACCCCCATGAAACTTTCCCGTTTAGCTCCTCGAAAAATACTTCACCAAAATACGAGATTGCCCACGGGTCGATAGGAATAGTGGCAGTCGATTGCCACTTGTTCGCGTAAGCTGTTGTCGTGAAACCAGTTGCTTGTATGGAGCCAAGTATTTTCGGATTAGGTCCTGAACCATACGCTCCATAGGTAATATATTTGGAACTATTACCGGAATTATGAACCAGCAACTGATCGCGCCATACATCACCCCGCCGGAAAAGGATACTATCACCGGGGACAAACGTTGTACCATTTATCTTTCCCAATGTTTTCCAGGGAGTGCTTTTTGTAAGTCCATCAGCGGCATCATTGCCGGCTGAACTCACGTAATAGGTTTTCTGCCCTAGTAGACCAGGAACAAAAACTATCACTAATATTAGAGAAAAGACAATGCGTTTCATTTTACTGTTTTTTGACGGATGACCATATTTCTGTGACTAACACAAAATATTTAACGTTTAAAGTGGTTATTAGTTACATTAACTAATATTAAATATATCATAAAAACAATTTTCAATAAAATAGCTAATTTACAAAATGTTTGTAAACCAATCAATTAATCCTTTCTAATCTATTTAGAGCCTATATATTTTTGTTTAAAATCTGTCAGAATCGATTTGAGACCAATTCTCTTGTCCAGTTCCCTGTAAGAGTAAACAGTTGAGACGAGAATAAGAACTGAACCCGCGAAAAATGAATATGGGGCACGTATAAGTTTCACGGTTGCAAAACAGGATAAACCGATTAGAAACTGAATCACGAATATCCTGTTAAATTCTTTAACCAGGAAGAACGAGTATTTGAATCTGGCAATCAGGTAAACCTGTAAAAAGTAAATTAAGTAGGCAAGAAAGAATGATGCTCCAAGCCCCTGGAGACCCATTAGCTTGTATCCAGCTATATTGAAGCCAAGTAGGTAAATATTAGCACCAAGCTCATTCCAGAAAAACAGATTTGAAGCACCTTTTGCAAGGAGAATAAAGGCTATTGCCCAACTGACTGCTTTAAAGAACATCCCGAGAGCAGCTAGATGTATCATTCCATTCACCTCTATAAACTTGGTCGAATAAAGGACCAGTACAATCCAGTTAATAAATACCAAAAATACTGATAGAATAGGAGCAAGTATTAGTACTGCTATCTCTGATTGCTGGTTAATAGCTTGTCCTGCTTTTTCATTGCTGGCGGCAACCCCGGCTAACCTTGGGTAATAATCTTTGGCCCATCGCTGTGAAAACAAGACCTACATATGTGTTTATAATATTAAAACCCGCGTTATATAATCCTACCTGAGCAGCACCACCAGTGTGACTTATAGATTCTGACAAGGTAAAGCTGTACCAAGATTTATTAAACCCGACAGGCTTATCATAAAACCCATCTTTAACATCTCCTTTCCCTCGGCAATTGTTCTTGTCCTGCTTACCTGTACTGGAACAAGGTCTATCTTGTCCGAGTAATACCACGACAATAACATGGCGGTAAGTGAAGTAAGTATTATAGCCGGAACGATACCGTCCACACCGAGGAAATAATAAATTGGAACGGAAACAACAAGCCCGATGACACTACCTGCCACGTTTGCCTTGGCAAGAAAGTTTAACTTTCTAAGACCCTGTAATACAACAAGTTGTCCTGAAGATAATTGCTGTAATAAGAGGGTAACAGAGATCCACACGAATGCCAGTGTATAGTCCTTATTACCAAACGTGATTTGGCTCAACCATGGTGAGAGCACCAGGGTAGCAATCATCCCAAGCAAGCCAGTTACCCAGACCCATCTGCGAAGAACCTTCACGACAACTGCTATCCTGTGGGTGTTTCCTCCCTCGTTTGCCGCAGCAACGTCTTTCACGGCACTGGTACCCAGACCGAAATTTGTAAATCCACTGATCAAACCCGAAGTAGATGTTAAGAGACCTGAAATACCCATACCGGCAGGTCCAAGCAATACGGCGATGATCTTAGACCGGATTATCGTAATAATAATGTTAAAAACCTGAACACCCCCAAAAAGAGATGTTGCCTTCATTATCTGCCTGTATGACTTTAGCTCCTCGGACATTAGTTATTGGGGAAATTAAATAGATTAGATACTACTTCCCAAATCTGACCTTTTCATCAAAAAATTTACCAGGGACTGACCCATACTGGATAGCACCAAGATCAGGTGGATTGTTCATCGGATTTCCATAAAAATCTTTTGTGACGAGGTCTATCTTTACCCCTTTCCCGATGGCAGGGGATCCTTTTTGAAGGGCATAGTTACCATTAACCGCATCTATAAACATTGGATCGGCCGGAGCCGGGCTATGGAGATCCTGCTTTTCAGCCTGCTTGTACAATTCCCAATGTATCATCTTATACCTTGCTTCGTAAGCTGGTTTGGACGGTATCCAGAAGAACATGAAATCGGTTGCTTTGTCTGTCGTATAATATAGATTATTATCAACGCTCCATCCAGCAGGGTATTCGAATGGTGGCCACGAGTCGTTGTAGTAAAGATTATAGAAATCTTTATTGAATGAATGATCACAGTTGTTATAGAAAATATTATTCCTGATATTGAAATTCTTACCATTGGTGGCCACAACAAGACCCTGGAAGCTTGAAAGTGTTGGATCGACGCCATAAAATGTATTGTTCAGTACATGAACATCTGTTACAGCTTCGAATTTAACAGCGCTGCCCTGGGTGTTCCGGAAAATGTTATTGTAGATGTAAATATTCTTCACTACACCGTCACCTGGGGATTGATTGGCAATGAATATGTCATTGGAATTATGCCTGTCCACGATCCTGTCAGGGACGTTATCAAAAAGGTTATTACGGATAATAATATCTGTTATCAGGTGATTGCCCGCGTTGTTACAGTCGACTCCAGTTGTATGCCAGCCATGGTGAAACCTGTTGTATTCGATTATAACATTTGACAGTGTAATTACATTGGTTTTATAGATTGTAAGCGAAATACCTCTTCTCCCGCAGTTTTCGATATCATTAAAAGCATAATAGGAATCTGAATGGTGAACATCGAGTCCATAAGCCATTGAACTGTTTTTCACACCTATATGACTGATATGGCAATAAGTAACTCGTAAGCTTTTAAGGAGGTAAGTTTGGTAATTGTCAGCAATCCCTGCAAGTACGTGGTATGAATTATCTAAATGATCAATCGTAATGTACTGCTTATCTTGCAACATAACGGCATATTTCCTCTGGGGGGCTTCAACTGATTTATAATTTTGATCAGGGTTTGAAGGAGAGTATACGTATAATTTACCAGAGTTCCAGCACCAGTCAAATTCGTCTGTAAGTGGTGAGAAATCAGGACTAAAGTCTCTATGCCTGCCCCATGCAACTGAGCCATCTTTCTTCTCAAAGAATATCTCCGTTCGATAAGCATGAATTTCCCATGGATTGGTAGTTACATTCTCAGATTGCCAGACATTCTTCACTGATGTGGCAACCCAACCTGAGGCAGATGTTGATCCAAGGATTTTCGGGTTTGGTCCCTTGCCAAAGGCTGAATAGGTTATTTGTTTTCCTGAATCACCTGATGAACTTATTCTTAATGTTTCTCTCCAGACATCACCTCTCCTAAACAATATAGAATCACCGGGTAAAAATGTTTTTGAATTAACTCTAGCAATTGTTTTCCATGCGGTCTGGGGTGTCCTCCCATTATTGGAATCACTTCCAGAAGCACTAACGTAATAATTTCCAGCAGTTGCCTGATGGCATCCGACGAGCAACAAATAGAAAACCGCAACAGGTAATATCCTGATATGGCGAAATTGATGATTGAATAACATTTTTACTGTATAAATTTGAGAAATAGGATCATTGAATTAACAATCCAAAAATACTAAAGTTTATATTACCGGCCTAAAGCGGCATCTGCAAACCAAGAATCATGTTCGAGTTTGTTTTCAATCAGGTCCTTATTTTTTCACTGGATGTGTCCCAAAAACCTATAAGACTAAGTCTCTTAATAAAAAACTGGAAGACCGGGAACAAGATTAATGCGAAATAAGTCAATCCTAGAATATTTAATTGGCAAAATCAGTCCGCTTTTCTCAAACGCCGTGGCATAATGGATAAAGTATCATCAAGAATTCTGGTTAGCTTCTCCGCACCAATTTCATCAAGATGGTCTCCATCCCAGAAATCCTCTTCCGTAAATCTCTTGTCATCCGTCATGTCAAGGAAAATTACATTTTCATATTTCCTTTGAAGCCCCGTGAATGTCACAATCGTCTTTTCAAGCTGGTCGTGATCAAGATTTGCGGTGTACGACGAAAAACTTGGAGTCATAAGCAGAATAACCTGAACATTTTTCCCGCCAGCAATCTCAATAATATTATTCAGGTAGCCAAGGTTTTCATTATAATTACTGTCATTCTTTATTCTCGCGTGGCGTTTGGCAGCCTCCTCCCCTCGTTTCTCCAGATCCTTTGGCTTCTGCTCATGAGAGTACTTTAGACCGAAGCCGAGTTCGTTGCAATAAAGTTCAGTAACCCCTTTGAAATAATAATTTGTTAACCTCGGGAAAATCATCGAAAAGTTATTTCCATATACCAAAATATTATATTTAGGTGCAAACCTGTGATAATTGCAATGATATGAAAGAATATAGTTTTTAATCCTCCACGATTCCTCTGTATCTTCAAGTGAATAAAACATTGAAAGATCGGATAAAGCAAGAATTATGAATTCGAGGCTGTCGCATGATGGAACGAATTTTCTTGCAAGGAAATCATCA
>JAXLTU010000060.1:0-14889 GCA_046329885.1 Bacteroidales bacterium
AACTGAAGTGGAAAACTTCCCCGGTTATCCCGAAGGTATTACCGGTCCGGAGCTCATGGAGGACCTGAAAAAGCAGGCAGAAAGATTCGGGGCGGATATACGATTTGGAATAGCGACTGATGCTGATTTCAGCGGAAGGATACACAAGGTTACCATTGATGGTGAAAAGGTTATTGAGGCCGAGGCTGTAATAATAGCCACTGGTGCAACAGCCAAATACCTTGGGATGGAAGCAGAAAAGAAATACGCGGGCATGGGTGTTTCAGCATGTGCAACCTGTGATGGATTTTTCTACAGGGGTAAGGATGTTGCTGTTGTTGGTGGAGGAGATACCGCCGCGGAAGAAGCAACCTATCTTGCAAGCCTTTGCAGGAAGGTTTACCTTATTGTCAGACGAAACGAGTTGAGGGCTTCAAAAGCCATGCAACATAAAGTGGCTAACACCCCGAATATCGAAATACTCTGGGAACACCAGACACTGGACCTTACCGGCTCAAACGGGGTAGAAGAGGCGGTTCTGGTGAAGAAGAAAGGAACACCTGAGGAAACTATCGTCAGGATTAGGATAGATGGATTTTTCCTTGCCATCGGTCATACTCCTAATTCGGATGTTTTCAAAAAGTACCTGGATACTGACACGGTGGGTTATATAAGGACTATACCGGGAACTTCCAAAACGAACGTTGCCGGAGTCTTCGCTGCTGGTGATGTCCAGGATCCACATTACAGGCAGGCCGTGACCGCAGCTGGATCGGGTTGCATGGCAGCCATTGATGCGGAAAGATACCTGTCCGAACTTTAAATATATGTTAGACTTTAAAAGAAGGGGTCGTTTATGCGATCCCTTTTTTATTAAGCATCTTGTGAGTATAGAGTTGAATTAATGGGGATGTTTATTATTTCTTTGGTGATTTAGTCTTGAATAGATTCCATAACTTTACGGAAATAACCAGCAAGCAATGAAAACATTCAAGAAAACTTTCAGGATCAATGCCGAACCTTCAGATGTGTATTCAGCCCTGACAAATCCTTATACTATAGAGCTTTGGTCGGGTTACCCCGCTATCATGTCTGAAACGGCAGGCAGCGAGTTTTCGCTGTGGGAGGGAGATATAACTGGAATAAACCTTGAATTCGTTAAAGACAGGAAGATTGTTCAGGAATGGTTTTTCGGTGAGCAAACCGAGAAATCCGTAGCAACTATAACTATAAACCCTGAAGGTGAAGATTCGTCTGTTACCGTGGAACATACTAACATCCCTGATGATGATTTTCAGGATATATCCGAGGGATGGAGAGAATTCTATTTCGGGGCCATCCAGAATTTCTTCAATCCAAACTTCTGACAACTACCTCCACGAGACTTCTTTTTTTTGATTTATTAACTAATTGGAGCGGTTTTTGCGTTATTTAAACCATGACAATAGTTTAATTTTACATTCACCGTGTTAATCGGAAGGTCATGAAAAGGATAATAAGGTTTTTCCTCATACCGAATGTCATATACATTCTGGTGATGATTATTGTTTCGCAGTCTGCTTATAGTCAGTCTAAAGAACTTGTTAACCCCGGACAGTATCTGTTCCCGGATTTCAAGCGGGGGAATGTAGCGATGAGGGCTGGTCGTGACCTTAATCTCGTTCTCAATTACAATATTGTCACGGAGAAAATTGTCTTCCTCCAGAAGGGGGAAGTCTACGACGTGATGAACCAGGAAGCTATCGATACGGCGTATATTTCCGGTCATCCTTTTATTCTAAACGGAAATGGGTTTCTTGAAGTAGTGTACAGGGATGGTATCAGCCTCTTCATACAGCACAAGGGAAAAATCCAGCCCCCCGCCAGACCAGCTGCCTATGGTGGTACGTCACAGGTGTCCTCTTCAACTTACATAAACAATATGCAGTTCGGGAATGAAGTGTACAGGTTGAAAAACGAGCCCGACCTCCTGATTAAACCTGAACCGGTTTACTGGACCCTCAAGGATGGACAGATGAGATCATTCCTGAATGCGAAGCAACTTGGAGGTATCTACCCCGATAAGAAAAGTCAGATTTCAAAGTTCGTGAAGAACAACAAGGTGAAATTTGACGTGACTGATGATGTCGTGACCTTGTTTACTTACCTCAGGGGAGAAAAATAAGCTTAGATTCTTTTGCCATTTTTCAGGCCTTCTCTTCCATTATTGACACAATATCCTCGCAACATGAAACGATGAGCCAGGCAATGCCTTTGTAGCTCCGTGTCAGGGATTTTTCCTGTACCACATCATTCCAGCCACCGACCCAGCTCAGCATGTGCTTCCTGATAAACCGGCTGATCTCCGCTTTCATTGCCCTGTCGCAGGCAGCATCATCAAATTCAAGAAGTTTTTCGATAAGTATTGTCAGGAATAATAGTTCAACACCGATATGATCGTCTGGTATCATGCCGGAAAATTTGGATTTCCAGCCATATGAATTATAAAATGACTCCACTGTTTCCATCTCTCTTTCGCCGGGAAACGTGCTAACCGGGAAATACCTCGATTCACGGGGAATTGCAATCGCCTGGCTGCTTTCATCAAACAACCTGAGGTAGTCAGTTTTCATTCTTGAGTAAATGTCTGCCTCTTTAACTGATTCTCTTAGGAGAGAAGCCGCCCTTATGAAATTTGGATTCGTGCTGTTTACCGGCAGACTTTTCAAAATCCCTTCAGACCAGAAATCAAAAATGCACTCGTGACGCGGATCAAACATGATCATGGTTCCGGCAAAATACAACATCATGTTATACCCTTTCAGAAGATTATTTCTATTTTTTTCATTCATCGGGTCAGGGGAGCTTTGCTTGAAAAAAAAGGGATCAGGATTGGTTTATCAAGCATATAAACCCTGAACTTCGGGCATTTGTTCGACAAAAAATGAAAATTTGTCGAAAAAGACATGTGTCGTGAAAGGTCTGTCATTAGGAACCGGGTTATTTCATTTCACCAGGATGTCTGGCCAGGCCGAAAATAAAAAAGGCTGTCAGCATGAGCCCGACAGCCTCTATTTTATCTTCAGGTACGACCTATTTATTGAAGTCCTTCATCTCGTGAGGATAGATGTTGTTGTCGATCTTGTTCTTGATCTCCCTGAAAGCCTTCACGGTGTATTCCACATCTTCGAGAGTATGAACCGCTGTTGGTATCAGACGCAGCATCACGACATCGCGGGGAACTACAGGGTAAATGACTACCGAGCAGAAGATCCCGTAGTTTTCCCTCAGGTCGTAAATCATCTGGGTAACCTGGGTGAGGGGGCACTTCATGAAAACAGGTGTGACTGGTGATTCAGTTTTCCCAAGATCAAGTCCCGCCTCTTTCAGACCTTTCTGAAGCGCGTTTACAATAGTCCATAGTTTATCCTTCAGTTCGGGATGCTGTTTGATCATCTCGAGTCTTTTGATCGCGCCAAGTGTCATTGCCATGGGTAATGATTTGGCATAAATCTGCGACCTGAGGTTGAACCTCAGATAGGTAACAACTTCCCTGGTGCTGGCTACGAATCCGCCTATTCCGGCCATCGATTTAGCGAAGGTCGCAAAGTATACGTCTATGTCGTCCTGTACGCCGAAATGTTCGCCTGTACCTGCTCCTGTTGCACCCATGGTGCCAAAACCGTGCGCGTCATCAACAAGGAAACGGAACTGGTATTTCTTTTTAAGGGCGGCAATCTTATCGAGTTTCCCGAGGTCACCGGCCATACCGAATACACCTTCAGTAATTACAAGTATACCACCACCCGACTGTTCAACAAGCTTGGTGGCCCTCTGCAGCTGCTTCTCGCAGTTTTCTATATCGTTGTGAGGGTAGACAAATCGTTTCCCAAAATGCAACCTCAGACCATCCATTATGCAGGCATGAGACTCCGAGTCATACACTATAACATCGTGTCTGTCGACGAGAGCGTCTATTATCGAGACCATTCCCTGGTAGCCGAAGTTTAACAGGTAAGCTGATTCCTTACCCACGAACTCTGCCGCCATCTTTTCGAATTTCTCGTGGTTTGTTGACTGACCCGACATCATCCTGGCACCCATGGGATAGGCCAGGCCATACTGAGCTGTTACTTCAGCATCTGTTTTACGTATCTCGGGGTTATTTGCAAGACCCAGGTAATTATTCAGGCTCCAGGTGAGCACCTCTTTACCCCTGAACTTCATCCTTGGCGCTATCTCCCCCTCGAGTTTAGGAAACATGAAGTATCCATCACCCATTGCCGAGTATTGGCCAAGAGCACCTTTGTCCGATTTTATCTTATCAAAAATATCCATGATTATGGTTGTTTGTTAATTTCCGCACAAAAATAAAAATTCGCTTCAAACGTTGAATACCTATTTATACCTAATTTGGAAAAGTAGACTATTGCCTCATAATTTATGCATTATTGTCACGTTTATATCTTGAGTTTGAAAAATATTCAGTAATTTTGCGCAACATTTTAAAAACATGAAAGTAAGGCTCCTGCTTCTGGTAATAATAGTTCTTGTTTCTGTCTCCTGCGGTCAGTATGAAAAGCTATTGAAAAGCACTGACTACGAACTCAAGAAGACAAAGCTCAAGGAATACTATGATGATGGCCAGTATGCACGTGCATCGGAACTGCTTTCGCAGGTTCTCCCGAGGTACCGTGCAACAGAGGAAGCAGAGGAACTGATGTGGCTTAATGCCCAGAGCTATTATGGCATGCGTGATTTCGAACTGGCAGGTCAGGAATTCAAGAATCTCTCAGATCTTTATCCTTACGGTAAATATGCTGAAGATTCATATTTCATGGCTGCCATGTGCGCTTATTACGTTTCTCCCCGTGCTGAACTTGATCAGGCAAACACCAGGGCTGCCATGGAAGGCTTCGTGATATTCGCGACTAAATACCCTTCAAGTCCAAAAGCCCCTGATGCCAACAGGTATATTGATGAACTCAGGGAAAAACTGGTTGAAAAATCATACCTGAGTGCCAAACTTTATTACGATATGAAGCAATACAAAGCTTCCGTTACAGCACTGGCAAACAGCCTCAAGGAATATCCGCAAACGAAATACAGGGAGGAGATGATGTATCTGAAACTCAAATCTCTATTCCTTTATGCTGAACTGAGTATAGCGGCAAAACAAACAGAACGATACCAGGCGACTCTCGATGATTATTACTCGTTCATGGAAGAATTTCCAAAAAGTAATTATTCGAAGGATGTCCAGAAAATATACCAGACTACAGCTAAAATGCTGAAGATGGAAATAACAACTAATTAAGCAATACGAAGGAGATGGATTACAGAAAATCGAATGCCCCTGTAACTACGGTTACAAGAAACTTTTCGACTCTTAACAAGGGAACGGATAATATTTATGAGACTGTAATTATTGTTTCTAAGAGGTCAAACCAGATCTCTGTTGAAATGAAGCAGGAGCTTAACAAGAAACTTGAAGAATTTGCTTCCTATACCGACAACCTCGAGGAGGTATTCGAAAACAGGGAACAGATCGAGATTTCTAAGTTTTACGAGAGACTTCCCAAACCAACTCTCATCGCTCTTCAGGAATTTGAGGAGTCTAAGGTTTTTCATAAGAATCCTGACAAACAAGCCAAGGCTAAAGAGTAAAACTTTTCATGCTGGGCGGGAAAAACATACTGGTTGGAGTAACAGGAGGGATTGCAGCATATAAAACTGCAGTCCTTGTTCGTTTACTGGTCAAGGATGGAGCCAGCGTGAAGGTCATAATGACAGAGCATGCCAGGGAGTTCATAACACCCCTTACTATGGCTACTCTGTCTAAAAATCCGGTTCTTACAGATTTTTTTGATGCAACAAATGGCAGCTGGAACAGTCATGTCGATCTCGGTATCTGGGCCGACGCTTTCATTGTGGCCCCTGCCACCGCCAATACTTTGGGGAAAATGGCTAATGGCATAGCCGATAACCTGCTTCTCACGACCTATCTTTCTGCCCGTTGCACGGTATTCCTGGCTCCGTCGATGGACCTGGATATGCTTAATCATCCTGCAACGAGGCGTAATCTTGAAACACTTGCCTCGTTCGGAAACATAATTCTCGACCCGGAAAGCGGTGAGCTTGCCAGTGGCCTGTCAGGAAAAGGGAGAATGGTTGAACCGGCTGAAATCGTTACAGTATTAGCATCATACTTCTCAAAAAAAAAAACAAAAGGGGGCCGCTGACAGGTAAAAAAATACTTGTTAACGCTGGACCTACCAGGGAGAAGATCGATCCCGTCAGGTACCTGAGTAATCATTCCACTGGCAAAATGGGCATTGCCGTTGCCGATGCCGCGGCTGACGCGGGCGCTGAAGTGGTGCTTGTACTGGGACCCACGGAATTCCTTCCCGAGAACAAGTCAATAGAAGTTATCAGGGTCATCTCAGCTGCAGAAATGGCCAGCGAATGTGTTGCACGCTTTTCATCATGTAACATTGCAATTCTGGCAGCGGCAGTAGCTGATTTTACCCCGGCTGAACCAGCCGGTTCAAAACTTAAAAAGCATGATGCCGGGATGTCGTTGAAGCTTGTTCCTACAACAGATATTGCAGCGACCCTGGGAAAGAAAAAGAAGAAAAACCAGTTACTGGTAGGATTCGCACTGGAGACGGATAATGAAACAAATAACGCTATAGGAAAACTCGAGAGGAAGAATCTTGACCTGATTGTTCTGAACTCTCTCCGGGATGAAGGTGCCGGGTTTGGTCATGATACAAACAGGATAACTCTGATAGACAGAAACAATATAATTGATAAATTTGAGTTGAAATCAAAGAGGGAAGTGGCGAGGGATATTGTTAACAAAATCGTTTCATTGATTTCCTGATACTCATGAGAAAAGCTATCCTTAATCTCTGTGTAATCTTTGTTGTCGTTTTCATTTCCACTAAATCTATTAGCGGGCAGGAACTGTACTGCAACGTCCAGGTATCAGCTCAAAAGATACAGGGATCAAACAGGCAGGTCTTTATTAATATGCAGAAGGATATCTACGACTTCATGAATAACACTGTCTGGACGAACATGGTAGTCAGCTACGCGGAAAGGATCGATTGCAGCATTCTGATAAACCTCACGGACCAGCTTTCGTCAGATGAATTCAAGGGCACTATACAGGTACAGTTAAGCAGGCCGGTTTTTAATACAACCTACACTACTACTCTGCTTAATTTCGTGGATAATAACTTCCAGTTCAGGTATGTGGAATTTCAGCCTCTCGAGTTCGACCCCAATGTTTACAGGTCCAGCCTCGTAGCGGTACTTGCCTATTACGCATATGTCATTATTGGTGTTGATGCCGATTCGTTTTCACCCGACGGCGGATCGGAATTCTTCCAGATAGCTGAAAAGATAGTCTCGAATGCCCAGAATGCTCCTGAACCAGGATGGAAGCCATATGATTCCCGTAACAGGAACAGGTACTGGCTTGTCAAGAACATGCTTGACAAGGAGTATAACGGGGTGAGACAATTCATATACCGATATAATATCAATGGTCTCGACAAGATGGAATCAAGCCTGGCGGAAGCAAGATCATCAATAGTCGAGAGTCTAAGATTGCTGCAGGAAGTATACAGGCAGAAGCCCGATCCGTTCATGTACTATCTGCAGGTCATACTTGATGCCAAATCGGACGAACTTGTTAAGATCTTCTCGGAGGCATTCCCCGAGGAAAAGGGGAGGGTGGTACAGATTTTAACCGAGATTGATCCCGCTAATAAAACGAAGTACGAAAAAATAACTGCCGGTAGCTGATATCATTAGTCGCCTATGCTTGCACGTCTGCACGTCCAGAATTACGCACTTATAAGGGAGCTTGATATAACCCTTGGAACCGGACTAACGGTGATAACCGGCGAGACGGGTGCCGGTAAATCAATTTTGCTGGGAGCCCTTTCTCTCGTTCTGGGGGCCAGGGCAGACACGGGCGTTTTGCTCGATGAATCGCTTAAATGCGTGGTGGAAGGTACATTCAGAATAAATGATTACGGTTTTGAAGATTTCTTTTCTTCTAACGAACTTGATTACGACCCGGTAACCATAATCAGGAGGGAAATCAGTCCTTCCGGAAAATCAAGGGCTTTCATCAATGACACTCCGGTTAACCTGAATGTTCTTAAAGAACTGGGCGATAAGCTTATTGATGTCCATTCGCAGCATCAGACCCTGATGCTGAATGAGAATAACTTCCAGCTTAATGTCATTGATTCATTCTCGGGTAATGGCGACCTGAGGTCAGATTACGCCAGGTCTTACAAATTATACAGGTCACTCAGGGCAGAACACGACAGCATAAAAGACAAAGCAGAAAAAAATAAGGCTGATCTTGAGTATTACATGTTTCAGTTGGCTCAGCTCGATGAGGCTAAATTGAAGCCTTCTGAAAACATCGATCTGGAAAAGGAACAGGAGCTTCTGGAACATGCCGGCGATATCAGTTCGGCACTCCAGTCTTCATCCGAACTGTTATCGTCCGAGGGTAATTCAATAGTATCGATGCTCGGGGAGGTAAAGCAGAATCTGCTACGTATAGTTGATTATTATCCCGAGGCAGCATCTTTGCACGAGAGGGTTGTTTCGTCATTCATAGAACTTGATGATATTTCAAGAGAAATAGACAGGATGCTCGGGGGTATAGAAGCTGACCCGGAACGACTCCAGATTGTGAGGGAGAGGCTCGATCTTATCAATTCTCTTCTGCACAAGCACCGGGTAAGTGATATTGATGGATTGCTTGAAAAACAGGAGGAGATACGTCGACTCGTGAATACTATTGTAACGAGTGATGAACGTCTTGACGAGCTGGAAAAGCTTCTTGAAAAGGAAAAGTCAGTGCTACTGAATTTTGCAAGGAAACTGAACGAACGCAGGAAGGAATCAATCCCGGGTGTGGAGAAAGGCATCGTTGAACTGCTGCAAAACCTGGGGATGCCAAATGCACGATTCAGGATTGAACTTACTGGCATGGAATCTCCAGGCCCCAATGGTGCGGACAGGGCTGACTTTTTATTTTCGGCAAACAAACAGATACCTCCTGAAAACCTTTCAAAAGTTGCATCGGGCGGTGAATTATCAAGGGTCATGTTAAGCCTGAAGTCAGTCTTGAGCAGGAGCAGTAACCTTCCAACAATTATTTTTGACGAGATCGATTCGGGAGTGTCCGGGGAGGTAGCAGACAAGGTCGGGCAGATACTTTCTGAAATGGGTAAATACATGCAGGTCATTAATATAACTCACCTGCCACAGGTCGCGTCCAGGGGTAAGGAGCACTATCATGTTTATAAAGATGACACGGAACATTCAACAATAACACGTGTTCGGTTGTTAACAGCTGAGGAAAGAGTATATGAAGTAGCACGATTACTAAGCGGGAGTGAAGTTACAGAAACGGCAATACAGAACGCGCGGGAGCTCATTGGTTCAACATCAGGTTGACTAACCGCTTCATTTTTAATTAATAACAGAAATATGAAAGAAGGTTTATTAGCTGGGAAAAAGGGTATTATTTTTGGTGCCCTTAACGAGAAGTCGATTGCATGGCAGGTAGCTGTAAAAGCCTGGGAAAATGGTGCAAGTCTTGTACTGACAAATTCGCCCGTGGCATTAAGAATGGGCTCAATTGATGAGCTCGCCAATTTGACAGGCAGCAAGGTAATTGGGGCCGATGCAACTAAAATGGAAGACATTGAAAATCTGCTCTCGGAAAGCATGAAGGAGTTTGGCGGTAAAATTGATTTTATACTGCACTCGATTGGCATGTCCCCAAACGTCAGAAAGGGTATTCCATACGAGCAGACCAGTTACGAGAATATGCTGAAAACCTTTGATATATCAGCACTTAGCTTTCACAGGGTACTTCAGACTGCATACAAGCTCGATGCAATCAGGGAATGGGGTTCGGTTGTTGCCCTTTCTTATGTAGCGGCACAGAGAACCCTGTATGGTTATAACGACATGGGCGACGCCAAAGCATTGCTCGAATCGATAGCCAGATCGTTCGGCTATATTTATGGCCGCGATCGTAAGGTCAGGGTTAATACTGTATCCCAGTCACCAACTCTCACAACTGCAGGCAGTGGTATATTCGGATTCGATACACTCTACGATTTCTCCGAAAGGATGTCTCCTCTCGGAAACGCCACAGCTGAAGAATGCGCTGATTATTGTGTAGCGCTTTTCTCCGATCTGACACGAAAAGTAACAATGCAAAATCTATTCCACGATGGAGGGTTCTCGAGCATGGGTATGAGCCTGAGAGCAATCGAACAGTATCAGAAAAGCTTTGACGAGTGTAACTGCGATTAAATAGCATAAGTATAAATACCTATTTTTCAGGCGGCTAAATGTTACATTTGGCCGCTTTTTTTATATTTGGTTTATCAGTAACTCACTCCTCATGGTTAAAATTATACTCTTGGTATTATTTTATTTCACCTTTCCACTGGTAATAATTTACATGTGCAACAGGTGGAGCATTTTCAAGAAGCTTGGTGCCATAGTACTTGCCTATGCTTTTGGTTTGCTTATTGGTACAAGTGGAATACTCCCGAGGGGCAGCGAAGGCTACAAGATGGCTCTCCAGGGTAAGATGTCTATACCTAAAGCAAGGCTCGAGGAGCTTGTTAAAGAAGGTAAGGCCACCAACGAGGACATCTTCACTAACCAGATCGCCCAGGCCCAGGAGAACGTTGTAAGCGCGGTTATTCCTCTGGCATTTCCTCTATTGCTTTTTTCACTTAATATCAAAAAATGGCTCAAATATGCGGGACGCGGGTTTTTATCCGTGGCCCTGGCTATAATAGCGGGTCCAATAATGGTAACGATAGGTTATTTTATTTTCAAGGATCTTATACCCGAAAGCTGGCGCCTGGCTGGAATGTTCGTTGGTATATACACCGGCGGAACACCAAATTTCGTTGCCTTGAAAATGGCCCTGGATGTAGACCCGAATCTGTTCGTCGTTGCTAATACATATGACATTTTCGTCGGAGCTTTTCTTGTTTTGTTCTTCATCACGATAGCACCAAAAATCTTCAGGTTTATCCTGCCACCCTTCAAATCTGCAAAAGATGAGACGAAGCTCGAGGTTGACATTTCCGAAATAACCGAGGACATGGACGATTTCAGGGGGATATTCAGGAAAGGCCGCTTCCTGCCTTTGCTGGGTGCGCTGGGTATATCAATCCTGATCGCGGGTGTTTCAGCTGCCATAGGCTTCCAGTTCAACGAGAAATTCCAGATGGCGGCGATAATACTTCTTATCACAACACTTGCCATCCTTGCCTCGCTTATAAAAAGACTCAACAGGATAGAAAAAACATTCCAGCTTGGCATGTACCTGATTGTTGTATTCTCACTTACTGCTGCCACACAGTCAGATCTAGCGACTGTTTTCAGCCTCAGGATGATGAACCTGGTGCTTTTTATTACCTGGTGTTACTTTGGCTCAATGCTTCTTCACCTTCTTCTGGCATATATCTTCAGGGTCGACGCTGATAACTTTCTTATTACTTCAGCCGCGTACATTTTTTCCCCGCCATTCGTTCCACTTGTAGCGGGTGCCCTCAAGAACAAAAACCTGATTATTACTGGTATTACCGGTGGGGTAATTGGCTATCTTCTTGGTAATTATATCGGGGTTGGATTGGCCTGGCTTCTCAAGGGATTCTGAGTCTCTGAGGAGTGCATAAAAAAGGGTGCCCGGCCCGGACACCCTATAAATAGCATAAGCAGCTTCTATTTGTTTATTGCCTGATCCTAGAACAGGTAATTTAGTCCCATGTAAAATCCCATCCCTCCATCCTGCTCATTGAGCGCTTTGCCGAGATCGATAGCCACTATAAAGTTCTCGTTCATGACTATCTTCAGACCCGCACCAGCTGTCACGTGTAACTTCTCTGCATCAGCGTTGAAGAAATCGGCAGCGTTATAACCCGTGTTGGTCAGGTTCGGAACAGTGAATTTGATTTTATCGGTTACCATCCCGAAGTCAGAAAATCCATTTACTCCAAGATAGAAGTTCTGGTTTATAAACTTGAATTTGACAGCCTTCCAGCGTAATTCGGCATTCCCGTAAAAGAAACCGTCGCCGATGACCCTGTTACGAAGTATACCCCTTATTGATTTTGAACCGCCAAGGCCTTCCGATGTTGCTCCAAGAAGAACTGATACGATCATTTGAGACTGGTAATAGAATGGTACATCACCGAATAGTGTCTGTTGATAGCCAAGCCTGTAAGCGAAGGTAAGTTTGCCTGGAACAACCGGGAAATATTGTCTGTGGGTGAAATAGAATTTCGCGAAATTAGCCTCGCTGCCCAGGAATTCGAGAGAGGTCTCTATGCCTGCCTCGGTCCACATACCCTTGTTCGGATTCGGGCGGTTATCCCTTGTATCGTAGGTCAATCCTACTTTTATGGTGTTAATGAGACCACCGGTAGTGTCTTTACCCGGAATAATTCCCCAGTCCTTGTAAAGATTATAAAGACCTGGTACATCAGGTGCATCAAGTTTCTTGGTATTGACATCAGAGATTTTAAAGTTTTGAATCGCGAAACCAGCGTTCCAGCCAAGATTCCCGTTATTGAATTTTCCCTGGAAATCATTCTTGAAACGGAAGAGGGTGCGGCGAAGCATATAGAACATGCTCGTTCTGTAGTCATCAACAAGGTCCTTGTCTGTCCAATCCTTGTTGAAAACAGCATCATAACCGTTAAAACCATAAAAATCGTATGCCTCATCAGGCATGTAAGCAAGATCAGACGACAGTCTTATCCCGGGGATGAGATGCTCTGAATCATAATTAAACCTGAAAATGCCGCTTCCTTTCGTGAAATGCGATATCTCGAGGTAAAACTTGTGGTAGTAACCCGGGTAAATATCCCCTTTCCCGTAGTTGTAAAGATCTATTAGTCCGCCGTACTGGAAACCCAGGTCAGTACTGTAAGTAATGGCCGGGAGAACACCGAAATTCCAGCCCTTTTTAATATTCTCCTCCTGGGCGGTGGCTGAGATAAAAAGTGCTGAGATAAAGGCAATCAATAATGTCTTTTTCATAGAACGCTTTTTTTATGAGAAGCTAAAGATAAAGAAAAATGGAAATAACAACCTAATTTTTCAATATTTGCTACCTTAGAACCGGCTAATCTGCCAGCATAATCATGGATATATTAATCAAAAATATCAAGTCTGTCTTAAACACGGTTGGCCCCGGTATCCCGAGGGTCTCTGGTGGCAATATGGCAAAGATGTTATCTGTCGAAAACGGTTATATCGCCATTGAAAACGGACTCATAAGCGCAGTTGGTGACATGAATTCCTGTCCCGTCCACGGGCAGAATACAATTGTCATTGATGCTACAGGTAAAATGGCTTTGCCAACATTTTGTGACTCCCACACCCACATTGTATTCGCCGGGAGCAGGGAGAATGAATTCAAGGACAAGATTCAGGGACTTTCGTACGAGGAAATTGCCCGGAGGGGAGGAGGGATACTAAATTCAGCAAAACTCTTGCACGATACATCAGAGGATGAGTTGTATGAACAGTCTGTCAAACGTGTGAACGAGATAATATCTCTCGGTACCGGGGCTGTTGAAATAAAAAGTGGCTATGGGCTTAACACTGCTGACGAGCTTAAAATGCTACGGGTTATAAGAAGGATCAGGAATACCAGCCCCCTGTTGATAAAGGCAACCTTCCTTGGCGCACATGCCATACCGCTCGATTACAAAAACAAAAGGCAGGATTATATCAGCATTATAATTAACGAGATGATTCCTGCTGTTGCTTCAGAGGAACTGGCTGACTACATTGATGTTTTCTGCGACAAAGGATTCTTCACCGTTGATGAGACTGAACAGATTCTGATGGCTGGAATAAAACACGGTCTTTTACCTAAGTTACACGCTAATGAACTTGATTATTCGGGAGGAGTTCAGACCGGGGTCAAGTATAATGCCGTTTCTGTAGATCATCTCGAGTGTACCGGTCAGGAAGAGATTAAGGCCTTGTTGAATTCAGATACAATGCCCGTGTTACTCCCGGGTTCGGCCTTTTTCCTTGGCCTGCCAAATCCACCCGCCAGGGATATGATTAACGCGGGTCTTCCACTGGCACTGGCATCGGATTATAACCCTGGATCTTCTCCCTCGGGAAACATGAAGCTGGTGATGTCGCTCGCCTGCATAAGACTTAAGCTTCTCCCTGAAGAAGCATTATACGCGTCAACCATAAATGGGGCTTACGCGATGGGCATTTCTGAAACACACGGGTCTATTACACCTGGCAAATCGGCAAGTATAATAATCACCTCACCTGTCCCTTCACCAGCCTTTTTACCTTACTCTTTTGGCTCAGACCTCGTCGAAAAAGTAATTCTTGATGGGAAAATCGTGGTGGATAAAGCAAGGTGAACTCATAATAATTACCAGGAAACAAGTAAACAGAAATATATTTTTATGGAGAAAAAGATTATAGAGTGCGTCCCTAATTTCAGCGAAGGCCGCGATACAGGCATTATCAAGCAGATCACCGATACAATTGAATCAGTCGGTGGTATTAAACTGCTGGATGTTGACCCGGGTAAAGACACGAACAGAACAGTCGTGACCTTTGTTGGTGAACCGGATGTGATATGCGAAGCAGCTTTTCTGGCTGTGCGTAAAGCCTCGGAACTTATTGACATGTCGAAACATACGGGTGAGCACCCGCGGATGGGTGCTACTGATGTCTGTCCGCTGATCCCGGTTTCAGGTATTACCATGGAGGAGACTGTAGTTTATGCAAGGAAGCTGGCTGAACGGATAGGGAATGAATTGTCGATCCCGGTCTATTGTTATGAGAATGCAGCCCGGGAAGAGAAAAGGAGAA
>JAXLTU010000061.1:0-14353 GCA_046329885.1 Bacteroidales bacterium
TTTCGCATCTGTTGTGGTATCTCCTAAATTTGACCTATTACAGGATTTCTATTCTTTATAAATCGTAGATAGCTGATGAGAAAGGTGATGGATTTTTTCTTCAAGAAACTGAGAGGAAACGAATTTCATCTCGACGATAGGATTCCGTCATCCTATCTTGTCAGGATGGCGTTTGAAAGAGTCTGCATGCTTTCGAGAGGATTTTTCTCATTCATCAAAAACGACGGATTTTTATTCCTTGGAAGAAATACTACAATCAAGGCCAGGCCGATGATACGAGCTGGAAGAAGCGTCACGATTGACAGGAACTGTTATATCGATGCGTTGTCACTAAAGGGTATAATAATCGGTGATGGTTCCACTATCGGGAAAAGCACAACCGTCGAATGCACTGGAACTGTCAGGGAAATGGGGGTTGGATTAACAATTGGAAAAGGCGTAGGCCTTGGTACTCATGGTTTCTTTGGTTGTGCCGGCGGTATCGAGATTGGCGAAAATACAATACTTGGAAATTTCGTGTCGATGCATTCCGAGAACCATGTAATTAATAAGCCTGGGAGTTTGATCAAGAACCAGGGTGTTACGCGCCAAGGAATTGTTATTGGTGAAAACTGCTGGATCGGGGCAAAGGCCACCATACTTGACGGTGTTGTACTTGGCAACGGTGTTGTAGTGGCAGCCGGAGCAGTGCTCACTGCCGGCTTTTACGAGGGCGACAGCGTCTATGGCGGTATTCCTGCCAAATTCATCAGAAAACGACTTGATAGCGAAACTTGAAGAAAAAGATCATCTTCTTCCACTTGCTGAATGATTTCAGTGGCAGCCCGAAGGTACTTTCGATGGTTATTAGTGGTTTAATTGAAAACTATGAAATCCATCTTCATACTTCCAGGGGGCCAGGTTTCCTGTCCAACATTGCAGGTGTAAATTGCCATTACACTGTGTATTCAAGAAAGGGTCCCCGAATATTAATCGGCTTAAGGTTTATATTAACACAGGTTCAGTTTTTCTTTCGTGCATTAATTGAGCAAGCTAAAGGAAATTCCCTGTTATATATAAACACCATGCTCCCCCTGGGAGCCATGCTTGGTGCCTGGACAGGTGGTGGTAAATTTATAGTGCACAGGCACGAGTACGAGATCAGGAAATCACTCTTTTACAGGGTCTCGGAAAACTTCATGAATAAACATGCTTCACTGATTATTTGCGTTTCCGGTTTCCTTTACTCCATGACAAAGACTGACACTTCCCGAAAGGTCAGATTATATAATGCTCTTCCAGCCAAAGAAATTGAAGAAGCAAGAGCCAGCAAACCTGTTCTGGGTGATGTCCCCGCGATTACAATGGTGAGTTCGTTGAGAAGATACAAGGGTGTTGATGTCTTTGCCGGTATTGCCGAAGAAATGAATTGGTGCAGGTTTACGTTAATTCTTAGTGCGACTGATAATGAGATAAGGCATTACTTCTATAAGCGAAACATTCCATCAAACCTTGTACTGATCAATAATGTTAACGACTTGCATCCATTCTATAGCCAGGCGAATATAGTTGTTAATCTTAGTCAGTCTGATTCGTGTATAGAGACGTTCGGAATGACTATCCTTGAAGCAATGTCATTTGGAATTCCCGTGATAGTACCCCGTACCGGCGGTATTACAGAACTGGTTGACGATGGACAGAATGGCCTTCTTGCTGATACCTCGGACCCAAAAGCTATTGCAGATTGTATTAAAAGAATAATATCTGACAAAAGAGCATATCAGCAAATGTCGCTCAACGCTCTTGAGAAGTCATACAAGTTTAATCCTGATGAATTCAAGATGCAAATCAGGAGCATAGTGGAAAAAGTAACGAGGAACTAACCTGATGGCAAGTCAACCAAGGATAATAATTACAGGGTCAAGAGGGATCCCGGCCAGGTATGGAGGATTCGAGACTTTCGCCGAAGAGATATCGGCTTTGCTGGTGAAAAGAGGGTTTGAAGTATTTGTTCAATGCGATCCTTCCGAAAATAAACTGTCCGAATTGAATGGAGCAAAGTTGTTTTATGCCACAATTTCCAAATCATCGAATCCTCTTATTTATCATTTACAGGGTTTAAGATGGGGTCTTAAAAATTGTGATATAGTTCTCGTTGCCGGTGTCGGTGGAGCTATTTTCTACTTTTTAAAGTGGTTCCATAAAGCAAGGCTCATAACAAATACAGATGGAATAGAATCGGTAAGATCAAAATGGTCATTACCTTACAGGCTCTTTCTTCGCCTTTCGGAATGGCTGTCGGTTCATATGTCTGATATGGTCATTGCAGATTCGAAATCCACATTTCCTCGTATCTTGTTGATAGTTATAATATTGATGAAACAAAAGGTTAGGGACAATTGAATATGGCGCTCATATAAATCAGGAGATTCGACCGTTCTTGACCGCTACAACCTGACAAAGGATAGTTACTACCTATGTGTTTGCCGTTTGGTTCCCGAGAATAATGTCCAAATGATAATCGAGGGTTATGTTGAAGTCCGATCATCAAGGAAAATGGTTATAGTAGGAGGTTTGGATGGCAGCTATTGAAAGTCTTCTCTACTTGATTCACTTCCGATAAAATTATCTTCACCAATGCCATTTATGAGAGAAGCCGCTCTGAATGATCTTAGATTTAATTGCAGGGCTTTATCTTCACGGTCATACCGTGGGAGGGACCAATCCATCACTTCTTGAAGCAATGGGTAGCCGAAACCTTGCAATTTGCCATCTGAACAGCTTTAACATGGAGGTCACCGGAGGATCCCAGCTTTATTTTACAGATACAATAAGCTGCTCTGAAGCTTTTCGTGAGGCGGACAGGATGGAAGAATCTGAAATCAACAAGTTCAGGCAGAAATCGGTCGATCGTGTAATTTCTTATTACAATTGGGAATCGATGGCAGATAAGTATGCAATCCTTATAAACAAGTTGCGTGACCCCCGTTAACACGTGATTTTCAAACCCCATTCAGGCTTTAGACTATTCTGGTGTTTTGGCATGACACATGTTTTTTTTACCTTCACGGTTTCTAAGTTTAACTATTCTTTACAGGTAAAGGGTCTTGGGTGAATATTTTCAGATCGGCATAATAAATTGCCCCTGGTGGTTAGTAATAGCCGGGAGTTTCATCATTTCTTTCATATTGACTTACCTTTCTATCCCCACGATAGTTCTGATATCTAAATACAAGAAACTATTTGATGTTCCCAACGAAAGAACAGCTCACCAGAGCGAAATTCCGACTCTTGGCGGCCTGGCCCTTTTTGCCGGTTTCACTATTTCTTCCATAGTATGTACCGCTTTGGTAAGCACCGACTATATCAGGTACATGATGGGGAGCCTCATCATATTAATGCTGCTGGGGCTCAAAGATGACATTCTTGTTATTGATCCCCGTAAGAAATTTATTGGTCAGGTTGGCGCTGCAGCCCTGATCGTAATTCTTGGTGATATCAGGCTTACAGATTTCCATTCGGTTTTCGGAATAGGAGAGGTATCTTACGGTTTTAGTGTCTTGTTCTCGGTTTTTTTCATACTGACCCTTATTAACGGGTATAATCTGATTGATGGTGTTGATGGTTTATCATCCGGGACAGGCATCTTTACAGGATCAGTTGCTGCTGTATGGTTTATTTCTACGAAGCAATATTCTGAAGCAGTCTTGAGTCTTGCACTGGTTGGCGGACTTATTGCATTTTTCAGATTTAATGTCTTCGGTGGTAAGAACAAGATTTTTCTTGGTGATACCGGCTCGATGATAACTGGTTTTGTCGTTGCAGTTTTAGCCATCAGGTTTATCGAGAGTGCAGGAATTGTTTCCCCGGCTTACAGGGTCAACTCTTCGCCATCGGTTGCCCTGGGACTGCTTATAGTGCCACTGTTCGATACCCTCAGGATAATCATATTCAGACTGACAAGATTGAGGTCACCTTTCAAGGCTGACAATAACCATATTCATCATTCCCTGCTCAGGCTTGGTTATTCCCATTTGAAAATTACTTTGATAATTGTCCTGATAAACGCTGCAATCTTTGTGTTTGCCATTTCTCTTTCGGATATCAACACTACTTTACTTTTCTTTCTTGTCCTCGCTATCGCCACAATTCTCACGTTATATTCCGATTACCTGAAAAAGGTTATTGAAAATAGATGACCGTTTATTGTTTTAAATCGGTGTTAAAGATTTGGAATTGAGATTTATAAATGCTCTTGGAAAAATGACAGGCAGGATCAGTTACAGTTTCATTCTCGGTAAAATTGGATTACCTGCTTTCATGATAACTCTGTTTTTACTTCCCTTTCCTCAATCCTGGGCCAGGTATTCGCTGGCGCTTGTTTTTTTGTCGGGATTAATATTATGGTTTAAAGCCCCTGGTTTTCTTTCTAAAAAAATATTTTCAGACTGGATTCTAATAACGCCATTCATAATATATTTCATCCTGCACGTTATTTATGGGCTGGCTGAAGGTTTCGATTTCGCGCTAATTGGTAAACGAGTTAATTATCTTCTCATCCCCGTTATTGCTTACCCGGTCCTTCGGTGTTCCTTCAGGGATGAGAACCGTCAAATGTTTATAATGTCTTTTTCCCTTGGATTGGCAGTAGTATCCTTTTTCCTGCTTTCCAGGGCAGCACTAATCGGGATGGGTTATCTTCACCCTTCGCCGGTACCAATCAACTCTATTGATGCTTTCAGTAAATCTTCACTCGTTTCCGCTTTGTCATTATTTCAGCATCCATCATATTTCTCTCTAGAGCTAAACCTTGGTATTGTCCTTTTGTTTTCTTTGCCATGGAAGCATAGATATCTGACCCTGGCAAGGATTTCAATGATTATCCTGTTCCTGGTGATGATAATTCTGCTCGGGTCAAGAGCTGGACTGCTCGCGTTAATCGTTTCTCTATTTGTACTGGCGGCAATGGCTTTTAAGACAAAGATTGAGAAAACATGGACCAGGTTAGCCGCGCTTGCATCTGTCTTAATGATTCTGGTTTTAGTACTGGCCTTGAATCCAAGGGTTAAAAACAGCCTTGTCAGAACACGATCGGTCATTGCTGAAAATGGAATTAAAGGCCTGACCGATATTGAACCAAGGTCAAGGGTTTGGAGTTCGGCAATTGAACTTATTAATGACAAACCCCTGTTCGGTTATGGTGTCAATACAGCGGATCAGAAGCTTGTAAATGAATACAGGAAAAGAGGTTACTACCAGGAGGCTTTTTTCAGACTAAACTGCCATAACCAGTTCCTTGAAAGCCAGTTGAGTTTCGGTATAGCCGGGCTCGTTCTTATAATCTGGATGCTATTTCTCCCGGTGATACGACAAGTAACTGCTGTTGCATTCCCAGGCGTAATCTTCAGCATTATGCTATTCGTTCATCAAATGTTTGAATCGATGATGATGCGTCAACTGGGTATACTTGTTCCGGTTATTTTCATTGTTAGCATCTTTTCCTTGAAGTCGGGAGATGAGGCATTAAATTGTTGAGGCCGGCAGATTATATCCTAATACTTCGATAAGAACTCACTTATTTTCTTCCTGAAAGCGACCGCTATTAGAATCAGGATAGTAATAGCTATTGTAATTGGTATTGCATAGGACCCGTAATAGATAAGCCCGTTGTGTCTTTTTCCCGGAGGGGTGAAGTCATTAACAATTGTAATCAGGTCAGAGTACAGGTTTTTTTCGGTATCTAGTTTTTGTTTCTTCTCGTAAAGCTTGTAGATGTCCTCGTATACCAGCTGGGTTTTCTGTTCCTGAAGGAATACCATTTGACCAGTCTTGTCAGGTATTCTGCTTCTGGTCTCCTCGAAATACTTGAGCCTCTGGAGGCTGTCCAACTGGCGAATATCATATTCAAGCCTTGTTATCATTTCCTGCACCTGGTTGAGCCTTATAGCGTTTGTTTCCCTGAAGAGAGGGTTATTATTCACGAATTTTACCAGCCCGTCCCTGATTACCGGAAGGTCGGCGGGATCATATACCTCAGCCCTTATCGCGAACCTGTCTTCTAATCTTATATTGATAGTGTCAAATACATTGTAAATATTCCTGAAATCTGTAAGGTCGGGGTTTTCATCCTCGTTCTGGTCTATTACCCAGAAGGCCTGAATATTCCTGATTTTTTTCGCCTCATCTTCTGAAATTCCCAGCGAGGTGGCAAGTGCAGTCCTGTTATTATCGAGGCAGAATGAATGAAGCCGGTTGATGTAACCTACAATTTCAGTACTTGAAATAGAATTTGTCCTCAGGTCCATTGTTGACCAGTAAACGGGACTAAAACCGTTTTTAAGCAGGATTGTAAACAGAACACCTGCTAATCCGCCAGCAAGAAGATAAGCCCATCTCCTGATCAGGAACATGACAATTGAAAGTACAAATTGAAGAAGAGCCATTATCCATGATGAGATGCTCCTCCATATCCTTCCGAAAAGATCGAAAAGATCAATATCGTCATTTTTCCTGTCAGTTTCTAAACTCATTGTGCAGATGATTTGATGTCAGTTAAAACAAAAGTAAACAATAAGTCGATGTATCCAACACGATTACAACTGACTGAACACTGTCAGGGCCAAATTCCTTATCAATGGTTTATAGTCATTAATAAATTCCCCGGTCACCCTGTTTCCAATTATAGTACATATAGTCAATGCCTTGTGGCCAAGAAGTCCGGACAGACCGTAGATTGCAGAGCTTTCCATCTCGTAGTTGCTGATTGTCCTTCTCCCGAAGCTGAAATCTGCAAGTTTGGAGTTTATTTCATCGTCAAAAGTACCAAGACGGAGCTTTCTACCCTGTGGTGCATAAAATCCCGGAGCTGATATTGTAACCCCTTTTATGAATTTCTCATTCACGAAAAGATCCATCAGGTCTTTGTTTCCCCTTACAGCGTATGGGAATGATAAAGTATCGGGCCACTCTAGATGATCTGCAAGGGCCGTAGAAAGTGCTGTGTCAAGAAGCCAGTCGTAGCCTTCATAGAAATGCAAAAGACCGTCGAATCCGATTGCTGTTTCTGTCATAACCGACGAGCCTGCCGGGATATCAGATCTTATGGCTCCCGAAGTACCTATTCTAACAAAAGAAAGTTGAGTGATATCCTCCTTTATTTCACCTGTTTCCAGATCTATATTAAACAAGGCATCAAGTTCATTAACAAGGATATCAATGTTGTCAGTCCCGATACCGGACGATATGATCGTTATCTCACCCTGGTCGAAAGTACCGGTAACGGTTTTGAATTCGCGATTTTCTTTCCTGACCCTGACTTCCTTTAGTAGACCAGCGAGCATGTCAACCCTACCCGGGTCACCCACTATTACTATTTTGTCTGATACCTCTCCTGGTTTAAGATTGAGGTGAAAGATACTGCCATCAGTATTTGTAATAAGTTCAGTTTTCTTCATCATGAAAAAATTAAAGCCCAAAATTACAATAATCCCGGGAACATGAACAAAATGAATCGGCTAAAACAAATGCACTACCGGTAATACTCCATTATCTTTCCTGTAATCTGGAGTAAGGAAATCTCGGCAAGCTTGGCCTGGTATTGAACTGAAAGAAGCCTTTCGGCTGCATCCAGAAGGCTCTTTTGCACTTCACGGAGTTCGAGACCGGAGAGATTCCCCAGTTTGTATTTCTCTTGTGCTATTGAAAGGTTTTCCGTTGCTGTTGACATGTTCTGCTCTTCCATCCTGATGAGTTTCAGGTTATTCTGATAAGAACTGTATATTGCCAGAAGATCTGCCCTTATTGCCTGTTCCAGTTCATCATACCTCAGCTCCTTGTTCTGTACATCGATTGCCGCGTTTCTTATCTGACGCCTTGCATTGAACCCGTCAAACAGGTTAACACCCATTGTTAGTCCGAATGTGGGACCACCAGAAAGCTGGTTACTGTAGGCAGCTGTTGAGTTGGCGCTCAAGGTGTAGCTGTACCCGCCATTCAGATCAAGGTAAGGATAAGACCTGGCTATGGCAAGCTTGTAATCGTAAGCAGATACCTGCTGATTCTTCCTCGCAATCTGCAGGCTTATATTTCCGGAAAGTGTCTCCTCGAGCAGTTTTTTATAATCAAGCCCTGAATTGACAATTATCGATGAATCTGAAATCATGAAGTTTGAACCAATATCCTCGACAGACATCAGCTCGTTGAGCCTGATATGAGCCTCACATAATACCTGCTTCTGCCTTGACAGTCTTGAACTATCGCTGTTAAGGTAAACTTTAGACTGTAACACCTGGAGCTTTGAACCCGATCTGAGGAGGTATCTTTCCTCGTCTATCCGGAGCCGTTCTCTCGAGAGCCTTACTGCATATTCCAGATTACTCAGCAACTGAAGCTGTTGAATGTAATTGTTGTAAACAGAAACTACATTAGCGATATAAGTTTCAATGGTAAGCTGAGTATTGAGTTCACCAAGTTGTTTAAGTTCGTACAGTTTTTTATAGGTCGTCTGCACGCTGAACCCGTTAAAAATTGTCAGCGATAGTGAAGCCCCGGCGTTTGCAGAGTTGGTAAGCGTACCTGTAGTCTCATTAGTGGTACCATCCTTCATATTCTGAGTGGTGTTGGTCACTGCCCCGCTATATCGCCCCGTGAGACCTAATGATGGAAGGAAACCGGCATTCCCGATAGTGTAATTATTATCCGATACAGTTTCGTTGTTCCTGGCAATTCTGATTGAAAAATTTCTGTCAAGTCCGACCGAGATGCACTCTTTCAGACCGTATTTTGCCTGCGTGAAAGCAGGACTTGCGAGGATAAGAAAGATGAGGTTAAGATATATCGACTTTATTTTCATCACCTGTTTTTTTGGATTCACTTGAGATAAACGTGTACATTGAAGGAACGACGAAAAGGGTAAGGAAGGTCGAGAAAACCATGCCACCGATGACTGCAATACCCATGGCAACACGGCTCTGTGCTCCTTCGCCGAGGCCGAGTGCAAGGGGAAGTATGCCCAGGATGGTAGCCATACTTGTCATGAGGATTGGTCTGAATCGTGCAGAAGCGGCATCTTTGATGGCATCCATCTTTGATAAGCCGGAGTTTTTTCGCTGGTTGGCGAACTCGACGATTAATATACCGTTTTTCGAGACAAGACCGATAAGCATAATTATACCGATCTGGCTGAAGATATTCATAGTCACATCAAAATACCACATGAAGATAAGTGCACCGGTAATGGCAAGAGGAACAGTCATCATCACAACAAGAGGGTCCTTGAAGCTTTCGAACTGTGCTGCAAGCACCAGGAAGATAAGGATAAGCGCCAGCGCGAATGCGAAACCGAGACTTGATGAACTTTCCTTGAAATCCTTCGAGTTCCGGCAAGAGCGGTTCTGAACGTGTCATCCAGAACTCTTTTGGCAATCTTGTCCATCTCGTCCAATCCCTGACCAATAAGCTTCCCCTTTGCAAGACCGGCAGATACAGTTGCTGAAACGAACCTGTTATACCTGAATAACTGGGGAGGAGCAGTCTCTTCAGAAAGACTCACCATATTGTCGAACTGATCATTTTGCCACTGTTGTTTCTCACGCAAAAGGATTTCAGATCCAAAGGTTTGTTCCTGTCGTTTCTTGCCATCTCTCCCAGTATCTGGTACTGTTTGCCATTCATGAAGAAATAGCCGAATCGTTGACCGCTGAGAGCCAAATCCGCAGAGTTTGCCCAATATTCTGAGTCGAGACACCGAGTGTCGTTGCCTTGTCCCTGTTTATATGAATCCGAATTTCCGGTTTAGTAAATTTCAGGTTCACGTCGGCCATCTGGAAGGTGGGATTATCCATCACTTTTGCCATGAACACGGGCAATACCTCTTTTAGCTTCTCTAAAGTTGTCGCCGCCTGTAAGACATATTGTATAGGCTGCCCAGCCCTTTCTTCCTCCAAAGGTTTTGATCGCTGTATTACAAATGGCCTTGCCTTTGTTTTCTTTCGAAGATCGATTGAAAGCGCATCAGCTATTTCCTGCTGCGACCTCTTTCTCGTCTGGTTTTTTGAGCATGATCCTCACGTTGCCCCTGCTACCACCCATAACAAACATCGTGTATCCTATTCTTTCAGGGACCTTCTTTTCAACAAGTTTTGATATGTCAGTCACGTAGTCAAGCATGAATTCATACGTTGCTCCTTCCACAGCAGTAGTATTAATGGAAAGTTGCGATCGGTCCTCGAGTGGTGCCATCTCGGCAGGTATGGTCTTCCAGAGCAATACTATGAGACCGAGCGCCACGATAACTATGATAACAGCAATTTTTCTCCGTTTGAGAAATGCGTCAAGCATGGACCTGTATCCATTATTTAGCCTCACGAAGAAAGCATCTGTCTTGTTATAAAACCAACTATGTCTTTTCTCGTGTCTGAGAAGCTTTGTCGACACCATCGGCGTCAGCGACAGCGCGAGGAAAGCTGAGATAGCTACCGCACCTGCCATCACCACGCTGAATTCCCTGAAAAGTCTGCCGGTAATTCCCTGCAGAAACACGATAGGGAAGAATACAGAGATAAGGGTTATTGTTGTTGAAATAATCGCGAAATAGATCTCCTTCGATCCCTGCAGACCTGCTTCAACAGGTTGAATGCCGCTCTCTACCTTCACGTAAATGTTTTCCATTACGACGATCGCGTCATCGACAACAATACCAATTGCAAGGACGAGCGCCAGCAGAGTTAACACGTTAATGGAGTAACCCGCGAGGTACATTATGAAAAATGATCCGATAAGAGATACCGGAATTACAAGGATTGGAATTAGTGTTGCTCTCCAGTTCCTCAGGAAGAAATAAATTATAATTACAACAAGGAAGAAGGCGATATAAATTGTGCTTTTCACTTCCTTTATCGAAGATCTTATATATTCAGTATTGTCATAACCGACCTTAACCTTAATATCTTCCGGAAGGTCTTTCTTAATGAACTCCACCCTTTTGTAAACCTCGTCAACAATCTCTATATGGTTTGATCCCGGTTGTGGCACTATCGCTGTACCTACCATCGGTACCCCGTCTCTCTTGAGGATTCCTCTAATATCTTCCGGGCCAAGTTCAGCCCTGCCGACATCCTTGAACCTGACTATCATGTCGCCCGACTGTTTTATAATGAGGTCGTTGAACTCCTTGGGGGTGGTCATGAGGCCAAGGGTCCTGATTGTAAGCTGGGTGGTGTTACCCTCTATATTGCCTGAAGGGAGTTCCACGTTCTCGCGGAGTATGGCATTCCTGACATCCATTGGAGTGAGCTGGTAACCAGCCAGTTTGGATGGGTCAAGCCATAGGCGCATCGCGTACCTCTTCTGGCCCATTATTGTAACGGCACTCACACCGGAGATAGTCTGGAGCTGTTCCTTGAAAGTAAGTTCAGCATACTCGGAAAGTTCAAGGAGTGATCTCTTCTCACTTTCAATCGTTAGGAAAATTATCGGGTTTGCATCAGCATCGGCCTTGGCGACAGTGGGAGGGTCGCAGTCGCGTGGCAGAAACCTCATGGCTTGTGAAACTTTATCCCTAACATCATTCGCAGCTGTTTCCAGGTCAACTGATAATTCGAACTCGACAGTTATATCACTGCCGCCTTGCCTGCTGACACTGGTAAGGGATCTGACACCCGGGATGCCATTTATCTGCTGCTCGAGAGGTTCAGTTATCTGCGTTTCGATAACATCCGAGTTTGCACCGGGGTAGGAGGTACTAACAGAAATAATGGCGGGGTCAACACTCGGGAACTCCCTGACCCCGAGAAAGGTAACACCAACCATCCCGAACAACAATATCACTATAGCGAATACTGTTGTTAGTACCGGCCTGTTTATGCTTGTTGATGATAGACTCATTTTCTGCTTACTGATTGGTGATTACTGTATCGAGCTGAATCGGCAGGCTCTGGCGCAACTGGAGTATTCCCGTTATCAGCAATGTGTCGCCAAACTTGAGCCCGTCCACTATCTGGATGCTTGATTCCGTCCTTAGCCCGGTGGTAACGTTTATCGCATTTGCCTTGCCATTCCTGTAAACAAATACCTTTTCACCTTCCATCTCTGCTATGAGTGCTTCTGTCGGAATAGCAATCGCATTGTCTATTTTTGAAAGCTCCATTGTCACGTTAGCGTATCTGCCAGGTTTAAGTTCTCCGTCTGTATTCGGGTAAAGTGCTCTCAGGACAATGGTTTTGGTGTCAAGGTCTATTTTAGGATCAACAGCATACACCGAGGCATTATAAACCTTGTTAAACCCTACAACCGAGAATGTAATTGGATAACCGATCTTTACCTCGGATGAATATGATTCGGAAAGAGAGAATTCAATCTTCAGGGGACTGATTTTAACAAGCTTGGCGATTTTTGTTGATGGTGTTGCATAAGCGCCTTCACTTATAGAACGTAAACCGATTATCCCGTCAAACGGGGCACGCAACTCGGTTTCTGATATCCTGGCTGTGATAAGATTGATATCAGCCTGAAGTGTTTGCAACTCGGTCTGTATCTGGTCGTAGCTCTCCTGACTTATCGCGTCCCTGTCAAGAAGACTTCTCTGCCTGTATTCCTTTTGCTCAGCAAGTTTTTTCTGGGCAAGAAGTTTCTCGAGCTGGGCCTGCAAAGGTCTGTCATTTATCTTGGCCAGCAGGTCACCCTTTTTAACATGACTATCTTCTTTAAGATTAATGCTTACTATCTTGCCTGATGTCTCAAACGACAGGTCAACCTCCTCGTCCGGCTTAAGAGTTCCGGTCTGCTGTACCAAAACGCTCAGGCGTGTTGGTTTTATAATAAATCCGCTGGCTGCCAGTTTCTGAGGTCCCTGTCTCATGTTCATGCCAGGCATTCCTCCTTTATTCATCTTCGCTGCCAGTACCGGTTTTAATTTCGGGTAGGCTATCATCCCCGCGAGAAGCAATACAACTAAAATTGTTGCGATGTTCCTGAAGTTTTTATTCATTTTGCTCTTAATAAATATTTTACTGGTTAAACAGTTTTCCCCCTTTTGCCGTTTATTCAGGCCTGTATGACGGAGAAATTCCGAAATATCTGCAAATGTAGCGATTAATAGATTACCCCCTTGATGTCGTTTTATGAAAAAATGTTAAAAAGCAGAAACTGTCCTCCTGACTTATCGTTTTGATTCATAGTGCTTTCAGGTTAATCAAGGCCTTATTATCAAGACTGTCATCACAGTGTGAATATAATTCTGAAAATGAAGTTAGGGAGTTTTAAAAAACGAAGTAATTTTGCAATGAAATGATAAAGATATGATACAAAGAATTCAGACTGTCTGGTTATCCATTACTCTTCTCGCGGCATTGCTTCTGATAAAAGGGAGCATTATTGCCTTCTCGGCACAAGGTAACGAAACTATGACACTTGGCTATGACGGGTTCGCGAAGGTTACAGGCAATGTGCCAGAGATTCTCAGGTCATCTGCAGGCATTAAGGTACTTCTGCTTCTGATAAGTTCGCTTTCATTTGTATCGATTTTTCTTTTCAGATGGAGGAGGCTACAGAAGAAAGCTATACTGGTGGTATTCTCGTTTAGCCTTTGCCTGATCTTTGTTCTAGCATATTATTACCAGGTAGCTGTATCAGATGCAAGCCTGTCGATAGCAAAATGGATAAAACTGCCCCTTCTCATTGTGATGCCGATAACCTCATGGCTGGCCTACAAGGGTGTGCAAAGAGATGAAAAGCTTGTTAACTCGTACGACAGGCTCAGGTAAAATCAGATTATCTGAAGGTTTTCCTGTGTTGTGATTTTCTCGCAGTAATGGCATTTGAGAGCCACGTTCCTCTTAGAAACAACCTTGAACTTAGTTGTCACGGTCTCGAAATTCGTTATGCATTTGGGGTTCATGCACCTGGCTATTCCTGTTATAATATCGGGAACTTCAACAACCTTTTTTTCAACAACTTCGTAATCCCTTATGATGTTTAATTTTGCTTCTGGTGCGACAAGGGCGATCCTGTTTATGTCGGCATCCTCGAAGTATATACCGGCTATTTTGATGATAGCTTTCTTACCCAGTTTCTTACTCTCGAGGTTAGTGCCGAATGTTACCTGGTTATCGATGTGATCCAGACCCAGAATCTGAATTACCTTGAACAGGTTTTTTGCGGGAACATGATCTATAACCGTTCCATTCTGTATAGCACTTACACTAAGTTGTTTTGGTTCTTTCATTGTTGTGCTTTTATTTAATCCCAAGTAAGGAGCAGATAATAGCCTGCCTTGTATAAACGCCATTGAGGGCCTGTTCAAAATAATAGGCCTTCTGGTTGGCATCGACATCTATATGGATCTCGTTTACCCTTGGAAGCGGGTGCAAAATCTTTA
>JAXLTU010000062.1:0-13904 GCA_046329885.1 Bacteroidales bacterium
GGAAAACTCGATTACGTTTGGGCAACATCATGGGGTGTTTCAACACGACTGATGGGTGCTCTGATCATGGCACACGCCGACAACAACGGGCTGGTCCTTCCTCCAAAACTTGCGCCTGTTCAGGTTGTTATTATCCCGATTTTCAAAGGTGACGGGCAGCTGGATTCCCTTTCATTGGCTGCCAACAAGCTTAAAGCTGAACTGGAAGCAAAAGGAATATCGGTAAAGTATGACGACCGCGACACTCAGAAGCCCGGATGGAAGTTCGCGAATTATGAACTGAAAGGTGTACCTGTCAGACTCGCCATCGGTCCTCGCGATATTGAAAACAATACAGTTGAGGTAGCACGCCGAGATACCCTGACCAAGGAAACAGTTCCTATGGACAAGATTGGAGAAATTGTACCCCGCCTGCTGGACGAGATACAGGCAAATATCCTTGAGAAAGCAAGGGTATTCAGGCAGGAAAATACCTTCAAAGTTGATACCTGGGACGAATTCAGAAGGATACTTGATGACAAGGGTGGTTTTATACTTGCTCATTGGGATGGTACGGCTGAAACGGAGAACAGGATCAAGGATGAAACCAAGGCAACAATAAGATGTATCCCCTTCGATTCAGAACCTGAAGAGGGCAAGTGTGTATATTCAGGCAAGCCATCTCAACGAAGGGTACTTTTTGCCAGATCATACTAATCTGCTGAATATTAGCCATAATGATAAAAGCCGGCCTGTCAGCCGGTTTTTTTATTTCATCTTTATTTACTACTTTAGAAGCCCTCATACACATATCGAATTAAAATGTCAGAAGTAGATAACAAAAAGATCCAGATCATAGGAACTCTCAAGGAGAAGTCGACACTCAAACAAAAGGTTTATGACAATACCAATGTCGCCTTCGGTCATGTAAAGGAAATCCTGAAGAACCTTTCGAAGGATATGAACCTGAGTATCTCGGGGATGGACCAGAGAATAAAACTGGAATACACTGACAGGAGCAGTTTCGATGCCCAGATCAAAGTAGCTGGTGATATATTGTTATTCAGCATGCACTCTAATATTTTCCAGTTCGACAGGGAACACCCTGCCTGGAAAACGGCTTACATACAAAAGAATAAATTCAACGCCTACTCGGGGATCATCAATATTTATAACTTCCTGGCCGACTCGTTTAAATATTCGAGGCTGGATGACCTTGGTTATTTGATTGCCAGGATCTTTATTAATCACGAGAACCAGTATTTTGTCGAAGGCAAGAGGCAGATGGGAATGTTGTTTTCGAATTATGGCAACGAGGAAATATCCAAAGCAGCCCTTCAGAATATTATATACACTGCTATTCAGTACGCCCTTGAATTTGACCTGCTTGTACCGCCCTACGATACTGTCAAGATAGCCACGGTTGGACAGGCTGAAGCCAAGATACAACACAGCAAACTCACGACAGGAAAAAGGTTAGGATTCCAATTCAATTCGGATGATGTGCTCCTTGCAACTGACGATAATACCTGATGAAAAGGTGGAAAGAGAGAACAAGTCTTCGAGTAGAGCTTTTACTGCTCCCTATCTTTGTTTTTTTCTTCCATAATGCCCTGGCACAAACAGGTATAGGAGCTGATACAACTATCAAAGTAAGGAAAGGTACTTTCATACAGATCCTCGATTTTAAAACATTCACTCGGAACGACTCATCCATTAATATTCCGAATACGCTGGTGAAAGTCTATAACTCACCAGATCATGGCACTTTAACCTTCTATGATTCCCTTAAATCGAAGGCATCAAAGTCACTTCTCACAAGGGCACTGTTCGATCTTGTAATAATTAATCCAGACACGACCGGCAGGAGCAGTATTAGCAACCAAAAATCAAGCAACTTCAAAGAATTCACGGGGCTTAAAATTAGAAAGATTGAAATCAGGCGACTAAATGTATTTGGTGCCTCTGTTGAAAATCCGGGAATCAATTCGGCAACCACACTCGAGCGACTACTCAATAGTACACATGTTAATACAAATGAAAAAATAATCAGGAAAAACCTGCTTTTTTCGGAAGGCGACTCGGTGTCTAACCTGGTACTGACAGATAACGAGAGACTTATAAGACAACTGCCATATATCGACGATGCCAGGATAATGGTTGTACCTGTTTCGTCAGGTGAAGCCGATGTAATAGTCATTACAAAAGATGTTTACTCTATCGGTGGTGATTTTAACTATGATGGCAAGGGGAAAGGTTCTGTTTTCATGTTTGACAAGAACATTTTCGGGATGGGCCACGAGTTCAGGATTGAAATACCCTATAATAAACGCTTACCCGACTCCCCGGGTATTGGACTGACTTATAGCATTAATAACCTGTTCAGCTCTTTCGCGAACTTCGACATCGACTATTACGATGCTCTCGGGAAGAAGACTTACGGTTTTAACCTGACAAGAAACCTGGTAAGTTCTGAAACCAGGTACGCTGGTGGCATTTCAATAAACCAGATGTACACGACTTCCGATCTCAACAAGACCTTACCGGAACCTGAACCATTAAAATACAATCTTCAGGATTACTGGCTAATGAGGTCCTTCCTGCTGAACAGGGAATCCGTGACCAGGCTGATCCCCTCTGTCAGGTACGTGAATAACAACATCTTCAGTAAGCCCGAGATTAGTCAGAACACATATTATTACCTACAGAGATTCAGGCTATACCTTGCCTCGCTCACTTATTCGCGGCAGAAATACTACAAGACGAATCTTATTTACAGCTATGGCAGAACAGAGGATATCCCTTACGGAGGAATGGTAAGACTGACAGGTGGATTCGAGGAAAATGAGTATAAAACCCGGCGTTATGCCTCTGTTGATGCCGGTATTGCAAACGCGATAGGTGATCTCGGGTACCTGTATTTCTCTGCAGGTCTCGGCAGTTTTTTCTATAATAAAAGTCACGAACAGGGAGTTTTCACAACGGGTATCAGGTACTTTTCGAACCTAAAATATCTTGGAAGGTCAGCTGTAAGAAACTTCATTACAGCTGAATACACCAGGGGATTCGGCAGGTACGAGGATGAGTATCTTTCTATACCAAGGGAAAACGGTTTATCCGGGTTTAAAAATGATTCGATAAGGGGACTGAGAAGAATTGACATCAGCATGGAATCAGTATTATTCAGTCCGCTTAGCAGTTATGGATTCAGATTTGCCTTCTTCTGTTTCGCGGACATGGCCATAGTAGCCGCGTCTGATAGTTTCACGGGTAACCTGACCACTGTTTACGGGCTTGGTGTCGGGATAAGAATAAGGAATGACAATCTGGTTTTTAAAACTTTCCAGATCAGGTTAGGTTATTATCCCTCACCGCCGGCATGGTCGCAAATCAATTACTTCCAGGTAACTGGTGAACAATTGTACAGACCGAGAAATTTTGACCCGGGACCTCCTTCAGTTTTGTTTTTCCGGTGAGGTTGAACAAACTTTATTTAATTTTGTCTAATTACCAGATAACAAAAGTCTATTTACAAATAATAAAAAATCAATTATGGCAGTATTAGTAGGAAAAAAAGCGCCATCATTCACGACATCAGCTGTCGTTAACGGTGGTGAGATCGTTGAAAATTTCTCGCTTGACCAGTACAAGGGGAAGAAATATGTGGTATTCTTCTTTTACCCCGCTGACTTTACTTTTGTTTGTCCTACAGAGCTTCTCGCTTTCCAGGAAAAAGCAAAAGACTTCGAATCGAGGGGTGTTCAACTAGTGGGTTGTTCTGTTGATTCTCATTTTTCTCATTGGAAATGGCTTCAGACAGAACTAAAGGATGGAGGAATAAAGGGAGTTAAATATCCTATTGTTTCCGACCAGGCTAAAACAATTTCCGAGAACTATGATGTGCTTGCCGGAAGTTATGAATACTCGGAAACAGGTGAAATATCCTTCAATGGAACACCCATGTCGTACAGGGGTCTTTTCCTTATCGACAAGGAAGGAATTGTAAGGCATCAGACCGTAAATGATATGCCTCTTGGAAGAAGTGTTGCAGAAACGCTAAGGATGGTTGATGCACTCCAGTTCTTCGAGGAGAATGGTGAAGTTTGCCCCGCCGACTGGCACAAGGGAGAAAAAGCAATGAAACCGACTCAGGAAGGTGTTTCTGAATACCTATCAAAAAAGTAATAGACAACAACCTGATTTTAGGAGGAAAGGTATCCACCTGAAGGATACCTTTTCTTATTTTTGCCTGTGATCCGATTAATATGAAGGAAGAGTTTCTGAAATATATTTCTGAAAGTGGATTATTCACTACTGAAGATGGAACACTCCTTGCAGTAAGCGGTGGAATAGATTCTATGGTGATGACTCATCTGTTCAACCATCTTGGAAACATGAAAGGGATAGCACATTGCAACTTTCAGCTGAGGGGTAATGAGTCAGATGAGGATGAGCTTTTTGTAAAAGCAGTTGCAAAAGAACTCGGGATGCCATTTTATTCTGTCCGCTTCGATACCGCAGGCTATTCGTCCGAGAAAGGAATTTCAATCCAGATGGCAGCCAGGGAGCTAAGGTATCGGTGGTTCGAGGAAATCAGATCGGACAAAGGCTACAGGTATGTTGCACTCGCTCATAATCTAAATGACAATGTTGAGACTTTTCTCATTAACCTTAGCAGGGGAACTGGAATCGCCGGACTGACCGGCATGAAGCCGCTTCATGGTTCTCTTCTCCGACCGCTCCTTTTCGCATCCCGCGAAGAAATATCAAGGTACCAGAAAGAAAACAAAATACCATACAGGGAAGACAGGTCCAATAGCGAAACAAAATACACGAGGAACAGGATAAGACATATTATACTCCCGCAATTGCGCGAGATAAATCCATCATTCGACATCACGATTACTGAAACTGCTACCAGGCTGAACGAAATTGCCGAATTGGCTGCAGCTCACCTCGTGCTAATCGGCGAGAAGGTTCAACGCAGGGATGGTAAAAGAGTTGTTTTTAATATTAAACAACTGCTTAAACTTGATTCACTCCGGACTGTTTTGTTCGAGCTTTTCAGGGTATATGGAGTGAGCGGACCAATGGTCAGGGACCTCGTTAAGCTTCTCAAGGCAAGAAGCGGCGCCGTCTTGATAACCGACAGTCATAAATTAATCAAGGATAGAACTGAGTTAATTATTCTCCCGGTTGATTCGAGAGAGGACCCTGGTCTTGTAATTAACAATATGGCTGAGTTGAAGATGCACAAAAAGATCTTCACGGCAAACCTGAAACGAAAATCCAAATCATTTACAATACCTGCATCGAGCGACACTGCCTGTTTTGATTTCGGAAAAATCAAATTTCCTCTTACCATAAGAAAATGGAAAAAGGGTGACTATTTCTATCCTTTCGGGATGAAAGGCAGTAAGAAACTGAGTGACTATTTTATAGACAGGAAGTATTCAATTGATAAAAAAGAGAATTGCCTGATTTTCGAATCGGACGGTAAAATAATCTGGGTTGGAGGAGACAGGATTGACAACCGGTTCAGTATCTCGGATGAAACAAAAGAAATCCTGACTCTTAAAATTGTCAGATAAGCCGGCATTTCAAAGAAGTTATTTCCCCCTCAATATAATGTCGGCTAATGCAATCGAAGCTGCCGCTTCGATAACCACAGGAATTCTTAATGCAATACAACTGTCGTGCCTTCCCTCGACAGTCAGTTCATCCAGTTTCTTTTTGGCAAAATTGTAGGTTGTTTGAGGTTTCCCGATTGAAGAAGTAGGTTTGACGGCAACCCTGAAAACTATATCATTACCGTTAGTGATTCCACCATTAATACCACCGGCGTTATTTGAAAAGGTTCTTCCCGTTTCGTCAGCGAATGCATCATTATGCTCGGATCCCTTCATAGAGGCGGCTTTGAAACCAGAACCAAATTCAATTCCTTTCACTGCCGGTACCGCGAATACTGCATGGCTGATGACCGATTCGATTGAATCGAAGAATGGTTCACCATAGCCTGCCGGGATACTGTTTATGGTGCATTCAATCAGGCCCCCGATACTATCGCCTGTTTTAACTGCATTTTCAACTGCCTCTTCAATATTCAAGGAACCACCAGCCTCCTTCAAGACAGCGCGAACCGAGACGGGAGCAATTATTTTTTTCGCTATCACGCCAGCAACCACGAGACCCCATGTAATCCTCCCTGAAAAATGACCACCTCCCCTCGGATCAGTGAATCCCCTGTATTTGACCGATGCCGTGAAATCAGCATGACCAGGCCTTGGCATATCACCGAAGGCCTTGTAGGCACTCGAATCCGTGTCGCGGTTCCTTGTAATAATTGTTAGTGGTGCACCTGTCGCGAAACCATTATAAACCCCGCTGAGAATTTCAGGAATATCTTCTTCTTTCCTCGGTGTTGTCCCTTTCCTGCCGCTCCTTCTCCTCGAAAGATCAGCACCAAGGTCGTCAAGGCTAACAGGGATTCCAGGAGGTACTCCATCTATGACCACTCCTATGGCCGGACCATGAGACTCGCCAAATAGTGACACCCTGTACATTCTACCGAATGAATTCATATTCAATTAATTTACCAAAACATTACCATTAAGAGACCTGAAATCTTTTATGAAACCGGGGTATGATTTGTTTATACTCTCCATTCCTGTTACAGTTACATTACCACTGCATATTACAGAAGCTGTTGCAAGGGCCATGGCTATGCGATGATCATTGAATGAATCGGCTGATCCCCCGGCAAGAGGCCTGCCTCCGTCAATGATGATCCTGTTACCCTCGGCTGTTATGTTCCCGCCGATGGCAGTGAGACTCTTCACTATCGATTCGGCTCGATTACTTTCCTTGGCTAATAACCTTTCAGTTCCCTCTATAACAGTTCTTCCGCTGCAGGCAAGCCCCAGCACAGCAAGAGGGGGCGCGAGATCAGGACAATCTGAAATATTGAATCTAAAACCCGAGAGTGATGTCTTTTTTACCTTGATGGCATTGTTTCCAAAGGATATTTCAGCCCCTGCCAGCCTTAGTGCATCGAGAATTGCCTTGTCAGCCTGAACTGAATCAATTTCAAGTCCCGATATTTCCACGTATCCTCCTATCGCACCTAGTACAAGAAGAAATGCACCACCGCTCCAGTCCCCTTCAGCTCCTATTGAGATCGCATTAAATTTCTGCCTCCCGGGAATCAGGAACCTTGAATAATTCTCGTTGATTATATTAATCCCGAACTGACCGAGAATCTTGATAGTGAGGTCAACGTATGGTTTACTGACCAGATTCTGCACAATCAGCTCACTATCTTTTGATGAACGGGGCAGACTCATTAAAAGACCAGTGATGAACTGGGAACTGACCGAGCCATCGGCTATCACTCTTCCCCCGGCAAGCGGCCCTTTTATTGTTAATGGAAGGTATCCACCGGTTGTCTTGACTGTAACTCCCAATTGCCCCATGGGCCCGGTGATCATGTCAAAAGGTCTTTTCAGTAAAGAACCTTTTCCATTAATTTTTATTTCCGAATTGTGCAATGCTGCAACAGGTGTGAACATTCTGGCGGAAAGACCCGATTCTCCACATGTAAATTCATTTCTTACAGGCTTGAATCCTCCGGTAATTAGTAGCTTACCGGCTTTGTTATCGACAGTTGCACCCAGGGCCCTGGCTATTTCAAGAGCGGCCTCTGAATCTTCACACATCGAGACTGCCGAAACACGTGAAGTTCCTTCAGCCAGGAGAGCGGCAGCAATTATCCTTTGCATCGCGCTCTTCGAAGCAGGTGCACTTATCCTGCCATTTATTTCTGATCTCTGGAATTCAGCAATCATTTTGACCTGTTTATTTTGTACCAGTCCATCAGATAATCAAGGCTATATTGTTTGATAACAGCACTGCCGATCTTATCAAGCAGGATGAAATTAACATTTGAACCCTCTTTCTTTTTATCGCGAGAGACAAGTGCTCTCAATTCGGATTCAGACAATTCATAATTCAGCAGAAGATTGAATTCTCCCAGCATATTTATCAGTCTTTCGCTATCGGCGACAGCAAGTAAACCCTCCGAAACAGAAAGTTTCGCTGCAAGTACCATCCCTGAGGCCACAGCAAATCCATGCTTCACGCGGCAGCCTGTTTCAATAGCGTGCCCGAAAGTATGACCAAAATTCAATATTCGCCTCGGCCCTATTTCTTTTTCATCCTGGTAACAACATCGGCTTTCAACTTCACTGCCCTGCCAATAAAATCAGCGAGCAGAGCCGAGTCGCGTTTAATAGTAACCCCTTATTGTTTTCAATTTCGGTGAACAGGTTTTCGTCGAGTATAGCGGCCATTTTTATTAGCTCCGCCAGACCTGATAAATACTCATCATCAGGAAGTGTTGAAAGCATGCGCGGATCGCAAATAACGAACTCGGGCTGCGTGAAAGTTCCCCAAAACATTTTGGTGCCTGCAAGATTTACCCCGTTTTTACCGCCAACGCTTGCATCGACCTGCGACAATAGAGGAGGAGGTGGAAGTGAACGAACCTTATTCCTCTCATGTATATTGAAGCAAGAAAGCCTGTTATATCGGATACCACACCACCACCTACTCCTATCAGTAAAGTCTTCGGTCAGCGCCTAACCTGAGCAGTTCTTCACCGAGTTCACCTATATAGGATAATGATTTGGAACTCTCTCCGGGACTAATCACGAGGACTGGAACATCAGGAGGTAATCATCCTTGTAGAAGTTGCTAACATTCATGTCTGTAACAATCACGAAATCACTACCCGCCAGTCATCCCGAAAGCTTCTTTCCAATCTGCTCCGATTATAATGAGAGAAATTGCTTATCCCGTTGTTAATACTTAACTGCATTTTCAATTTATGGGTAAAGCCGCTAATTTAAAAAAACAGGGTCTATCAGCACTTAAAAACATTAACTATTTTATGAAGGGGGATAAAAATATCATTTAAAACGCCAAGTTTAGTCATAATTGTTCCTTTAGAAACAAAATCACTATTTTGACGCGATAAAATTAAGACAATGACCAAGAGGAACTTTTTGCACATGGTTATAGATTATTTTGAGAAGAACAGGCCGGCACCAGAGACTGAGCTTGTTTATTCCAACCCTTTCGAGCTTATTGTTGCCCGTAATATTATCTGCACAGTGCACTGACAAGAGGGTAAACACTATCACACCGGCATTGCTCGGCCGATATCCCGATGCCCGAAGCATAGCTGAATGATCCTGACGATATATCCATTCTAGCAGAATATTGTTCATATCCTAATAACAAGGCAAAACATCTTTCGGCCATGTCGATCATGCTTACAGGGAAGTATAATGGAATAGTCCCTGAGGATCCTGAAGAACTTGTCAAATTGCGGGTGTTGGAAGGAAAACCGCCAATGTCATAGCATCAGTAGTTTACAGGGAAACCAGTTATGGCTGTAGATACTCATGTATTCAGGGTATCTCGCAGGATCAGGCTTCGCCAAGGCAGCCAGAACTCCGCTGGAGGTAGAAAAACAATTAACGAAGAATATCCCCCGGAACTCATGCACAAAGCCCACCATTGGTTGATTCTTCACGGGAGATATGTTGCAGGCAAGAAAGCCGGATTGCCAGTCTTGTGGATTAACGGGACTTTGTGCATTTTATAAACAACATGCTGGTCGTTCGGGGGAAGAAATAATTTGTAAAGGGAACTCTAAGAACTAATTTTGAATTTCGGATAGTAATATTACTTTTGACATTGCATAATCGGTTCAATGAGCGAAAGGAAAATCAAGAGATCTGAAAGACGAAAACGACAGGTTAAGGTTTGAGCTTAACAGGTTAAAGAATGCTCATCCACAAGGGTAATGACTTTTAGAGATGGCTTTCAAGGCTTTTCTAAGGCTCCGCAATTGCTAATGGCTATCAGCAATACTAGGTCAGGTGTTTACGTAGATGTTAATGACGCTTTTCTCACACCAGATTAGGTTACGACAGGCCTGAAGTCAATTGGAAGTACCTCGGACGATATCCATGTATTGCTGATATTGAGGAGAGTAATAAATACATCAAGCTTCTTTCAAAATTCAATAAGGTCATCGAGTTTCAGTGAACCTGAAGATGAAAAATGGCGAGAAAAAACCATTTTTATTCTCGGCCGAAGCCATTCAGATCGCCGAGGAGAGATATCTCCTGACAACCTATAACGAGGTCCACTCACTAGAAGATAAGCACCTGAAACATGGAACAGATCTTATTATTGATGAGATATTCGAAACTGTTTCAGCTACCTCATGCTCATCGGGTTTCAGACGATAATCACTTTTTCATCCGTGACCTGAACAGCAAGGTTGAAGATGTCGAGTTCATGGCGGGAAGAGCGCGATCGGTAAAAGGGTGGAAAACACACCTCTGGCCGAGAGAGTCAGTTAATGGAACTCTGCACCATATAAAAGGATAACTGGTGAACCACATAAACTTTCCGCTTCAACATCAGGTGATGATTCGCAGGGTTTCTACATGGGTTTCCTCCTTTCAAGCGGTGATATTGTCATAACATGGGAATCAGGTAAAAGAGATGATTCAGGCAGCTATTCCAAGGGAGGTATTGGTCCAGTTTTTGACAAGATCAGGTCTACCCTTCCTGAGATGATTTTGAGTTGACGTAACGGGAAAGTAACTACGCGAATCCACAGGGCCTCAAATACTTCAGGTACAGCAAGGAGGATGTTGCAAGCGGGTTTGATCTTGGAAGAATATTTCCTGAAGACGAGTATTTCAGGGTAATCCAGAAGAACCGCAGCGAAGAGTATAAATAACTCGAATCAGCACATCAATAACGAGTATATAAATGGGAAGAAAAGATGGTACTCTAATCCCATACATACAAGAACTTACGGTATTTTCGTTGCCGATAAGCTGACCGGTTACAGGGGCATAGTCACTGATATCTCTATTCTCAAGCGAAACGAGGAACAGATAATCAGGAAAAAGCCTTTCTTGAACATCTGATTGATTCTACACCTGAGGCTATCGTCATTACAGATATCCTTGGCAAAATAACTCCTGACAAGGAATTCACGAGAACGGGTACACCTACGACGAGGCAATCAACAAGTACATTGATGATCTCATCGTTCCCGAGGAGATGAAGGACGAAGCTCTTCTTATCGATCAAAGGGCTGCACTGTTAACCACCGAAACAGGTAATACAGACAGTCAGGAGAAACAAGGACGGAAATAACATACATGTATCGCTTATAGCCTCGAACATTATAATAAGCGATGTCACAGTTGCACTTCTGGGCATTTACAGGGATATATCGATGGAAAGGAAGAACCTGATGCTCCAGGAGATTCTGTATAATATATCGAATGCTGCTCTCAAGCAACATGATATCAAGGAGATATACCCGACCATCGTATCTGAATTAAGCAAGATCTGGGATACAAACAACTTTTATATTGCACTATACGACAGGTTTGCTAACACCCTCTCCCTGCCCTTCTTCGCGGACGAGATGGATGATTTTAACGAGATTCCCGCGAGCGGCACGATAACCGGCTGGGTCATTAAAAGAGACAGGCCCGTGTTGCTGAAAGAAGACGATCTCAGACGCATAGAAGAAGCTGGTGAAATAGATCTGGTCGGAACACCTTGCAAGGTCTGGATGGGTGTACCGCTGAAGGTGGAAAGTGAAATAATAGGGGTAATGTGTCTCCAGGACTATAACTCCGAGGAAAAATTCTCGAACGACGACCTGAATATTCTCGACTTTATCGCGAAGCAGATCGCCCTTGCTATCCAAAGGAGGACAATGCTCGACAACCTAATAATTGCACGGCAGAAGGCAGAGGAAGCAGCCCTGTCGAAACAGCAGTTCATGTCGACAATGAGCCACGAGATAAGGACACCGCTAAACGAGGTTATCGGTATAACAAACCTCCTGATGCAATCGAACCCTACCGAGGATCAGGCAGAGCTGATCAAAACCCTTCGCTTCTCGACAAACCATCTTATGACGCTCGTGAATGACGTCCTTGACTACAACAAGATGGAGTCGGGGAAAATTGTGTTCGAACAGACCCAGTTTAACCTGTCTGATTTTCTCGACGAGATAAAACGCTCTTACTCGTTCAGGGCAAATGAAAAGAAACTGGAATTTGATATTATAATCGATCCTTTAGTGCCCTCCGATGTGATCGGCGACCAGATAAGGCTTAACCAGATTCTATCGAACCTTCTTTCAAATGCTCTTAAATTCACTCTTAGTGGGAGCATTATGGTGAACGTTTCCATGAAGGAAAAATCGGGGAACCATTCAAGGATTGAATTTACTGTCAAGGATACTGGTATAGGTATTCCCAAGAATAAGCACGCTGATATTTTTGATAGCTTCACCCAGGCTTCAACTGATACAACTAGAAGGTTTGGCGGCACTGGCCTTGGCCTCGCGATCTGCAAAAAACTCGTTGAGCTTCAGGGAGGTACTATCAGGGTTGAAAGCGAACCTGATAAAGGGTCCTCCTTCATTTTCAGCCTCTCGTTCGGGGTTGCCCAGCAGCAAACTGTATCAAGGCCACAGGGCCAGCCTGACAGCTACAAGGGACTCGAGGGCAAAAGGATTCTAGTCGCTGAAGATAACAAGATCAACTTCTTTGTTGCCAATAAGTTCCTGACAGGATGGGGTGTAAATGTCACCCATGTGGAGAACGGCCAGTTAGCACTGGAAATGATTGAGAAACAAGATTTTGATCTGGTGCTTATGGATCTTCACATGCCGATAATGGACGGTATTGAGGCCAGCCGGATAATCAGGAAATCATCAAATTCGCGAATAGCCACGATGCCAATCGTTGCACTAACCGCTGCAATAATGTCAGAGAGTCACGACCGTATTGAAGGGCTAAACATTAATGACTATGTTCTGAAGCCATTCAAGCCACAGGATCTCTACGACAGAATATTAAAGCATATCAGGTAATTCAGCCTTGAGGCTTTTCCAGATATTTTCCAAATACTATTTTATACAGTAGCGGCTAATAAATCCGGAAGCCCGCTTATTTCCAAGTGAAAGGGCCTTGCGAAAATGTATGCAGGCATCTTCCTGCTTTCCAATATTGTAGAGGGCCAGACCTTTACTCAACCAGGCATCCCCATTCTCTGGTTCCAGATCGAGTGACATCGCGTAATCATTTATGGCCATCGTCCATGCTTTCCCGACGAAGTAAGAATCAGCCCTGTCGAGGTAAACAGCAGGATCGCCCGGGTTCTGCTTAATGTTATCTGAAAACAATCTTATTGCTTCAAGGTTATCACCTGAATCAGCCTTGATATGGCCGGCTAGTGAGATTGCCTTCCGGTCAGAAGGATACATCCCGAGGTATGTGTTAATATCTGATAAAGCCTTATCGTATTCTGAAGTCTTCCTGTACGATTCTGCTCTCGAGTAAAGGATTGTTGCATCTGAAGTCCCGAGTTCCAGTATCTTTGAAAGAGTGTTTGTCGCCCCGGCATAATTGCCGGTTGTCATCTGCACTTCTGCCAGTTTTCCCAGGTATTTCATGTTTGAAGGCTCTTCTGAAACCAGCGATTCAAGCAAAGAAACAGCTTCCTGCATCTTGCCGGTCGCCATGAAATAAATCGATGACGCGTACCTCGCCCCTTGTGTATTCCTGTAGCTGCTGTTAATATCCCCCAAAGAAGCAGCTGCTTCCTGGGCCTTGCCTCTCGAAACGTAGAATTCGATCTCGGAAATGGCTCTTTCAAGTCCGTTATAATGCTCCCTTTTCCAGAACCCTCTCCATTCAGGTGAATTCTCAATCGCGGAGAATGATTCATCAAGAAGAATTGATTTTTCAGGTTGTTTCTGATCAGATGACATATGAGATTCAAGGAAGGCCACTGATCGGGCTGGCATATTT
>JAXLTU010000063.1:0-12354 GCA_046329885.1 Bacteroidales bacterium
TTCCTCAGTTTGTTGTCGATGCTCCCGGGGGCGGTGGTAAAATACCTCTCCTTCCGGATTATGTCGTTGAGCATACTGACGAAAAAATAGTATTACGTAACTACAAGGGTATTCTTTGTGAGTACCCGGAAAAATAATTATCAGATGAAGATAGGGCTTACTTATGATTTGCGGTCGTGGTACCTCGATCGCGGATATTCCATGGAAGATACTGCAGAATTTGACAAGCAGTCGACTATTGATGGAATTGCCTCAGCCATACACAAGATGGGCATTGAAACAGAAGAGATAGGTAATGTTTTCCAGTTAATAGAAGAATTATCGAAGGGGAAAAAATGGGACCTCGTTTTCAATATTGCAGAGGGCTTATATGGTGATGGCAGAGAATCTGTTGTCCCTGCCATCCTCGATCAGTACCGCATACCTTATGTTTTCAGCGGTCCTGTAATACTTGGCGTTTCACTCAACAAGTACCTCACCCGCCTTATTGTTGCTTCGGCCGGCGTACCGGTAAGTCCTGGAATGCTGATAAGCAAACCATCTGATGTGGGCAAATGTAAACTCGAGTATCCTCTTTTCATTAAACCGGTTTCAGAAGGAACAGGAAAGGGAATCACCGAAAAGAACCTTTTAAAGTCACCGGCAGAACTAAAAGAGGTTGCTGAATATCTGCTCGCCAGATTTGAGCAGCCGGCAATAGTCGAGGAATATCTACCGGGCAGGGAGTTCACGGTGGGTGTCGTTGGAAGTGGAGACGATGCGCAGGCCATCGGAGGTATGGAAATAATATGCAAGGACAATCTTCCCTATTCGGTTGAATTCAAGGAAAACTACCAGGAGTTCTGCAAGTACATCCCCATGGACAATGATTTCGCCGATGAATCGAAGAAGGTTGCCGTCGATGTATGGAAGGCGCTGGGCGGACTTGATGGCGGCAGGGTTGACGTGAAGGCTGACCGGAACGGAAGGATTTGCTTCATGGAAGTGAACCCTCTTGCAGGTCTTCATCCCATTGATTCTGATCTGCCCATACTATCGAGGTTCTCAGGAATCCAATATGATGAACTGATCAGCAGAATTGTTACTTCAGCAATTAAAAGACACAACCTCAAAGTATGAAAACAGGAAGATGCTGTATTCTCTATAATAAACCCAGGGAGGGTGCAACTGCCGATGAACTTGACATACTCGAGCAGGTAGAATGGGTTGAACAGCATCTGGCCAAAATGAACATACCAACTTACAGGTATGGCATCACGACAAACTTCATGGAGGAAATGGCTCACCTGGCTATTAATCGTCCTGATTATGTTTTCAACCTTGTAGAGTCCATTAACAATAAAGGGGAACTTCTGTATTTTATCCCTGCTCTCCTGAACATGTATTCAATCCCGTACACGGGTAATCCATTGGAGGCCATGTTCATAACAACGAGTAAAAAACTCACTGTCAGCATACTCCAGGATGCCGGTATTAGTAATCCCGGGTATTATTCGCCTGCTTTACCTTCCAGTCTCACTCCAGGCAACAAATATATTATAAAGCCAATCTGGGAAGACGGCTCCATGGGTATCACTGCCGACTCCGTCTTCACGTACGACAAAAGTAAGGACAGTTGGTTGTCGGGTTTCAAGGAAAGTCATTGGATGATCCAGGATTTCATCGATGGAAGGGAGTTTAACATCAGCGTGATGAATGGCAAAAACGGGCCAGAGGTTCTTCCTGCCGCCGAGATGACTTTTGTCGGGTACGAGGAACACAGGCCCAGGATAGTTGATTTCAAGGCAAAATGGGAAGAGGGAAGTTTCGAGTACGAGAACACGGTTCGTAAATTCCCAGGTGAAAATCTCGAAAGCATACTGGTGACCAGGCTCGAAAAAGTTGCTCTTGATTCATGGAAAGTATTTGGTCTGAAAGGGTATGCAAGGGTAGATATGAGAGTTGACAGTAACAATATTCCCCGGGTTATCGAGGTTAATGCTAATCCCTGTATCTCTCACAACGGAGGCTTCGTGGCAGCCACCGAAGCAGCCGGTTATGATTTTACCGATGTCCTTTCCTGGATTATCGACGACATGAACTTCTAGTTATGAAAAGCCTGTATACAGTGCTGCTTCTGATAATGTCTAATATCTTCATGACATTAGCATGGTATGGGCATCTCAGGCTGAAAACAATGAGCAGGTTTGAAAATCTGACCCTTCTTGCCGTCATATTACTTAGCTGGGGTATCGCCCTGTTCGAGTATTTTTTCCAGGTACCTGCAAACAGGATAGGATTCAGGGGCAATGGCGGCCCTTTCTCTCTTGTTGAATTAAAAGTTATCCAGGAAGTTATTTCGATAAGCGTTTTTACGGTTTTTACTCTTCTCGTTTTTAAGACAGAGCAGTTCAGAATAAATCACCTGATTGGATTCATGTTCATCATACTGGCTGTATATTTTATATTTAAGAAGTAAAACTACCTGGCAAGGTTGGAGTTAAAATATGCCGGGTTACATGTAACCTCCTCTCCCAGCCAGTCTGGTTTTATAAAAGAGTCCGATTCATTTAATAATTCTATTTCAGCAACGGTCAGTCCCTCGTTGACACCGTGGAATTCATCAACCTCAATTACATGTGGACCGTTTTCAATAAAATACCTTGTCTTCTGTATAAGCGGGGGTTTGCACTTCTCAATTATTTCACGGGCTTCTTTCGACGCGATCTCGTATTCCCATTCACCTCTCGTGAAGTGCCCGGGTAGCGGCTTCGACTTGATACCTATCCGGGCTGTCTCATCCTGTATCCTGACACGGACAACAGACGACGGGCCTGAAGAAAGATATCCTTGTATGATTTCTGACTTTTTGTAAGCCAGGTGCTTGTACTCACCTGTTACCAGGAATTTTCGTTCTGTTTCAACGGCCATCGATGTGCAACTTAACAGGCATAAAAATAGTCATATTGGTTAACAGCTAAGTATTAAAACTTACTATTAATCAAATAATTTAAAGTTTTAATGTAATTTTTTTTCAATGGCACGGAATTTAATTTAAATTTAGCTACCGTTTGATTATAGGACAATAACCAATGTAACATATCATGAAAAAAACGCTACTTTCTGTTATTTTCCTGTGTTCACTTGTGGCAGGAGTCATTGCCCAGGTACCACAGGGTTTCAACTACCAGGCGATAGCGCTTGATGCCACTGGTCATCCCCTCGACAAGGCTACCATAAATGTCAGGCTGTCTATCCTGTCAGACACTTTGGGGTTCAAGGCGTCGGGTGCCGGAACGTATGTCTGGGAAGAGGAGCATCTCAGTGTTACAACAAACTCTTACGGTTTGTTTACAGTAGTTCTTGGAACAGGAACAAGAATACAGGGTAGTGCCACGGCATTCAATCTCATAAACTGGGTTGGCACTCCTTTGTACATTGGTTCAAAAATCGCTAACGGCGGTTCATACAAGATACTTGGATCTGCAAAGATGTGGAGTGTACCGTATGCAATGACTTCATCAGGACTATCCTCGGGATCCAAACTATCGGTAGTAAGTGCGAATGACGCTGGAACCAGCGCTCTCTTCGAAGTCAAGAGAAAAGATGGGCAGACGGTTTTCGCTGTTTATCCCGATGCTGTTAACGTGTATGTACCTAATGGTCTGAAGGGCGCGAAAGGCGGTTTCGCTGTTGGCGGGTTCGACCAGGCAAAAGGTTACTCTCAGGAATACCTCAGGGTCACACCCGACAGTGTCAGGGTTTATATTGACAACACCCCGGCCAAGGGATCAAAAGGTGGTTTCGCTGTTGGCGGGTTTGATAATGCCAAGGGTGGCATACTTCCCAATTACTTCATGAATGTAACCGGGGCAACACAATTTGATGTCGTGAAAGGTACTCCCCAGATACTATGGTACCCTAACAAGAACGCCTTCCTCGGTGGAAACGTGTGGATTGGGTCCAAAGACAGCGTGGGGGATTATTCCACCGCGCTTGGATACAGATCGATATCGATGGGCGATTATTCGCAGGCATTTGGCTACAAGGCCAAGGCATTTGGCGATTATTCAACAAGCATAGGAAAGTGGTCGGTTGCTGGTGCAAGATCGGGTGCGGGGCATGGTACAAGTACTGCCTCAAACGCTTTCGCCTTTGGTAACACCGCGAAAGCACTTGGTGCAGATTCATATGCATTTGGTTCAGGTGCCGAAGCAACCGGTCTCAGATCGTTCGCGTTTGGATCGGTTGGGATCGATACCCTCGGTAATCCCACCTCAACAAAAACAAGGGCTACAGGCGCCTACTCCACAGCTCTTGGCATGGGAGCTCAATCGACCAGTACAGGTTCGATGGCCTTAGGTGTATCCACCACATCTTCGGGGCTGGCCTCAACCACTCTCGGGTTTGGTGGTACGGCAATTGGCAATTTTTCAACCGCGATCGGTTTCAGGGCCAAGGCTTCTACAATTTATAGCACCGCTGTCGGTTATTATGCCGTGGTATATGGCGATTATGGTCATTCTTTCGGCTACAGGGCTAACGCTTACGGAGCCTCATCGCTGGCACTTGGGTACAAAGCCCAGTCAACTGGTCAGTTTGCTGTCGCTATGGGTTACAATCCTGTAGCTTCAAACACGAGCTCCATTGCCATAGGGGTAAATGCCCAATCGACGGGACAAAACGCTGTTGCTATGGGTTACAGCCCGTTAGCTTCTAACACTTATGCTGTCGCCATCGGGTATTACGCGAAAGCCACAACCACTAACGCTTATTCATTCGGATATTATTCAGAAGCTGCCGGCGACAACTCGTTCGCGATAGGTACTTATGGCCTGAATGGAGATGGTACAACCAATACCGCTAGACCCACAAAGACTTTCCTTTCATACTCGGTTGCTCTTGGTATGGGTGCCCAGTCAACGAAGAAAGGTGCTCTTTCATTCGGCGTTAACCCAACCGCTTCAGGTGATTACAGTACAGCCATCGGATACGGACCTACATCATCCGGCACGTACAGTACAGCAATTGGTGTAAATACATCTTCGGCTGGATCCTACGCCTCAGCAATAGGTTATACAGCAACCTCTGCCGGTAGCTATTCATTGTCACTCGGGATGGGTGCACAGTCTGACGGTTCTTATTCCACGGCAGTCGGTTACTACTCGAAAGCATTGGGGAATAAATCACTTGCAATCGGTTCTCAATATTCCTATACATATTTAAGACTACGCATCAACAAGTTTACCGGTGAAATTGAATGGTACCCGGTAACTGTAAATAAATACAACACGGCAACACGCGACTTCTCGCTGGCCATCGGTAATGGCAACACGGCCGAGGATGGTGGTGCGGCAATTGGTTCCAATAACAGCGCCCTTTCTCTTGGTTCGGTAGCACTTGGACATTCGAACGTGGCTGACACCTCCTACGCAGTTGCAATCGGGTATGGCAACACTTCAAACGCCTTCCATGCATTTGCCATGGGTGAAAACCTTGTTGCACAGTCTTCAAACAGCTTCGTTGTTGGCTCTTTCAATACACCGACAGGAAACAAGTTTACCTGGGTTGAGACCGATCCGATCTTCGTCGTTGGCAACGGTGATGCTACTAACGGTACTCACGATGCAATGAGGGTTCTGAAGAACGGGGGCACCTACCTTTACCCTGAAAATGCCTACGCCGGTCTGAGCATTTCCAATTATAACACTTCAACATCACCATATACTTACATGTATGGATTAATGTCGTATATACAAAGAAATAAAGTCGGTGGTGTTTATTATTCTGGCTATTTCTACGATGATAACGGTACCAATGGCACATATAATGGTGTTTATGCCGACGTAAGGACAGGTGCTTCAATCGACGTTGCCGAATATATAAATGACAGTAACGGCAACACCCAGCCTGCTGATGTAGTTGTGGCCGACCAGAACCGGAAAGAAAGCATAATCAAATCGAGTCAGCCATATCAGACTGGTGTTCTTGGCGTCATTTCCACAAATCCACACCTCACCATGGGATTTGAAATAGTTGCAGACGAGAAAACCGGTGAATTCAAGAAAGGCGTACAGGCAGCACGTCTTGCACTTACAGGCAGGGGTTCCAGTAAACGTAACAGGTGAGAACGGTGATATAAAACCTGGTGATTACCTTTTACAACTTCATCGACTCCGGATTCGCGAATATGAAATGGAGACCTTACTCGATGTTAATGCTGCTACAGATTTCAACGATCTCAAGGGAATACTTGCAGAGAATGAACGCAGGAGAAATGCTATAATCGGGAAGTCACCAAGCGTTGAAAGCTTCACTGACCTGTAAATGGCAAGATAATGGTAATGCATTCTCCCTGCAATAAGGGTAATACATAGATAAAAGAGGCTCTTCGCCCTCTTTTTTTGAAGGTTACCAAGCTTAGAGTATATTTATTTCTCATTTCTCACACGATGGACGTAAGGATAGAAGAAAGCTGGAAACGGAGGTTAGCTGCCGAGTTTGAAAAGGATTATTTCCTGAAGCTCGCTGATTTTGTCAGAAATGAATACAGGACAAAAACCGTGTACCCGCCCGGTCCGCAGATATTTAACGCGTTAATCTTTGCCCTTTTGATAAGGTCAGGGCAGTTATTATTGGTCAGGATCCTTACCATGGACCTGCATTGTGGGCTCATGGTCTCTGTTTTTCTGTCGCCGACGGATTGAGTTTCCACCTTCTCTTGTCAACATATTTAAAGAGATGGCAGTCAGATACAGGAGTTGCGATACCACGATCAGGCAATCTCGAAAGATGGTCGAGGCAGGGAGTTCTGCTTCCTCAACGCCACGCTGACAGTACGTGCGCATGAAGCTGGTTCGCACCAGAGAAAGGCTGGGAAGAGTTTACAGATGTGCCGCCATATTGGCACTTAACAAGGAGAAAAGAATCTTGTATTTTTCCTCTGGGGTGCCTATGCTGAAAAAAGGTGAAAACATAGATGAATCAAAACATCTGGTCCTGAAATCCGTACATCCCTCTCCCCTGTCTGCCTCAAGGGGGTTCTTCGGGAACAGGCAATTCAGCAAATGTAATAACTATTTGATATCCAGCTACCATGAGCCGGTTGGTAATTATAGCCCAAGAACTGCCCCCGATACCGTATCAAAGAGATCCTGCAGTGAGCCCTCTTGGAAAACCTACTGAGATCCTGAGCATACCGGGTTCAGGATATTTGGCACCCCCAAACGGATTCCACGGGCATTATAATTGTCTCTGGGTCTCCAAGTGTTGGGATCAGCTTAATTTTTTCGCAACAAGACTTATGAATCTATCAAGGCTTTATCCCTTTTCTCATCACTGGCTCCTGCAAAATCAACAGTTATCATACTCGAACTGTTTCTCCCCGAAAAGGCTCACTGCCTGCCTGTGAGTTTCATGGGACTGCAGACCGGGAAAGAAAACCTTCTCGATGCTAAATTTCCCCGTTACTGCTTAACCATTGTGCAAGACGCGAGGCATTCTCGCATTGTTTATCAAACCTTAACCTGAGTGTTTTAATCTGGGTTGTCAGTCTGTAGGCTTCGTCCGGTGAAAGCATATGACCCACGAATTTACGGTATTCAATTACCTGTTTCATCAATTCTTGATCGTTGCCACACAACACGCCGGCTGTAAGGTTTCCATGTCCTGAAAAATACTTGGTAGCACTGTGGATTACAATATCGGCGCCATCTTCAAGTGGTCTGTAAAGCAGCGGGGTAGCAAAAGTACGTCAATGGTTTTACCCTTGCTCCATGTTTTTTTGCCAGTTTAATGACTGATGGTATATCCGTCACTACGAGCAACGGGTTGGAGACTGTCTCAGCGTAAACAAAGCTGGCCGAGTTTGATCAGCAACTCCTCTGGAATTTTTCAGATCATATGTTCCGTTCTCGGGCGAAAAGCTGGCGCACATCAATACCTCTTCTCCTTTTCAGGACCGATTCAATGAATGAAATTGTACCTCCATAGATTTCAGTGAAGAAAGCCATATTCAATTTTGTGCTTCCGGAAAGACTTCGATACGGCAATGTCAATAGTCGACATACCTGTTTGGGTGAGAAGTGCCCAATTGCATTTCTCAACCTTCATCACTTCCTCTTCTGCCGCTACAACAGTCGGGTTGCGATATCTCGAGTAAATATACAAATCTGGTTCCCTCTGGTGATCAGTTTCATTTTTGAATACACCTTGAAGTTGTCCCCGCGCCAAATAACTGAACCCCCGAATCGCAGACAGCATCCTTGAACTATTTATTTTTCTCTCTTTCATTTTTCCCCCTTTTAATCGTGTTAACTATAGAGTATGGACTGAAATCGTAATAGTACAAAAATCTATCGATCAACTCTCCGGCAAATACCTGCGAGAGTCAGGACAAGAGTAAAACTAACCCTCCCAGATACCAGAGAAATTGTGGCAACCAGAAGAAGCGCAAACCTTATAAAACGAATCGGGAAGGGATATGAGTCATAACCTTTTTCCAAGCATATTCGTGAAAATCAGGATAATTTTCAATATTGCCACGAAAGCAAACGGGAGAATTGATTTCATCAGAGAGCGGTTAACAGCAAACCTGTTAACAGGGTCTTACCACTATGCAGGTGAAAGGCTTTATTACCTGAGGTGTTGGTGTAAATATCGTCAACCAAAAACAATAGCAGGAAAGCCGAGATCTGTAAAAGGATTGAGATTGCCGGTAAACCTGTACTGAAAATATCAGCTGCAAGAGCAGATAGAGCAGAAAGCCGGCTATTTCCCTGCTTAAGGCTGATGTACGGATCCCCGATAGAGCTCTCCACTTCAAGGGGTTTTCCAAGGTGAAGAAGTGAAACTTACCTCTGCTGCAATAGCTATTATTAGCCCGGCTAGACTGAAATATTTATCTGCCGACTCGATACCTACTACGGTAAATGAAGCAGAAACGGCAAGCAGGAATGTGAACACCACGAGGCTCCATTCATTTGTAATTCGTTTGACAGGGCTATTGACTTCCATTCGTTCTGTTGGCTCTGGTATCTCCTTAACGACTGAAGGGGTATACGTGGCTTCAACAAGCATTGAAGGGTTGTTCCCTTTTTCCGGGAACCATTCATGCGTGGAGTTGCTGACCTTTTCAGTTATTAATCCGTATGATGTTTCCCGGTCGGACACGCGGCAGAACATGCAGGTTCAGGGTATGATGCCAACCTGTCGTTGCAATAGTGGCACTTTTCTATAATGCCCAGTGCTTCACTAAATTTGGGAGAATCAGCGACAGGTCCAGCAGACAATACCCGCAACCTATGCATGCTCCCGGATCCGTCAGAACAGCTCCTGTATTAATGTCAAATCTTAAAAGCAGATGCCGGACATCCTTTCTGGCAAGATGGTTCTTCACAATGGTTGTACCATTGAAATATTTATAACAGGATCGGGATAGTAACGGCGTTATTATTTGAAAACACTGTTCGGACCCTGGTCTCCCAGCCATTTGCAAGCATGCATGCCGCGCTGCAGGACCTGCATGCAACGCATAATGCCGGGTCAAATATGAATCCTTTCCTGTCAGTCATCCAACTTAACTATTTCAACCCTGTTTCCATGAAAAGCTGCTCCATGACCTATATCTGTTTCCCTGGCAGATGTCAGTGTATTACCTCCACCTCCATCTGCAAGCCAGATTCCGTTATGCAAAACAACGAGACCCTTGCCCAGTCTTCCTGTTATTCTTACCCGTGTTACTATGCTCCCGAGATCATTGAAAACTTTTATCATGTCATCGTCGGAGAGAAGCCTTTCTTCTGCATCATCAGGCGATATCTCTAACGCGGGCAAATCAGTATTCATCTTTATCACATTCAGGTTACCGAATTGTGAATGAATCCGGCCCGCGCCATTAGGGCACATGAGGACAAGAGGATATTTTGATGATTTTTCGCCGGATTCAAGAGGCATGTATCCCGGGAGAGGAGGCAGTCCCCACTTTTGTGCAACCGTATTGCAGTATAACTCTATCTTACCTGATGGGGTATCAAAAACCATGTCCTCGTATGCTATCGCCTGCAATCCGGGAGCGAGCACAGGACCTTTTTTCAGATCATCAAGTGTAAGCGAAGAATAGTTCTTTATCCTGTTTTCGAGCCACTTCTCGGTGTTATCATTCCCCGGGGGAGGCAGTAGATTTTCATCTATATCAAGTCCAAGATTGCTGGCAAGGTGCCAGTATATCTCACTTTCAGGCATGATGCTGCCGGAAGGCTCCACCACTTTTGGTTTGAACTGGACGTAAGGAGACCAGTATGATCCGATAATATCTGATTGCTCGAAGATGTCTTTAGCGGGAAGTATTACATCTGCAAGTCTGGCCGTGTCAGTAATGAACTGGTCAACAACGACCGTGAATCCAGATCTTTTAAAAGCTTCCTTCACGGCATTTGAATCAGGAATCTGCAGGACCGGGTTTGCCCTCTCGACCCAAATAAAACCTATATCAGGACCCTTTGTTCCGGCAACATCCTTTCCAAGTGTTGCCATTGAGATCACCCTTCTGAAAGGATAATCATTATCCTTATCGGGATAATAGGACAAGGGCTCTTTCGGCACATCGTAGATATAGCTCTGCAGGTTGGCATAATTAAACCCTGAGCCTTTTTTTCCGAGGTTACCGGTAATAATTGCAAGCGAAAGCAAGGATCTGATAGTCTGACCCCCGTTTGTATAGCGCTGGAGCCCGTAACCCGGGATGAAGGTAACCGGGCTACCTGTTGCAATCAGCCTGGCAAGACTCCTTATCTCTTCAGCCGGGATACCGCATATGGACCCAGCTTCTTCAGGAAGAGGAAGTGATGATTCTGAGAATTCTTTGAATCCTAATACATTTTGCTTTATAAATCCGATATCAGCCAGTCCTTCTCTGATTATAACACCGCAACAGGCAAGTGCTAAAACCGCGTCAGTACCAGGTATCGGCCTGTAATGAATATCTGCCTTATCAGCTGTAGGTGTCCGTCTTGGATCTATTAGAATCACCTTTGCTCCTTTCTTCCTTGCACTGCCGATGAAAGCCATTTCCTGAATATTCGTCTCCGCGGGGTTTTTGCCCCAGATAACTATGGTGCTTGCATTTGCAATGTCCCATGGAACATTATGTTTCACCGATCCGAGCGTCAGACGGACGGCCTCAAGGCCCGCCGGCCAGCACAGGTTACCATAGGTTGTTGTCACCCCGCCAAATGCTTTCCAGAAGAAATATCCTGTATCATTTACGAGCCCGGAATTTCCGCTCCCCTTGATCCACAAAACGGAATGTGAACCATGTTTGTCCCGGGCATCAGCCAGCTTTGTAGCGATGAGACTCAGTGCTTCACCAGATGAGATCGCTTTGAATGATCCATCTTCTTTCCTGAGCAGTGGCGTTAATATTCTATCCGGGGAGCTTGATCGTTCTACATAGGCCTGACCCTTGATGCATGGTCCTTCAGGAGTTGCCAGGTTTCCCTGGTATGGAAGAATAGCCTTTATAATATTATTCTCAACCTGTACTTTAAAAGAGCAGGTACTATAACAATTCCGGGGACAGGCTGTGATAAATTCTTTCATTGACAGGTCAGTTATGCAAATGTATCAAATATGTAAAAAAAAGAAAGAGGCTCTGGGCCCCTTCCAACACAAACTAACCTAACTAACCATAACAGTTCAAACGAACAATTACAACAATTAAACAGGTGTTGAATAAAAATGTTCAGCACCATGGTAATATTTTTTTGAAAAAAAAGCTATTCGAGGGGCGCGTCGAGTATTACATTACTGATTTCCAGCTTTTTCTGGGCATCACTTTTTATAAAAATTTCATAAGTGGCTTTTACCTTGCCCAGGTACTGCATGTAAGTATAAATCGCGGTATCTGTCTTGTAAACCTGTCCGTTTATAACAGCATATATGTTTGCTTTCGGGTAAGCTTTCTCGAACCTGAAATAATCGGTCGTTGAAACTCCGGGTAAATTGCCAAATTCATGTTCACCGCCCCCCGTGCTTATTTTAAGACTGGTCATGTTGGAGGTAGAAAGGTTACGGATCCTGATATCGGTGGGACCAAGTGGTTCTTTTTCAACCTTCTTGCATGAAAAGGCAAGGGCGAGAACCACGAGTAAGATAATTAGTCTCTTCATGGTCAGAATTATTGGGTTACTAATCTGACCAGAAAGATAATAAAATAGTTGCAGTTATCTTAAATCTTTTCGTAGCTGTTCAGAGGTATCCATCCCTTGTTTCCATCCGGAAGACGAACCTCCGTCCACTCGCCCACCTGGTCGCCCACTACTACTTTCGATCCCTCGTGTAACACGAAAAGGTCATTGCCACTTTCATCCGGCGAAC
>JAXLTU010000064.1:0-11850 GCA_046329885.1 Bacteroidales bacterium
CCTCAAGCTATGTAAAATCAGATATTTGAACATTGTGATAATATTTGAGTTTTACCTTCTGAAGATTTTTATACGGGTATGCTATTTTTCTGCCACTACTTGTCCGTCGAAAAGGTTGATTAACCTGTGAGCGTAGCTGGCATCCCTTTCCGAGTGGGTTACCATGATTATGGTGGTTCCTTCCCTGTTCAGCTCGGAAAGAAGGTTTATGACCTCTATCCCGTTTTTTGAATCGAGGTTCCCGGTTGGTTCATCAGCGAGTATCAATTTCGGATTGGCAACTACTGCTCTTGCAATGGCAACCCTTTGTTGCTGTCCCCCTGAAAGCTGTTGGGGAAAATGTTTTGCCCTGTGCCCAATTTTCATCCTGTCAAGCACCCTGGCCACCATTGCCTTCCTGTCAGCGGCTGTTATTTTAAGGTAGATGAGCGGCAATTCAACGTTTTCGTATACCGAAAGCTCGTCTATCAGGTTGAAACTTTGGAAGACAAATCCAATGTTCCCTTTCCTGAAGAATGTTCTTTCTTTCTCCTTCAGCTTCCCAACTTCTGTTCCGTTGAAAACATAACTACCCGAAGTCGGGTTATCAAGAAGACCTAGTATATTCAAGAGTGTTGATTTACCACAGCCCGATGGACCCATCACGGCTACGTATTCACCCTGCCTGATCTCCAGGTTAACCCGGTTTAGAGCTGTTGTTTCAACTTCTTCAGTCCTGAAAATTTTTGTTAGTTCGTCTGTTTTTATCATGGCTCTTTTTGTTAATTGATTATTTCTTTATTATTAGTTTTTCATACTTGCCGAGGGTCTCGTAACCAGAGATAATTACCATTTCACCAGGAATAATACCATCGACCACTTCAATATACCTGGGATTTTTCCTGCCAATTGTAATCTTCCTCTTCGTGGCGAATGAACCAGAAGGATCAAGCACGAATATCCACTGACCACCTGTTTCCTGGAAAAATCCTCCCATCGGAACAAGAACTGCTTCCTTCGGATGACCCAGCTGAAGGCTGATAAAATAGGTCTGACCAGTCCGTATATTATCCGGCATCCTGTCTGGAAAAACCAGATCGACCTTGAAAGAACCATTCCTGACTTCAGGATAAACCCGCCTTACTACAAGATTAAACTCAGATCCCTGTCTTTCAAGCCTGGCCGTTAACTGGGTCCTTACCCTGTCAATATAATGCTCATCAATCTGGGCTGTCACCTTGTAAGAAGTCAGAACGTTTATCTGTCCCATGTTTTCCCCGCGAGCAATTGACTGACCTATTTCCGGGCTTAATAATCCCAGCTCCCCATCAACAGGAGAAGTTACATCAAGATTCCTTACCCTCTCTCTAACAAGGGCCAGGTTCCTTCTCATGTTGATGAGATCATTTTTGATTGTTTCAACATTTACTGATCTGAATATTGAATCTTGCTTCTGTCTTTCAAGAAAAAGCTCCCTTGATTGAACAGACATGTCCAGGTCCTCTTCAGACCGGATATACTCTTCCCTCGATATAAGGCTGTCCTTAATCAAAACCTTGTTCTGTCTGAAAACCCTGCTTTTTCTTTCTATATCATATTTCAGGTTAAGTAATTCTCTCTTGATGGCTATCCGTTCCTGCTCCATGGTAATCTGAGTGTTCCTCAGAAAGTTCTCCTTCTCCGCTAGCTGTGCTTCGCTCGAGAGTATATTCATATAAAGATCGGGGTTGGATAATTTAAGGATGATTTCTCCTTTCTTAACCATCGTACCCTCTTCAACTAGCTTGTCCTCCACCCTTCCACCTTCCTGTGCATCAAGTAATATCGTGGTAATTGGTTCTACAGTGCCGGTTAAGGTTATATAGTCGTTGAACTGTCCTCGTGTAACTGCTTCGATAACCAGCTTGCCCTTCTCGGTTCTGAAGACTGACCTGTTATTAACAAAAAAAGCGAGATACAGAATAACTCCGAATGCAGTAATCCCGGAAAGATACAATAGATGCCTCGGCCTGAATCCTCTCTCCTTTTCAATCGGTTTATCCATTATTTCAAAATTGGTATCCATAATTTAGTGTATTATTAGCTGTTAATCAACGACTTGTAGTCTCCGGTGGTATAAAGCTTTATTATCATTCGTCTTATCAGCAACTGTAGTCTGGTCCTTATGACTTCTGCCTCTGCCTTGGCCAGGTTCACGCTCGCGGATGAATAGTCTGTTATATCAACAAGACCTGCTTCGAATTTCATCCTTATAACTTCGAATGACTTTTTGTTAAAACCGAGATTATCAAGTGCGGCAACATATTCATCGCAGCTCCTGTTATAGCTCATACAGGCATTATCGACATCAGTGAACAACGAGTTCTTCTCGATCTCCAGCCGGTATTCGTTATCGGCTTTCCGGATTTTAGCCAGCTTTATGTTCCTTGCATTGTAAAAATTATTGAAGATGGGGATCTGGAGACGAGCATAAATAGCCTGGCTATTATTGTCTTTTATCTGTTCTTTGAAAGATTTCTGCCCTACAACTCCAGTCCCTATTGTCTCGTAATACCCGGTGAAAACACCAGCACCTATTGAAATTTTCGGGGAAAAACCACCTCTTGCAATAGAGACCTGTTTCCTGGATGCCAGTAATTCATATTCAATAGCTTTAAGCCTGGGAAGAACCCCCGAGGCGATTGTGAAAATACTATCTGCCCGGAAATTCTCCTTTACATTTAGCGTATTGACCTGGTCGGGTATTTCAAGAATGAAACCGGTTGCCGGTGTCAATTGAAGGATTTGCTTAAGAGATGTAACGGCCTGGTTGTAATCATTACGAGATATTGTGTAAGAAAGTCTGTCTTCCGAGGTTTTACTCTCCATTTGGTATCTGGTTGAAACGGCTTCCCTCCCTGCATCAACATTTTTTGCAATCCTGAACAACTGTTTTTCAGATTGTTCAAGCTGGAGAAGAGCTGAATTCATCATTCCATTAGTGTAAAGTACCTGGTAGTACGCTGTCATAATATCAATTACCAGGGCATTAACTGCGGTTTTTTCCTCTTCAATGCCTGCCTTGAGCATGTAGCGGTTTGCCTCCATGGTGTTTATTGCTGAAAATCCGCTGAACAGGGTAAGGCTCGTGGTTAACGAGTAAGAATTGCTCATGTTCTTTTCAAAAGTAATCAGGTTGGTTACCGGGTCAATCGACCTTCCAAACCCCATATTCCCTTCAGACTCAAACCCGATGCCTGGGAGTAGATCGAATTTTGATTTCTCGAGATCAACTCTTCGGCTCTCGGTCCTAAGTCCTTGTCTCTTAATCTGAAGATTGTTTTCGACCGCGTAGTTTATACAGTCATCAAGAGTCCATCCCCTTTGCCCGAATACAGCACTATCAAGTATCAGGAGAGAACATGCAACAAGGCTAAACAATATCTTCATTTCATATTTTTCTCAAGACCTGCCCAAAATCATGCCGCTTTTGCATGTTGCTGAATACCTGTCCTTTATATTTATACCCTGATGCCAGAATGTAAATTTTTTTGACAAGTACTGTTAAAAAAATACACGCATGCACGTGGCATTTAATTGAAGGAGTTTATTCATAGCCTAAATGATCTTAGCTTTTTGTCGATGCAAACCTTTAGCTTTAATCCCTGTTAAATACTGGTTACTTGAAACGAAAAAATACATCATGTCAAAATTATTTTCACCGCTTTCTATCAGAAGCATTACACTCAGGAACAGGATAGTGATGTCGCCGATGTGCCAGTACAGTTCCGCTGACGGGTTCGCGAACGACTGGCACGAGGTTCATTATGGAAGCAGGGCTGTTGGCGGTGCCGGATTGATAATAACCGAAGCAACGGCAGTTGTACCTGAGGGGAGGATTACACCAGGCGATCTGGGCATCTGGAAGGATGAACACGTAGAGGGGTTGCGGAAGATTACCTCAATTATTGAAAGACACGGGGCCGTGGCTGGCATCCAGCTGGCGCATGCCGGAAGAAAAGCATCATGCGACCTGCCATGGTCAGGAGGGAAACAGCTAGCTGTTGGCAATGGGGGCTGGATAACCAGGGGACCATCGGCGATACCCTTTAATAACGACGACAGGCTACCCGAATCGCTCGATCCGGGCGAGATAGAGGTCGTAATCACGGCATTCAGGGATGCAGCCGCGAGAGCTGAAAAAGCCGGTTTTAAAGTTGTGGAGATACACGCCGCCCATGGTTACCTCGTGCAGGAATTCCTTTCACCCCTCAGCAATAAACGAACTGATGAATATGGAGGATCATTCGATAACAGGACAAGATTATTAAAGCGGGTCATCAAAGCCGTGAGGTCCGTGTGGTCTGGCGATAAACCGCTACTCGTGAGGATCTCTTCGACTGACTGGGCCGATGGAGGCTGGAGTCTTGAAGATAGTGTCAGGCTGGCCGGGGAATTGAAGCAGCTGGAGGTTGATCTCGTTGATTGCTCTTCCGGGGGAAACATTCCCGGTGCCATGCGCGTTCTTCGGTCCCGGTTACCATCATTCGCCGCTGCAGTCAGGGAAACCGGGATCATGACAGGTGCAGTTGGATTAATTACCTCATCGGCGCAGGCTGAAGAGATACTGTCAAACGGATCGGCCGACCTGGTATTCCTGGGCAGGGAACTCCTCAGGAACCCGTATTTCCCTCTGACAGCCACCAGAGAACAAGGAGAAGAAAAACCGTGGCCGTTACAGTACCTTCGAGCCAGACCTTCTTGAATATTTACTCTTTTCTTCAGAGGCAAGGTTCTTATAAATTGCCCTAATGTCGACCAAGGGCGATTTACACAGGTAAACTTTTAGTCCTTTTTCCCTGAAATATTTGTTTTCGACTGATCCAACTTCTTTAATATCGGAAAAAAGACTGTCAAGGCCATTGATATCCCGGTATATATAGATCAGGGGGCCGGCAGAAATAGAGTCCGGGGCCCAGAAGACATAACTGTCGTGAAAGGTTATTGCCTCGGGAAGATTGTACTGGTAACCATAAAAGAATACTGCTCCAGCATACCCGTAGTTTCTTTCACCGAAAATTGTGCAATTTCCCCTTTCGTCCTCTCCCAGCGATTCATATGCCTTTTTCACATAACCGACAAGCTCTTCCCAACCTGTCATATCAGACCATGCCTGGGAAAAATCGTGGTATGTACCATTATCCCAGCGAAGAAGCGGGTGCACGATATATCTCCTGGTTGCCTGCACGTATCTGCTATAATTGTCATAAGAGAGTACTGGCAGTCCGGATGGTATAGCCAAAATTGACATGAAAGAGGTAAATAAAAATAACGCGTTTCTCAGAAAAACCAACCTTGTTAAACGCGATTCGAGAAGGTATCCACCAAACGCGAGAAGAAAAGGGAGGCAGCCCAATCCGTAATAACCCTTGCCTTTTAGCAGCATTAATATGGCGAGGATAAGCGTTGTTGCAAAGCCAAAAAAACGGAGTTCTTTCCCTTCCCTGGAAAATAACAAACCAGCGAGGCCAATAATCCATATAAATACTGAACCCTGGCTGAAGGCGTAAAGCGAAACTGGAAATTCAAGTGATCCAAGAAGATCCAGCTGGCTGCTTTTTAGTTCAGTCATGTGCCTTATTACCGGCCAGCCATGATTATATTGCCAAAGCAGGTTAGGGAAGACTATAACTAAACCCGTTACCAGGGAAAACAGAAAATACCGCGATGCCAAAAGGTACCTGTATCTTGAGGAAACCATCGCGATCAAGAACGCGGCTACAACGAAAAGAACCGAATACTTGTTGAGAAACCCTATTGCCACAAGCAAGCCCACGGGTATCCATAACACGGGCCTGTTTCTCCTTACCATGAGAAATAACAGCCATGTTATTAGAAGCCAGATCAATTCCTCGATGGCGTTAGGAGTAAATAAAGAATTAACTATAAGGAAGCCGGGTGCAAGAAGGTAGCCGGTACATGAAATTACCAGTGCAGGTATTTTGCCTCCCAGTTCTTTCACAATCAGCGATATTATCAATAATGATGACGCTCCAGCCAGGGCGGGGAAAAACCTTATGCCGAATACGGAAAACCCGAATACTTTCATAGAGATGAAGGCTAGTAGCCCGGTAAGGGGAGGAACCGAGACATAACCGGCGTCGAGGTGCTTGCCCATGTTAAAAAAGAGCATCTCGTCACGAAGAAGCTCATATCGTTCTGCCGTGGCGAAATGCAGTGACAGCTTTACCACGATGAAAATGGCAGTAACAATCCAGTAATTGTTAACAATAATCTTTTTAGTTTTTCTTCCCATCATAACCAGAGGTTTTAATATTTGAAATAAGCCAGGCTTGAAAATTCAGTTCGGCACGATAACATGATATGTTTTCAAAGGCAGTGATGAATGCCTCATGCATAAGACCTTCGGCCTCTACCGGATCATTTATTATCATGAGGCAGGTATTATAAACCGGTTTATAATACAGTTTGTAAACCTGGAGCTGGGCTTTCTGATCACCATTTCTACAAGCGGCTATCAGTTCAGCGGGGGTTCCCGTTTGACTTGTTTGGAAGTCTGTTAATGCTTGCTTCATATCTCTCGTGATTTCGTTGTTGAAGCAAAACTAAACCCCGGTCTGCCCGAACAAAGAACATGCCTATGAGGATGGTGTACATCCTTATAGGCATGTATGAAAACACGATGTTATTTAATTGATTTTAAGCGCCTTGACTGTTCCTGAATTCAGAGGGCGTTTTCCCGGTTATTTTCTTGAACGCGTTGTTAAAAGCTGTCTTGGAGTTGTACCCGACAAGTTCAGAAACCTCCTCGATAGTGAGTTTACCTGGTCTGTCTCCCAGCAATATCTCCCTTGCTTTTTCTATCCGGTATTTTGCAAGAAGCTCGAAAAAGTTCTTGCCAAGCTTTTCATTTATTACCTGTGAAACATGATGCGGGCTTTCACCGATTTTTTTTGACAGGTCGGAAAGTGATGCAAGGTTCTCGGTATAATACCTTTCTTTTTCAAATTCCCGGGTTACTGCCTCCAGTATTCTTTGTTTCCAGGGCTCTGTTAAAGATGATTTCCGGTATTTCCTGACAGTAATATCCATGAAAGTCGGGTTTCGGTCGAAATATTCCGAATCGTTCATTACCCTCACGGAGGTTAATATTGTAAAGAAAGCAACGTAAAGACCAATGAAATAATCACCCAGGTCTGCCCTGAAGCTGAGCTTGACCACTACAAAAATCATTGCAATTGAAAGAATATGCAGCACCAGGTTCCTCAACGACTTAAGCTGGTCGTCTTCTGTTTTAAATATCTTCTCTCCTAGTTCCCGGGCTCTTCGGAAAAGTATTATGAATGAGTATCCAATGTAAAATGACAGCTGAAGTGCCGTGAGCAGATTAAGGTATTGTTTTAAACCAAGAGGATCATCCTGAATTACCCGTGTAACTTCAAGAGTTGGCCAGTCGGGGTGGGTGCTGTTAACATATGAATTGTACTTGAACTCGTTCGACTGGACAAAATCAAAACACATGTAAATCAGGTAAAGAGCCGGAATGACGAAGTGTATCCATGCCAGCTTATTACTTTCCTTTGACAAGCTTTTTTTGACATACATGAAGAGAAGCGGACCGATCACAAGGTTAAGGGGTTCAGATGTATTTGTAATTGGAAGGACCCTTGTAATTAGCCCGGTCATGTTAAGGAACTGTTCGTTTATTGCAAGCGACAGGGCGAGTAACATTAAACCCTGGTACTTGTTGGCCTCACTGTTCGCCGTTTTCTTGAAGATGAAAAATAAGGAGAGAACAAATCCCTGGAAAACGCCAAGGAAAATCAAAATCGACAGCAAGTCAATATTTACCGAGGTGTTCATAATTCAAATCTAAGCAACTTTTGGAAATTATCTTCATTCACCGCTCGTGCCAATAGTAGCTGAGTAATAAAAAACCCGGCACTCGAGGTCCGGGTTTGTACAAGAGAACAGCTCTTATTGTTGCGCGACGGGTTCATTTTCCCTCTTTTCATCACAGCGCCTGTGGTACATGTCATCATATTTGTGCTTCCATCTGCCGCGTGGTTTATGTCCGGAGTTGCCCGGGGCGAAACCCGACAGCAGGATTTTCGACAACAGGAACAGGCCGGCAGTCTGCCAGAAGGTAATAACGGGCCCGTTAAACAGCTCGGGTATCAGCCAGTTCCATAAAGCCTGTACCCCGAAAACAACCAGGATAAGGAATGCTACTCCAAGGATCCCGAATCCCACGTACTTCAAAACTCTCAATGCTTTCATTTTTATTTGATTTTAAATAATTGATACAATTCTTGCAGCTGTTTGCGCAACTCGAGAACAGCATATCTTTTTCTCGAGAGAAGGGTTGAGATCCCGGTACCGGTTTTTTCTGAAAGCTCCCGGAAACTCATATCCTCGAACTCTGTTGCAATAAATACCTCCCTTTGTTCCGGCGGTAACTCATCCAGGGTGTCATTGATCCTTTCCCAGATGAGTTCTTTCAGTTCCTCTTCTTCAGGTGTACTGCCTATGGATGGTAGTATCTCGGCGAGAGTAAGGCTTCCTTCCTCGCTTTCCTTACCATTGTCATCGTACGACAGATCTCCCTTTCTCGATTTGCGGAACTGATCGACTATCCTGTTCTCGGTTACACGGTAGATCCAGGCTGTCAGGTTTCTTATCCTGTCAAGGTCCCTGAATCCAACCGTGAGCTGGTAAAAGACATCCTGCAGTATATCTTCCGCCTCAACTCCTACAGGTACCCTCCGCCTGATAAATCCAAGCAGCCTTGTCCTTTCGGACAGGTAGGCTTCCCTTATTTTATCTGATTCGGCAGGACTCATTCAATAGTTGCTTTTAATTACCATGTCGTTCCCGGGAGTAAAATATTTTAAAATTTACTGTATTTTTTGCAATCAGTATCATTGAATCGACCTGAAACGTCCGGATAACGCTGCTTACAAAAAAAGCACCGGTCATGATTTCTTCACGACCGGTGCCGGTTCAGTCACTTGATAAAACGTGAAAATTCAGGTTTTAAGTGTCTTTTGTTTATTCTACAGTATTTCCCGGGGCTTCCCTGCCCGCGTACCACGATCGCTTAAACAACCTTCATCGCGACCGGATCCCAGTTAATTATCTTCTTCTGGAAATAACTGTCGTTGCAGGCGAGGGTTGGTGCAGCTGCCCTGAACGCGAATTCCGGGCCTTCAACCAGGGGTTTGTTTTCCCTCACTCCATCGAAGAAGTTCCTGAAATGTTCAACATGTTCATCATAACTCTCGGGGGCAACATAGTTCACAGCCGGCTTAACCGGTCTCTTCTGTTCCTCGGCAGTGTATTTCTGGTTATACCTTTTCATCAGCTCGTCCTGCATTGCCTGGGGGTAAGAATATATTGCATCCCAGCCACCGATACCAGGAGCTTTCGACATTATGCTATGGGTCAGATTAAACCCATTGTCGGTCATCTCTATCGCTCCTTCACTTCCAATGAACTTCGTTACGCCCTTGTCGCCCTGGCCGCTCACGAAATTAACCCTGAGCATGACCTGGAAAGCCGGGTGCTCTTTAGTCTCCGGGTATTGCATGATCCCGGTCATAAGGTCTGGAACATCCCTTCCGTCTTTCCAGTAACAGAGCTGGCCAGAAGCGAAGATCGTCTTTGGACCCAATGAATCGGTAATAAGGTGAATTCCCGACAGCAGGTGAACAAAAAGGTCCCCGGCAACGCCTGTTCCAAAATCCTTGTAGTTTCTCCACCAGAAGAATTTCTTGGGATCCCAGGGCATTTTGTTCATCCCTTCCGTGTACCTGTCCCAGTAAACTGTTTCAGGAGACCCATCTGTTGGCATCGTGTATTCCCAGGCTCCGAGAGCATCCTGCCTGTCAAACGAAGCTTCAACGCAGTTTAGCTGACCAATGGCACCCGTCTTGTATAGTTCCTTGGCCTTTTTGTACACGATACTGCTTACTCTCTGGCTTCCCACCTGCATTGGTTTTCCTGTTTTTTTCTGGGCTTCGATAACAGGAAGACCATCACTTATCTTTTGCACTACCGGCTTTTCGCAATATACAGCCTTCCCGCTGTTCATTGCCTCAATTGCTATCCTTGCATGCCAGTTATCGCTGGTTGCAATAATTACAGCATCAATATCCTTCCTGTTAAGTATCTCCCTGAAGTCGCGCGTAGTGAAAATATCCTTGCCATACTTTTCCTTTGCCCTTACCAGGCGACCGCTATAAAGGTCGGATACTGCCACCAGTTCAACACCGGGTATTTTAAGGGCCGAATCAGTGTCAGCGTGGCCCATTATACCAAGTCCTATTGTCGCTATCCTGATCTTGTCGCTTGGACTTATTATGGTGCTCTTCCTGCCAGCTGGCTCATTGTCTCGAGAAGAACCGAAAGAGTTAAGAGAACCGGCGGCAAGCAATAAAGATGTGCCTCCAAGTTGCCTGATGAATTTCCTGCGTGATGGATTCGATTTCATAATTGGTTATGCATTTGGTTAATTCCGGAATTTTAAAAAACTCCCCTAAAATTAAGAAATTACTCGTACCAACGCATCGTGTTTTCACCAGTGCTGAAGCTGCCGGGTATTTTTTAGTTCACATGGTTCATCCCATCTTAGTTTTCCTTTACCTGGAGGTACAGGGTGTCCGCGTTTAGCCCGGTGAAAATGCCATACCCGTTCGTGATACTGGTTGATGGATTGGTGAGATTCTGCGAACTGTTTGATGATTCGGAGTACAGTGAAGCATAATCAGGCAGGACGTGATACAGAATCAACCGGTGCAGACCGAAATACTGGAATTCCTGTGGACGCAATTGCAGGCCCGAGGCGGTCGTTGGTGGTTTCCGGAAGACATTAACCGGCCTGTCGTCATCGCCGAAATCCCTGATAGGGTCAAGAGTGGCCTCCATGTTTTCTATAACGACAATATAATAAGACCCGTCAGTGTTGTCCCAGGTCAGGCTAACCGGATCGGGCATTGAACCAGGTCCCCCTGATGGCGGGCCCATGGTACTGTCCATCCTGTCGACCGAAATAGATATTGCCGATTGAATGAAATTTAATGGTTTAACAGGAACCCGGGTGTAGGCCGACACGGTTTTGGAATTGTAATCAAATGAAAGAAAGTACTCCCCTCCCCCGGTAACAACGAGAGAGCTGTCAACATACCTGCCATCACCGGTCGAAACAAGTGTGTCTGTCTTCCCTTCATGAGTCACCCTGATAATCAGATTCTCAAGGTCGTCTGACGAGTATTCAACATCGGAAGAAAAAGGTATCTGCCTGCTGACAACAAGGTTTAATAAGTCCCCCGGTCTGAGGTAAGCCTCAATTATCGGCGTGTCAGTGAACTCGGAGCTATTCTGGTCGCAAGAGGTGACTAAAAGGAACAAAAAGGCGAGAAAATATATATTCCTATCCATGTTACCTGAGTTTAAATGTGAGTGTAAAGTTTGGTGTGATTCCAAGGTAATTAACGTTAGTCTCCAGAATCTTCCCGTCCTCTATAGTGAATTGTTTGTACCAGATATTAGTGTGATTGTACAGGTTGAACAAAGAAAAGCTTACTGTGCCAAGCTCCCTGCGTTTTGCATCGCCCCTCCTGCCCATCAGTAACTTGTAGGTGGCCGACAGATCAAGCCTGTGATAATCAGGCAGCCTCACGCTATTCTTTGAAGTGACCGTGAAAAAGTCTTTTGTCGTACCATCAAGCAGGGTAATGGTGTAAGCACCCGAAGGAGCTGTATATGGTCTGCCGGTAGCATAGATCCAGTTGGCAGCGAAAAACCATCTCTTGAACTTGTACATGCCAACTATCTTGAACTCGTGAGTTACATCCTGGTTTGCAGGGTAAT
>JAXLTU010000065.1:0-11735 GCA_046329885.1 Bacteroidales bacterium
TCCCAGAAATCATTTGAAGTCCGCCACATGTTGACATTGTTTCTAAGAAACTCAGCGGACGAGGGCCTGTCGCCACCTGGCGATATGCTAAGAACTATTTCACGACCGCAATTGTCAATGGCTTTCCGTATCAAAGCAATCTCACCAGGATGAGCAGAAAGATCATCGACCTTCACGAAATCAACTCCCCATGCAGCATATAGATTAAAAATGGAATTATAATATTCCTGGGCCCCGGGCTTGTCAGGAACGATGGTATACATATCTCTAAGCCACGGGCATTGCCCCTCGGCGCTGTAAATGTCACGTGCCCTCTTTTCAGTTCCCTGGATAATAGTGTTCTGGTTCACTGCAATGACGGGTATACCTCTCATTACATGGATACCGAATTTCAGTCCAAGCTTGTGGATATAATCAGCCAGCGGTTTGAATCCCTTACCTCCGGCGGCTGATGGAAAGCGGTTAAGTGCAGGAGTGAAGCGACCAAATTCATCCATCACGTACCTAGGATCGGTCTGGTTATAACCACCCGATTTATCGTTCTCAACGTACCACCTGATGTCGGTAACTATATATTTCCAGCCATATTTCTTCAGCTTTGAAGCCATGTAATCCGCGTTGTCTTTTACCTCATCTTCAGTGACTGTTGGCCCGTAACAGTCCCAGCTGTTCCAGCCCATCGGAGGGGTGGGAGCCCAGTCGTGGAAATCATTGCTATGACTGCTTTTTTTCGAGGTGCGGGTAGCCTGGGAATAGGATGAAAGAAATACCATGGTCAGCAGGCTCATTACAAGTACCATTCTTGACGAAAGGAACATGCTCCTTATTATGATCTGATTGTCATCGTGTTGAATACTTTTCATCGCGAGTATTGGTTTTATGCCGTTTCCGGAAGCGGACACACCGCTGGAGGGGGCCCGCCTTCACTTTAAAATTATGAAAATATATGACGTGGATATCTGAAGAGGATGGAGGAATCCTGAAATTTCGTTTTCTAAGCTGTAGTTGTATTCACGCTATTAATTGATTTATCAGTAAAATGGCAAGCGAATGTTATTAAAGGGTATATTAGCGTGGCATGAATAAACCTCGGAATTATGCTTAGAATACTTTCGGTCGTTCTTATAACTCTGGCGCTGGTCTTTTACTCGACCGGGGTATGGTCTGAACGGTTTGCCCGTTACCTCAAACCGTGGCATGTTGTGACTTTCTGGCTGGGGTTGATTTTTGATATGTCGGGGACCTACGCGATGAGCAGGCTGGCTGAGGGTCCCTTCAACATACTTGATCTTCACACGCTTACAGGTCAGATTGCACTCTGGCTTATGCTGGTTCATGCCGCGTGGGCAACCTATACCGTGAAGAAGGGGAGAGAGAAGCTGCGGAAGCAGTTTCATCGCTACAGCCTGGTGGTCTGGCTCATCTGGTTAATACCGTACTTCGGCGGGATGATGATGGGCATGGCAGGATGAAAGGATGAGATCGGTAAATAGTATGAAGGTACCTTTAATCGACAGCATTAATGAACAGGTAGTCATTATAATACACGATGTGCCAATTCAAAGATTTCGTTCTGCCATTTAACATTGTACTTTAGTCTTTTATTAGTCGGTTATGTTTTATATTTTAGCCCGTTGCAGATTATAAAAACGGAACATGAGAAGTCTGGGGTTTGACTGGTTAAAAAAAGACTATCCACGCAATTATATTATAAGAAAACCAATCTATGGATCATTTTGGGCTTTTCTGGCATCATTTTTTTTCATGATGTTATACAGGCCTTTAAATCCAAATGACAATAAAATACTAGGTTACGAAGGAGCGATGGCTATTTATTGTTTCCTGGCATGTTTCACACTGGCCATTGTTATAATAATGCTGAAAAAACTCCAATACTTTTCTCATACCTCCAACTGGTCGGTAGCGAAGGAGCTTCTTGCTATTCTGATTAGCCTGCCATTGATGAGTTCTGTTGTTTATGGAGCGGGCTTTATTATTGAGGTTGGGGGTAATCCGCGATTCTATGATTCGCTTTCTGCCACCTGCCTTGTAGGAATCCTGCCTTTCCTTATTTTCTCTCTCCGGAATTTAACTTATCTATTTCCCGAGGATAAGGTTTTTAACAATTCAATGATTTCAAGAAACGAAGAGTCGCGGGAACCGGTGAAAATAAAAATTGTCTCAAAACTTAAAAATGAAAGTCTGGAGTTTGTTCCCGGGGAGTTTATCTATGCTGAGTCGGAAGGTAACTATGTAACTTTCTACCTCGGCGTTGATAATAAAGTAAGGAAGATTACTATAAGGAACTCGATAAGTGACATAGAAAATCAGTTATCAGGAATTCCTCATTTCTTCAGGACTCACAGGGCCTTTATCGTCAATATGAGGAAAATATCAAAGACGACCGGGAACGCCCTGGGTTACAGGTTAAGACTGGATGGTATTGAAAATGAAGTCCCGGTTTCACGGCAAAATGCAAGGGAGTATAATATTTTACTGAAGAGGATTTTTCAGGATTAATAATTCCTAATCCCGGATCCAAAAACGACTTTATACTGATCCATGATTTAGAGGTTTTATATCAAACCTCCCGGGAGGGTGTTTGTCATTCATCCCAGAATTAATCAATTCGTAACAAGCTCTACGGAAATTGAAACGGGTCCCCTGCAACTTGTAACAAACCCGAGCTTTATGTCCCAGATATTTGCGGGGGCTGGTTCTGCCTGTCTAATATTGCAGTAAAAATCAAGAACCGATCATCATGAAAAAATCATTTAAAAGAGTAAACTACAGCATTTTAATATTCCTCACATGGATGACATTCAGTATTGCAATACTTGAAGGACAAGAATCCCGGATTATAAAAGGGGTGGTCCTTGAGGAAGGTTCAGAGCACCCGGTCCAATTCGCGACTGTGGCCCTTTATGGCAGTTTGGGTAATAACCTTCTGAAGGGAACCCTAAGTAATGAAAATGGATCATTTGAATTAAAGACTGATTCAACTGGCAAGATGACAATAAGGATCAGTTTCATGGGTTATAAGCCGTGGTCCATGGAAATAAAACCTGGTAGTCCGTCAGATATGACGTTGCCTCCGATTTACCTGAAACAGGAATCATACGAATTAAGTGAGGCAATTGTGGTCGCCGACAGGATAAAAGCCAGGAAAAGCTTTGACAAGACAACCTATTATATTAATAAGAAGATACAGGAAGTCTCGACAAATGGTTATGATTTATTGAAGTATATCCCCGGCATCCAGGTAGATTTTCTGAATAATGTCAAGCTCGAGGGCAGCTCGGATATTTTAATACTTGTCGATGGGAAGGAACGTGACAAGGGCTTTTTAAATCAAATTGATGCCAGGGAGGTTGACAGGGTGGAGATAGTTAATACCCCTGGGGCCAGGTACGATGCAAATGTGAAAGGTGTTGTAAATGTTCTGATGAAGAAAGACAAAATCACTGGTTTAAGTGGCAATTTTTTAATTGATCTTCCAACATGTAAGAATGCCCTTTACTTGTTTCCATCAATGAACCTGAATTTTGGATTTAAAAGGATAAATATTTATTATTCTCATTATGCTGAAATCAGGTATTTTGATTTGATGGAAAGCTCAGATATAAAGTATTACGATAATGGATCAATTGCCCGTCAATTCACTGACATTCAGTACCTGCGGCAGAAAAACAGAGAACAAAGAATCAATTACGGGTTTGATTTTTTCATGAATGATAAAAATATAATGAACTTTTATGCATTTTATGATCCTTACAGGAACGAGACTGATGGTACTGTTTTTCAGTATGACAGCAAGTTGGACAAGGAGAGTTGGAAGGCAGAAAGAAATGAATCTGATAAGAATACTCCGACGTATTATTCATTGTACTTCAAGCATCTCTTTAATAAAGAAGGAAGTGAATTGTCGATAGATATGAATTACTATAATTATAAAAGAGGCAACACGGTAAGGTATGATATTGAAAACCCTGACTCCAACCTGGCGGATGTAGTAATAAATACCATGAAACCGGAGCAAAATACCTATGGTTTAAAAATGGATTACTCTACACCACTTGATGAAAGGTTCCGGATCGATGCCGGGGTGAAATTAAGGTTAACATCAATGAATGACCAAACCTCAGGTTTCTCAGACTATTATAATAATATCTTGTCTGGCTATGGGATTGTTACTTTCCTGATGTCAAAATTAACCATTAACGGTGGATTGCGGGTTGAGTATTCTTCAACTGGTCTCTCGGGCAGTTTTGATAAAGAGGATATTGTTTTTTTGCCAAATACAGTAATTAATTTCCAGCCTGGAAAGAAGCAGAATCTAAAGCTTTCTTATTCGAGAAAAGTAATACAACCATACATTTACCAGTTAAACCCTGCTGTCTATTATGATGATCCCAATAACCTGCATTCTGGAAATGTAAACCTTAGACCTGAATTACATGAAAACCTTAGCTTCGATTATTCAGTTAGTCCTGGTAACCAATTCATTTCTGCCCAGTTATTCTACTCAACTGGCAACAACACTATTGGCTCGCTTGTTTTCACGGAAACCCCATTTCTTCTTGAAAGTCGGATCAACAACATGGGAAGAATAGATTATTTTGGCGTTAAATTGACTAATGCTCTGAAAATTAGCAAAGTAATAAGCACTAATATCTATACCAAGATTTATAGCTTGAAAACTAAACCGGGCAAATCAGCGAGTGAGAAGCTGATCATGCCAATGAAGCGGGTTTGCCTTGACATGAGCCTTTCATCGGTATTCAGTTTTAATCATGGTTTTGCAGCATCTGTCTCACTGCAATATAGCAGTCCAAGGTATGAAATACAGAACAAGACTTTTAACGAACTTCTTTACTTCATTCAACTTGAAAAGACATTCAGAAACAACCTGAAAGTCGGCTTATCTTGTGCACCACTTTTTGCAAAGGAATATACTTACCGTGGTCTGGAATCAGAAGGTAGCGGTTTCAAGCTGTATTCAGAGGGTAATGTTCTTTTGCCTGGTGTCCCGTTAGGATTAAGGATTAGTTACAAGTTCGGCTCCGGGAAAAAGATCAAAAAGATCGAACGATCAAACGAGTTAATTGAAAACAAGGTTAGAGTAGGAATGTAGGCTGCCCTGGCTAAAGAACCTGGAGCATTGCACTTAAGCCTAGAATGCTCAGCTTTTAAGGGGTTCTATTTCGGGAAAAGCACTTCATAGATTGCCATTCCCCAGAATCTGCCAAGCGACTCGGCACCTTTCCTGTTAGGATGAAGGTAGAAGGTGCCGGCCTGGCCCTCCTCCGGGATAAACTCGGTGAGGTGATTTTCCCTGAAGTAGTCAAATGCCTTAGTATCTCCCATGTACACCCTTCCTTTATTCGAGAGATTGTATTCTGCCACGAGCGATCTGAGTGCTGGAAAGTATGACTGCAATCGATCGAGCCCGGCCTTGAGATATTTCGAGCGATTATAAGTGGTTGTACTATACCAGATAGGCTGCTGATAGAAAATCAGGCATCCGGGAAATTCCGAAAGGAGCTTGTCGGTAATTGCTTTCATATTTGTCTGATACTCCTCCGGCCACAATGGCGAACCTTTCGGCCCTTCCTCGGCGCTGTCGTTGGTTCCAAGTGATATCGAGAAGACAAGTACCCTGTTAGCGTCAGTATGAAAAGTCTTCACCGCTGCGATCACTTTCGGTAGCTCGCCATCAGCTGCTGCTGGCAGGAAGTTGACTGTCGTGAAACCGCTTTTCCCCCTGTTAAGGAACCTGACTGATTCCACACCATCGAGTGTTCTAAGGTATTTCGCTGCAAATGCCGGCGGAGACTCTTCGTTAGCATCAGCAAGCTGAACCCCCTGTGTTATGCTGTTCCCGATAAATACAAGATCGAGATTATTATTCTTTACCTGCCCCGCAATTGGAAGGGTAAAAAGTATGAGAAGAAGGATGATGGCAAATCTCGGCTGTGGCATCTTCAGAATTTTTTATAAATAGTCACTCAAGGTTACAGGACTAAAAATAATAAAAATACCTCATGGCTCTTTGAGTAGTGATGCAAAGAAATCAGGTGTTAATGATCACGAAACATCCAGGTAGCTGGTGAACCCGTTAGGCAGGTATATTCAAAGGAGCCTCTTTACCCTGGTACTCTCCTTGTACTCCTTGAGCAGCGACTGGAAGATCTCTTTTACAGATGATATTTTTGTTGCCCTGAAAGCGTTGCTGCCCGCGAAGGCAAACCCGTTCTCGAAGTTACCTTTTAGCGCGTTAGCGAGCGCTATAATTATACAGTACGGGCTCTTTTCTATATCGCAGGTCTTGATGCATTTGAAGGCACAGCTCTTTGGCTGTTTCTTCCCATCTTTCACCTTCTGGATGAAATTTGAAAAGATAGCTCTGCCGGGCATCCCCACGGGGCTCTTTATTATATGTATATCCTTTTCACCAGAGTCGATATATGCCTGCTTGAATCCCTCCGATGCATCACACTCGTGGGTGGTGACAAACCGTGTCCCCATCTGTACTCCTGATGCCCCCAGCTTCATCACCTTGTTAATATCATCGCCGGTATATATTCCACCCGCGGCGATAAGTGGGATATGCTGGTCGTATTTATCCTCGAAGGTTTTAAGTTCGGCAACGATCTCGGGAACCAGTTTCTCGAGCGAGTAATCGTTATCTTTTATCTGTTCCTCCCTGAATCCAAGGTGTCCTCCGGCTTTTGGTCCCTCAACGATTACCGCATCGGGAAGGTAATCGTATCCCGCTTTCCATTTCTCGCAGATTATCCTGGCTGCTCTTGCCGAAGACACTATTGGCACCAGCTTGGATATACTATCCTTCCTGAGGTACGAAGGCAGATCAAGGGGTAGTCCTGCACCAGCAATTATTATGTCGACCTTTTCCGCTATTGATGTCCTGATCATGTCGGCGAAGTTGGTCATCGCGACCATAACATTTATACCAATAACCCCAAGTGTTTTTTCGCGGGCTTTTCTTATCTCCTCCTTTAATCCATGTATGCTTGCTTCCAGATAGTTGTCCGAGTAATCCCTGTAGAGCAACCCGAGACCGGCACTTGATATAACGCCCACACCACCTTCATTTGCCACCGCGGCGGCAAGCCCTGATAATGAGATTCCCACGCCCATGCCGCCTTGTATGATGGGAACACGGATCGGGAGGTTCCCTATATTTAACATTTTCATTTTCTCATGTGTTGGTTAGTAACCTGAAGGCGGGAGGTCAGGATTTTATTTCCTTTTCCTTTTACCGCGTGTATCTTTTTGTCGTCCTTTTCCAAATCTTCTTTCTCCACCTCTCTGGCTGTTCCGGTCCTTGAACTTCCTTTTACCCGGTCTCTCTTCCTGCACTTCCCTCGTACCTTTTTCCTGTGCTACTTCCACGGCCACTCTTTTACCGTTGAACCGGGCATTGTTCAAAGCGGCTATCAGACCACTGCTGTATTTCTTTTCAACTTCGAAAAAGGAGAACCCTTTTAACAGATCGATCTTACCGATAGGGATCTTTTTACCCTTCGTGTTGGTGTTAACAAGATCGATTAGCTGTTCTGGAAAGAACCCGTCATTTTTCCCGAGGTTGATGAACAGCCTTGCATTATTCTCCGGGTCCGATTCAAATGAACCTCTCTTGCCCTGTTTGCCCGATTCCTTCTCGGGAACAGCCTCTATATAGTCTTCCCCGTGCCTGTAATCATCAAGGAACCTGTCAAACTCGAGAGATACTATCCTGCGGAGCAGTTCTTCCCTGTCGAGATCTGCCAGGCGCGATTTTATATCGGGGAGGAATTTCTCAATCTCCTTGTGATCCGTTGAGACAGTCTCGAGCTTGTTGACCCAGTGGAAAAGTTGCTTACCACATATCTCGCTTCCCGTGGGAACGGGTATATGATTGAATGTTTTCTTTAGCAGTTTCTCTATCTTGTGCAGGTTATGCTTCTCCTTGAGGTGGACAAGCGAGATCGAAATCCCCGTCTTACCGGCTCTCCCGGTCCTGCCACACCTGTGTGTATATACCTCGCTGTCGTCAGGCAGGCTGAAGTTAATAACATGGGTAAGATCGTCCACATCGAGTCCGCGGGCAGCAACATCTGTAGCGACGAGAAGTTGTATGCTCCGTGATCTGAATTTCTGCATCACTGCATCGCGCTGGGCTTGCGACAAATCGCCATGAAGAGCGTCGGCATTGTAGCCATCATTTATCAGTTTTGTTGCAATTTCCTGGGTCTCCTTGCGGGTCCTGCAAAAAACGATCCCGTAAATATCCGGTTCATAATCGGCTATACGCTTCAATACCTTGTATTTATCCCTCGCATGAACCAGGTAATAATTGTGGCTAATATTCTCAGCTGAAGAGTTTTTCGTTCCAATCGTGATTTCGACCGGATCGTTCATGTATTTTCTAGCTATCGATGCAATATCCGGAGACATTGTTGCCGAGAACAGCAGGGTTCTTCTTCCTTCAGGTATCTCCTCGAGTATTTCGTTTATACTGTCGAGGAAGCCCATGTTGAGCATCTCGTCGGCCTCGTCGAGTATTATTGAGCTTACATTGTCGAGTCTCGCTGCACGGCGACCAATAAGGTCTATAAGCCTGCCGGGAGTGGCCACTATTATATGAACACCTTTCCTCAGTTCCCTTATCTGGTTCTCGATGCTGGAACCTCCATAAACAGCCAGAATCCTGAGCTGCCCGGTATATTTCGCGTAATCTGAAAGGTCGCCTGTAATCTGCATGCATAGCTCGCGGGTGGGACATAAAATGACCGCCTGGGTAACATTCATTGAAGTATCAGTTGCCTGGACGAGCGGCAGTCCGAAAGCAGCTGTCTTTCCCGTACCGGTCTGCGCGAGTGCAATTATATCTTGTTCCCCGTCAAGCAGAAGGGGTATCACTTTTTCCTGTACCGGCATTGGTTGTTCAAACCCGAGCTCTTCTATTGCCCTGAGTATCGCGGGAGTAAATCCCATTTCATCAAATTTATTCATCTATTATTTATATGAGTGACTCCGGGAGCGATCGAGTATTTTTCCCGGCTGGAAATGTGTTAAAGTGTCGGCTGGGTTAAACGCGTGACTACGCTTCGTGGAAACCACTTTGTTATTCGGGTCAAAGATAATCAAAATTTTCTGATTATTAAATTATTATGAGACCTTCATAATACAAGCCTTTACGGTGTTCTGACTGGCAGTCAACCCTCGTGACAATGAAGCGATTTATATCGACCGCCGTTGAACAATTTTGCCCAGCGAGTGTTTTAAATATACAGACCTGATTTGGAAAAATGAGTGATGGTTAAATTAATTTATTGAAAATAAAAGTAATAAACCGATAATCATTTATATCTTGCAACAAATTAATTCAATAATACAATGAGTAAAGGAACAGTTAAGTTTTTTAATGAAACAAAAGGATTTGGGTTTATCAAGGATGACAGTTCACAGAAAGAGTATTTTGTGCACTCATCAGGATTGAAAGACAGGATCAAGGAGAATGACGTAGTTACATTTGACCTTGAGCAGGGTAAAAAAGGCCTTAATGCCGTGAATGTGAAACTTGCTTAGTTATCTGTAATACCAAATAATTTTGGTCCCGCCCCAAAAGCGGGACTTTTTTTTGAAATAAAGATGAAAATGCCAGAAAAGAAACCGGTACAATTTAAATCGCCCGACCTTTCAAAACTTGTCGAGGTTGTTATTGATCACCGGACGAAGATATATGTTGCGCAGGGGACTGACGTCGATGAGGCCCGCGAGAAGTATCTCGCGAGAAACCCGTCGAGAAGGAACAAGTGACAACTATTTCTTCTCAGTTTCCTCCCTGTAAATCCTGACCTTCAGGGCAGTTATTCCTTTAGGACCTTTTCCCGATTCATAAAGTACCAGATTGTTCTCCGCCACGGGCTCCTGCAGGTTGCTCGCGTGAACGAAAATCCTCTGGCTGGTCTCCAGATCGCGGATGAACCCGAAACCCTTCGATTCATTGAAGAATGAGACAACTCCTTTCTTTATGTAATTCCCGGCTGCCTCTGGTTTGTTCCGTGTCGATGTGATATCTATGCTACCGGCTTCAACAACAGTTTTCTTTGATGGATCGGGAGGTGTCGATGTTATCATGCCGAACTCGTCGACATAGGCTATCATGTCGTCAAAACTCGATTTCTTACCCTCCGCTTTTTTAACGGCTCTTTTTTGCGCTTTTTCTTTCCTCTTCTTCTCGTTCTTCGTCCGAACCTCTTTCTTCCCGTAAGTTTCCTGTGATCTTCCCATTTAGTATTGTGCCTTTATTGATGGTTTATGAACCAGTTTAATAGTGGCAAATATGGGCTAACCGTAATATTGATCAGGATAGTTGCGCAGAATCATTTTGCTGGATCCGCTGCAAAGATACTCAAAAATTCCCGTTCAAGCGTTTATTGTTTCAACAAGGCTCCCCTCCATGGTATTCCACGATCGCTAAACCTCTGTAAATGACATCATGAGAGTTTTTCCCGGGAAACATTTTCGCCTCATACCTTTCCACGGTTATCAACCACTCCATTATCGGTGCCATCACCTGAGTATGGCAACCCGCGAATTGATAGCATGCTTTTCACCCGAGAGCCGGATTATGTAAATGCCTCCGGGTAATCTGGATCCATCGCCGGCATCGCCGTACCAGTCAACATAATGAACTCCTGCATCGAGGGTACGGTCCAGAATAGTACCAAGCAATTTACCCCTCGCGTCGAAGATTTCCATCCTGTATTTACCGCTGATTGCCGATTCTATCATGAGAGTGGTATATTCCTTGAACGGGTTAGGGAAGCAGGTAACACGAAAGACAGTCTCGGGCGATGAGGTGCTAACGTTCTCAGTCTTCCTGATATTCTGCGCGCCAGGTGTGCCAATCGTCCGGGTCGATTTCCAGTTGATGCCGTTGTTGTTATCAGCCAGCACGTTAGTCAGCTCGATCGATCCTCCTGCCGGGTCGATAAGCACCGGCCATGGTTTATCGATGGTGTAGGAAAGGAAATCAACAAGATTGCCATCCGGATCATAGAGGTTTATTTCATCTCCCGTGCTGCTGAGACCGATTGTCATGTCGCCTATCGAATTCTCAACTGTTGGACAGATATTCCTGAAGGCAGCAAGATCGTGACAAATAACAACATAAGATGAAGGAGTGAGTATGTAATCGTTAGGGATAACATATCCATCAGCAGCAGAACCGTCGCTCAATATCCATCCCTTTAGATTTACCGTCGATGTACCTGCATTGTAAAGTTCCACCCAGTCTTTTGTATCCTTACCTGCAGCTGATTTGTAATTTATCTCGTTTATAACAACCCTTATCTCAGTCTGTCGAGAAGAGGAAAAGACAGCCCTGAAATAGCCCGGGCCAGACATGTTATAATCTATTGATACAGATTGTGATGTCCGGGTTCCCATTTCCCATCTCACGAAGCGATACCCCGGGGCCGGAACGGCAGTCAGCTTAATTGGAAGATCCCTGAAATATTTCCCGGTGAAAGGAAATCTGTAGGGAATAATTGAATTGACCTTTACTTTCCCTGCAGCCGGGTCATTTACATCTACCTGGACGTCAGTCATCTCGCCCAGCCCGATCTCAGTCCTGATATGTTCCCTGGCATAAACGGGCCTGTTGGCAGCGAAGTTTCTTATTATGGTGTACTGGTTGTCCCAGTTGGTGCGGGTCAGGTTCC
>JAXLTU010000066.1:0-8689 GCA_046329885.1 Bacteroidales bacterium
GTACGAGATACAGGTTCTTGATTCTTACAAGAAACCTCTCGATCCTCATAACATGGGTGCAGTCTATAGCAGGATCACACCATCGGTGAATGCCGAGAAACCAGCGGGAGAATGGCAGGCACTCGATATTACTCTTTGTGAACGCCATATTACCGTGAAGCTTAATGGTACCACTATTATTGACAACCAGCCTGTTTACGGACCTACCGGGGGAGCGATAAAATCTGATGTATTCGCTGCAGGGCCAATATATCTCCAGGGTGATCACGGGAAAGTATCTTACAGGAACATCGTACTTACTCCTATTGTAAAATAGGCATGTGGCACCTTTTTAAGACGAAAAGAGGGTACAATTTCCTTGTAAACGGGAAAAAAACCTTTCAAAAAATAATCAGAGGGAAGTCTGTCACGATTCTCCTTGCTGTGTTCACCATAAGCAGCCTGGGAAATACAACTTTTTGCCAGCAGGGGAAAATATATGGAACCAGCAGTACCCAGGATACCGTTCCTGCCGACCAGATACTCTATAACGGCAGGGTATGGAGAAATACTTATTATGGCATACAGGGTCATTCTTACCTTTTCTCGAAAGAAATGATGAGCGGATCGGTAAGCGTCGATGGCACTACATTTAATGGTATAAGGTTGCTTTACGATATTTACAAGGATGAATTGCTGACTATTACCGGAAGGAATATCCTGATTGTGATGAACAAGGAGCTCGTCGACAGTTTCACTTTAAATTACAACGGTAAGACTTACAGATTCGTTAAAAGGGATCCGGCCAAGGATGACCCGCTTTCCGGTTATTCGAACGAGCTTTATGGTGGACGCACAGGTCTTTATGTCAGGTACTCGAAGCTGATTGACCTGAGAGCCGTGGATAATAAATATGACGCTTTTCGTCAGCTTCAGAGAATTTATGTCTTCAAGGATAATACTGCTCATCCGGTTAAAAACAAACACCAGTTCATGAAATTATTTAAAGAGGAGAGCAAGGACATTAAGGCATACGTGAGAAAGGAAAAGCTGCGGGTGACAGGTGCTGAACCGGAGACTTTCATTCCTCTCGTTAAATATTGTGATACCCTGAAAAAGTGATGATGATGAAAAGAACTCTTTTTATTATTGTTTTCTTCCTGTTCTTTATTTCATCTTACCTGGGAGCACAGGAAAAACTGGAGCTTACGTGGAATTACACGGGGCAAAGTTTCAGGGAACTCGTATCTTCAGCTGAAAGCAGATTTCATCTTAAATTCTTTTACAAGGATGAATGGGTGAAGGACCTTAAACCTTCAGAATACCCTGGACTCACTGATCTCAGGGAACTGCTTGACAGGCTATTCCAGGGACAGTCACTTTTTTATTTTATTGATGAATCAGGGAACGTGGTTATTACCAAGTACTTCGCGGTTAAGATACCTGGTGTCAGCGATGTTACAGCCCAGAATTACCTGTCGCCGACTGAATATTACGATTCTAAGGAAAACCAGCAGCTTTCAGGTAATATAGTAAGGGAGATTGGTAATCCTGAGGACAAGTACAAGCCAGGTAACGTTCTGGTTACCGGCTATATAACAAACAAGGACACGAAAGAGCCGGTGGCTGGTGTTACTGTTTTTGTCCAGAAATTGTTGAAGGGGACTACAACAAACGAATACGGTTTCTATTCCATTTCCTTACCCAGGGGAAACCTGCAGCTTCAGTATTCATTCATTGGCATGAGGGAGAAGCAGGTTAGCGTTAATCTATACGGAGCGGGCGAACTGAACGTGGAGATGACAAGTGTTCTCATTCCCCTCAAGGAAACCGTTGTCACCGCCCAGAAGAGTGTCACCCTTCAGAGATTCGAGGTTGGCCTTGAAAAGATAAATGTTACATCGTTCAAGCTTATGCCTACGTCGATGGGAGAGGCGGATATTCTGAAAAACATGTTGCTTGTTCCTGGTGTCCAGTCGGTGGGAGAGGGATCCCAGGGCTTTAACGTCAGGGGTGGTTCAGCCGACCAGAACCTGGTTCTATTGAACGGCGCCCCGGTTTACAACACATCGCATTTTTTCGGCTTTTTCTCGGCTGTCAACTCCGACATAATTAAGGATGTATCGCTTTATAAAGGTGGAATCCCCTCGCGATACGGAGGAAGGATATCATCCGTTCTGGATATTATTCCCCGCGAGGGATCAAGAAAAGAGTTCTCAGGTAATGCCGGGATAAGTCCCATCACCACTCACCTCAAACTTGAAGGTCCTATTATCAAGGATACTCTCACCTATATAATAACAGGCAGGACAACCTATTCTAACTGGGTTCTCGGGCTACTCGACAATCCTTCTTTGAAGAATTCGAGCGCCTCGTTTTATGACCTCAACGCGAGGATCACTTACGACCCCGACAGGAATAACAAGTTTGACCTTTCCGGCTACGTGAGCAGCGATGCCTTCAAATTCAATTCAGATACGCTTTATAGCTATAACAATGCTGTCTTTTCTGCCAAGTGGAAGCATTTCTTCACTAGCAGGTTCTTCTCCGTCTTTTCTCTGAACAACAGTGATTACAAATACAATGTATCTAGTACCAGGCCATTGACCGAAGGTTTTCTCCTTTCTCACAGGATTAATTCGACGGGTTTAAAAGCTGATTTCAACTGGTACCCGGGCACCCATGAATTCAATTTCGGAGCGGAGATCAACAGGTACATGGTGCTCCCCGGCAGCTTTGAACCGAAGGGTGATTCATCTCTCGTGATAAAAGATATTATCGACAGGGAAAGAGCGGTTGAATCTTCGATTTATTTTGAAGATAAGCTCATGTTGACAGATAATCTTTCGCTGAACGCTGGAATCAGGCTTTCAACCTTCATGGCCCTGGGTGGCCGCGACCTCATGATATACGACAGCGCTCTCCCGAGGACCATCTCCGCCATTTCAGATACCATCTCCTATAAAAGGGGAGAGATAATGAAGTTTTATGGTGGCCCGGAATTCAGGATATCGCTCAACTGGAAGCTATCGCCAAAGAACTCGCTTAAGTTGAACTACAACAAGACAAGGCAATACCTTCACCTGCTATCGAACTCTACTTCAATTTCACCGACCGACACCTGGAAACTCTCCGACTACTATCTTAAACCGCAGGTTGGAGACCAGTATGCAGCAGGATTTTACCACGTTCTTTCAAACAGGGGTATTGAGACATCCGTGGAAGTTTATTTCAAACAGATAAAGAACATGGTCGACTTCAAGGGTGGCACCAACCTGATAATGGACAGGAATGTTGAAAAGGATCTTGTAAATGTAAAGGGACTGGCATATGGAACTGAGTTGATGTTGAAGAAGACGGAGGGAAAATTACGTTGGAGCCTCGCCTATACTTTTTCCAGGGTGAAGCTCAGGAGTAACGGCAAGTTCCCAGACGAGATAATAAACTCAGGTAACTGGTTCCCTGCCAATTTCGATAAGCCAAATGATCTCGTGGCCACTATGAATTACCTGTTCTCGAGAAGGTTTACATTCTCGGCCAATTATACTTACAGTACAGGAAGGCCGATAACCTACCCGGTTACCATATATTATCTTAATGGTGTACTTATTACTCATTACAGCGAAAGGAACAAGTACAGGATCCCCGACTATTCAAGGTTTGATATCTCATGGACTATAAGTGGAAACCTAAAGGCAAGGAAGCTGGCACATCCAAACTGGGTCTTCTCGGTATATAACCTTTTCAGCAGACCAAATGTCTATTCAATATATTTCAGGAACGAAGGGAATCAGATAAACGGTTACAAGCTGTCAGTTTTCGGAAGAGCCATTCCGTCAGTCACGTTCAATTTTGACTTTTAAGAAGATGAAGAGCAGATTAATTATATTACTTGTTATCATACTTTTCTCGGGTAGTTGTGTTACCCAGTTTGTGCCGGACATCCCGGAGGATAAAAGTCTTCTGGTTATCGAGGGTATGATCACTGATCAACCTGAACCCAACTATATAAGGCTTTCAATGTCTATGCCGATCGGGAAAACTTATTCAGCTGAACCAGTTGAAGGGGCTACAGTGAAAATAACTGACGATCTCGGGAATGAGTACTTCCTTTTTGAAGCCAAACCTGGGACCTATGCCACCAACCAGTACTCATTCAGAGGCATTGTTGGAAGAAAATATTCTCTTCATATCCAGACCCACGGTTCCCAGACTCACAGCTACAGCTACGAATCGACCCCTGTTGAGCTTAAACCTGTCCCACCAATAGACAGTGTTTATTACGATAAGGTACTTGTCAGTGGCGAACCGGGTAAGTATAACAGCGTTGAGGCATGCCAGATATACGTTGATTCGCACGACGATTCAAAACAATGTTCAAAGTATCGTTGGGATTACGAGGAGACCTGGGAATTCAGGATACCATATGAAGTACCTAACAAGACCTGCTGGAAGACTGAAAAGGCAACAGCCATTAATATCAAGAATACGACCGTGCTGGCTGAAGACAGGGTTAGCAGGTACCCGCTGCTTCTCGTCACTAATGAGACGGACCGTCTTTCATTCAGATACAGTATTCTTGTAAATCAATACTCCCTTTCGCAGGATGAATACGATTACTGGGAAAAACTGAAATCATTCACCCAGAATATCGGTGGTCTCTACGATATTATTCCCGCCTCGCTTACCGGAAACATATTTTGTGTAGACGACCCTGCCGAAAAAGTGTTGGGTTATTTCAGCGTGTCAGCCAAAAAATCTACAAGGATTTTCGTGAATGAGAGGTTCTTTGGACAGAAATCATTTTACGGATTCTGTGCCACCGATACCGTGTACAACGGTGCACCTATACCTGGGTTAGGCCAATCGGTTTGGATAATAGAGGATTATAGTTTCCCGCGCAGGTCTCCTGGCTTTGTTGTGCTCACCAATTACATTCAGTGCTACGATTGCACGGTTAAAGGTACTAATGTGAAACCATGGTTCTGGGAAGACTGATTTAATGTATTATTATGATGACAAGGTTTTTAAGAATATATTTTGCTTTCCTGTCAGTTCTGACAATCCTCCCGGCATTTACAGTCTCGGGGCAGAAGGATCTCTCGGTTTCGATCAGGGAAAAATTCATGTCTTATATTGATAAATACCCGTGGGAAGAGGTATATCTTCAGACAGACAGGCCCGAGTACATTTCCGGGGAAGAAATATGGTTCAGCACTTATCTGATAAACAGGAAAGACAATTCGCCATCTGAACTGAGTCGAATAGTCTATGTCGAACTTCTCAACTCCAGGAACGTAGCTGTTGCACAAAAGCGACTTGATGCCGTGAACGGATTCGGTTCAGGGGAAATTCTTTTACCTGACACCCTTGCCACGGGAGTCTATACCCTTAAAGCTTACACTGGCTGGATGAAAAACTTTCTCCCGGTAAACTGCTTCACAAGACGCCTGGTTGTTTACAATTCGATTAACACGGGTGAAAAATATCCCGATATAACCAGTTCTGTTCAGGCAGCTGACAAATCTGTACTATCCGGTTATTCATCATACGGATTGTCGCTGGAGGTTAAAGCCACGGCCTCACTGCCCGGCTCGCGCGACCTTGTTATTAATGCTGACCAGGCATTCAGATCTGCAAACTCCAACTCGTGTTATGTTTTTGTAAACACGCTGGGCCATATTGATCTTTGCCAGAAAGTAATCCTTACATCATCATCCACTGTTTTCACCCTGGGGCAACAGATGCTTCACGCGGGTGTTAACCATATCACAATTTTCAATAACAGGGGCGAGGTTGCTACCGAGAAGCTCATCTATACCGCGGCTACAGGAAGGAACGAAGGAAAAATTGTTGCAAACGGTACGTATGGAAGAAGGGAAAAAGTCGCCCTGGATATTGAAACAGGATTAACTGGTTTGCAGGCAAATGATACTTCAATAATGAGCGTATCGGTTGTACCGCTCACGAGCAAGGCTTCGCGAGGGTCAATAAATGACTGGATAATTTTAGGCAGCGAGTTCGGACTCTCTGCATTCGATTACGATGTTAATGGACTACTCACCGCAAAGGGAGAATCTGTTGATTCAATACTTTCAGGGAGAAAATCGGGCTGGATAAGGTGGGACCTCATCATGTCGGATAAATTGCCGGATCTTCCCTATGCTGCAGAAAGTAATACCTCATTCGTTACCGGCAGACTACTGAACAAGGAGAGTCGCCAGCCTCTTGGTGACAGGCTACTTTTCCTATCAACACCAGGCAAGAAAGCTATCTTCAGGTATGCCCGGACTAATCCTGACGGTTCATTTTCCTTCCCGGTGAAAATATCCAATGTTATTAATGATCTCATTATACAGCCTGAACTGGCTGATATGTCAGGTTCAATTGAAATAGGAAGTCCATTTATCAAGAACGGACCCGAGACTGAAATAGTCAATCGTGGCGAGAAGGATATTCCAGGTTATATTTTCAGGTGGAGTGCTAACCAGCAGATAGCCAGGATATATGCCACCAGATTCCTGACAGATCCGGTAACCGGAACAGCAACGGCAACCAATATGCACCGATTCTATGGCAAGCCTGATGTTGAGCTTAAACTTGATGACTATATAAAGTTACCCGTGATGCAGGAAGTGTTTTTCGAACTGCTACCAGGCGTTCCGCTAAGGAGCAGGAAGAACGGGTACGAGATAGGAATGATCGACCCGGTCGAGTCGAAGCAATATATAAAACCCCCGATGCTGTTGATAGACGGGGTGGTTATAAGCGATGCATCACTAATTGCTAATCTCGACCCGGAAGGGGTTGAACAGGTCGACGTTGTGAAGGAAAGATACCTTGTTGGAGATTACCTTATTTATGGCCTTGTAAACGTGATAACAAGGGCCGGGGACTATTCAAGCGTATCTTTACCGGAATACGCGGTGCATCTACGTTTCAGGACGGCTGACCCGCCGGCCTCGTTCTGGTCGCCCGACTACACCAATCTGGCGGAGAAATCGAACAGGATACCTGACTTTCGAAACACGCTATACTGGAATGGTCAGCTTAAAGCAGGACAGGATGGTAAGGCAAAAGTACAATTCTGGACCTCTGATCTTGCCGGTGAATATCTTGTTACAGTGCAGGGTATAACCACAGACGGGAGGACTTTCTCAGCAACAAAATTAATCGAGGTAAAACAGTAATCACTTAAAGGGAGGTCTGCTGTCGAGCTGAAGGGTAAACCTTGCACCTTTCACTATATCCTCATGTTTAATAGTCCAGTTCGGGTAACGGCCACCATTCATAGTAACTGCCTTTATATAATTTGTTCCAGGTACCCGGTTAAGTGAAGAGATAATGAAATTCTTGCTGCCGGGTAAAATGATACGTACTTCATCGAACGATGGTGTTGACATTACATATTCTCCTGAAGCCGGGCAAACAGGATAGAACCCCATCATGGCAAAAACGAGCCAGGCTGACATCTGGCCAGCATCTTCATTACCGCTTAGTCCGCCGGGACTAGTTCCGTATTCATCATTTATTATATTCTGTACCCATTTCTGGGTTAATGAAGGCTCGCCTCCAAGGGCGAACATGAAAGGAGCCTGGTGACCGGGTTCATTGCCATGCCAGTAATGACCATCGCTGAAGAAGAGGTTCAGTTTGTCGACAAAAGCCTTGTTTCCTCCCATCGCGGTGGCGAGTCCGTTAACATCCTGTGGCACATACCATGTATAGTGGAAGGGAGTGCCTTCGCATATGTACTTTTGTTTGCGATAGGGGTCGAACGGTTCAATCCATTTCCCGTTTGCATACCTGCCCCTCGCGAACCCTGTTGTGGCATCAAAAACATTTTTCCAGTTAGAGGCTCTGGCCGCAAGAATTGAAGCATCCTTTTCCTTTCCAAGTGCTCCGGCAAAGCGCGACAAGGCATAGTCATCAAGAGCGTATTCGAGTGTACGGGATACCTGCTCGTTCTTATGAAATGCCTCCCATACACTATCTTCAAGGGGGATGTACCCGTATTGAAGATAACTTTTAAGTGCCCTTCTACCTTTGCCATCGCGATATTCAGCTTCCGAAGGACTTTCAAAGGCGTTCTTCCTCATGTATTTGAATGCCTCTTCAGTGTCAAAATCAGTAATGCCTTTCAGGTACGAATCAGCAATCATCGTGCTGACATGATCACCAATCATTGCCGCGGTATAATTAGCCCAGGCGGGGAAGATCGGCATCCAGCCCCCCTGCTGTGCTTTCAAGACAAGAGAGCGTACCATGTCCCTTGTTCTCACCGGTTCCAGGATTGTCATCAGGGGGTGCAGGGCCCTGTAGGTATCCCACATCGAAAAATCATCATAGTAATCGAACCCGATCGCCTTGTGTATCGTCGTGTCCTGCGCGAAACCCTGGTAGGATCCATCCGCGTCGCTCACAATTCTTGGCAACTGGTAACAATGATAAAGAGCACTGTAAAACTTGATCTTGTCATCATCCTTTGTACCCCTGACAACTATCTTGCCAAGAGTCTGGTTCCACACTCCTTCAGTCTCCTTCCTCACGGCATCAAAATCCCATCCCTTGATCTCGGAATCGAGATTAGCCCTTGCCCCATCAAAGCTGGTGAAAGAAGTACCAATCTTCAGCAGAAGACTTTTTTCATCACCTGCAGATAAGACTATCTGCTGTTCGTTCCTGAGGTAATCTGTTACAACAACAGGTT
>JAXLTU010000067.1:0-7539 GCA_046329885.1 Bacteroidales bacterium
ATCAAGGATTTCAAATCAATAAGGTTCCTGAGGATGTTCATGAAAAATTTCAGTGAACCGGTAACGATGAGGTTCGCCAAGCTGGATCTCGTGAGGGCAGAATGGAGGAAGTATAATATTTCGTTCAAGGAGGGTGGGGAGAGAGTCACCATTCCCGAGCAGGAAGACGGATCATTCGAGATAAGTTCAGTGAGCATAGAGGAGAACTCGGGCAAGGAACCTGTGAATTATGTTCTGCCCCCGGGATTCACCAGGATCACTGACCCGCAAAACCCGCAGCTTCGTCAGCTCAACGAGCAGTCGATGGTTATGAGAGTGCATAACCTCGAGGATGGTGATGCCAGGGCCGCATTCAGGAACGTCAACCTCGATATCAGGCAGTACAGGAAACTCAGGATGGAAGTACATGCCGAAGCAATAATAGGTCAGCCTCTTCAGGATAAAGAACTGACTCTTTTCGTCAGGATAGGTTCCGATTACAAGGGTAATTTTTACGAGTACGAATTACCACTTAAATTAACCCCTCCGGGAAGATATGATAATGAAAGCGAGAGTTCGAGAGCCATAGTATGGCCGGAAGAGAATAGCTTCAACATAGACCTTTCAGTGTTACAGGATGCCAAGCAAGCCAGGAACAAGGCCTTGCAGGAACCCGGTTCCACGCTCAGTGTTTCTGATGTCTTCATCTACAATGACGGTTCGAACAGGATATCCGTTTCGGGTAACCCAAACCTCAGTAACGTCAGGGTAATTATGGTAGGAGTCCGGAACCCGATCAAGACAAGGAATGCCCTTGCGGATGATGGTACACCAAAATCAGGGGAGATATGGGTTAACGAACTTCGCCTTAATGACTTCGTGGAAAACGGTGGATGGGCAGCTAACGCGCACCTTCAGGCCAGGCTGGCCGACCTCGGCAGTGTTGACCTGGTTGGTCAGGCAAGCACACCTGGATGGGGAAGCATCGAGAAGAAAGTAAACGCGAGAAGCAAGGAGACAGTCGCGAAATACGACCTGTCTTCAACCATCGAGCTGGGTAAATTCTTCCCGGAAAAAGCTGCGATCCGACTACCGGTTTATATAGGATATTCCGAAACCAGGGTCAGACCCCAGTATAATCCTCTCGACCCGGATATAGAAATGAATGATGCCCTAAGGGGAGCAGCGAACAAGGCAATACGCGATTCAATATTAAAGGTGTCTGAAGATTATTCCCGGAGGAAAACAATTACTGTCAGTAACGCGGGAACAACCAAGCGGGGAGAAAAATCACATGTATGGGATCCTGCAAACCTTACAGTAAATTATACCTATAACGAAGTCTACAGGAGCAACATTAAAACTGAAATAGATCTTGAGAAGAATATAAGAGGTGGCCTTAATTATAATTACGAGGGGCAACCTACCAATATCACTCCGTTCAAAAGTGTCAAGTTCCTAAATGCCCCGGTATTCAAGATAATCAAGGACTTCAACTTCTACCTCTTCCCGAAGAGCCTGTCTTTCAGAACTGACCTCAGCCGTTATTATAACGAGGTGAAGACAAGGAACATCAATAACCCGCATCTCAAGGTAACTCCAACATTCCGAAAAGATTTCGAATGGACAAGGTTGTATGACTTCAAATATGACCTTACCAGGCAGCTCAAGGTCGACTTTACAGCGACAAACATTTCAAGGATAGATGAGCCGGAGGGTGGCGTTGATAAGAAGAGGTATAGCCAGGATTATGATAACTGGAGAGACTCGGTGATGATCAACCTCAGAAATTTCGGGAGGACTACAAATTATAACCATTTCCTTAATATCAACTATAACCTGCCGATCAACAAGCTGCCGTTGCTGAGCTGGGTCAATTCAAACCTGCGATACGGAGCTGATTACACCTGGCTTGCAGGGCCGATATTCGCGGACAGTTTAAATATTGACCTGGGTAATACAATCAAGAATCATAATGATCTGACGCTCACGGCAAATGCCACTTTGTCTACTCTGTACAGCAAGATCAAGTTCCTTAAGAACATTGAGAATAATACAAGGCCTGATGCCCCGGTCAGGATGAAACCCGAGACGAAAGTTGTCACTTATACCAAGGATAAGGTCAGCTTCAGGCCAAAGGTAGCAAGGGCTATCTATCATAACCTCAAGACACGCGACGTGACTGTAAAGGTTACCGGGGCGGATGGGAATGTTGTCAAGGGCAAGTTGGAGATAGTCAGTGAAAACAGGGTCAATTTCACCCCGGAGGCACAGGTTGACAACGCGACTGTTACCGTTGAAGGAAAGGTAGTGAAGAAGAGGAACCCGTTAATAGTGACGGGTGAATACCTCGTTAGGGCCATGCTGGCAGTGAGGAGCGTGTCACTCACGGTCACAAACCAGCAGGGGCAGATGCTTCCGGGATATACACCGGGCACCAGGTACATGGGCATGGAGAATTTCAATGATGTTCTGGCTCCGGGCTGGCCATTCGTGCTCGGGTTCAGCGACAGGAATTTCTTCGACAGGGCGGCTTCGAAAGGTTGGCTGACAACAGATACCCTGCTTAACACCCCGGCCTCTTTCAACGCTACCAAGACAATTACTGCAAGAGCAACACTGGAACCATTCCCGGGCATGAGAATAGACCTGAATGCTGACAGGCGATTTACCGAGGCAATATCAGCATACTATATAGCTGATAAGAATGGCAATTTTCCCGACAGTACCCGTAACAGGGTCGTTTCAGGTAATTTCTCGATATCAATAGTTTCGTGGGGAACAGCATTTGAAAAGATATCGAAAGGCTCAGACTACATGTCACCAACATTCGAGGCGTTCAAATCAAATGCACTTGTCATTTCAGAACGGCGTGCATCAGATAGGAGACAGCTTGATCCGACCTATGACCCTGAAACTGATCCGATAACTGGTAATCCCATGGAAGGCGGGTACAAGAGTGGCTATGGCAGAACTTCGAGGGAAGTGCTGATACCGGCTTTTCTTGCTGCATATACAAAAACTGATCCCAGGAAAGTCTCCTTGTCAACCTTCCCCGATGCCCTGCACATGATGCCAAACTGGAGAATAAACTTCGACGGTCTTTCCCGGTTCAAAATTGTCCAGAAATTGTTCAGGTCAGTGAGCCTGTCCCATCAATACAGGAGCACATATACAATAAGTTCGTTCACGACAAACCTTAATTACCACCAGGATCCATCTGGTCTTAGTTACCTGAGAGACCTCAACAGCAATTTCGTGCCGCAGTACGAGATAAATGTCGTGACTGTAAACGAGCAGTTTAGCCCGCTTATCAACATTGATCTTAACTGGAAGAACAGCCTTACAACCCGTATAGAATTCAAGAAATCGAGGACTGTTTCGCTTAACCTTACCAGCAACCAGGTAGCTGATGCCCGTAGCGACGAGATAGTGATAGGCGCGGGATACAGGTTTGATGATGTTCAGATCATTATCAGGACCGGAGGTACCCAGAAGGCGCTAAAAAGTGACCTGAACGTGAGACTTGACTTTTCCATGAGAGATAATAAAACGGTCGCCAGGAAGCTTATAGAAGATGTCAATCAGCCAGTCGTTGGTCAGAAGGTCTTCTCGATAGGAGCCACTGCTGATTATATCCTCAGTGACAGGTTTAATCTTCAGCTTTTCGCCGACCACACCATGAATAACCCGTTTGTCGCTAACACGTTCCCTACATCTAATACAAATATCGGCTTCAGCCTGAAGTTCACCCTGGTTCAGTAGGAGTCCGCTTGGCAAGCCAATTTATTACATTTGTCACCTCTTATCTTTTAAAATTTCTTTATTTTTGGTCGGTGTTAAGGCATAAATTCACAAACTAAAATAACCAGACATGAATATTCCCGGTAATTTAAAGTACACGAAAGATCACGAGTGGATTCTCGTCGAAGGTAATACAGGCACAATTGGTGTTACCGATTTCGCCCAGGGTGAGTTGGGTGATGTTGTTTTTGTTGAAATAGAAACTGTTGGCGAGACTCTTGGTAAAGAAGAAGTCTTTGGAACAATCGAGGCTGTTAAGACAGTGTCTGATATGTTCATGCCGGTGGGAGGTGAGGTACTTGAGAAAAACGCCGCAATCGACACAACACCTGATGTGGTAAATAAAGATCCCTATGGTAAGGGCTGGATGGTAAAAATAAAGATCGCTGATCCCTCGGAACTCGACCTTTTACTCACACCCGGGCAATACAAGGAGCTCGTCGGAGCCTGATAATATAACTGCCTCACCAGTTCGTGCCTGTTCTCTTTGCTATACCGGGGAACAGGAAGCCTGAACCGGTGAGGCATTTTTTTTGTTAAAACCCGGAAGATGGCAGGATTGTCAGCATATAGATGGAATCATGTCTCCCGTGCCGGATTACCCGGGCTGTCGTTATTGTTCTTCTTACTCGTTTTCATCCTTTTCCCATCAGGGTTCTCATCAACAGATGCATGGTCTTACGCCGCCGCTGCCAGATATGGGACCGATCTGGCACGTCCTTTTCATCTCCTTTATAATCCATTCGGATGGACCATCTTCAATGTATTCTCGTTCACGGGGATTGATGCCCTGGCCCTTTTGAAAGTTTTCAACTCATTTTTTGCTGTTGCCTCCCTTTACTTCCTTCAGCTGATTTTAAAACAATACGAGGTTTCCGGGAACCGACTGGCGATTATCACAATACTTGCCGGCACATCATTCGGCATTATGAGATACGCCACCGAAAATGAAACGTATATTCTTCCGCTATTCCTGGGTCTTGGTTCATCATATTTTTATCTCTGCTACAAATTGAAAGGGAGGGTATTACACCTGTTTCTGACAGGATTGCTTGCCTCACTTGCTGCCTTGTTTCATCTCAGCTATATAATCTGGTGGTCAGTGCTTTTAATATCGATTTTTATTTTCGCACGGCGAAAGCAAGATCTGTTCTTCCTGCTGTCTTTCCTTCTGTTACCCGTAGTTTACCTTCTCGTGATTTCTTGTGCCGGCAATAGCCCGGTGGTGAAATCCGCGTGCGATTTCTTTGCAATGGATGCGACGGGGAACCTGAACTTTGATCCGGATGGCAGGAGTATACTCCTTTCAGTTATCGGCCTTGTCAGGAGCTTCATACAGGTTCATGGTTACATGTTCGGCATGGTTAAGGGAAATATCCTGTTTTTATTACCGGCAATAATCTCTGTTATCCTGGTAGTATTCAGCATCAGGAGGGCAGGAAGTATAACTCTTAAAGGCAGGGCTGATACTTTTATTAATGTGCATTTTGTCATTTTCGGGATAAATTTTCTTTTTGCAGTTATATCAAGAGGTAATGCCGAGTTCATGGTTATGCTTCCTGTCCTTTTAGTTCATGATTATTGTAGCATTATCCTGGAAGGAGGGGAGAGAGGTCTTTATCATGTCTGGCTGCAGCGTTGCTGATATGGAACCTGAGCTATGGTATCATCCCGCTTCATCTTGCCAGGGGAGAATCAGCACGTTACCTTCTAGGCAAAGCACAGGAGAAGGGAAATCTCGTGATTTCTTCCGATGACCAGCTACTGAAGAGCATCAATTATTATAATACCGGGAAGAAAGATGGGATCACCGTGCTGAAATCACCGGCTGTCCTTTATATGAAAAGGCTTGATACTTCCGTCCTGGATAGTGCAATATATGACAGCCACGGGCGAGGGATCAATGTATATACAGACTGTGCCGGAAATGAAGCTATCTCCAGAGCGACAATACTATCAGGTACGAAAAATATGGAATACTTTTCCCGGTTCGACACGATAGTAACAGGCAGATGGCACGAACTGACAGGCAACACGAGTGTCTGCCTTGTTAAGTTGCCGGACAGTATATCCCGTTAAAGGTTTTTCTTCACTTCAACTTCCTGGTAGGCTTCTATAACGTCGCCAACCTTTATGTCGTTAAAGTTCTGGATGTTAAGACCGCATTCCAGTCCTCCTACCACTTCCCTGGCATCATCCTTGAACCTCTTCAATGATCCAAGTTCACCGGTGTAGATAACGATACCATCCCTGATGATTCTTACCTTGGAGCTCCTTGATATCTTCCCTTCCTTCACGTAGCACCCGGCAATAGTACCAACTTTGGTGATTTTGAAAGTTTCTCTTATTTCAAGTGTTGCCACGATCTCTTCTTTCACCTCGGGGATGAGCATACCTTCCATAGCTGACTTGATCTCTTCGATAGCGTCGTAGATAATCGAGTAAAGCCTGATGTCGATCTGTTCTTTCTCGGCAAGCTTCCTGGCGTTGTGCGAAGGTCTTACCTGGAAGCCCACTATGATGGCGTTTGATGCAGCCGCCAGAAGGATATCTGATTCGGATATCTGACCCACGGCCTTGTGGATGATATTGAGCTGGATCTCGGGAGTTGACAGTTTGATGAGAGAATCGCTGAGTGCCTCCACCGAACCGTCAAAGTCGCCCTTGACAATGATATTAAGTTCCTGGAAGTTGCCAATAGCGATCCTTCTGCCGATCTCGTCGAGGGTAATGTGCTTCTGGGTACGTAGTTCCTGTTCCCGCTGCAGCTGGGCCCTTTTGGTCGCGATATCCTTGGCTTCCCTGTCGCTTGTCATCACGTTGAATTTATCACCGGCCTGCGGTGCGCCGTTCAGACCAAGAATAAGGACAGGTATTGAAGGACCTGCCACGTCTATCTTGTTACCCCTCTCGTTATACATCGCCTTGACGTGTCCGAAACAGCTGCCTGCCAGTACCACGTCTCCAATACGAAGGGTACCCGATTTGACAAGCACGGTGGCTGTGAAGCCGCGACCCTTGTCGAGTGACGATTCAATCACCGTGCCAAGTGCCGGTTTATCGGGGTTTGCCTTGAGATCAAGCATCTCGGCCTCCAGAAGAACTTTGTCGAGCAACAAACCGACATTAAGACCATTTTTAGCTGATATTTCCTGCGACTGGAATTTTCCACCCCAGTCTTCAACTAGATAATTCATGTTTGCAAGGGCTTCCTTTACCTTGTCGGGATTGGCAGTCGGCTTGTCTATCTTGTTTATCGCGAAGATAATAGGTACACCCGCCGCGGAAGCGTGGTTGATGGCTTCAACGGTACGAGGCATGACACCATCGTCAGCTGCAACAACTATTATAGCTATATCAGTTACCTGCGCACCTCTTGCTCTCATCGCGGTGAAAGCCTCGTGACCAGGAGTATCTAGGAAGGTGATCTGCCTTCCATCCTCCAGCCTCACGGCGTAAGCACCGATATGCTGCGTGATACCACCGGCTTCACCGGCAATCACGTTCGTGTTTCTTATATAGTCAAGAAGCTTGGTCTTACCATGGTCGACGTGTCCCATTACCGTTACAATAGGGGGACGGTGCTTGAGATCATCCGGCTCATCCTCTTCCTCCTTGACTGCTTCCTGTAACTCCGCGCTTACGAATTCAACCTTGTATCCAAACTCGTCAGCCAGAAGTGCCATAGTCTCGGCATCGAGACGCTGGTTGATAGATACGAAAAGACCCAGGTTCATACAAGTCGAAATGATGTCG
>JAXLTU010000068.1:0-7447 GCA_046329885.1 Bacteroidales bacterium
AGGAAGCAAAAAGCAAGATAAGGGAGCTCGAATTATCAAAAAAGGCCGAACAGCAGGAGCAGTCATATATTGGAAGGCTTGGAAGATTTATCGAGCCCGCGATCAAACCCCTGGGCTTCGACTGGAAAATCGGGATAAGCATAATCACGGGTTTTGCCGCCAAAGAGATAGTTGTAGGGTCAATGTCTGTTCTTTACCATGCTGACACTCGACAGGATGAAGATTCCTCTTCGCTTGTAGAAAAGCTCAGGCAGCAAGAGCATGTAAGTGGAAGCAGGAAGGGAGAAAAAGTGTTCACACCTGTTGTTGCCTTCGGGTTCATGCTTTTCGTGCTCATTTACTCTCCATGCGTGGCAGCAATAACGGCAATTCGGAAGGAGTCGAACAGGTCGTGGGCCTTGTTTTCATTCGCTTACACGACGATCCTGGCATGGGTAGTCGCTTTCATAGTGTACCAGGCCGGTTTATTGCTTACCTGAAAAACATACTACTGTCCCGACAAGGAGAAAAGTGCAGGGTATATGAAATGATTGCTTGAAATCAGAGCTGGTCAACAATAAGCCCGTCTTTGATCTGGACCACGCGGTCTGACATCCCGGCCAGTTGCCGGTCGTGAGTAACGATTATTATTGTTTGGCCAAACGTGTCGCGAAGCCTGAAGAATAATTTGTGAAGCTCATCCTTGTTTTTTGTATCAAGGTTACCTGACGGTTCATCGGCAAGGATAACCGAGGGGCTGTTCACCAGTGCCCTGGCAACAGCAACCCGCTGCTGTTCTCCACCACTTAGCTGCGATGGCTTGTGATCGAGCCTGTCTCCGAGGTTAAGAAAAGCAAGAAGTTCGGTGGCCCTGCTCTCCGCGGTCTGCCTGGTTTTGCCAGATATATAAGCCGGTATGCAGACATTTTCGAGGGCGGTGAATTCAGGGAGTAGCTGATGAAACTGGAAAACAAACCCGATATTGTTATTCCTGAACGAGGCAAGCTGTTTACCCCTGAGCTTGCCAATGTCGGTATTATTATAAAGAATCTCACCAGAATCTGGCACATCGAGGGTTCCAAGAATCTGAAGAAGGGTTGTCTTCCCGGCGCCGCTGGCACCGACAACAGAGACTACTTCTCCTTTATTTATTTCAAGGTTAATACCTTTCAGGACTTTGAGATCCCCGTAGGCTTTTCTGATGCCGGTGGCTTTTATCATTTTTCTCCTGTTCAGCTCACGCTGTGCGCCGGGTCACCCTGACCCTGGTCATGCACTTCGGGTTTAACGCCGGTACTGTCTTCTGCAACCGGTGTTTCCGCATCATTTGAAGCAACAGCTGGATCTGCAGGTTGAGCAACCGGTCGGTCATAATTATATGTATCCTGGTAGCTGTAATTAGCTGAGTCGTTTGTTGATGGACCAGACTGATTAATAGACTGGTTCATATCATCAACGCTTTTCTGCAAATTATCAGCAGCCTGTTGTAAATCGTTATTTATAGAGCTTGTAGCGTCATCAACCTGGCGTTGAACGTTGTTTGCCACTTCCGTGGCGTCGCGGGTTAGTGATTCACCAACCTCGGTCATCTCCTTTCTTATCTCCCGGGTGCTTTCTTCTATCTCGCGCCTGATCTCGTCAGTTGCTTTTCTAAAGTCGCGCATACCCTTCCCTATTCCCCTTGCAATCTCTGGTATCTTGTCTGCCCCGAACAGGAGAAGCACGACAAGCATAATAACAAAGATTTCCTGCCCGCTCACGAATAATAGTGTTCCCATTAACTCTGTTTTGTTATGCAAATTTATAAAGATTCATAACACTGCCTTGTTAGTGGCAATCTTTAATGAATAATTAACATCTCGGCCCGTGTTAAAAAATATCATAAAAGGGGGAAAAAGACGTTTGAGCAATATACCTGTTCTTACTAATAGAATAACTTTGCCCGATAAACGTTTTGCCATGGAAATGTCCGATACCACTCAAGTAACTAACGTGATGGAACTGCTCATGAAAGGAGGGGTTATCATGATCCCGATACTCCTGCTTTCCATCCTGAGTATTTACCTGTTCATAGAAAGATTCATATATATAAGGAATGCCACGACTATTGATGAGAACTCTGTAAGTTCATTCCTGGGTATATTGAAAAGCGGTAAAAAAACCGGGGCTCTCGAGGCCCTCAAGCAGAATGATAATGCTACCTCAAGGATACTTGCAAGCGGCTTCGAACAAGTCGGGAAACCGGTAAAGGAAGTGGAGGATTTTGTTGAATCGGCAACGAATCTAGAGATATCACTCATGGAAAAGGACCTTGGTTATCTTGGAATAATTGCAGGTGTGGCCCCCATGCTTGGTTTTATTGGTACAATATCAGGCGTCATCAAGATTTTTTACAACATTTCACTGGCTGATAACATCAGCATTGGTATAATAGCAGGCGGACTTTACCAGAAAATGATATGCAGCGGAGTGGGTCTTATAGTCGGTGTAATTGCTTATTCTGCATATCATTACCTCCAGATGAAAATAGACAGGTATACTATATCACTGCAAAAGAATATTATTGATTTCCTGAAAGTCATCTGAAATGAAGATAAGGCGAAACAGGCAGTTCCGGGCAGAGGTGAGCACCTCGTCATTGAATGACATCATGTTCTTCCTGCTCCTATTTTTCCTTATAGTTTCCACCCTGGCAAACCCTAATGTGATAAAGCTTCTCCTTCCATCGTCTAATGCAGCCCAGAACATCAACAAACAACAGGTTACGATCTCGGTAACTGAAAACCGCGAGTATTATATCGACAACCGGCAGGTTTCATTAACCCAGATAGAAGACATACTTAAGCAGAGGCTTTCTAACGTGGAAGAGCCTACCGTTGTATTGCGATTTGCATACAACCTTACAATCCAGGATCTTATTGACGTCCTTGAAATTGGAACGAGGATGAAGGTCAAGATGGTGCTGGCAACTAACAAGAAGGACAATAAATAAAATCTTTCATTACCTGCACAAGTCCTTATCGGGTATTTACCATTACTCTTTAGCCTGCCCCATGATTCATTGGGCAGAATTACCTGATACTATAGTTTATCACCGATTCTATAGCATGTTCATTCCTGCAATCCATTCTTGATTTGTGCATTATTATCACTAAGCCGGGACAAAAGTATCTTTCTATCTGGCTTCAGTAACGGCTGGAAATGAAAGAGGGTGTCTCGTCAGAAACACCCTCTTCATTATGATTTAATTTTACAGTATTATTCTGTTTTAGCTTTGGCTTCAGGCAGTTCTGCATCCTTGTTCTTCGTGGTGTCGTACATGAGCATCGACGCGATGAACACTGATGAGTAAACACCTGTCCCGATACCGATCATGAGGGCAAACATGAAGCCCCGGATAACCGCTCCGCCGAAGAAGAAGATCGCGAAGATTGTTAGCATAACGGTAAGGGTGGTGTTGATAGTTCTGCTAAGTGTCGAGTTCATAGCCATGTTGAGGACCTCTTTCATCGGGCGTTTCCTGTAAATAGGCAGGTATTCCCTTAACCTGTCGAACACGATTACCGTGTCGTTGATCGAGAATCCGATCACGGTCAGGATCGCCGCTATGAATGCCTGGTCTATCTCCATCGAGAACGGAAGAACTCCCCAGAGCAGTGAATAAGTACCCATAACGAGGAGAACGTCATGAACAAGTGACATAACAGCACCAAAACCGTACTGCCATCTGCGGAACCTCAGGAATATATAGAGGAACATCAGGATAAGTGAAATTGCAACGGAATAATAAGCGTTGATCTTTATATCAGCTGCAACGACCGGACCCACCGTTTCGGAACTTTTCCTGTACTTTGAAAGGAATTCATCCTTGGTGATGTTTCCACCTACCATACCTTTGAGCCCCACGTAGAGAAGAGAATCTACTTCATCTTCCGCACCGGTCTGGTCAATCTTGTATTTGGTGGTGATTTTCACCTGGTTCTCGTTACCGTAAGTAACAACCTGGGGAAGTTCTCCAAACACCCCACTAAGGTTTTTAGCCACTTCCTCGGTGACTGCCTTGTTATCAAACCTGACGACATAGGAACGACCTCCCGTGAAGTCAATGCCAGGGTTAAGACCCCTTACGAAGAGTGATACTGTACCAGCAAGCAGAATGATAGCCGATCCAGCATAGAAGTATTTTCTCATACCGATAAAATCGATCTTGGTATGCCTGAATACTTCAGCTGTTATTTTTATAGAGAATGTGAGATTAGCATTCTTTTTCAACATGTACTCGTAAATAAGACGTGTAACGAGTATCGATGTGAACATCGAGGTAAGGATACCAATAACAAGAGTTGTCGCGAAACCTTTGATAGGACCTGTTCCATTAAGGTAAAGAACTATACCTGTAAGGATCGTTGTAACGTTCGAGTCGATAATAGCTGAATAAGCCATTTTGTACCCGTCAGCGATGGCAAGTTTTATGCCCTTCCCATGCCTCAATTCCTCCCTGATCCTTTCGTAAATAAGAACGTTCGCATCGACCGCCATACCCATGGTGAGTACTATACCAGCGATACCGGGCAGGGTAAGAACAGCGTTAAGTGATGCAAGCACCCCGAACAAGAGGAACACGTTGAAGAACAACGCGATATCGGCGATAGTACCCGCGCTCTTGCTATAATAGAAGATCATGAAGCCAAGCACGAGAAGGAAGGCGATAATGAAAGATACGAAACCAGAGTTAATAGCTTCCTTACCAAGAGTTGGACCAACAACTGTATCTGAAATGATTGTTGCCGGGGCCGGAAGTTTACCTGACATCAGGATATTCGAAAGGTCAGTTGCTTCTTCTATGGTAAAATCGCCTGTTATTTCAGTACTTCCACCCGTAATTTCAACCTGCACTCTCGGGAAAGATCTCACGTAACCATCAAGAACAACAGCAATACAACGGCCAATATTCTCCCTTGTCATCCTTGCCCAGGTCTTCGCACCTTCCGCGTTCATATTCATGTGAACCTGAACATCAGATGCTATTACACCTGACGCGGGTCTTGCACCGGTTACAACGCTGCCGTCGAGTGGTGCCCTGCCATCTCTGGTGGTCACCTTGATAGCATGTAACTCGTACATTGACTTGCTATCGTCGTATTTATAAGGGTTCTGGCTCCACTTGAACCTGACATCACGAGGGAACAAAGCCCTGATCTGGGGCATATGCAGATAGTCATTCACGGTTGCTGTATCCCTGAAATTCGAGAATCCGACGAGGCTGCCTGAATAAGGCTGACCCTGCTGATCCACATGCGGTCTGAGTACTCCGAACAATGGGTTCTGTGCAGTGAACTGTTCGAGATTCTGAGATTCTTTCGCTGCAGTGGTGTCTTTTTTAATCAGATCGAGAAGCGATTGATCTTTCTTCGTGGTATCGGCTTTAGCAACACCGGGAGTAACATTCTTCAGAGAATCAGCTTTAGCGGCTTCAGTCACTTTCAGAGTCTTGAGCAGCTCGTTAGCCTGCGACAGGTAACCAATTAATTCGCCATTTTCGTAGGTCTCCCAGAATTCGAGATTGGCAGTACCCTGTAACAACTCCCTTACACGTTTCGGATCAGTCACACCCGGCAGTTCAATAAGTATCCTTCCTTTTGTTGAAAGCTGGGTAATATTAGGCTGGGTAACACCGAACCGGTCTATCCTGGTCCTGAGGATGTTAAAAGCGTTGGTGATGGCAGTATTCATTTCGCCATCAAGAACTTTAAGAACATCCTCGTTTGTGGAGTTGAAATTCACTTTCTCCTTAAGTTCAACAGTACCAAAGATTGCTGCCAGCCTGGCATTGGGGTCAATCTGGTTGAACGATTCGCCGAATAGAGTAAGAAAATCCAATTGCGATTCAGTCTGGCGTTTTTTAGCCATCGCCAGGGCTTCATTGAATGTCTTGTCAGGATTATAATTTGACAGAGCCCTGAGTATATCCTCTACTGATACTTCGAGAATAACGTTCATACCTCCTTTTAGGTCGAGACCGAGGTTAAGCTCTTTTTTCAAACACTCTTTAAATGTGTACCCGAGAAAGCTCCACTTATCTTTTGGAAGCATGGAAATAGAGTCAATATAGGCTGACTCCTTCACCAGGTCACCCTTTGCATAATTCTTGGCGTCGCTTTTTACCTTGTAGGTAGCCCCTGTGAATGAAAGCTGGTAAATTGAAACCAGTCCCAGAGCAACTGCCAGAAGAATGATAGCACCTTTGTTTTGCATCTGTTCTCTTTTTAGGATTATTCTGAATTATAAGTTTTTCTATAATGAGGCGCAAAGATAAAAAAAATTGCATATACACTCAACTAAACATAAATGAATTAATTGAAACAAGAATGGCCACGCTGGTAAGCATGGCCATTGCCCGTTAAACTCGTGTATACTTACTGAAGGAGTTTCTCGTAATCAGTCTCGATACCCTTGCGCTGAATAAAATCGTATAGTGTAAGTAACCTCATGTTATAATAATAGTTCCAGTAATTCTGAAGAGCCTGTATGTATGCTCTCCTGTTCTGGTCCTTCCTCGAATCGGCGTCGTTAAGATCAAGTACAGCTATTTTACCGATAAGAAAGCGTTGCTTGGTTACCTCGTATCTTTTCATAGCCACAGTATCCGACTTGGCAGCAATTGCTACCTGGTTCTTCTGGAGATTGAACTGCTCGACATCGAGGAACAGGTTCTGTTCAAAGTCAGCCAGTGCCTGTTGCACCTGAACCTGGGTCAATTCCATGCTCGATTTGGCCATTTTATATTTACCACGACCAAGTCCCCAGTCAAGAATAGGCATTGTAAACCTTACCATGACACTTTGTTGCTGGTTCGACTGGGCATAGGCAAGGCTGAAATCTTTGTCCTGGTCCCTGAGACCGAATGATGCCGTCAGGTTAGCGTTCAGACCCTTTTCCGCTTTCGCCTGAGCGAGGTTGCTCTGCGCGTTAAGAAGGTTAATCTGCTGGGTCATCAGATCGGGGTTATTCTGCTTGGCCAGGGTCAGCACCTCCTGCAGGTCAACCTGAAGCTGCGGAACCTCGTTGGGAATAATCAGCTCTATTCTCACGTTGTCGTTGAAACCGAGGAATGATCTAAGCCTGATCTCCCTGTCGCGAAGGTTCATTTCTGCTTCCTTCCTTGCTGTTTCCGTGTTCAGGTAAGAAAGCTGCATCTGCAGTAGTTCGTCCTCGGCAATTGTACCAAGCTGATATCTTCCTTTGGCAATCCTGTATAACGTGTCAGCGTTTGAATAGTTCATCTCGGAAATCTGCTTGTTAATCTGAGCAAGTGCCAGCGAGAAGAAGTTTCTCACGGCGTCGATATGAACCTGTTCTATGTTTGACAGGAAGGTCTTCTTGGCCATCTCGTACCTCATCGGTTCGATCTTCTTCTGCCATTTCAGTGAGTTATACCTGAATATCGGCTGGTTCAGATCGATCGTGA
>JAXLTU010000069.1:0-7409 GCA_046329885.1 Bacteroidales bacterium
GGCGATTCGGCAGCGGATGAGGTTTATAAATGGTGCGTGGCAAACTCGATTGAGGTTAATTTCCTAATAAACAATGCAGGTATGGCTGGTGCAGCAGAGTTTGCAGAATCAACACCAGAGTATTCTGACAAGAGAATACTTCTGAATATCAGGGCCCTGACTATGCTTTGCAGGGTTTTTGTTCCAATGCTCGAACGAAACAGGCAATCATATATTCTCAATATCGGCAGCCTTTCAGCATTCTTCCCGATCCCGTACAAAAGTGTTTACTCTTCGACGAAATCATATGTTCTTAACTTTTCGATGAGCATTAGTGCCGAACTTAGAAAAAGGGGTATCAGCGTGACTGTCATCTGCCCAAACGGGGTCGAGACAAACAGCGGCACATCAGCACGAATTGAAGCTCACAAGAACTGGGGAAAATGGACGAAAATTGATAGCCGGAAACTTGCCTCATTCGCCATAGACCAGACTTTCAAAGGCAAAGTGGTCGCTATACCAATGCTTATTAACAGATTCCTCCGGTTCATAGGATGGCTTATCCCGGCTTCAATGCAATTAAATATGCTCGAGAAAGAATTCGCCGCTGAACCCAGGTCCAAGTAATTTTCCCTTGAATAGATTTAACCAGTACCTCAAGGCCTGACTATCTGGAAAGCACCATAACCGCAATACCTGGCGCACCTGCCACAGTTAGTGCATTTCGATTCATCAATAACCGGTGCGCTGAAGGGAGATTCCTGGTTTATTGCTCCCTGCGGACATACCCTTATTACCGGGCAAAAATGATTCTGCGGGCATCTAGATGGCTCTATCCTGACTTGTATCATAACGTGTTATATATTAATCCTGCAATTATCGCGTACTACTTTTTCAATGAAATCGGAGGTCATTACTCCGCTGCCTGTCCACTTCCTTTCACCTTCCTGGAAAAGCATCAGGGTTGGGACATTTCTGATATTCATCCTTGAAGCCAGTTCATTATTCCTGTCAACATCAATCTTCAGGATCCGGATATTACTACCCATGCGGTTTTTCAGTTGTTCAAGAACGGGAGCCATCATCCTGCATGGTCCGCACCATTCCGCTGAAAAATCGACAAGAACCGGCTTGTCTCCTTTTATTATTGAATAAAATCCATCAGCCATTGGACTTCCTTTTTCTGAAACTTGCCACAAGCTCTTCAATCAACGATCCTGAAACATAACCAAGCAGCATACCGTAGATCGTGCTCATGTACCAGACTGATTTAATAACACAGGTGCCTGAAAGACAGCCTACAAATTTCCAGTATAAAAATCCTCCCGTTCCGCCAGCAATGATGAAACTTATTAAAAGGAGGTTTTTCTTTATAAATGATTTCATAATCCTGTTTTGACGCGAAAATACAATGAAGCCATGCCCGCGTCAGTGACCCAGGTCACAAATGGATCAATGTCTCACAAGCATCGTGTAATCAACTGAATTTCTACCAGTTGTTACCAGTCCCCTTTTCTCGAGAGTCTTGAGAAGCCTGGATATGACCTCCCTGGAACTGTTCAATTGAATAGCTATGTCGAGATGAGTACCCTCGTAAACTGTCTTTCCGGTCGATCTGAACCTGTCACTGAAAAATCGTACCAGGCGCTCGTCAAGGCTCATGAAGGCTACCGCATCTATGGTATCGAGCAATTCGTCGAATCTTTTCCTGTATGAGTACATCATGAATTCCTTCCAGGTTCTGAATTCAGTCATCCACCTTTCAGGCATTTCGACGGGAATAGTGATCACGACTGATGGTTCTTCAGCCACCATCCTGATATTGCTTTTCTGCAGGCTCATGCAGCAAGTAAGCGACATGGCGCAAGTCTCCCCTGCCTTGAGATAATATAATAGTAATTCGTTTCCCTGGTCAGAAAATCGTGTTACCCTTATTGTACCGCTGATGACCATTGGGAAGGACCGGATATAGTCACCCTCATCAAGAATGTTATCTCCTTCAGTTGCTTCAATTATCCTTGCTGCCTCACATATTTCATCAACGAGTTCCTTTTCCAGAAAGGGAAAAGCTTTCCTTACCAGTTCCTTTTTTTCAAGCATGAGAATTAATTAGTATCAAGTTTCTTGTACAGGCTTTTGTAAATATTCATTGCCTTATCGGATTCTGCTTCCCAGTTAATTTCATCTGAAGCAGAACGTGAGTTCCTTTTACAATTCCCTAACAATTCCCTGTTCTCCCTTAACGTTCCAACAGCCTTAGCTATCCCCGATGAAGTGACCTCGGTCAGAATAATACCACATTTATATTTTTGCACCAGGTTACTTACCTCAGGCAGATCGCTTGCAACGATTGCTATTCCTGCAGAGATATAATCAAACAACTTGTTCGGGAGGCTATACAGGTAATTAATATTGGTACTCCTGTCGAGGGTGAATCCAATATCAGCAGCGCTGGTGTACCTCATCATTTCTTCCCAGCTCATCTTCGGGATGAACTTTACTTTTCCTGAAAGATTCTTCACCATCACGATCTCGCGGAGCCTGTCTATCACGTCACCACCGCCAATCACCAGCAAGGTGGCTCCTTCGATAAATTCAAGCGAGCTCACAAGTTCCTCGGCACCCCTGTGAATGTTTATCCCTGTTCCCTGAATTACGAGAAGAAGGTCATTTTCAGGCACTCCCAATTCCTCCCTCGATAGTTTGTTTTCAATGGCAATTGATGGGGAACAATTTCTCACAATGACGGGAGTTATGCCATACTCATCCTTGTATAATAGCCCTATCCCATCACTTACAGTTATCACGTTCCGAAGCTTTGGAAAAACTGACTTCTCAATTGTTTTCCATACTTTTTTCACGACAGGACGCCCTTCAAGTTCAGGTACCCCGGTGAAATACTCGTGCGAATCGTAGATCAATGGGAGTCTCTTAAACTTTGAAACCAGGAAATTTGGAAGCAAAGTATCGAGGTCATTCGCGACCAGGATTGAGCCTTTCCGAAAAATCAATTCTATGAATAAACGGATATTAAAAAAAGCATAAAACAAAAAGCCTCTTTTGAACAGCATGCGGAACCTGGCCGTCCTGAATGGCAGGCTGGTGCTTTTGCAACAATCACCACTGTAACGACCTATGACAATAACTTCGAAACCAGCGGATGAAGCAACCGAGGCCATTTTTTTCACTCTCTGGTCATTACAAATGCAATTTGTCACAGAAAAGATCGCTATATACCTCTTCCTTTTTTGCATGATTCAAATGTACTAAAAGGCTTTATCAGATAGAAAAAATCATCGGACAGGAACAAAACAATTTGAAGGCATTCCACTGGTAATGTCTTGCAGGGATGTAATTTTTCTAAATTTGTGCAAATTTGACCCTAATGATCCAGGAGAAGGTATCGCTAAGAGAATACAATACTTTCAGAATTAACTGTGTTGCCGACCTACTTGTTACCATCGCGTCGGAAAAAGAGTTACAGGATTATATTCTGACAGTTAAGAACCTGAAAGAAAAATATCTTGTTCTGGGTGGTGGAAGCAACATGCTGTTCTCGGGCGATTTCAGGGGCACAATAATTCATCCATCGATAAAAGGAATTGATTTAACAAAAGAAGACTCCGAATGCGTTCATGTAGTAGCCGGAGCGGGAGTTGCATGGGATGACCTTGTGAGCTGGAGCGTGAATGCAGGATACGGTGGTCTTGAAAACCTTTCACTCATACCGGGAAGTGTAGGGGCCGTACCTGTTCAGAACATTGGTGCATATGGAGTTGAAGCAGGGCCGAGAATAACCAGGGTAAAGACTATAAATATTTCTGACGGAAGTATTAAATATTTCACATCCGGCGAGTGCAGGTTTGGCTACCGCGACAGTATTTTCAAAAGTGAATTGAAAGGGAGGTTCGTAGTTTTATCTGTTGAATTCAGACTCGATAAAAAACCCGAGTTCAATCTCGAGTACGGGTTTCTCAGGCAGGAAGTAGCTGCTCATTCTGATCTCACGTTGCAAGCTATCAGGGAGGCTGTTATCAGGATCAGAAGCAGTAAATTGCCAGATCCATCGGTAACAGGAAATGCAGGCAGTTTCTTCAAGAATCCTGTCATAGGGAAAGATCATGGAGACTTCCTGAAGAGTCTGCACCCGCTAATGCCTGTCTACCACGAGAAATCGGGAGGGTACAAGGTTGCAGCCGGATGGTTGATCGAACAATGTGGCTGGAAAGGATGGAGGGAAGGCGATGCTGGTGTGCACGAAAAACAGGCTCTTGTTCTGGTCAATCACGGGAACGCCACGGGCAATGAAATACTTGCTCTCTCGAGGAAGATCAGCGATTCTGTACGTGATAAGTTTTATATAAATCTTGAACGGGAAGTGGAAGTAGTCTGAGCTACCTGTATATCTTCCTTTTGTCGAGTTCTTTCTGGTATTCAGCAGCGTAACGGTTGTGTTCCGCGAGTGTTTTCGAAAAATTATGATATCCAGAAAAGTCAGCCCTTGCAACGAAGAAAAGATAGTCGTGGTTTTCAGCATTCAAAACTGCTTCGAGGCTTTCCCTTGTCGGACATCCAATTGGCCCCGGTGGCAATCCCTTGTTCTTGTAAGTATTATAAGGTGAATCGACCTGGAGATACTTTGTCAAAATCCTGGTTATCGTGAAATCGTTCATCGCGAACTTGATAGTCGGGCAGGCCTGAAGCGGCATACCACGCCTGAGCCGGTTAAGGTAAACGCCGGCTATCCTCGGCTTTTCCTCTGGCTTGCGCACTTCATCATCTATAATAGAAGCCAGAGTTGAAACCTCGAGAGGTGTAAGTCCATTCCCTTTCGCTTTCGCCTGCCTCTCATCATTCCAGAACTTCAGGTATTCGTCATACATTCGCTTGAAAAAAACCTGTGGTGTCGTATTGAAATAAAACTCGTAGGTATCGGGGATAAATACTGAAATAATTGTTTCATGTTTCAATCCAATTTCCGAGAAATTTTTTTCGTTGTCAAGATATGAGGCTATGGATGCGGAATCAGCTTCTATCTGTTTCCCGACCTTCCCGGCAAGCTGATAGATAGTCCTGATATTATTGAATGTAACCTTTACCGGGCTCTGGTTACCCGACCTGAGCATGTTAACGAAAGCAACATAACTCATGCTTTTATTTACAACATACCGGCCGGGCTTGATATGCGATGGATATTTTTTCTTTTCGGCGACGAGTTTGAAAATTCCCGGATTATTTATTCTCACGTGCCTGGTTATAGAATCTAAGACCTGTTTGTACGACGAACCGGTAGGAATAATAATCGCGCCCGATTTCGCCGAAGGTATCACTCCTGAACCGAAGAAAAGTTTGTAACCTGCTCCAGCCGTAAGAACGGCTAAAACAGATAACAGGATAATTATTATTCTGAATGGCTTCATCGTGTTGCAGATTTTCGCGGACAAAGTTATCTATAAAGTATGTTAAAACAAGAATGCTGTTCAACAGAACAATCGTCAACTCACAATATGTTTAAAATAACGTGAGATCTTTTATGGAATTATTAGCTTTGCCGCGATAATTAATATTTAACAAGTTAAAATGAAAAGTATGTCAGTCGCAACCATAATTTTACTTGTCATTCTTGGCCTGCTGACCGGTGTTCTGGCTGGTCTGCTAGGAATTGGCGGAGGTATTATAGTTATACCCGCCCTGATATTCATAATGGGATTCACGCAGCAATCAGCCCAGGGTACCAGTCTGGCGATGATGCTGCCACCGGTGGGAATCTTCGCGGTAATGAATTATTACAAAGCCGGACATGTCGACATAAAAGTCGCGCTAATACTGGCTACAGTCTTTGTCGTTGGATCGATCTTCGGGTCAAAACTTGCAATTAAATTACCACAGGACATTCTAAAGAAGGTGTTTGGAGTGTTTCTGCTTCTTGTGGCCCTCAAAATGCTTTTGTGGAAATAGAGTCAAAGCCTGATAAACCCTGATGAAGAAAAAGAAGATTAATTTCAGGAAAGAAGGATGGTTCTACCTTCCCACGACTTTAGCAGGATGGATAGTAACATTCATCTACATATTAGCCTGCGTGCTTACCTTCGCCAGTATTGACAGGATAAACCGGGATCTGGCAGGAAGTCTCACGAGATTTTTGCCATTCCTGCTGGTATTTACTCTGGTTTATTTCTGGATTGCTTCCAACAGTTCCGAGAAGGAAGAATAAGCGGGATCAGACCGCATAACCATGTTGTAAAAGAACGGTTTCAGGAATGCCCTATTAATACAACGGCCCAAGAATCCTTGAGAGTGATTCTTTTATGCGTTTGGATCTGGGGCGTTTATCCCATTCACCCGGGTCAACGCGGCGGCTTCTTGATTTATCTTCCTCGAACAAGGCGAGCAGCCTCGCTGAAAAAGCTTCATCATAAACGAGTGCAGCGACTTCAAAATTAAGGTCGAAGCTGCGCATATCAACATTTGCCGATCCGACTGAAGAAAAGATTGAATCGACAATGAAGTATTTAGAATGATTAAATCCTTCATTAAACAGGTATACTTTAATACCCGCTTCCATTAATTCATCAATGTAAGACAAGGTATTCCAGTAAGCCACCGCTGAATCGGATTTTCCAGGGAGTATCATCTGTACATCCACACCGCTGAGCGATGCTGTCTTGAGGGCATTCAGAATACTTTCGTCAGGCGAAAAATACGGGGTGGTAATATAGATAGACCGTCGTGCCGTGGCGATAGCCGAAAAATAGACCTGCATTATATTCGCCCAGTCCGAATCAGGTCCGCTGGAAGCAACCTGTATCCAGCACCTGTTGGCAATCTTTTCATTATCTGATGATGGATGTAAATCGTCAAGGAGTATGTCGCTTACAAAGTACCAGTCGACAGTAAAGACACTGTTCAGGGCCATGACAGCCTCGCCCCTTACCTGGAGGTGGGTATCTCTCCATTTGCCAAGCTCCGACAGGCCATGAAGGTACTTGTCAGCAAGGTTAAGTCCACCAACAAAACCGGTAGATCCATCTATCACCAGAATCTTCCTGTGATTCCTGAAGTTAATTTTGCTCGTGAGCCAGGGGAAGCGGACCGGCATAAAGGGGAAAATCTCGATACCGCTCTCCTTCATTCTCCTGATAACCGGGTTCGAAAAGCTCCAGCTTCCTACATCATCAAAAATTATCCTGACCTTAACACCTTCCTTTGCCTTCTGCATGAGCAGATTTATGAATTTCATACCGAGGGTATCTGATTCTATCCTGTAGAATTCCATGTTAATGAACTCTTTTGCCTCGCTGATAGCGCTGAGCATTGCCGGGAATGTATTAATACCGTCGACGAGTACCTCGAGATTATTAAATTCTGTAAGTGCCGATTTATTGTTGTTTAGCATGAGCTTCATGAGATGATCCTTACCGCGCACGGCT
>JAXLTU010000007.1:0-107000 GCA_046329885.1 Bacteroidales bacterium
GGTCCCTTCACCTCCTTCAGGGCCGGGGGGCGTGAACCTGGAGCCCTGAGCCCTGGCCTGGCAGGAGCCTGATCAGAAACACCGCGGCTGTACCAGTTGACGATGGCTCTCGCTACCGGGATCTCTTTCTCGGGGTCCTCGGACAACGATACCCTGACAGTATCCCCGATACCCTCAGCCAGCAGGGCTCCAATGCCTGCAGCCGAACGGATCCGGCCATCTTCTCCCTCGCCGGCTTCCGTAACACCCAGGTGGAGGGGATAATAATAGCCCTCCCCGGTCATTTTCTTAACGAGGAGCCTCGTGGCCTCTATCATTACTGCCGTGTCGGAAGATTTCATCGACAGAACCAGGTTATGAAAGTTCTCGGATCTCATTATCCTGATGAATTCCATTGCCGAGACAGCCATTCCTTCAGGGGTGTTCCCAAAGCGGGTCATTATCCTGTCGGAAAGAGAACCATGATTGACTCCTATCCTGATTGCTGTTCTGTTCCTCGCACATATATCGACAAGAGGAAGTAGTCGCTGGTGAATCCTTTCCAGTTCCTCGTTGTATTCATTTTCGGTAAGTTCGACCTTTCTGAAAGAAGCTCTTTTATCGACGTAGTTGCCAGGGTTTATCCTTACTTTTTCGACGATGGCGGCTGCTAATTCGGCGGCTTCCGGGCTGAAGTGGATATCTGCAATCAGCGGAGTATTATAACCGGCTTTTCGCAGAGCATCTCTAATATTAGCGAGGTTTTCAGCTTCTTTCACGCCCTGGGCAGTCAACCTTACCAGATCGGCACCAGCCTCGATGATCCTGATACATTGGGCAACTGATGCATCAGTATCGAGCGTGTCGGTGTTTGTCATTGACTGGATCCTGACAGGGTTAGTGCCACCCAGCATGAGATTCCCGATCTGTACCGGCGAGGAGTAACGAAGTGACATAATCAATTACCTTTTTTGTTTGAAAAGAAGACAATAAAAGGATTCTTTCCCAGGGGCACTTAGCCTCCAAATTCCCATTCGACGCCGTCCTTGCGATCCTTGATGACGATGCCAAGGTTTGTTAGCAGGTTCCTGATCCTGTCAGATTCAGCCCAGTCCTTCCTGGCTTTCGCTTCCTGCCTTATTGCTAACAAGGCCTCTATCAGTGCCGGTGCCAGGCTGTCATCACCTTTACCTGATGATTCATCTTTCAGGCCGAGTATATCGAAAAGGAAAACAGAGAAAAGGGATTTAAGTTCTTCAATATCGCCAGATGTCAGTTTTTCACTGCCTTCCCTGGCTGAGTTTATTATCCTTACACCCTCGAAAAGATGAGAGAGGACTATTGGACTGTTAAGGTCATCGCAAAGGGCTTCATGGCATTTCTCACGGAGCTGCTTAATGTTCACCGTTGATGATGTTGATGGAGTGAGCTTATCGATAAGATTAGCTGCCTTGAACATCCTGACGAGTCCTTTTTCAGCAGCCTGCAGCGCTTCATTCGAGAAATCTACCGTGCTCCTGTAATGGGCCTGCAGGACGAAGAACCTGATTGTCATCGGGCTGTAAGCCTGTGTCAGGAGCTGGTGGTTACCGGAGAATAGCTCGTCGAGGGTGATGAAGTTACCCAGCGACCTTGCCATTTTTTGCCCGTTGATGGTGATCATGTTATTATGGATCCAGTAACGGACGCTTTCTTTGCCATTTGCAGCTGCTGACTGGGCAAGTTCGCACTCGTGATGCGGGAAGAGCAGGTCCATTCCTCCGCCATGGATATCGAATACTTCACCAAGATATTTAACGCTCATTGCCGAACACTCGAGATGCCAGCCGGGAAAACCCTGGCTCCATGGTGAGGGCCAGTTCATAATATGTTCGGGAGCCGCCTTCTTCCAAAGAGCGAAATCGAAAGGCCCTTTCTTCTCATCCTGTCCTTCAAGCGCCCTGGTATTGACCTGCAGTTCATCAAGGACCCTGCCTGATAACTTGCCATATTTATGGCTTTTATTGTAACTCTCGACGTCAAAATACACCGAGCCATTGACCTCGTAAGCAAATCCCTTGCTTAAAAGCTTCTTTACAAGTTCCTGCTGCTCAATAATGTGTCCCGTGGCCCGTGGCTCTATTGAAGGGTGTAACAGGTTCAACTGATCCATGTTGCGATGGTATGTGTCCATGTATTTCTGAACGACTTCCATCGGTTCAATCTGTTCCTGCCGTGCTTTCTTTGCTATCCTGTCTTCCCCGGTCCCGCTCACTTCATCCTGCAGGTGACCTACATCGGTAATGTTCCTTACATATCTCACCTTGTAACCCAGGTGCAGCAAATAGCGGAACAGAAGGTCGAATACAACAGCCGGCCTGGCATGTCCAAGGTGAGCATTACTATAAACCGTGGGCCCGCAGACATACATACCGACAAATGGCGTGTTAAGTGCCTTGAACTCTTCTTTCTCCCTTGAAAGGCTGTTATATAAGAACAACTTGTTTTCCATGATCATCTAATGATTGGACAAAAGTAATTCAAAAAAACAATTATCGAACTGAATCACTGAAAAGCAACAACAACAGTTCCTGGAAAAGGACAATTGTAATGTCATAAAAGGGATCACTATATCGCTACTTTACCGAAATCGTTGTTGTTGAACGTGGTGAAGGTTATAAATTTCAAGTGTTTTTTGCATTTTAGAAAATCCTTTCTATTTTTGCAGTCACTAATCAAATATTTCTTCGTTTCGAAGAGTGTTTGGTTTTATTAAGAAGGGCGGAGAGATTAGGCTCTGAGAAACCCTGGCAACCAATCAGCCACCAGGCCGATAACGGTGCCAAGACCTAATCCCGGGAAAGGATCCGGGAGATGATAAAATTAACACGAAGAAAATGGGTACTATTCATTTGACTCACAACAATTTCAGGATGCCACTCATGCCTATGTGCATGTGCTGGTAAATCAATAATTATTCATATTGCTTTACGTGCCGGCCCGGGAAGAAAAGAACTTCCTGACCGGGAAATAAGTATAAACTATTCAATCAATAATATATTATGGATACGAAAAAACTCAAATTCGAAACGTTGCAGGTTCATGCCGGACATTATCCTGACAGGGAGACCTTGTCGAGAGCAGTACCTCTTTACCAGACAACATCATATATATTCAAGAGCGCGGCCCACGCTGCTGATCTCTTCGATCTGAAGGAATTCGGTAATATATATACCAGGATCAACAACCCCACCACGGAGGTGTTCGAGAAGCGCGTGGCAGCCCTTGAAGGTGGTGCGGCAGCTCTCGGTCTTGCCTCGGGCCATGCTGCCCAGTTCATTACACTGACCACATTGATGAGGAGTGGGGATAATTTTGTTACTTCACCCTACCTCTATGGCGGTTCTTTCAATCAGTTCAAGGTAACCTTTGCCGGTTTCGGTATTGAAGCCAGGTTCGCTGCAGACCTTGAACCGGCATCGTTTGAGAAACTCATTGACGGGAATACAAGGGCAATCTACCTCGAGACGATCGGTAACCCGGGATTCAATATCCCCGATTTCGAAAAATTCGCTGAACTAGCTTCCTCTCATGGATTACCACTTATAGTTGACAACACTTTTGGAGCCTGTGGATATTTGTGCAGGCCAATAGAACATGGTGCTAATATTGTTGTGGAATCTGCAACAAAATGGATAGGCGGACACGGTACGAGTATTGGCGGAGTTGTTGTCGATGCAGGGAATTTCAACTGGAACAATGGAAAGTTCCAGCCATTCACCGAACCATCGGAGGGATACCATGGGCTTGTATTCGGGAACCAGTTCAATGAAAGTTCACCCCTTGGAAATATTGCTTTCATAGTCAAAGCCAGGGTTGAAGGACTACGCGATCTTGGTCCCGCCATTAGCCCGTTTAACTCTTTCCTCCTGCTACAGGGACTTGAAACTCTCTCGCTCAGGATGGACAGGCATGTTCAGAACACGCTTGCGCTGGCCAGATGGCTCAGAGATAACAAGTGGATAGAAAAAGTCAACTATCCCGGGCTGGAAGACAGTCCCGGTTATTCACTCGCGAAAAAATACCTTCCAAGAGGAGCGGGCGGTGTTCTCAGTTTCGTGCTCAAGACCAGGAAGACAAAGGCATCAAGGCTCGTGGAGCACTTTAATTTCGTCAGTCACCTTGCGAACGTTGGTGATTCGAGGACTCTTATAATACAACCCAGTGCCACAACTCATTCTCAACTTTCAGCGGAGGACCAGCTGGCTGCAGGCATTGAGCCTGGTCTGTTCAGGGTGTCCGTCGGTCTCGAACATATTGATGATATCATTAATGATTTCGATCAGGCTTTAAGACAGACTATTCAATGAAGAAGCTAGTTCAGAAAGGCCGGTTTGAAACGGAGTGCGGTTTTGTCTTCGATCATATCGAGATATCATACCACACTTACGGTTCATTAAACAGCTCCGGCGACAACGTTATTTGGATATGTCATGCCCTGACTGCCAATTCCGATGTTGAAGCCTGGTGGCCTGGAATGGTAGGGGAAGGTTGTGCATTCGACACATCTGAATATTTCGTTGTTTGTGCCAATATACTTGGTTCGTGTTACGGGACTACCGGTCCTTCGAGCCTGAATGAAAACACGGGCAAACCATGGGCGGGTTATTTCCCGGTTATTACAGTCAGAGATGTTGTGAAGATTCACGAGCTATTGAGAAATCATCTGGGAATAGAAAAGATCCACGCTATAACCGGATCATCTATTGGCGGATACCAGGCCCTGGAGTATTGTCTCATGCGACCAGGCCTGATAAGTAATCTGGTCTTTATCGCCTCGGCTGCCAGGCAGTCTCCCTGGGCAATTGCTTTTAACCAGTCGCAGAGACTTTCCATAGAGGCTGACAACAGCTTCACTAAAGAATCGGCTGATGGTGGACAGAAAGGGCTGAAGGCTGCAAGATCAATAGCGCTGTTAAGTTACCGCACACCTTATGCCTACAACACCACGCAGGCTGAAACTGATGACGAAGCGACCGGTTCCTACAAGGCTTCTTCATACCAGGATTACCAGGGTGATAAACTCGTGAAGCGATTCAATGCCTGGTCTTATTACAGGCTTTCCCAGCTTTCCGACAGCCATAATGTTGGCAGGGGAAGAGGCGGTGTCGAAAAGGCACTTTCTGGTCTGACAAGCAGAACCCTTTGCATAGGAATAACATCTGATATCCTTTACCCTCCGGCGGAGCAGAGACTGGTTGCCGAATCAGTGCCAGACGGGAAATTCGCCGAAATAGACTCCTTCTTCGGTCACGATGGATTCCTGATCGAAACAAAGAAAGTTACCTCGCTCATAAAAGACTTTCTTTATTAAGTAAACATTATTAAGAACAGATAAAATTTCTATAAAATGACACGTGAAAAATTAAGAATAGGGCTGTTTGGTTATGGTTGCGTGGGACAGGGCTTGCACGATGTTCTGAACAGTAGCAGCGGCTTCAAGGCCGACATAGTCAGGATTTGTGTTAAGGACAGGAATAAGCCCAGGAGGTTGCCGATGTCGATGTTCACATTCAATAAGTTTGACATACTAAACGACGAATCAATAAACCTGATCGTCGAGCTTATTGACGACGCCGACGAGGCTTACAATATTGTCCGCGAAGCGATGTCGAAAGGCAAGAATGTCGTTACGGCAAACAAGAGAATGATCGCCAATCATTTCAAGGAGCTTGTCGATCTCCAGGTTAAGCACAAAGTATCGTTATTATATGAAGCTTCGGCCGGGGCAAGCATACCCATTATAAGAAACCTCGAAGAGTATTATGATAACGAGTTGCTTTATTCGATAAGGGGCATATTAAACGGGTCGACGAATTACATTCTCACGAAAATGTACAACGAGCACATGTCGTATTCGCAGGCTTTGGGTGAAGCTGTAGACAAGGGATTCGCGGAATCTGACCCGACACTCGATGTCGAAGGTTATGATCCCAAGTTCAAATTATGCATCATTACAGGTCATGCCTACGGGCTGTTTCTTGAGCCAGAGCAGGTTTTTCATTATGGTATCAAGTCAATTTCAAAGTTTGATATTCAGTATGCCCGCGAGAAGGGTTTCAAGATAAAGCTTGTCCCTTTCGTCGGGAAGACAAGCGATAACACGATTACCAGCTTTGTTCTTCCAAGATTCATATCATCAGACAAATACCTTTTCAATGTTGATAACGAGTATAACGGGGTGATAGCTGAAGCAGCTTTCGCTGACAAGCAGTTCTTCAGCGGCAAGGGAGCTGGTGGTCATGCAACCGGGAGCGCGGTGTTGTCCGATATATCGGCTAACAGTTACGGGTACAGGTACGAGTACAAGAAATACCAGCAGGGTACGGTAACTAAATATACCAGGGATCACAGGATTGAGGTTTACCTCAGGTACAAGAACGAGAAAGACAAGGATCTTTTCAATTTCGAGGAGATTTCCGAGTACTTCAGGGGCCGGACGTGCAGCTACGTGATCGGGGTAGTAAATCTCCAGAGACTTTACGAGCTGATGGAACAACTTCCCGCGATGGATGTTTTTATAATTAACACCGGGCGCAAGTTCTGATGTGAATGGTGTAAGAAGGTTAGGACCAAAAAATTGGCTAACTTTGCAGTCCGGAGGAAACCAAAACACGGGAAAGTGAGAAAAAGTCTCGAGGAAGCAGCAAAACAGAAGATACTTATCCTGGACGGTGCCATGGGCACCATGATCCAGAGGCACAAACTGGGAGAGGAAGATTTCAGGGGAAAAAGATTCTCCGGTCACCCTTCACTACAGAAGGGTAATAATGATCTCCTGGTGCTTACACGTCCTGACATAATTGGAGATATTCATCGCGAATACCTCGAAGCGGGAGCGGATATAATAACAACAAACACTTTTAACTCTAACATGATCTCGATGGCTGATTATGGCATGACAGATCTTGTGCACGAGTTAAACTATGAAGCCGCGAAGCTGGCGAAAGGAGCTGTTTCGGCATACGAGAAGAGCACCGGCACAACAGGGCATTTTGTTGCAGGAACATTGGGACCTACGAACAGAACCGCATCAATGTCGGCCGATGTTAATGACCCCGGGGCCAGGTCAGTTAGCTTTGATGATCTGGTTGATGCTTATTCCGGTCAGGTAAGAGGTCTTATCGATGGAGGTGTGGATATCCTTCTTGTCGAGACAATTTTTGACGTGCCAAACTGCAAGGCAGCATTATTTGCCATCGACACCGTGTTCGGGCGGAAAAGGAACCAGGTTGCTTTGCTGCGGTATTCGGAACCATTACCGATGCCAGCGGCAGGACTCTCACGGGTCAGACACTCGAGGCATTCCTTGTTTCAGTATCCCATTTCGCTTTTTCAGCGTTGACTTAAATCCGTGCCCTTTGCGCGGAACAGCTGAGACCTTTCATAGAGGAACTTTCCGGGAAAACAGATTTTCACGTTTCTGTTCATCCAAATGGCCTGCCGAACCAGTTCGGCGAGTATGACCAATCGGCTGAATTCATGGCTTCGATAGTTGATGACTTCATGAAGAATGGCTGGGTGAATATTATCGGTGGTTGTTGCGGAACCACCCCTGTTCACATAAAAGCAATTGCCGCCAGGGCCAGGCTTCACGGTCCAAGGATAAGGCCGGAACTACCGAAGTACACCAGATTGAGCGGGCTGGAAGCCCTTAAAATAACTCCGGAAACCAACTTCGTCAATATAGGTGAAAGGACCAATGTATCGGGCTCGATAAAATTCGCCCGGCTCATACGCGAGGAGAATTACTCCGAGGCACTGGCCGTTGCACGAAACCAGGTTGAGGGAGGTGCGCAGGTTATCGATATCTGCATGGACGAGGCGATGCTTGACTCGAAGAAAGCAATGGTCAGGTTCATTAACATGGTGATGTCGGAACCTGATATAGCCAGGTTGCCAATAATGATAGACTCGTCGAGATGGGACGTTATTGAAGCAGGACTGAAATGCACCCAGGGAAAATCGGTCGTTAACCTGATTAGCCTGAAAGAAGGGGAAGAAGCCTTTCTTCATCATGCACACCTGGTAAGAAAATATTGGTGCCGCTGCCGTTGTGATGCTGTTTGACGAGAAAGGACAGGCCGACACTTACGAAAGGAAGATTGAAGTAGCGAAAAGATCATACGACCTCCTTACTGAAAAAGCTGATTTAACCGAGGACATAATTTTCGATCCAAACGTCCCGGCTGCTGCGACCGGTATAGAGGAACACAATAATTATGCTGTCAATTTCATAAAAGCCACGGCGTGGATAAAGGAAAATCTTCCTCATGCAAGGGTTAGCGGTGGCATCAGCAACCTGTCATTCTCTTTCAGGGGAACAGACCAGGTAAGGGAAGCAATGCATTCCGTCTTCCTCTACCATGCCATTAAGGCAGGTCTCTGACATGGCAATTGTGAATGCCGGCATGTTGCAGGTCTACAGCGAGATACAGCCCGACTTACTCTTGCTGACAGAAGATGTTGTTCTAAACAGGAGGAAGGACGCCACCGAGCGTCTCGTGAAATTCGCTGAAGGCCTAAGGCAGAAAGACAAAAGGGAGGAAAAAGACTAACGAGTGGAGGACACTCGCGGTAGCTGAAAGGATAAAGCACGCGCTGATTCGCCGGCTCGACGAGTTTATCGAGCAGGATGTTGAGGAAGCAAGGGATCTTACCCTCGTGCGCTCAACATAATAGAAGGTCCCCTGATGGACAGCATGAACGAGGTAGGTGATTCGGTTCTGGCAAGATGTTCCTTCCGCAGGTTGTCAAGAGCGCCCGGGTGATGAAAAAGAGCTGTCGCCAGGCTAACCCCTTACAGAAAAGAAATGGAGGAGTTCAGGCAAGAGCAATGCCGAAAAGTATTGCTGGCAACGGCTAAAGGCGATGTTCATGATATTGGCAAAAACATTGTCGGGGGTGGTTCTTTCGTGTAATAACTACGAGGTAATAGACCTTGGCGTCATGGTCCAGGCCGACAAGATAATAGAGACGGCCATAAACGAGAAAGTCGACTGCATAGGTCTCAGCGGGCTTATAACACCTTCGCTCGAGGAAATGGTTCATGTTGCATCAGAGATGAACAGGAGGGGGCTGAGTCTGCCACTGCTTATAGGTGGTGCGACCACCTCGGAGATTCACACTGCCGTGAAGATAGCTCCTTCATACTCTCACCCCGTGGTCCACGTAAAGGATGCATCAAAGGCAGCAGGCGTGATAGCGAACCTTCTTGACAGTTCAAACAGGGAAAAGTTTGGAGCCGAAATCTCGGCGAAATACCAGAAACTACGGGATGAGCATGGCGAGGCAAAAATGAGAAGGAACTCTATTTTTAAAGGATGCACGATCAAATGCCCTGAAGACAGACTGGGCTGCATATAAACCTTTCGCCCCGGTGAAGCCCGGTGTACATACATTACCGGCTGTTGACCTGAACAGGATATATGAATTTATTGACTGGACCTTCTTCTTCTTCGCCTGGAAACTCAACGGGAAGTATCCTTCGATATTCACCGACCCCGTGAAGGGGGAAGAAGCCAGGAAACTATTTGAAGATGGTAAAAAGTACCTCGAAATAATCAGGGATAAGAAACTGATTTCCCTGTCAGGTGTCATATCCATTAAAGGGGCTGCATCGAACGGCGATGATGTAAAGATACTGAACCATGATGGTACTGATAGTGGCCGCTATACTGCATTTCTTAAGAAACCAGGAACTAAAGGAACCTGGTGTTCCAAACTTGTGCCTGTCTGACTATATCGCCCCGGAAGGCTCCGGGATTAATGATCATATCGGAGCTTTTGTTGTAAGCGCGTCGATAGATGAGAACAAGATGAAAGAATTTGCTGATGACGATTACGCTTCTATCATGATCAGGATATTGTCGGACAGGATAGCCGAAGCAGCTGCTGAATATGTTCATTATCTGGTGAGGACTGAGTACTGGGGCTTTGCAGCCGGTGGAAATCTTTCGCCCGAGGCAATGTTCAGGAACGAGTTTACCGGGATACGTCCGGCTCCTGGTTACCCTGCCTGCCCTGATCATACCGAGAAAGGTCCACTGTTCGAGTTACTTGAAGCTACCGAGAGGGCGGGAGTGACGCTTACTGAAAATTTTGCCATGGTGCCTGTTTCCCTGGTGCTTATATATTTGCACACCGGATCGGTATATTTTAATCTTGGAAAAATCGGGGAAGATCAGCTTTCTGATTACGCCAGGCGAAAAGGGATTAACGAGGGATGAGATTGCGCCAGGTGGCTGGCACAAAACATTTAGATAAAATGACAGTAATAGAATTAATAAAGAACGCGAAGGACCTCTTTCACATTCGGAGCTTCTTCCTCCACTGAAGGGGCATAGCATAGACAGGATCTACGCCGCCATCGACAGGCTTATCGAGTTCAACCCGGCATATATCAATTTCACAACTCACAGGAACGAGATAATATACAAGGAACGTCCAGATGGACTTCTCGAGAAAGAGTGGTGAGGCTCAGACCTGGTACGATAGCCCTGGCAGCAGCCGTGAAATACAATGACATAACGGTTGTTCCGCATATTCTTTGTGGCGGATTCACGAAGGAGGAGACCGAGAATGTTCTCATCGAGATGAGTTTCTCGGTATAAACGACGTGCTTGCTCTCAGGGGGATCCTCAGAAAGGAGCCGTTCATTCATCCCGGAAAAGAACGGTCACACACATACATCAGACCTTGTAAGGCAGATAAGCGATATGAACAAGGGGATCTATCTCGAGGAAGAGCTTGAGAATGCAAAGCCTCGAACTTCTGCATCGGTGTTGCCGGTTATCCCGAGAAGCATTTTGAAGCACCTTACAGGCAGATCGACCTGAGATAATCTCAAGGTCAAGATAGATGCCGGGATGAGTACATCGTAACACAGATGTTCTTCAATAACGATGCGTTTCGCCGTTTCAGGACCGAGTGCGAGAAGATGGGAATAAATGTTCCTGTTATACCGGGAATAAAGCCTACTTTCTGGCCCTGAATGATATTAAACTATTGCCCCAGACCTTTCATATAGACCTGCCAAACGATTTGTTCAACGCTGTAAGGAAGTGCAAGACAGACGCAGAAGCCAGGGAGGTTGGGATTGAATGGGCAGTGATGCAGTCAAAGGAGCTAATCAAACTAGGAGTACCTGGTATTCATCATTATACACTTGGCAGATCCGCTGATAATATCGCCAGGATAGTAAAAGCTACTTTTTAGCAGGCAGTTCAGGAATCCTTTTTTGGGTCGTGTAATCTTTCAATAGTCAATGGCTTCAAGGCCATTCAGTAGTCAATGGCTTCGCGCCATTCAGTAGTCAATGGCTTCGCGTCATTCAATCGTAAGGACGACACCATATGGAGTTATTTCTTACCATTGAATGACCATCGAATGACAATTGAATGACCATCGAATGACCCCCCACGAGCAATGGTTTGGCGGTATTTCAGATTGTTATTTTCTGACTTCGCTGACGATCGCTCTTATATGATCGGGTGTTGTGCCACAGCAGCCACCTATTATGCAGGCGCCTGAGGAGACCAGGGCCCTGACGTGAGATGCCATCATTCCCGGGGTTTCCCTGAATACAGTATTCCCGTCCACCAGCTCGGGGATCCCGGCATTAGCCTGGATAAGCACTGGAATCGCTTGATCAACAAGTCGTATGGCGTCGACTATTCCCTTCATGTCGGCGATGCCGTTTCCGCAGTTCGATCCAACAACATGGGCCCCGGCATCTTTCAATGCAATTACCATTTCAGCAGGAGATACACCCATCATGGTCCTGTATTCGCCCTGGATTGTTTTAGAGAACGTCATCGTTGCTGCCACAACGCAGGTGGTGTTCTCCCTTGCCGCCCTCACCGCCAGCGCTGCTTCGGTGATGTCGAGCATAGTTTCAATAATAATCATGTCAGCACCTCCTTTGGCGAGAGCGGTAACCTGTTCGCTGAAAGTGTTGTAAAGCTCTTCCTCGGTAACATCTCCCATCAACAGCATCTTGCCTGTCGGACCGACCGAACCCGCTACAATTTTATCACTACCCGCTGCCTCACGAGAGATAGCCGAGGCAGCTTCATTAAGCTCAACAGTCCTGTCTCCAAGTCCATACTGTGCCAGCTTGATCCTGCTTCCACCGAAGCTATTAGTCTCGATAATATCTGATCCGGCGGCAATATAACTTTTCGCGATATCGAGGACGTCGCCGCGGCGTGTTACATTCCAAAGCTCCGGGCATTCACCACCCTGGAGTCCTTTTGCCTGGAGGAAAGTACCCCAGGCTCCATCGCTGACCAGCAATTTGCCTTTTCCAAGTTCGTCCAGCAGGTTCATGTTTCTTTTTTTTGGATAAGATTAAGGGCTCCCGGTTAGCCGTTGAGCCCTTGATAATTTAATATCTGTCGGGACAGTCAATCCATCCCGGCCAGGATCTAGCTAAGCTTGAATTCCTTCTTCAGTTTGTCAACATGGTCAAGCTTTTCCCATGTGAAAAACTCAACTTTTTTCTGATATATATTCCTGCCATTCCCGTTCGCGGCTTTCGGTTTGCTACCTGGTACCTCGTAATATACATCCACGTTTGCAGTATAAGGGTCTCTTCCAAAGTGGCCGTATGAAGCTGACGGGAGGAAGATCGGGTTTTTAAGTCCGAAGCGTTTTACTATTGAGTAAGGTCTCATGTCGAATAGTTTGCTGACCTTTGAGGCAATCAGTCCGTCGGTAAGAAGGTTTCCCTTGCCGTCTTTCACGTGGGCCGTGCCGTAGGTATTCACATACAATCCAACGGGCTCGGCAACGCCTATGGCATAGGCAACCTGTATGAGGACCTTGTCGGCGATACCTGCAGCTACCATGTTCTTGGCAATGTGCCTTGCAGCATAGGCTGCCGACCTGTCTACTTTCGACGAGTCTTTACCGGAGAATGCACCACCGCCATGAGCGCCATGACCCCGTAAGTGTCAACGATTATTTTCCTGCCGGTAAGGCCTGTGTCGCCATGAGGTCCACCTATAACGAATTTACCTGTAGGGTTAACCATCAGTTTGAAGTCATCCTTGAAGAGTTTCTGGATCCTTGAAGGGAGTTTCTTCCTGACCCTGGGGATGAGGATATTGAGAATATCTTCCCTGATCTGTTTCTGCATTGCTTTCTCGGCAGCTTTTTCAGCAGCCCCCGATTTACTCTTGGGAAGAATGAACTCGTCGTGCTGCGTGCTGATGACGATGGTATCGATGCGAGATGGTTTGCCATTATCATCGTACTCGAGGGTGACCTGCGATTTCGAGTCGGGACGAAGGTATTTCATCTTTTTGCCTTCACGACGAATATCAGCAAGTTCCTGGAGAAGCAGTGTGAAAGCTCAACCGTTAGCGGCATGTAGTTATCCATCTCGTTGCAGGCATACCCGAACATCATACCCTGGTCGCCGGCTCCCTGCTCTTCAGGTTTCTCGCGGACAACACCCTGGCGAATGTCGCCGGATTGTTCATGTATTGTAGATACCACGCCACACGAGTCAGCATCGAACCTGTATTCAGCTTTCGTATAACCGATCTTGCGGATAACCTTCCTGGTTGTTTCCTGTACATCTACATAGCCCTCTGTCCTGACTTCTCCGCCGCAAACCACGAGTCCCGTGGTGACAAAAGTCTCGCAAGCCACTTTCGATTCCGGGTCCCATCTGAGGAACTCGTCAAGTAGAGAGTCTGATATCTGGTCGGCAACCTTGTCAGGATGCCCTTCCGATACTGATTCTGAAGTAAATAAATATCCCATTGGAAATGTTTTAAATTACAACTAAATAATCAGGGGGAAAATTGACTGACGGGAAGCACGATTTACCGCGTTTTAGCATTTTTTCCCGTGGTTGCAATCAGCTCAAATCTCTCCACCCTTGTAAACGGCACAAAGCAAGTAAAAATATTCCTGATAAACAAGAAAATTCAGGATGATGTAAGCTGGCGGAAAACATCCTCGAGGTTGCTTTCACGGTTACGGAGAGAAACAACTTTAATGCCGGCGCTGACTGCAAATGAGAACAGCATCGGCCTGATGTCTTCAGTGCCGTCAGCTTCTATTATCCATGTTCCGGATTTTTTGACTGCCTTCTTAACGTAAGGGAGTGACTCGAGTGTATTTTCAGCCGGGTCCCTGTCGAACTCGACCATCACTACCTGTTTCTCGTGATCAAGAACGGAATAGATATCGGATTTGTTCTCGTCAGCTATAATGGTTCCCTTGTCGATAATCATCACCCTGTTACATATGGCTTCAACCTCCTGCATGATATGGGTGGAAAGGAGTACTGTTTTGTTTTTTGCCAGCCATCATGATCAGGTTTCTGATCTCTACTATCTGGTTTGGATCGAGTCCCGTGGTGGCTTCATCAAGAATAAGAATCTCGGGATCGTGAATCAGTGCCTGGGCCAGCCCAACACGCTGGCGGTAACCTTTCGAAAGTGCACCAATTTTCTTGTTCTGTTCACGGGTCAGACCTGTTATTTCTATAATATCATTTACAGCAGCCGGTGATCTTTTTCCCATACCGTATACCGATGCCACGAACCCCAGGTATTCCCTGATATACATCTCGGGATAAAGGGGGTTATTCTCCGGAAGGTATCCTATCTTTCTTTTGAGTTCAGGGTTGTCCTCATTCATCGCTTCGCCGTTAAGGAGCACCGTGCCAGAGGAGGCCGGTATGAACCCGGTAATAATCTTCATCATTGTCGATTTCCCGGCGCCATTTGGACCAAGGAAGCCGGCAATCTCGCCGGTGGCGACACTGAACGATACATTATCGAGAGCTTTCTGACTCCCGAATAGCTTCGTCACTGATTTTACCTCTATTGACATCAACAGGATTTTGAGGCTGCTAAGATATAATTTAGGCGTCTTTAATCAAACAATACTTGAGGTTGCAGGGTCAAAAAGAAAAAATGTTTGATTATTATAAAATAATATATTAATATTGTAATATAAAAATAGTACACCAAAACAATATTGCTATGATAAATTTCGTGTTAGATCCCAAGGCCGGGGTCCCGTTTTACAGGCAAATTATTGACCAGATTAAATTCGGGATTGCCTCCGGCAACCTGAAGGCAGGAGAGCAGCTTCCGACAGTGCGCGGCTTAGCGGTAGATCTGAAGATAAATCTCAACACCGTGACCAAGGCGTACAAGGAGCTCGAGATACAGAACATTCTCGAAACGCAGCAGGGTAGTGGTACTTTCATAGGCAAGGTAAGTGTTCAGATACCTGCATCAGAAAAGAGAGGGAAACTCGAGAGCATATGTGTCGAGTTTCTGACGATAGCGCACAGCTATGGTTTCAGCAAAGAGGATATAATTAATGAACTTCAAAAAACAGATAAAAAATGAGAACAAATTCCAATTCCATTAACTGGTTAAATCCTGTTTCAGCAACAATTCTACTGGTCCTCCTGGCAATCTCGGGCGGGTTATACCTGCTAAAGGTAATAACGGTGCCTGTGCTTGTACCGGCAATCATTGTTTCCTTCCTGGTGGCTGGGTCTATCCAGATTGCAGATCAGTGGGAGAAAGCGGTGGTACTGAGGATGGGTAAATTCAAGGGTCAGAAAGGGCCGGGGTTGTTTTTCATTATTCCCATTGTCGACCAGATATCAGCCTTCATAGACCAGAGGGTAAGGGTTACCGAATTCAGGGCAGAGCAGACTCTCACGAAGGACACGGTGCCCGTGAATGTTGACGCGGTGGTTTACTGGACTGTTTGGGATGTAGAGAAGGCAGCCCTCGAGGTTCAGGAATACCAGCGGGCTATTTCGTATATCGCGCAAACCGACCTCAGGGATATTATAGGTAAGCATGAACTGGCTGATCTCCTGCAGGACCGCGAGAAAATCGCGGAAGACCTGCAGAAGACACTTGATCAAAACACGAATCCATGGGGGATTACCTGTCAGACAGTTGGTATCAGGGACATTATCATTCCGCAGGCGCTAGCTGATGCGATGAGCAAGCAGGCCCAGGCGGAGAGGGAGAGAAAGGCAAGGGTTATCCTTGGTACGGCAGAGACCGAGATAGCTGAAAAATTCGCCAAGGCCAGCGAGCAATACGTGAACAATCCCATAGCTCTTCACCTGAGAGGGATGAACATGCTTTTTGAAGGGCTGAAGGAAAAAGGCTCAATGGTCATAGTACCGAGTTCAGCACTCGACTCGATGAACCTGGGAGTGATAGGCGGTCTCGCGGCGCTTGCAAAAGACGGGGGCAAGAAGGAAACCGAGTAGACTCAGTCTCCCCAGCCACCCATGAACTGCCCGACCTTCGCGAATGATGATTTCGGGTTGACGCAGCATACTGGTATCTTCGAGCTGTTGGCAATAATATACTGCTCGTCGGCACCAATCACGAAGTCGAAGAACGTTATATTCTTGGTAGTCATGATGACGATCAGGTCGGCTTTCATTTTAATCGAGAAGTCGATGGTCTGCTGGGCGAAATTTCCTTTATCGATCTCATGAATCTCGTATTCGACATTATTCTGGATGAGGTATTTGATGGCGAAGTTGAGATTGATGTCGGTCTTTTTGATGAGTGCTTTATCTGACGATACGGCTTTGAGGATAAGAACTTTGGAGTTGAAGTAGTTGCCAAGGAAGAGAGCCATTTTCATCTTCTCCTTGTTTTCCTTCCTGTAGTCGATTGGGAAGACTATGCTATGGTATTTTTCCATGTCGGCGGGCGGGTCCTGGACGACGATGAAGGGAACTTTGGATTTGACGATGACCTTGAGGGCCCAGCTACCCGTGAGCTTCTGCATCCCCTTCATGCCATGGGTTCCCATCAGTACCAGGTTGGCATTCTTGTCATTCGCGAAGGCGGATATCTCGGTGAAGATACTTCCCTTCGATATGTGACAACTTACCGGGATACCGTATTTGGCCGTGCTTTCCTGGGCGATTTTCTCGAGCTTCAGTTTCTTTTCTGTTTCCTCGGTGCCTTTTATCTTCTTATCGACGATATGAAGAAGGCAGACCTCGTTGTTGACCATCCTGGCAATCTTGGCGGCGTGTGCAAGGGCGTTTTCGGCTACAACTGTAAAATCCCACGGAACTACAATTAATTTTTCAAGGTCTTTCATAGCTTTTGCGTCTTTTCGGTTTAAACGTAAAATTATTCAGAATTTGTCAATAATCAAATGTTTGGATTTTTTACATCTAACTTTCCTGATAAACATAAAAGCTCCATTTTTATTATGTTACGCTCTGCAGGGCATGATGAAAGGGATTGCCTTTCGCACAAAAATAATGCCACACGTGCTCGACGAGCTTAACAATTTACTATTTTTGGATGTTTATTTTTTGAAATCAGTTTAAACGATGAAAAGATCAAAGATCAGGGAACTATTGGGTTCTGCCCGCTTCGGGCAGGAAGTGCTTGTTAAAGGATGGGTAAGAACGAAGCGCGATAACAAGAGTATTGCTTTCATTGCACTCAATGACGGTTCGACTATTAATAACATACAGGTTGTCGTTGATGTCCCGTCGTTCGACGAGACACTATTAAAGGATATTACTACAGGTGCCTGTGTTTCAGTTACCGGGAAGCTGGTTGAATCGCACGGTAAAGGACAGACGATGGAGATTCATGCCACGGCCCTCGAGCTTTATGGCAAGGCCGACCCCGACAGCTACCCGTTGCAGAAAAAAGGACATTCACTCGAGTTCCTTCGTGAAATAGCTCACCTCCGTTTCAGGACAAACACGTTCGGCGCGGTGTTCAGGATCAGGCATGCCATGGCGTTTGCCATACATAAATATTTTAACGACAGGGGATTCTATTATTTGCACACCCCAATCATTACTGGAAGTGACTGCGAGGGAGCGGGCGAGATGTTCCATGTTACTACAATGGATCTGAACAAGATCCCAAGGGACGAGGATGGTTCGATTGATTTCAAAAATGATTTCTTCGGCCGAGAGACTAACCTTACCGTGTCGGGTCAGCTCGAGGGTGAGCTTGGAGCGATGGCACTGGGCGAGATTTACACGTTCGGACCCACGTTCAGGGCAGAAAACTCGAATACCCCTCGACATCTGGCGGAATTCTGGATGATAGAACCCGAGATGGCATTCTACGACCTGAATGATAACATGGATCTGGCGGAGGATTTCACTAAGTATCTTATTAACTACGCTCTCGAGAATTGCAGGGAAGATCTCGAGTTCCTCAATAACATGTACGACAAGGATCTGCTCGAAAGACTGAAATTCGTTGTCAGCAATAAATACGTCAGGGTCACATATACAGAGGCTGTTGACATACTCACCTCCTCCGGTCGCAAGTGGGAATACCAGGTAGGATGGGGACGCGATCTGCAGGCAGAGCACGAGAGATATCTCGTGGAACAGCACTTTAAATGTCCTGTTATACTGACCGATTACCCGAAGGAGATCAAGGCATTTTACATGAAACAGAATGCTGACGGTAAGACCGTGAGAGCCATGGATGTCCTGTTCCCGGGGATCGGTGAGATAATAGGAGGTTCGCAGCGTGAGGAGGTTCACGAGAAGCTGCTGGGCAGGATCAAGGAACTCAACCTGAGGGAAAAAGATTTCTGGTGGTATCTCGAGACAAGGAAGTTTGGAACAGCTCCTCACAGCGGTTTCGGTCTCGGTTTCGAAAGGCTCATACTGTTCGTCACGGGTATGTCTAATATACGCGACGTGATACCCTTCCCAAGGACCCCCAGGAGCGCCGAATTCTAGAATAATAACTATTCAGCACCGCCGGCATGTTAAAGCAACGCCTACAGCAGAAACTGCTCCAGAAGCTTTCGCCCCAGCAGATACAGATGATCAAGCTGCTGGAAGTGCCGACCATGCAAATCGAACAGAGAATTAAAAAGGAACTCGAGGAAAACCCCGCGCTCGAGGAAGGTCCTGACGATGATGATATTTCAAGATCCGAGGAGGAGGATCAGGAAGAGGAATACGAGGAGAAAGACAGGGACCAGGAAGAGTTCACTCTCGACGACTATATTGATGATGACGAGATCCCCGAGTACAGGCTCCAGGCAAACAACTACAGCAAGGATGACGAGAAAAGGATGGAAATACCATTCACATCCGGTTCTTCTTTTCACGAGAGCCTCGCGTCGCAACTTGGCCTGAGGGAATTGTCCGAAAAGCAAAAGATACTGGGGGAATATATCATCGGCAATATTGATGAGGATGGTTACCTGCGACGAGAGATATCAAATATTGTTGACGACCTTGCCTTCCTGCAGAATATAACAACCACTGAAGAGGAACTGGAAGAGGTGCTGGAGATAATACAGGATCTTGAGCCGGCCGGAGTAGGAGCAAGGTCACTCAGGGAATGCCTCATTTTACAGGTCAGCCGTAAGGATCAGGGTAACCCGGCCACGGCACTTTCACTTAAGATACTCGATCAGTACTTCGACGAGTTTTCAAGGCGCCATTACGACAAGATAATAGGCCGGCTGGGGATTACAGAGGATGACCTTAAGTCCGTTATCGACGAGATACTCAAGCTCAATCCGAAGCCCGGCGGCTCCTTCAGCGATCCCTACTCGAGATCGGCACAGCAGATAATTCCCGATTTCATACTTGATCTTGACGAGGATGGCTTTGATCTTCATCTTAATTCCAGGAATCTGCCAGAGCTGAGGCTCAGCAGGGCTTATACCGAAATGATCCAAAATTACAGTCATGGCAAGGGGACGAAGAAGGATATGAAGGATGCCATGATGTTCGTCAAGCAGAAAATTGATTCGGCCAAGTGGTTCATTGATGCCATAAGGCAGAGGCAGAACACGTTGCTTCTGACAATGAATGCCATACTCAAATACCAGGAAGAGTATTTCCTCGAGGGTGACGAGACCTTGCTTAAACCGATGATCCTGAAAGATGTTGCGGAGATGACAGGACTTGACATATCGACCGTGTCGAGGGTTGCCAACAGCAAGTACATCCAGACTCATTTCGGGATCTTCCCGTTGAAGTTTTTCTTCTCGGAAGGGCTGCAGACCGACAGCGGGGAGGAAGTGTCGACCAGGGAAATAAAGAGAATACTTCAGGATTGTATTGATAACGAGAAGAAAAGACATCCTCTCACAGACGAGAGATTAACGGAGATATTGCAGGAAAAAGGATACCAGATTGCAAGGCGGACAGTTGCCAAGTACCGCGAGCAGCTAAACATTCCTGTCGCGAGGCTCAGAAAGGAAATATGATGGAGAACGAGATAAGAACAGTGCAGAAGAAAATTTTACCGAAGTTTATTTCAGTTTTATTTCACCCGGTTTTCATGCCGGTTTACGGCTTACTGGTGATTTTCACGGCACCCACGGTATTCTGGTATCTGCCTCTTGTTGTGAAAAAGTGGCTGTTCGTCGTTTACATGATACTTGATGTTATCGTTCCGCTCAGCCTCATGCCTTTCCTCGTGCACAGGAAAATTATATCGTCGTGGCAGATGGAAAACAGGGAAGACAGGATATTACCATTAATACTTCTTACAGTTTTTTATGTCTCAACTTCTGTTCTCATTCACAGGTGGCAGATTCCCTTTTTCCTTAAAGCATACACTTACTCGTTACCGGCTATCTCTTTCGTGCTACTGCTTGTAACGTTGAAGTGGAAGATTTCCCTGCACGCCGCCGGGGCCGGGGCGCTGACAGCCCTCGTGATAATTCTTTCTCTCAGGATGTCGACTGCACTGACCTGGTACCTGTCTGGTGTATTGCTCTTATCAGGGATAATTCTCTCGTCAAGGCTGAGACTTGACGCGCATGCTCCTTCGGAGGTATATACAGGTTATTCCACCGGCTTTGTCGTCTCCTTCATCTTCATGTTACTGCTCCAGTAATTCGTTCAGCGCCTTTTCGAGAAGGTAGGCGCTCCTCTTTCTCATTTCCTCGAATTGCAAGGATGGAAGAACTGACGGTAATTTCAGATTTTTTATTTTTCCCTGGTTTAAATTCACGAACCAGCCCTTTTCTGTAAGCCACTTCCCGAGGTATTCCTGTTCAGATTGCCCGGGAGTAGGAATGAGGATCGCACTTTTATCGAGGCTGGCGAGTTCCATGACAGTCGTGTAGCCAGAGCGGGTGATTACAGTCTCAGACGACAATACCAGTTTCATCATCTCGTCAGTTGGCAGATGGTTCACGAACCTGATGTTCTTCCCCAGCCGGATGTCTTTAGTAATCCCGGGGCTTGCTCCAAGCATCGTGATCTGGTATCCCGAATCGTCGAGGACTTTGGCAAGCTGTTCCATGAGGCAGGTTCTCTGGGGTTCCGGACCGGAAAGTATGACAACGCAGGTCGATGGTACCACAACGGGTAAATGATCAATCATTTCTTTCCTGAACCTTGAAAGTATCCCGATGAACCTGGCATTTGAAGGAAGTCTGAAACCATGGGAAAGCGTGCCGGAAAGGCAGGCATCTTTATCAGTATCGGGGATGAAGAAGAAGTTGTACTTCGAGAGCACCATCCTGCCTAGCAGCCGTCCTGCCATCTGAACAGGCCAGAGCCAGCGCGGCAATGGAATACCAGGTATATGCGAAACGAAAACTGATTTTATTTTACTGTTCCATAAGCCTGGCCGGCTGTCGCTGATAACGATATCAATGCTGTATTCCCTGATAAGTCGCCTGAGGATGAAGTGTTCCCTGATCATGTACCAGGCGAGAAACGGGACACGCGCTAATATTACAAGGTACTGTGGAAATATCCTCGAGTAACGGATTGTAAATCCCGGTAGTTCAATATAATTAAGTCCTGTAGTTTCCTTGCTGAAAAACGCGATGTGTTCCTTGCCCGATGCAATGAAGACGTTATGCCCCATCGATTTCAGCCTGATGGCAACAGGGATCATTCTCCCGGCATGGCCAAGTCCCCATTCGAGGGGTGAGATAATTATATTTTTAGCGGGCGAATTCATCAGCCCGAGACCTGAGTTTTTATGCCAAGCTTTCTTACCCTGGCGGCAATTTCGTCCAGTTCGGCGAGAGGTACCTTGCGTAGTTCCCCGCCAACGGGTGTATCCCTGGCTATGGTGTAGATCATAACTTCTGAAGGTTTGATTTTTTCAATGGCTGCAAGCCAGCCTTCCAATTCTGCCGGAGTTGTGTTGTCTATTAGTTTTCCCTTGTATAATCCCCTGAGGAAAAGGGTCTGAATTATCAGGTGTCCGTTGAAACTGATCAGGTTTGCAATTAGTTCAGCGGCATCAATTTTTAATCTGGGCTGGTTATGATTGCAGATCGTTTCATCAAAAACAGAATCGAGCTTGAGTATATTCATATCGACTCTTAAAAGAGCCTCCCTTACAGACGGTTTTGTTATGGCTGAAGAGTTTGAAAGTACAGCTATCCTGGCCCCCGGGAATGTATTATTACGTATTCTGATCGTGTCGTCTATTATGGCATTGAAGGATGGATGCAAGGTAGGTTCTCCATTTCCGGCAAAGGTTATGACATCGGGTTTATCGCCCCTTACTTTCATTTCTGTCAATCTTGCTTCCAGTTCCGAGGCTATTTCTTCACGTCGCGGCAGCTGTCCTCCCTCAATAGTGTTATAGTCTGACCAGCCACATTCACAATAAATGCAGTTGAAGTTGCACACTTTTCTTTTGGCAGGAAGAAGATTCACCCCGAGTGATACACCAAGCCGCCTGCTCTTTACCGGCCCGAAAATTATCCTGTCGAATAGGAAAGTGCTCATATAGTTAATTTACATGGCGAAAATAGTCAATCTAAACAGTATTCAGATCAATCGAACGGAGGTGCTGCCGGGCATTAGCCTGAGGTCAGAAAGATCGGCATCTCTGATAAGTACCAGGCCAGGTTTTTTACCCGGGACTATTGATCCTGCTTCACGGTCCAGTCCGAGAGCCATTGCACCATTCAGGCTGGCCCACGAAATGATTGTTTCAAGAGAAAGATAAGGGAAGCTGAACTGCAGGGTTTTCATTTCTTCGAGCATGTTCAGGGAGGTATTTGATGAAAGGCTGTCGGTACCAAGCGTGATTTTACACCTGTTTGTGATAAGCAAATCCAGTGGAGGAAGTTGGCCGCTGATGTAGAGGTTGGAATTGGGACAAAGACAGAAGTAAATGTTTTTTCTATGAGCTATCCTGTCAAGATCGGCCTGTCCGACATGTGTATTATGCACGAGTATCAGGTTCCCCGATGATGTTATCTCGTTAAGGATGGCATCAGCATGGTCACGGACCGTTTCTGGTTTCACATACCCCGGCAAAAAGATCTTGTAATTATCAGCGATCGAACAGGGTTCGCCGGCAAGAAACCGTGCTTCATCTGCCGATTCCATGAAATGAATTGAAGTGACCTTGTTCTCGAGACTCACTTCCCTGAGCATTCTGAAAAGAGTAAGACTGAGACTGTAAGTCGAGTGAGGCACCGGGTAATGTTCAAGACCCAGCCCGGACGCAATTGCGGAGAGTTTTTCAAGATCATTTAACCTTGTCAGAGCTAGGTCCCTATTGATCCCGAATATCTCGAGCAGGTTAATATATTTTATCCTGCATTTTGTTTTAAAATCGAATGTAAGCGGTGAGTTGCAGATATCGGCGCAGGCTATCACGCCGGAGGAAAACATCATTTCATCAGCGGTTGAAAAATGTTTTGTTTTGTCGGTAACAAGTGAATCCCTGAGGGTGTTAACAGCCATGAGGAAAGCTCCCAGTCCAGCACCTGGTTTAATTTGTCCTTTAAGATACGAGAGCTCAAGGTGACAATGAGTGTTTATAAATCCGGGGACTATCACCCCGTTATGGAATTCAACTGATGCCTGTTCGACCAGATGTCCTCCTGTATCGGTTACTTTTATAATTGTGCCGTCATCACCTGTAGTAATGACTGGTCTTTTAAGTATTTTGCCAGCATTTGTAATAACGTATTGGGCAGAGAAAACTCTCATAATGCTCCTGCTTTCTTCAGACTAATATTTGAAAACCGAGCGTGTTTTTCCCATCTTCCTGGTTGCGGGTTATGGTTAAAGAGCAATCCCCTGATGTGGGTCATCGTTGTGTCAGCCAATTTACCTGTAAGGATATAATTGTGTCTTGTTCCGTCTCTAACTAGAGGTATTTCCGGCCAATAATCCATTAAACCTTCTTCGGTTTCGTTGGCACGCCAGAAATAGATAGTTGTGTGTGGATCAAGGCTTTTATCATCGTTATAAAGAATGGCGTCAAACGACAGCGTATATCTCCCGGTATCGCTAATAGGTATATTGAAACGGCCCACGTTTTGTACTCCCTCCTCCGGCAAGCTGAATACCGTATTAAGATTCCAAAGGTTGTCAGTAGCCCTAGCTTCGCTGCTTGATATCATTTCAAGCTTCGACTGCATGTCGCTCAGTTTTGCAAGCACCTGATCATAAATTTTCTCCAGTTTTTTAGGATCATTTACAAAATAATAATTCATGGTGTAATCGACCCTTTCTTTTGTGAAACCATATTTTTCTACAACATCCACGTAGTTGGCAATAGAGTCCCTTTTAGAGAACTGTGCCCTTACAGTTGGGAAAGCGAGCAGCCCGTCAGTGAGGTAAAGATCGGTAAGAAGTGAAACGAGTTCTTTCTGGGGGATAAGTTTCCTGTTTTCGTTTTTCCCTTCCTTGTTGCATGAGGTACCCACGAGAAGGGTAAGCATTAAAAGGATAACTCCTTTAGTTACCAGGTTATTTATTTCCTTTTTCATTCGCGAGAAGGTATTTTTTTGTAAGGAATCTCACCGGGTACCATGCCGCCCAGAATCCGATTAGCAGGACGGTAACCGGAACGGCAACGAAATCCTTTAATTTCATCACTACGGGGTAGGCGTCCATGATGAGTGATTCGCCCTGTAGTCTTATCAATCCGAATTCCTGCTGCAAAAAGCAGATGATGAATCCCAGCAGAACACCGCTGAATGCGCCAATTATAGATATCATCCAGCCTTCCAGTATGAAAATCTTCCTGATGAGTGAATTATCGGCACCAAGGCTTCTTAGTATTCCTATGTCGCGTTTCTTTTCGATTATCAGCATGGTGAGAGACCCGACAATATTGAACGATGCTATAAGGAGTATTAGTGTCAGTATTATAAAAATTGAAAGTCGTTCAGACTTCATCACCTTGTAAAAGATCTCCTGTTGCTGGTAGCGGTCCTGGATGACAAAGCCATTACCCAGCAACCCCGTGATAGTTTTTTTAACAGAAGTCACATCAGATCCAGGAATGCATTTGATCTCCACGGCACTTACCTGGGTATCATATTCAAGTATCTCCCTGGCGAAAGACAAGGGTACAAACACGTATTTGGAATCAAATTCCTGTTCAATCTGGTAGATTCCCGCGGGACTAAGGTACCTGCGGTAAAATGCTTCTTCAACGTTTAGATTCACGCTTCCCGTGCGCTTCGGGACCCAGATCTGGAGCTGGGCAATGAAGTTAGTACGAATACCAAGATACCTGGCAACACCCAGCCCTACAACCGCCTGAGGAGATCCTCCCGGGCTGTACAGGTCAAAACTTCCTTCCCACATCGTGCTGTCTACACCTGATATCTCGCGGTAATTGTCGTCAACCCCCTTGATAGTTGCTATGTATTGTCTCTCGTCGTAGGTAAGGAGAACATTCTCCTCGAGAGTATACGAGATTATGTCTATCCCGGGAATATCCCTGATCTTTTGTACCCTCGTGGTGTCGGGGTCAAAAACCTTGCCTGAAGTTGCTGTAATCTTTATCTCGGGATCGAAGGTGTTGAAGATCCTGCTAACCATTTCTTCAAGACCGTTGAATACCGATAGAACGATGACAAGAGCCATTGTTCCGACTGTGACACCGGCAACTGAAATGCCGGAAATAATATTAATAGCGTTTCTCGACTTTTTCGCGAAAAGGTATCTTTTTGCTATGTAGAGAGACAGCCTCATATTACTTTTCAGCTACAACCAGTAGTCCCGTTCCGCTTTTGTGAGCCGTGTAAAGATCGATATAATTAAGTAGCAGGGAGACAGGGAGAATTACGACATAGTAGAACGGGAGAAGTATGAAAAAGCCGTATGAAATATTCAACAGCTTGACCGGGTATTTCATTGAAAGGATCCACGACAGGCTACCCGCCGTTCCGTAAGTGTAAGTCACCCTCACGTCGTTAAAACCTGCCCTTTTGAGCTTAACTGTTATCTCCCCGGCACCGTAACCGTTACGCACATGCTCGTCGATAAAGGAATCATCATCATGTGAATGAGCATCAGAACCACCCAGGTCAGAAGGTGTTGAGATGAGAAGGAGACCCTTGCTCCTGAGTGCCTTATAAAAGTTTCGGAACACTAGCTCATCATCGGCGATATGCTCCATCACATCAACTGTAAGGACAAGGTTATAACGATCAGCGTCATTAAGTTTTGTCAGATCTCCTGTCTCGAACGTGACACTCCTGTCCCTGCCTGTCCTGTAAAAGAACTGCCTGCAGTCTTCCACCTGATCGCTGTTAATGTCAATTCCCTTAATTGTCCAGTTCCTGTTACGTTTGATCATCCTCCATGCATACTGTCCCAGCCCCGATCCGGCATCGAGTACGCTCGCGTCGGCAGGAAGCAGGGGAGATAACCGCCTGAGTGCCTTTCTCACGTGCCACGACCTTAATAAAAGTATGTCGATGAGTGTGTAGAATAATTTGCGCTGCCAGGGAGACCGTGAGATGAATTTCCCGAGGTAGTTCTTGATTGGTTCGTACTTCATCTTTCTACTTTTTCAGGAGCTTGTCAATATTATCAATATAATCGTAACTGTCGTCAATGAAGAACGCTAACTCCGGGACTATTCTTAACTGGTTTCTGACTTTTTGTCCAAGTTCAAACCTGAGCTTATGGGTGTGTTCTTTAACTGATTCGAGAACGGCTTGTTTGCTTTCAGAAGGGAATACGCTGAGAAATACTTTAGCGAGCGACAGATCGGGACTGACCCTGACAATCGTTATTGATACAAGTTTTCCCGGGGCCATTTCATTGTTCTTTTTCAGGAAAATATCAGCCAGTTCCTTCTGAATAAGCCTGGCTACTTTCTTTTGTCTTGTCGATTCCATTTTTTCCCTGTATTGATGCGGCAAAGGTAATAAAAATTGAGTTTCAGGGGCCTGGACCCGGTACTACGGGCTATTTAATAGGCTTTGAAGTGACAAGACAGATACCTGTTGTGTTTTTTTATTAGTTTTGCCCTACTTTTCAACTTGAGCTTAATATGGATACTGTTGTAAGCGGAATACGATCGACCGGGAATCTTCATCTCGGTAATTATTTTGGTGCTGTAAGGAATTTCCTGAGGATGCAGAAGGAGAATAATTGCTATTTCTTTATAGCGGATTATCATTCACTTACAACCCATCCTCATCCTGATGACCTTCATGGTAACATCAGGCAGGTACTGGCTGAATACCTGGCGTGCGGAATAGATCCGTCTATTGCAACCATTTTTGTCCAGAGCGATGTACCCGAGGTTTGCGAACTCTACCTGCTTCTGAACATGAATGCCTATATAGGTGAGCTCGAAAGGACTGCCTCATTCAAGGAAAAGATCAGGAAACAGCCAGATAATATTAATGCCGGTTTGCTTACCTATCCGGTTCTGATGGCTGCAGACATAATAATCCACCGGGCTAACAAGGTTCCTGTCGGGAAGGACCAGGAACAGCACCTGGAGATGACAAGGAAGTTTGCCCGCAGGTTTAACACGATGTATGGCGTGAACTATTTCCCGGAACCTGAAGCTTATAATTTTGGAAAGGACCTGGTGAAGATCCCCGGCCTTGATGGTTCCGGAAAGATGGGCAAGAGCGAGGGCAATGGAATTTTCCTGTCAGATAAGCCAGAGGAGATCAGGAAGAAGGTGATGAGAGCTGTCACCGATTCAGGACCGTCAGCACCCGGCCAGGAAATGGCAGAACCAATAAAGAACCTTTTCACTATACTCGGGGTTGTATCCGATCAATCGACAGTTGAGCATTTCAGGAATAAGTATGCCACCTGCGAGATCAGGTATGGTGACCTCAAGAAACAACTTGCAGAGGATATAGTCAAATTCACGGACCCAATCCGCGAGCGGATTGAAGAAATAAGATCGGACGGGAAATACCTGGCGAAGGTTGTTTCAGAAGGTGCTGAAAAAGCCCGGGAAAGTGCTTCAAAAACTATCAGGGAGGTGAGGGAATTAATTGGTTACCGCCAGTTCATTTAATAGATGAAAGCCAGGCTTTTGACCTGGCTGCCCTTGACGAATCAAGTATATGTTGGAGATTGCCTGTACAGTATATTATTCAAATTGCGTGCCAAAAAGGAATAATATGACAGGTGATGTTTGATGCCATGACAAATATTCTCCCGGTTCGCTATTTCAATAAGTGATACCTAAGCGAAACGACAAGACTTCTTCCTGGTGCAACGATACCGGAGGAGTATGGTCTGTACCTGCAATCAAGGATATTCTCGATGGCGGCGTTTATTGTCACTGACCAGGGAAGTTCGATGGAAGTTCTCAGGTTAAGGGTATACCATCCTGGCGACCACGGGTTTCCATTTTTATCAGTAGCGTACATGTACGGTTTTGATATCTCAGATAGAGGCATATCCCTGAATTTTTTCGGACCATTATAAGATGCAAAAAATCAGCCTTGAATTTACTGCCATTATATACAAGGTGAGTGGAACCAAAAGTGGAGTGGCATGTCTTAAGGTGCGCCTCCTTTCTCGCTGCCTTTAGTATAGTCAATGTCCGATTTTAGCGACAGTTTCCTGTTAAGTTAAACTGTAGTGACGATGATAATCCATATACTCTGGCGAAACCCCCGTTAACAATGGCCTCAACCTTACTCAATTCACCCATGTAATCGATAGAATCGTTCCCGTTGAACAGGAAATCATGCCTGACCATGGCATTTGCAAGCCAGGTGAAGAAGGAAGTAACCTCGAGATGCAGCTTGTCTCCAAAATCGCGCGAAAGACCAAAATCAATGGTTGTGGCATACTCCGGTTCAAGGCCTGGGTTTGGCACTACAACAATTCCAGGAGCTGATTCAAAGACCTTACCGGCATCGTCGAGGTTGGGTGCCCGGAAACCTGTCGAGATATTAAGCCTGGCAATAGTTTTGCTGTCAGGCCTGTAAGCTAAGCCTGCCGATCCGGTTAAAGCGCCGTTACTTATCGATATCTTATCGAAGGGGAAGTTGTAATAATTGACCTTTATCAGCGAATTAAGAATAACATGGCTGAATCTCAAACCACCACTAAGAGTGAGTTTTCGCGACAAGTTGTCTTTTAACCCGGTGTATGCCGCGAAGGATCTGTACCTGTTACTGCCGTCAGGATATCGAGGTCCCGCAACCTGAACAATGCCTGTAATAATGTCTCTGGTTCTGGCAGTTGATACAATATCGTTTGTCACCGCTTCAATACCATAAAACAAGTTCCTGTCCCCGTCACCAAGTTTTTTTTGGACGTCAGCATTGAAGGAAAATATGCCAACTTTTTCGAATTGCTCGTTTATATTGTTTTTATAAACTGACCTGTCGTGCCGGCTCTCCCTATAGTCCTGGTGCGCGGCAATTATCCTGATCTCGTCGGCGTACCAGTTGCCCGGGGTCACTTTCATTGTCAGGTTATTCATCATCCATAACTGTGGCCCGTAGTACCAGTCTCCATATCTTAACACTCCTGACTTGTATTGCGTCAGCCTGTCATATCTGGGGACTGAGGACAATGCTGAATAGTGGTTTGAAAAAGATAATTCTGTTTTTTCGGAGATCCTGTACCTTATTTTTCCCGTTGTATTAATCTGGCTGTAAGCCGATCCGACCTGTACCCGGGGGTTTTTGTTTGTAACAATCGAATCCCTCCCGTTGATCCTAGTCACGTATTCCTCGCGGAGGTATGATGCATAACGGTTTCCGCCTCCCATTCTCAAGTCTCCGAAATCAGATATTGTTATACCGGCAAGGGCACTGATTTTCCCTTTTCCGAAACTTATGTCGAGATGACCTGTTTTCTCATTATCTGCAGATGAATACCTTGTCAGGGCATTTAGTCTAAAAGTACATGAATCTGCCACCGGCAGGTTGGGTTCAATCGTGTGAAAATCCATTACACCACCAATCGCGTCACTTCCATAAATGAAGGCTCCTGGTCCGTATATTATCTCTGTTGATGCCATGGAATTGGCATCAAGCGATATTATGTTTTGTATATTACCCTCCCTGTAAATCGCGTTGTTCATTCTCACTCCATCGACTACAATAAGCACCCTGTTTGTCGCGAAGCCTCTTATCATCGGGCTTCCACCACCAAGCTGGCTCTTCTGTACGAAGATGCTGCCGGTTCCCGCAATAAGATCAGCAGCTGTCTGAGGGTTCCGGAACTCCTGCTCATCCCTGCTAATTGTCGTTACCCTCTCTGGTACCTCTTCACGGTTCTGTTCCCATTTGTTTGCTGAAACGATGAATTCCTGAATATCAAAAACCTTTAACTCGAGTTCAACGATGTTTCCTGAAGCAATGATGGCTGAAGGTGTGGTACAAACGCGGGTGAATGAGAAATGGCGGAAACATATTTCTTCTTCTGTTCCAAATATTGACAGATCAGCTGTCCCGCTAATTCCGGTAATGACAAGCTTCCTGCCAGTCTCGTTGGTAATCGATACGTTTGGAACTGGATTTTTGTCGTCCGACGAAATCACTGTTACCTTTTGCGTGAAGGCATTAATAACAATGAAAACAAGAAAGATCACCAGCAACAGGCTCTTTTTCATTAAAATTGAATATAACTCAAACTTATAAAATCGCGAGATATTTCTCAAAATTCATATCGGGTAATTACCTGCAGGTAGTCAAATCACAAAAACCCCGAACATTATTTTTATTTACTAATTTTGACCTGCAGACTAAATGATTGATCGTGAAGAAAGGTGCACTTGTAGTTGTAGCAATTCTTTTTGTAGCTGTTGTTGTCCTTGCAGTTGTAATACTGAAGGGCAAGGGTTCCATTCTGGCCGATCCTTACAAATACATACCTGACGACGCGGCACTGATTGTTGAATCGAACGATTTCACTCCTTTCCTGAATGATCTTACAGCTGGCAATGGATTTTCGAAGGAGCTCAATGTAATCCCGGAACTTAAAGCATTCTCGGGACGTCTTAAAATACTCAGGGAGACACTCGGGAAGCCTGAGTTCAGGGTTTTTACCTCCGGCAAGGACATGCTAATTTCCTTTCACCCCGATGATGAAGGCAGACTACGACCCCTGTTTTTACTTGCCTCGGGTAACGAGTATAGCCCAAGGCAAATCAGAGACCAGTTAAAAAAAAGCTTTCCTGCTTCCGATAATTACACCTTCCGGGGTAACAATATCATCACGATTCTTCCCCGCGAAGCAACTAGCCGCGACACAATTTTCATCTCGGTAGGGAATGGACTGGTTCGTTGTGCAACAAATTCGATACTGCTTAAAGAATCGCTTAAAAGGACGGCATCTCAAACAGATATACGCGATCTGCCGGGCTTTTCGAAAGTTATCTCTGCATCAGGGAAAGAGCAGAACAAGGTGTTTGTTCTTTTCAATAACCTCGCTCCGGTGATTAGAAAGATCACCGGGAACCAGGGGAGATTCCCGAACCTCGTTAAAGGCCGTTTTGCCGGTTGTGCCGGGGGAGATATATATTTCGATGAGAATGGGATCATCCTTAGCGGTTATCTTGAAAGCACGGATTCCACCGAGGTCATGTTCAGGTTCAAGAATGGCGTTCCAGACAGGATGGAGAATCACCTTTCATTGCCTGCCGGGACCCTTCTTTTCGAAACGATTATCGAAAAACCATCCGAGGCGTGCAGGGATCTTTTCATGACAACAAACGGGCCGGACAGGCAGCTAGGCTTGTCGCTCGTGCCTTTCATTACAGGGGAGTTCACTCGAGCTTTTTTAAGCGAGAGAGACAGCGGCAGGAACTACAACAGGGTGTTCGTCAGCAGGCTGACAAACCGCGATCAGACTGAAAGGGCTGTGATCGGAAGGTGCAGCTCGGTTTATGGAAGCAAAGATGTTGATGAGGCTTCCTGGAAGAAATACTTCCAGCCAGACGACCAGGTAAAGATCCCTTACTATATAACCCCGTTCAAATCAGTACTGTCAGGTGTATTCGACGGGAGAGATACCGGGGTAAGTGATTCAATACTAACATTTTACGACAACCTGATGGTTTCCGGTAACAGCGAGGCGGCTGTTACGGCATTTCTATACAGCCATATTCTTAACAAGACACTGGGCAACAGCATAGAATATCGTGAATTTGAAAAGACACTCCCGAGCAGGGCAGGGTATTTCTTCTACTGCGTCCCTGCCGGTATACTGAATCGTATCTGCAGTTTCCTAAACGATTCGGCTTCGGCACGGTTAAGGAGAAACGTGATGAGCCTCAGGAAGGTGGATGCCGTTGGGTTCCAGTACGCCGCCAGCAACGGGATGATATACAATACATTTTCTGCACGGTACAGGGAGAAGGTCATCGAGGACTCGCAGGCTGAATGGGCAACTTTGCTTGACACGGCTGCAGCCGTCAAACCTTTCTTTTTCACTAACCACAATACAGGCGGCAAGGAAATTTTCATCCAGGACTACCATAATAATGCCTACCTTATTAACTCGGCCGGCAGGGTTTTGTGGAAGGTCCGTCTCAACGAGAGGCTCATCGGACAGCCATACATGATTGATTATTACCGGAACGGAAAATACCAGCTGCTATTCGCGGGGAGGGAATATCTTCATATACTCGACCGGAACGGTAATTATATTGAAAGATACCCGGTTAGGCTTAGATCGCCTGCCACCGCTCCGCTGGCCGTATTTGATTACGAGAATGATCTCAGTTACAGGCTATTGATACCAGGCGAGGACAGGAATATTTACGCGTACGACAAGACCGGAAGTATAGTTAGGGGGTGGAATCTTTTCAGGACAAACGGTGTTGTCAGGGCAGAGATTAAATTTTTCAGGGTATCAGGAAAGGATTACCTCGTTGTTTCGGATGAGACAACAATGTATTTCCTCGACAGGACAGGGAACACCAGGATGAAGCCGGTTGAATCAGTGACACGAGCTCCCGGTTCTGAATTACGTTTCGAAAAGGCTGATGCTCCATCTGTAATATTCACATCACCGGAAGGCATCATACAAAGGGTCTGGTTCAACGGGAAAGTAGAGAAAAAGGAATTAAGGAAGTTCTCTGCCAGGCATAGCGCGGATTTTTTTGACGTAGACGGGGATGGTGTTGACGAATATTTTTTTATTGACAATGGCATACTGTACCTTTACGATGATAATTACAGGGAGATTTTCGAGAAGAATTTCGAATCAGCCGGACTTGAAGGGCCTGTTAATTTCACGTTCTCTGCCACGGACAGGAAGACTGGTCTTTATGACAGTGTCAACAAGTTAATTTACCTGCTCGAGAGAGATGGATCGGTTGTTGATGGTTTTCCACTGCGCGGTGCCTCGCTCTTCTCGATAGGCAAGCTGACTGCAAAGGATGAATTCAACCTGATAGTCGGTGGCACTGACAATTTTCTTTATAACTACCGCGTGGGTGGTAGTGCTAAATGACTGAATTTTCGCGAACGTCAATAATACAATGAAAGACATGATACTCAAAAGATCATTTTTGACTTCAATAGTTGCATGCATCTTCTTTGCATCAATTACTGCACAGACAAACCAGGTGGCATATTTCATGAAGATCCCGCAGAACCATTTCATGAATCCGGCCATTAAACCTGCAAACAGGTTTTACATCGGGCTTCCCGGAATAAGCGGTATCAGCCTGTCGGCAGGAACTGATTTCCTTGAGGTTACCGACATTATCATGACCGGCGTCAAGTCCGATACGATAATCACCTTCCAGGACCCTGATTTTGACCTCGGCCAGCTGGTTGCAAAATTGAAATCCAAGAATACCATTATGATGGACGCTGGCATACAGCTTTTCGGCCTTGCATTTCCACTTGGACAAAATGCCACCCTATCGTTCGATGTAACCGACAGGATAAACGCGAAAATTGTATTCCCGAAAGATTTGCTGGATGTTTACATTAACGGTATAGATCCGTTCTTGAACCAGTCGCTCAACATATCGGAGATGAACATGAAGGTTCAGTATTTCAGGGAGTATGCAGCCGGTATCTCCGGGAATGTCACGAAAAACCTCAGGATTGGGGCAAGGGTTAAATACCTTTCAGGACTTGGTTCATTATCATTCAATAGCAATTCCCTGAATATTAACGTTGGAGATGACTATTCCACCACTGTTCATGCTGATGCCTGGGTTGATGTAAGTGGAAAGGCTAACATCCAGAGGATTTTTACCGCCAATAATATAGCCGGTGGTAGCGGAGATCCCAATTTCAAGGGATTTGCCAAAGAGTTCCTCAGTCCTGGTAAGAACAACGGTCTGGGTTTTGATTTCGGAGCCGAGTACACACTTGGCAAGTTATTCACATTGTCTGCCAGTGTCACTGACCTTGGTTACCTGACATGGAAGGATGATCTGAAGAGGTACAAGGCTAATGATATGTTCATGCTCGACGTGATATCCTTGTCTGACGTCGTTGATGGCAATTACGGGATGGATGATTTTGCCTCCAGGCTTGTCGATACGGTGAAGGCTAATTTCGTGGAGGTTAATGCTCCGGGGTCGTACCGCACTTATTTACCGACGACCTTCAATGCCGGTGCATCGCTTAACGTGTTCAAGGTGCTTTCTCTTGGAGTGTTATCATCCACGAAATATTTCGCCGGTCAGGCCAAGGAATCACTTACCTTATCGGCCAATGCCTACCTCGGGAGAGTTTTGTCGGCAAGCGCCAGCTACACCATGGCCAACTACAGTTATAATAATCTGGGGTTCGGTCTCGCTCTGAAGCTGGGGTTCGCGCAGTTCTATGTTCTTGCCGACAAGATACCTGTTACCTGGGATAAAGTATATATCAAGGAAGACGGGACAAATAATTATAAAGGATATCCTATGCCAACTAACTGGAATATGTTAAACTTGCAGGCCGGGTTAAATATCTGCTTCGGGAAACCGGTATCAAAAAGAGCGGATAAACCCATGGTTGTGGAGGAAAACAAATAACAGCAAGGGCATAATGATAAGACTTCTTTTATTCCTGATCCTCATCGTGATGATTTTGAGGATCATTGTTGTAATTGGCAGGCAGGAAGAGGCGAAGAAAAAGGAAAAACCATTCTCGTGGAAAGGATTCCGCGATTACAGGAAGATGAAGGGATTGCCGAAGGAGCTTGGTGAATATATTGACTTCGAGGAGACCAGGAAAAAAAAGAAGTAGTAACTATCTCTTTTCTTTAAGCTGTTTGGCCAGGGAGTTGGCGAAAACGAAATCGTTTAGTTTTTCGCATTCGGAGCTGAGGATGTCCTTGTTACTTCCTTCCCAGCACTTCTGCCCTTCACTGATGAACACTATCTTCGAACCGATTTCCATCACCGAGTTCATGTCGTGAGTATTAACGATGGTGGTCATACAATATTCCTCGGTAAGCTCCTTGATAAGTTCGTCAATAAGTATGGCCGTTTTCGGGTCGAGGCCAGAGTTTGGTTCATCACAGAACAGGTACCTTGGATTCAATGATATTGCGCGGGCGATTGCCACTCTTTTTCGCATTCCTCCTGAAAGCTCTGCCGGGAAGAGATTGTTGGCATTCAGAATGTTTACTCTCTTCAGGCAGAAATTGACACGATCAGTTTTTTCTTCCATGGTCTTGTCAGTGAACATGTCGAGAGGGAACCGGATGTTTTGTTCAACAGTGAGTGAATCGAAAAGGGCGCTTCCCTGGAAGAGCATTCCCATTTCTTTTCTTATCTCTTTCTTTTCGCTGAAATCAAGCTTGTTGAATAGTTTATCCTGGAACCAGATCTCACCTTCATCGATATCGTGGAGTCCAACTATCGATTTAAGCAGGACGGTTTTTCCCGATCCACTCTGTCCAATAATAAGGTTTGTCTGTCCTGGTTCGAAGGTAACTGATACGTCCTCGAGAACGGTGCGGCCATAGAAGGCTTTCGTCAGGTTCTTTACCCTTATCATGAGAGCAGGATTTGTGTTAGAATAACGTTGAACAGCAGCACGAGCACGCTACTGTAAACAACAGCCCTGGTGCTCGCCTGGCCCACCTCGAGAGAACCACCCTTAACGTTATAGCCCTGGAAAGCGGAAACGCTTGTTATTATGAAGGCAAAAACGACAGTCTTGATAAGAGAGTAAGTAATATAATATGGTATGAAGGCATACTGAATCCCGTAAATAAACTGTTCGGTGCTTATTACCCCTGCCTGGGTTCCCGAGATCCAGCCACCAAGTATTCCCACGATAATGCTGATCAGCGTCAGGAATGGGTTGAAGATCAGGGTAGCGATCATCTTTGGAAGTATGAGATAGGATGCCGAGTTAACACCCATTATCTCGAGGGCATCTATCTGTTCGCTGACTCTCATCGTGCCGATCTCCGATGCAATATTCGAACCAACCTTACCAGCGAGAATAAGGGCTGCTATTGTTGAAGAAAACTCGAGTATTATAGAATCGCGGCATCCAAGGCCAATCAGGTAAGACGGGTAAATGGGATTTTCAGTGTTGTACGCGGTCTGGAGGGTTATAGCGGCACCCATGAAGAAAGATATTATCGTCACAATCCCTATTGAATTCACGCCCAGGTAAATGAACTCGCGCATTGTCTGACGATAATATACAGCTGTCTTCTCGGGTTTTGAAAACACTTTCCCTAGTAGCAGAAAATACCGTCCGAGTAATGTGAAAAATTTTACCATGGCTTACTTGATGGAGGTTCAAAATTACAAATATTTACTTTATGCAGTGTCTGATTTTAATAAAACCGGGATATCTAATTAATACTATATTTGCAGAAAATCAACATTACTAATATTTTACTATGAACGACAGGTATGTTCTGATAATGGCAGGCGGTGTAGGTAGCAGGTTCTGGCCTTACAGCAGGCAGGAAAAACCAAAGCAGTTCCTCGATATACTGGGCACGGGCAAGACTCTTATCCAACAAACGTTTGAAAGGTTTAAAAGGGTATGTCCCGAGGAAAATATTTACATCGTGACCAGCAACGAGCACAAGGAACAGGTGATGGAACAGCTGTCCATAAGCCCTGATAAGATTCTCGCGGAGCCATTAAGGAGGAACACTGCCCCTTGTATCGCTTACGGCACCTTCAGGATAATGAGCGAGAATCCTAACGCTATTATTGCTGTTACCCCATCCGACCATCTTATTGAAAAGGAAGAGGTATTCAGCGAGGTTATCAGCGCCGGGTTTGATTTCGCGAAGGGTCATGATGCGCTTTTAACACTTGGGATACGCCCCGACAGACCGGAAACTGGTTACGGTTATATCCAGGCCAATAACAAGAAAGCCGTGGAAGGGAACGAGAGATTCCTTAAGGTGAAGGCCTTTACCGAGAAACCAGATCTCGAACTGGCGAAAGTATTCCTGCAGAGCGGTGATTTCTACTGGAACTCGGGGATCTTTATCTGGAAGATCAGTACCGTTATGAAGGCTTTCGAAAAGCATCTGCCTGATATTTACTCAGTATTTGATGATGGCAAGGGGTTATATGGAACTGACAAGGAAGATTCTTTCATTCTCCGTACCTATACTTCTTGCAGGAGCATTTCAATTGACTACGGAATAATGGAGAAAGCTGATAACGTTTTTGTTGTTTGCACCGACCCTGGCTGGTCAGACCTGGGCACCTGGAGTTCCCTTTACGAGCATTCAGCAACTGACAAGAGCGGTAATGCAGTGGTGAGAGGGAAAGTTCTTACCTACGATTCGAAGGGGAACATAATAAACATCGCCCCCGGGAAAGTAGCAGTCCTGCAGGGTCTGGAAGACTATATCGTGGTTAATACCGAGGATGTTCTTCTGGTTGTGAAGAAAGACTCCGAACAGAATATAAAACAATACCTCGAGGAAGTCAAGAAGCAGACCGGGGAGAAATTTCAATAAAAAAACCCCGCCATTGGCGGGGCTTTTTTTTTAATATTCCCAGAGGTCGTGTTCAAAATTAAAGATCTCTGTCTTTATTCTTTCTGCTTCAAACATCGCATCTTTTCCAACGGTATATTCACTGATGAACCTGTCGTTATAAACGTTCGATTCAGCGGTGATATAGCTCGAGAATCTTCTCTGCATGAACATATCGTCGAATGAGATTCTCTGCGCGTCATTTTTAGGATTGAAAGCTTCTCTCCTGGCGAGGAGGTCTCTTGCCTCGTCGTACCTGATCCAGAAAACCCTGAGCTTCTGTGTCCTGCCCGTGGCCTGGTCGATTGCAACCCAGATGGGGCATATGCCGATTACTCTTACATCGAGTTTCGAGAGCTTCTTATCGAAATACCATTCTTCATAAAGAAGAAGCTGTTTGATATCCATCGGGCTCGATGGCATATTATAAGTGGTATCCTTTGGCAGACCGGTATTAATGTCCTGGATCTGTCGGGTTACCATTCCGGCTCCCATTTTACCCTCAATATCCTGGTATGTAAGCGGTGTAGGCAGTGTGTCGACAGACAGGTTATCGCCATCGTAAGCGTTCAGTTCACCTTTTTTAATAGCTTCGAGTATGACAGCTGCAAAGTTCTTGCGGCCATCAGCCAGCGGTTCCGTGGGGTAGTAAAGAGGCTGGTTTATTTTTTCCCTGAGGTCTACAACCCTGTATACTCTTTTTGACCAGATAACATCTGCCTCTCTGAGGAAAGGATAGCTTATCTTCTGGATCTCGGGCAGTTCTTTCTTGTAGATGTCCTTGAATGTCTGTGCATTCATCACGCCTGCCAGCAAGAGGGACAGTATTCCGGTTAAAAACTTCTTGTTCATTTGAGTATCTTGTTAAACTAGTTTACTGTAATAATAATAGGGTTAAGATCAACTTCTTTTTTATCGGGTCCCATGGCCTTGATTTTCTCGACGTACAGTTTCTTACCCCTGGTTAGCCTGTTGATGTTTGCTTTTTGTTCCTCGGTGAGACGGTTGTTGCTGCTTGCTGCCGGGACATCAAAACCTTTATCATTAAACGTGATAGTGAACTTGGTTATTTGATACCTGAGGTCAAAATCGAAGTCGGGCATGTTGGCAAACACTGCCTGCTGTGCCAAAAGGTCTGCTTTCGAGACAGTTGCCTCACCTGTAACGTTCGCGAACATAGCAACCGGTTTTGGAAGGGGCTTTGTCCTGAAGTCGATGGGAGCGAAGGTCTGAAGCTTCCCGTTTATCTCGGCGCTAACTATAACCTGGGCAATCTGGCCAACCTGTTGAGGAAGTGCCTTCCATTCACCCGGGAAAGGAACACCCTGTGAGTTATTGACAGTACCTCTTTCGATGGTACCGTTCTTCATTATTACCCTTATTTTGTCTGAACCAACACCCGGGACTGATACGCTTATCGGGTTTGGAATACCTGCATAGAGAACGTTCATCGCGGTTGCTGACACAACAACGCTTGATGAGCCGACAGAGTATTCACCATCGAGCGGATATTTGGCGATAGTACCATCCGGTGCCTTCATTTCAATAAGACCGCCCCATTTTTTTGGACCGATTGATGTAGCACGGACTTTGTAGATTCCCTTGCCAGTTTCATCGACCGGGAGAGTAGTGTAGTCACCCACCATCTCGTAGTCTTTTGAACCGTCGGAGTTTCTTTTTGTCGTGTAGTTACCAAGTTTGATGGTCGGAGCCTGTGTTGTATCGGTAGCAGACAGGAATACTTCGGCCTGGTATTCATTCCCGAGCATCACGTAGGTCGAGGTCGGTTTGATAGTGGCGAAGATCTTGTTGAACTTGAACGAACGTGCGTCGATCTGTTCATAAAGGAAGTTGATAATGTCGGTTTCAGCGTTACGGACGTCAACCTGCATTTTGGAGAGGATAGTGATAACGGCTACGAGAGGGAGGGTCTGGAAGGTAAGGTTTTCCCATCTTTCTTTTTCTCCCGATTCGTCGAGTCCGTCATCAGTGTTGAAGATACTCTTCAGCGATTCTTCTATTGACAGGTTTTTACCATTAACTATAGTGATCATGTCGTCGCGGAAGGAATTGATAAGGGCCTTCAGGTCGTTGGCTTTGCCGTTTTCATTTGAGCCTATCAGTATTTCGGAGGGAACGTTATTCTCATCAATTTTCTTCACTTCGTGGATGATGATTTCTTTTCCCTTGACGGCAAGGTTATCTTCGCCTTCAGCGGTGTTAATGATCTCGATCTTGAGATCCTGGATATAGTTGAACAGTTCGTCGGCTCGTTGTTTTACCTCGAGGGCTTTTGCCTTTGCCGGACCCGCTTTAGCCGGGTTCTGGGCTGCAGCTTTGTCGAAAGCATCATAAATCATGCTGTTTTTGGCAGCATAGTTAGCGATGGTTTTTGTAAGACCCTCATCAACTTTCTTAAATGCTTCCACGGCTTCCTTAGACACGTTAAGGGCAAGCATGGCGGTGAGTACGAGGTACATCATACCGATCATCTTTTGTCGTGGAGATAGCCTTTCGTGAGCCATTTTAAGATTAGGTTAGATTGTTATAAGAAATGAATTCACGTTACACTTTCAAGTTACTTGACGTTCATGGCTGCAAGCATGTTACCGTAGACGCCATTCAAAGCTGTGAGGTTTTCGTTCAGTTTTGAAATCTGTTCGCGGTATTTCTTTGTATCGCCGGCTGAATCGGTTAGGTCTTTCATGAGTGACTGCAGTCCCTTGTAAAGAGCTTCTGATTCTTTAGTATGTTCGCCTGCACCCCTGAGCTGGAGTTCATAAGCAGCGTTTAGAGCGGAGAGGTTCTTGTTAAGAGACTCGAGCTGTTGCTGGTATGATTTTCCACCTGTCTCGATTGTTGATAGTGAATCGGCTATATTCTTGTAATTGGAACCAGTTTCGTTAATGACCTTGGTTGTTGACTGGTAAGAATCGTTCAGTTTAGCGAGAGACTCGTCGGCTGATTTCATCGTTTTCATGTAGCTGGTTGAAGCGGCCGAGAGGTCGCCCATGGCGTTCATGTTGGCCGTGGCCTCGCTCAGTTTTTTCATACCGCCGCCAAGCTTGACGAAAAGGTCGGGGGTTATCTCGGCTTTTTCGAGCATCTCGTCGAATTTAGCAAGAGCAGCAGAGCCAGCGCCACCGCCACCACCCATGGCACCGATGAATTTAGGGTCGTGGTGTTTACCACCGGCCGGGAGTTCGCTTTCGTCCTCCGGGATACCGGCGAGTTCGGGATAGACCAGACTCCAGTCTACCTCCTCGTGCAGAGGCTCAAAGGCTGAAAAGAAGAAAATGACTGCCTCGGTGCAAAGACCAACCGTAAGCATGATACCAGCGAACGGCCAGTGCTGTATTTTAAACAGTGCACCAATGATAACAACGGAAGCACCTAAACCGTAAAGTTTAGCTATAAAGTTCTTCCAACCACTGCTTTGTACTAATTCTGCTAGGCTCATATACCTGATTATTTTAGGGTTTGTTTATTTAGTTGACTCCAATATATGATCTCACGTTACGGAACCCGACATATGGTTTGGTGGAATCCTGGTATTCATAATCCCTCGTGCTTGTCTGGAGGAAATATGCAATGTCCTTCCATGAACCGCCCCTGATGACTTTTCTCTTCATGATCGGGGGATCCTGTGGTTTGGCATTGTACTCGTAATTCGGGTTGAGGTCGTGCGTGAACACGTATGAATCGGGATGATAGGCGCAGGAAGTCCATTCTGCAACGTTACCTGACATATCATAGAGTCCGAACTCGTTTGGTTCGTATGAACCGACTTTGAAAGCGTAAACTGAACCATCGTCTACATAGTTACCCCTGAGTGGTTTGAAGTTCGCGAGGAAGCAACCCTTGTAGTTACGGGTGTAAGGTCCGCCCCATGGGTACATCGAAAGGTCGAGGCCACCCCTGGCGGCATATTCCCATTCGGTTTCAAGCGGGAGCCTGTACGACTGCACGTCAGGAATACCCTGTTTGCGGAGAGCCGTGTTCATGTAGTCTGTCCTCCAGATACTGAATGCCCTCGCCTGGATCCAGGAAACACCCACCACGGGATAATCGTCGAATGACGGGTGCCAGAAATATATTGAAGCCTGCGGGTCGTTGAACGAATACGTGAAATCCCTGATCCAGCAAAGTGTGTCGGGATAAACGTTTACCATATCGCGCATGATGAATGCTGAACGGTTGGTGACATCAGATTTGACTCCCTCGAGGTTGGTTGCCTGTCCTTCATACCTGCCTGTACCTGCTTTATAATCGTATTTGTAAGGAACAGCGGCTGCCTGCTTGTAGTCAACCCAGAAATAGGTATAATTCATCTTCCTGGTGTCGTACTGTTTCCTGCCATTGAATCTTTCTTCAGGAGGATAGTACATTTCCTCGACAATATTCTTGGTATTTTCCTCTTCGAAATCTATTTTCTCTTCCCAGTTAAGAACCTTGGGTTCGATAACGTTACCCTCGTCGTCAACCATGTAGTATTCTCTTCCCTCGATGCCGGCATCGCCCAGCTTGGTCCTGAGGATGGAATCTCTAACGTAATAAACGAACTGGCGATATTTGTTGTTGGTTATTTCAAACTGGTCCATCCAGAAAGCCTCGACAGTCACCGACTTGGAGATGGTGTTCTGCGCGAAGACTGCATCCTGATCGCTCGGGCCCATGGTGAAATTACCGGCGGGAATAAATGCCATTTCCATCGGCTCAGGTTCAAAGTACTTCTTCCTCCCCTGAACCCCGGTAAGCTCCCCGTTATTAGAAGAACCACAACCGCTTAACAGGATTACTACTAAAAGACCAATCAGAATTACCTTTTTCATAACGCGTTAGGATTTTATATTGCAAGTAAGTTATTTTTTTTAAATTATCATAAAAATCTAATACTTTTATATTTCATCGGGCTTTTACCCAGACTGATATCAAAACAATAGTTCACCATGAATTCGTGCGATCCACTGGTGCTCTTCCTCACGTCGGTAAGTGGGAAATCGTACGCGTAACCGACCCTCAATCCGTTGTACAGTTCAAAGCCTGCCATACCTATCAGAGCGTCACCTGCCCTGTACGCGAGACCACCCCAAACCTTCTTGTTATACCTCACCGTGGCGTTGACTGTTACCTGGGCTGCCTTACCATCGCTGAATGCAAATACTGAAGGCAGTAATTCGAGCGATGGATTAGGAAGTTGCATGATGTAACCAGCGGTGAAATAGTAATGTCTGCTTATGTAAGGAACTCCCTTTGTGAATTTTATCTTGGGCTCATTCAGATGGGTTATGGACACCCCGGCATAATATTTGTCGGTGCGAAAATACGCGCCTACGCCGGCATCAAACGCCACGAAGCTTTCCTTATTCTCGGGTATGAGAGGGTCGCCCGAGGCTGGTGTGTGGGCGTCGCCGTTAGGGATAACCCATTCCGGTGAAAGCGTCGTGTTGTACATTCCCAGTGATAGGCCAATACCCAGTTTCCCGGGGCCGAGATCCATGATGTATGAATAGATGCCCGATAATCTTATGTCCTTGTTGAATCCTGTTTTATCACTTTCAACGAGCAGTCCTGCTCCAGACCGTGTCTTGAGGAATCTGAAAGGAGTGCTTACCATGAACATGGTTGTCACAGGTGCACCCTCGAAGCCGACCCATTGCTGTTTACTCAGTGCCGTGGCGCACACCATTCCTGAAATACCTGCAGCGGCGGGGTTAAACGACAATGTGCCGTACATGTACTGGCTGGTCAGCGGATCCTGCTGGGCAGTCACGATACAAGCCGGGGCGAGAAAAGCAAGTATTATTAATCTTAGCTTTTTCATTTCTTCACACAGTCACATTCAGCGCCTATTGAACAGGTAAAATAAATAAAAATCTCCGCATCAAACAAATTTCCTACATTTATTTGATGAAACCTCCGGCGTTACCGGCAGGTAACACCTTATAACGTAAAAATTTTGAAAATGTTTTATTTTTTCAGACGAGCAGCAGCTCTAACCCACCTGTCGGGTACCTCGTTCCTGTTGGCCTGCTGGTAATCCTCGTGCGAACATGCCACGTATTCAGTGGTTTTGTCGTCTGCCTGTAACTCGAGCCACCACCTTTCCGTGAGGGTGCTTTTAACGAAAATAAGATCGTCGTCGAGATCGGTTATCCTCACGTGATACCTTATGAACCGTCCCGACATGGGGTCGTCGAGCAGAGGTACTTCAAACTGTTTCTGCGAGAACCCCTCGAGGAAAAACCAGAGGATCTGTGCTGCGAGGGCAGAGGTCTGATCCCTGTTGTCGAATGAAGGATTGACTTCAAAGATCCCGAATATCTTCAGGTTGTCCGAAATGCCTGCGTACCTCGACAGGAGACAAATTTCCTCACCGTAAAAACCGTTGGGTGAAGGCGCGAAAGTACCCGGTGCATCAGACTGACGGACTGCCGATATATCAAATACCGCAACATCCGAATCGCGCATCAGAGGTTCAGTCAGGTGAATACCCTGCCTCACATCTCCTATCCTGAACAGGTCGGCCCTTTTCTTCACCAGCCTGTTTATCGTCTGTTGATCATTAAGGTAGGTCTGGTAACCTATATTTATGAAATGCTTGATGCTGCTTCCGGGGTTGTAAATGATCTGGTTCAGGAAGTTGAAAGAATCGGATGATTTTCTCTCGGGATGAAAATCAATTCTCGAATCGACAGAAAGCATCGTGTACGGTTTCTGCCCCGCCGAGAATCTTGAATCGATTGATCTTACAAGAGCGCTGCTGCCACCAATTATCACCGCGAAAACGTTCTCGGAAGCAAGGTAGGTAAGAACATCCGATAACCCGGCTATCGTGTCGTTAAAGCCGGTCCCTTTCTTCATGTTGCCCAGATCGATGATCTTCGTCTTGCCCGGGATTCTCGTCATCGTGTAAAGGCAACGTCTTATTATGTCAGGCGCGGCAGCAGTTCCCTCGTCAGGAGAATTCCTCCCGTCGGGAACCCCGAGTATCGCGATCCTGAACTTGCCGATGTCCTTAACGGGATTGTTTTCCGTGTGAATAGTAATGTTATGCGAGAATGAAGCAGATCCGGTCAGCAGATGATATTCAGGTCTCTCGATGCTGACGGGATTGAAATAATCATTCAGATCGAGCATCACTGTTTCGATTTACTGTTATTGTCGATAATTGTCTTGCATTCATCTTTCGTGAGCCCGGCAGCATCCGTTCCCCTCGGTATCCTGAAGTTCTTCTTGTCGAATGTTATATAAGGGCCATACCGACCGTTGAGGACCTGGATGTCGCCAAAATCGTGAATTACCTTTTGCTTGTCAGATTCAGATTTTTCTTTTATAATCTCGAAAGCTCTTTCAGGGGTAACGGTATACGGATCGTCAACGCCCTTTTTGAGCGAGTAGAACTTGCTCCTGTAACGCACGTAGGGTCCGAATTTCCCGATGCCAACAACCATCTCTTCACCATCGTGAATGCCCAGGGACCTTGGCAGCCTGAAAAGGTTTAGCGCCTCATCGAGTGTTATTGTTTCTATGAGCTGGTCTTTAAGAAGGCTGGCGAATCGAGGTTTACCCTCGTTCGACGAATCGCCGATCTGCACAACAGGTCCGTAACGTCCCATCTTCACTGAAACCGGTTCTCCCGATTCAGGGTGATTGCCAAGTATCCTTACTCCCGTTTTCTTGTCTTTCTTCTCGAGCGTCGATTCAACTGTCTTGTGGAAGGATGAATAAAACTTGTCAAGCATCCCGGTCCAGCTTAGATTACCGATTGCTATTTCATCAAATTCTTCTTCAACATCAGCAGTAAAATTAAAATCGACGATGTCAGTGAAATTCTCGAGCAGGAAATCATTGACAATCATTCCAATATCTTTGGGGAAAAGTTTAGATTTCTCCTTACCTGATAGCTCAACCTTCGATGTGGCCGTTATTTTACCATCGGCAAGAACCAGTCCCCTGAGTTTCCTTTTTTCACCCGGCCGGTCTTCTCTCGAGACGTAACCCCTGTTCTGAATTGTAGAAATTGTGGGGGCGTAAGTTGACGGACGACCGATTCCAGATTCCTCGAGTTTTTTCACGGAAGCTCCTTCCCAAAATGGTGCTGCTCCTTGGTGGCAGGTTGTATATCTCTCGTTAGCCATTATTTTCTGGCTGTTCAGCTCCCATTCCGCTTTTGACAGGCGGTATAATATCCTTGTCCTCCTCGCTGTTTTCTGTATCAGTCGATTCGGAGTAGACTCTCGAAACCGTCGAAGAGGTACAACCTCGCCAGTGGCGTTGAAAGAGACAGGCGAATTATTCATCTCTATGGCTATGGTCGTCTTCTCTACCTGTGCGTCCGACATCTGCAAAGGCGATGGTTCTTTTCGAGATAAGGTCATAAAGCTTCTTCTCGGTAAGGGTACCGCTTATCTCCGATTTATCGGGATAAGCGGAATCTGATGGCTTCGTGAGCCTCCTGGGCACCACTGTTCTTGTCTTGAACTGCCTGGTCTTGGAATGTTTCGCCGTATTCGGAAACGATCGCCGCGTGTTTTTGACAGAGCCAGCTTGAAGGTTGGTCGAGTCGGTCCTCATGTAAGTTATCTTTCCACCCTCGTATAGTTTCTGCGCTACCGACATTGTCTGGGCCACGGAGAAGCCCTGGCTTCCTGTAGGCTTCCTGCTGGAGAGTCGATGTGGTAAAAGGCGAGACCGGTGACCTGGTGCCTGGTTTAACGGTTATGAACACCTTGTTGCGCGTCGATGTCCCTGCATAGCTCGAGGAACTTCATGGCCTCTTCCTCGGTGGTGAATTTCTTCGAGGCTTCAGCTTTAACAGCCGGCGATTCAGATGTTCCGCCCCGGAATGATAAACTGGGCAGTTACCCTGAAAGATGATTCCGGTTTGAATCCGATTATCTCCTTTCTCCTTTCGACTATCATGCCAACAGCTGACTGAACCCTGCCTGCCGAGAGAGATGGCTGCACCTTTTTCCACAACACCGGTGATATCTCGAAACCCACCAGCCTGTCGATATCAATGGCCTGCTGGGGTGACGAGGTTCTATATCAACTGTCCTCGGGGTTTTGATGGCTAGAAATTGCATCCTTCGTTGCTCTCGTGAAAGACTATCCTTTTAGTGGTTGCCGGGTCAAGATCGAGGACCTTTATAAGGTGCCGAGCTATGCTTCTCCCCTCGCGGTCCTCATCGGATGCTATCCAGACGGTCTTCATTCGAGCTGATTTCCTCAGCTCTGTTACATGACGCTGATTTCTCTTACCGGTATCTCGTAATCAATTTTGAATCCCTTTTCCATCTCTATTACAATTTTTCTTGGAAGATCGCGTATATGGCTGAAACTGGGAAACAACCGAAATCTTTCCCGAGGAATTTCTCTATTGTTGCAGCTTTGGCAGGTGATTCTACGATTACGAGAGTTTTCGATCATTTTTCGGCAGAATTTACCTTTACAAAACGTGACAAAGTAAATCATTTGTATCACAAACTTCAAAATAAACCGTTAAGATTCTTTATTATTTACTATTTTTGGCGCAAACTCCGAAGCTCAATGACGGTTGCTTTTACAAAAACCTGATCTGGTTCTGGTCTTTAATTGCTTTGCCCTTTGTTCTGGTCATAGTTCTCTTCATCCTCATATCGAACGAGAAACTTGGTCCGATGCCTCTATTCGAGGAGCTCGAAAACCCTGAGAATAACCTGGCGGCAAGTCTATTCCGAGATGGTGTCTGCTTGGAAAGTATTATTTCCAGAACAGGACCTGAATGAATACAAAGACATATCCCTAATGTAATATTTACTGATCGCGACTGAAGACATAAGGTTTTACAGGCATTCCGGGATAGACGTCAGGGGTCTAGGGAGGGCCATAGTCCGTTCAGTAATACTTGGACAGGAAGCAGGCGGGGGGAGCACGATAACCCAGCAGCTTGCCAAGAACCTGTACAAGACCCGCGAGGGCGACAGCATCCATTATTCCCGTTTGCGCAGTAAGCTTAATTTAGGAGTTTCCAAGTTCAAGGAATGGCATACCGCGGTAAAGCTCGAGAAGAACTTCACCAAGGAAGAGATAATAACAATGTATCTCAACGTATTCGATTTCGTGAATAACGCGGTTGGTATAAGATCGGCTTCGCAGATATATTTCAATACAACACCCGACTCGCTTACAGTCGAACAGTCAGCCATGCTTGTCGGTATGCTCAAGAACTCGGCCTTCTTCAACCCGGTTAAAAGGCCCGAGCAGACCATGAAGAGAAGAAATGTTGTTATCAGCCAGATGGTCAAGTACGGTTACCTCAAACCCGCGCTTGCCGATTCTGTCAGGAGGATGCCTCTCGGTCTCGATTTCACCGAGGAAAATCATAATGTTGGCCTTGCGACGTACCTCAGGGAGTATATCAGGACAACCATGATCAAGTTTGAACCCGAACGACGATTCTTCAGCTTCGATGAACAGTACGAGGATGCGAAATGGAGATGGGATAATGATCCCTTGTACGGCTGGTGCAGGAAGAACAGGAAACCGGACGGATCTAATTATAATCTGTACAGGGACGGGATCAAGATATATACCACTATTAACTCGAAGATGCAGAAGTACGCTGAAGAAGCGCTCACCGAGCATCTGGGAAAGGACATCCAGCCCGATTTTTACAAGACAGCGAGGTACCTCAGAAACCCGCCTTACTCGAACGATCTGAATCGTAAACAGATCGAAGCCATTATTTCTAATACCATCAGGACGACTGAAAGGTACAAATCGCTAAGGCAGGCCAGGGTCCCCGACGATTCCATAAGACTTATTTTCAACACGAAAGTCAGGATGAAGGTCTTTTCATGGAAAGGGGAGAGAGATACAATTATGTCACCCCTCGACTCCATCTGGTACTATAAATATATAATGAGGTCATCCTTCCTTGTCGAGGACCCGCATAACGGTCACGTGAAGGCTTATGTTGGAGGGCCTGATTTCAAGTATTTCAAGTACGATGGTGTTACCGAGCAGAAGAGACAGGTTGGAAGTACAATCAAACCATTTCTTTACACGCTTGCCATGCAGAACGGCCTTTCTCCATGCCTCGAGGTTCCTAATATTCCTATCACTTTCGAGGTTGGAGACTCGACATGGACACCCAGGACCACCGGCCGCAAGGAGGATCAGGGGAAGATGGTCACGCTGAGATGGGGCCTCGCGAAATCGGAAAATAATATATCGGGATGGCTGATGACCCAGTTCACCCCGCAGGCGGTTGTCGACCTCATGCACCGAATGGGTATACGAAGTTTTATCGACCCTGTCGTCTCGATATTCCTGGGTACCTCTGATATAACCCTCGAGGAGATGGTAGGGGCCTATGGGACCTTCGCCAACAAGGGTGTTTATGTCAAACCCATGTACGTCACGAGGATAGAAGACAGGAATGGCAATATAATATCGGAGTTCAACCCGAAAATAGAGGAAGTGATAAGCGAGGACCAGGCATATCTGATGCTAAACCTCCTGCAGGGAGTCGTTAACGAGGGGTCCGGTATAGCTCTCAGGATTAATCACAAGCTCACGAACCAGATAGGTGGCAAGACAGGTACAACCCAGAACCATGGAAACGGCTGGTTCATGGGAGTAACCCCTGACCTGGTTGCCGGTGTATGGAGCGGGTGGGAAGACCAGAGCATCCATTTCTCGACACTAGGCGAGGGCCAGGGTGCAAGGATTGCACTTCCCGTACTCGGGCTTTTCCTGCAGAAGCTGTATGCCGATCCCCAGTTCATGGATCTGCCAACAAATATTTTCGAGCGCCCGGCCGGTTTCAGCATGGAACTGACCGCGACAAGCTAAAAAAATCGACTGTTACAAGAGGAAATTACAAGCAGCGATATTAAGATCAGCTGAATAGAAGCTTTACCAGCGTTCCCTACTTTCCCGCAGGGATTATCTCTACTGATTTATCGTGCGCCCCGATATTCTTCTGGTATTTGAAATGTATATCCTGTTGAAGTCCATCCAGCCGCTTCGCGAACGCGCTGATCAATGGATACCGGTCTGATCTCGCCCGACAGACCCGTTTCGCTGGCAAAACACGATCCGGAAGCCACTGGTATATCGAGGTTGGAGGACAAGACCGAGGCAATGATCGCCATGTCGATTGCCGGGTCACTTACCTCGAGTCCACCGGCTATATTAAGGAAGACATCTTTCACGGCCAGCCTGAAACCGGCCCTCTTCTCGGAGCACGGCTAGAAGCATGTTCAAACGTCTTATGTCGAATCCCGTTGAACTGCGCTGGGGTGTACCGCATGTGGACTGCACTGCTTACAAGAGCCTGGGTCTCTATCATGAAGGGTCTTATACCATCGACAGCGCTGCTATAGAAATACCGCTTAGCTGATCGTCGTGCTGGCTTATGAACATGCCCGAGGGATTTTCAACTTCCCTCAGGCCGGATTCAAGCATTTCGAAAATGCCAAGCTCGGATGTTGAACCGAACCTGTTCCGACTGATCTGAGTATCCGGTATATATAATTATTGTCTCCCTCGAAGTAAAGACTACGTCGACAATATGTTCAAGCACCTTGGGTCCGGCTATTGTCCCGTCCTTGGTTATATGGCCGATAAGGAATACAGGCACACCGGATAACTTGGAATATTTTAGAAGCTGGGCGGCACACTCCCTGACCTGCGAAACCGAGCCGGCTGAAGACTCGAGCATCCCGGTGTGTATGGTCTGGATCGAGTCTATTATTATAACTGATGGATTGAGGTTTCCCGCGTGAGCGAGTATGTTTTCGAGATCGGTCTCGGAGAGTATGTAGCAACCCGGGTTTGACTTGTTTATCCTTTTTGCCCGGAGGCTGATCTGTTCCTCGCTTTCCTCACCCGACACGTATAGTACCTTCCTGCCCGATGCGGACAAAGCCAGTTGAAGAGCCAGCGTCGATTTTCCCACGCCCGGTTCTCCTCCTAGCAGGATCAGCGAACCGCCAACGAGTCCGCCACCAAGTATCCTGTCAAGTTCTGAAATACCTGTCTGTTGCCTCGATTTCTCGTCGGAACTTATGTTATCGAGGAGCTCTGGTTTCTTCTTTTCCCCGTGGCTGACAAATGATTGTTCCCTGGTATTAGCCGGGGTAATAATTTCCTCGTGATACGAGTTCCATTCACCGCAGGAAGGACAACGGCCTATCCATTTTGCAGATTCAGCCCCGCAGTTCTGGCAGACATAAACAGATCTGGTCTTAGCCATCGATTACTTGTTAAATATGATGCAGGTCTAATAATTATCAACAGGAACAGGATCGGCAGCTGCATGCTTCTTTTTCTTCTTCCCGACAAGGGCATAAAAAGACCAAATGCCAAGAATAGCACCGTATACCATCTGCGATTCGTGCGAGAGAATCGCGTACACCAGGGCGTCGGCCTTGCTGATACCATATATGGCCATCAATCCGCCGGAAATTATGAAATGAAACGCGCCCAGACCACTCTGGACTGGTGCTGACATTGCAAGTCCACCGATAACAAGGAGGAAGATTCCATCACCGAAACTGAGGTGCGAAGTGCTGTCGACGGTGAATACAACCACCCATGTCATAAGCGCGTAGTTGAGCCAGATAAACACGGTATGGAAAAGAAACTCCCATTTGTTTTCTATTGCTGTGATTGTCGAGAGCCCGTGGATAATGCCCTGCCCAGCGTCGTAGAATTTCGCGAAGAACCTGATCTTCCTGAGACGGTTCCTGAAGGCATAGAGGAAATAAACGGTTAGCCCGCCGGCCAGCAGGAGGATAGGCCAGATTATCCAGGCTGAGCCAAAAACAGAGGCCAGCTTTTCGGTAATCGGGTCGAAGATGTTATTCTTCATGAATGGACCGATAGTGCTGCCATCGACTATTAGCATTATCAAAAGGATTACCATCAAGGAGACGAAGTCGATTGTTCGTTCGATGACGACAGTCCCGATAAGCTTGTCGACGGGAATATTGTCTTTTTTCCCCAGTGCGACGCATTTTGAAATTTCCCCTACGCGGGGGAGGGCCATGTTAGCCAGGTAACCGGTCATCATGGCATAGAAAGTGTTTTTCAGCGAGGGCTTGTGACCAAGTGGCATGATGAGCAACTTCCACCGCCTGGCCCTTGAAAGGTAGGCAAGTGTGCCGAAAAACAACGCCAGGATAAGCCACCAGTAATTGGCTTCCCGGAGTCCTTTCCCGAGATCTTCTATTTTAATGCTCCTGAACGCAAGCCAAAGAAGAATAATACCTGCTGCCAGGAAAGCGATAAACTTTAGAGCACGTATTATTGCAGTCTTCAACCTCAGACTAATTTATTCGTGTTGGTGTCGGGAAAGACAATGCTGGGTTTGAAGGACCTGGCTTCGGCCTGATCGAGAGTGGCGTATGAGATTATGATGACTACATCGCCAACAACAACTTTCCTCGCGGCGGCACCGTTAAGACAAATGCTTCCCGAACCGCGCTCTCCCTTTATAACATAGGTTTCGAGCCTCTCGCCGTTGTTAATGTTCACAACCTGAACTTTCTCGTTCTCGATTATGCTGGCAGCGTCCATCAGATCCTCGTCAATCGTTATGCTCCCGATATATTTCAGATTCGCCTCGGTAACCGTGACGTTATGTATTTTCGATTTTACTACTTCTATAAGCATGGTGATGCCTTGTTACACTCGTTCTGGCTACAAAGGTACACAACCTTTTTTAATCAGTGCAACGGTATTTCAATATTATCTATAAGGCGTATTTTGCCGGCTTTCACCGCGATACAACCGTAGTACTTTTTCCCGGGCAGCATGTCTTTCCGGGTATTGACGGGGATCAGTGAAACATCGTCGACAATCTCGAAATATTCAAGGGAGTATCCGTTTATTGAGTTCACCTTACCTGTTACAAATTCCTTGACCTGATTTATCTCCGTACTATTTACAATTGATGCCGCTTCAGAAATTGTTTTGAAAATCACCGGTGCATTCTTCCTGATTTCAGGCTCCAGGAGCCTGTTCCTGCTGCTCATGGCGAGTCCGTCAGGTTCCCTTATTATCGGGCAGGCGATGATCTTTATGTCGTACCCGTGCTGTCTTACAAGGTCTTTTATTATTGTAAGCTGCTGGAAGTCTTTCTGGCCGAAGTAAGCTATGCCAGGGCTGACTATGTCGAACAGGCGCGAGACGACCTGGGCCACGCCATTGAAATGGCCGGGACGATGAGCTCCTTCCATCACTTTGTCGAGAGTTCCGAAGCTGAATATCCTTTTATCTTCCGAGGGATAAATCTCTTTAACAGAAGGAATGAAGACCAGGTCGTCAGCCCTTAATACCGTCCCGAGGAGTTTAAGATCCCCGGGGATGGTCCTCGGGTAGTTTTTAAGATCGTCCTTGTCATTGAACTGGGTTGGATTGACGAAGATGCTGACAACAACGCGCCGGCATTCGTTCACTGCTCTCAGGGCAAGCGACAGATGGCCTTCGTGGAGGGCTCCCATTGTAGGAACGAAGCCAATTAGCGATGGGTCTATGCCATCGAGTTGCTGCCTTACTCCGGATACAGTTTCAACTGTCTTCATTGCTGAAATTTCTGCAAACCTAATTGATTTTTAAACATCACTGCGCGGGCATCATGTAAAAAGTATGGAGTATTTTGAATAATCTATATATTAATAATTATTACTACCTTTGCATCCTAAACGAAATGGTATAGCCCGACCGGTTAAATGGAAAGCAAGAAGGTACTGTTCATTTCCCAGGAAATCACTCCATATTTACCTGAAACCAAACTGTCGAAGATAGGAAGGTATCTTCCGCAGGGTATTCAGGAAAAGGGTAAGGAGATCCGGACATTCATGCCGCGTTACGGGTGCATTAACGAGCGCCGCAACCAGCTCCACGAGGTCATAAGACTATCGGGGATGAACCTGATTATTGATGACACTGACCATCCGCTTATCATAAAAGTGGCCTCGATACAGTCCGCGAGGATGCAGGTTTATTTCATCGACAACGATGATTATTTCCAGAGAAAATATATCGTTTCCGATAATTCCGGGCGCGAGTTCGAGGATAACGACGAGAGAGCATTATTCTTCGCCAGGGGCGTAATCGAAACAGTTAAAAAGCTGAGATGGGCACCCGATATCGTGCATTGCCACGGCTGGATGACATCTCTCGTTCCGGTTTACCTGAGAAATATTTACAACGATGACCCGCTCTTCCACAATTACAAGATAGTATACTCCGTTTATAATAACGAATTCAAGGAACCATTCAGGAATAATTTTGCCGACAAGCTCCGTTATGACGGCATAGACGGTGAGAACCTGAAGGTTGTTAAAAAGCCTGATTTCGTGAATGTCACGAAGCTGGCCGTTAAGAATTCAGATGCTGTTATAATCGGTAGCGATACAGTTAATAAAGAAGTTATGAAGTATATTGACACCATCGACAAACCGGTTCTTCAATATCAGGACGAGTCAGTATACATAGATGCATATAATGATTTTTATGACAAGTTATTTTAGCAAGAATAAAAACCCCAGGACCAAAAACGGTATTTTACCCGGGTCAACAATTATTAAATTCCAGATTATCCTGTTCATAACCCTGACGATGTTTCTCACGTCATGCCAGGAGAAAGACACTACAATAGGGATTGGTTTATTACCAGGCAGCGACTTTGTAGATATTTTCTCGACAGATACAATTAAGCCTTTTTCTTACACTTGCTATGTTGACAGTGTTGTCACTAACAAAAAGGCTTACGTGATGCTTGGAGGCGTTCAGGATCCTTATTTTGGTTACACGTCTGCAGATATGATCGCCCAGATGAGGTTGGTTCAGGCATGGCCTGGCAAGGGTGGGTTTACTGTTGATTCAGTTAAACTTTTCTTTTCAATTACTGGTGCAAAAGGGGAATTAGGAACGGCATTGAAGATCAAGCTTTCGGAGGTTGGTGAAATTCTTAAACCGATTATAACCGCCTATCCTGATAGTATTAAATATTATTCAAGTCACAGACCGGTAATAGTAAAAGAGCTTGGGATGTTTGATATGCCATTAATTACAAAGGATACTGCCCAGAACGTTACTGTTAAATTGCCTATCGAACTAGGGCAGTACCTGATGCGGGATACTACTAAACTATACCAGGGAGACATCAACACTGATTTCAGGTCATTTTTCAGGGGTATAAAGGCTTCCCTTGTGAAAAATAGCCCTGTCGAGACAAAGGGGATAACAGATTCCGACGCCCCTCTTCTCCTTATACTTCCGATCAATGGATTTAACTTTGAAATAAGGGTTTATTACAAGAACAGCACTGCTGACGACAATGTCTTCGATTTTGCCGTGAACACGAGGAGTGCCCGTTATACGACTTACACTCATGACTTTACGCTAGCCGACCCGGATAAGAAGATCCAGCACATTAATGATGGATTCCAGGATACGGTAACCTACATGCAGGGCCTGAACGGGGCATTTACAAGATTGAGATTCCCATCGCTCGAATCTATAAGGAACATGATGCCTATTTCGGTTAACAGGGCAAGAATCACTATTCCTGTTATTCTCGATAATGACAAATACATTTCGGATGCGATGCCAAAGAAAATGTATTTGAGCTTCACTAAATCATCGGGGGAAAAAGCTATCATTTCTGACTACTACGTTGGGTCAAGTTTCCTTGACGGATCATTTAACACCACGTCAAAAACTTACTCCTTTAATATCGCCTCATTCGTTCAGCAATACATCGAGGGGAAAATTGACGAACCCGAGCTGGATTTATATCTTGATGACGGTGATTATCGTAATGCTATTCTGAGAACTAAGCAGAGCACAAATCCCGCGAAATTCGTCTTCACCTACACGGAGTTCTGAAAAAAACGAACCCGGTTCTGAAATTTGTGAACTAATTTTTCTACTTTCGCACATTAATCTTAAATTATATGTGCGGGATCGTAGGTTATATTGGATCGAAACAGGCAAGGGATATTGTTATAAATGGCCTGAGGAAGCTTGAATACAGGGGATATGATTCAGCAGGGCTGGCAATATTCAGTAACGAGCCTGTCATATTCAGGTGCAAGGGAAGGGTCAGGGAGCTTGAAGAGTTAGTATTGAAGTCTGGCGTGGACGGCAATATCGGGATGGGGCACACCCGTTGGGCCACCCACGGGGAACCGAACGAGCTGAACGCTCACCCCCAGGTATCTGCAAAAGGCAATTTCATAGTTGTGCATAACGGCATAATAGAGAACTACGCGAGACTCAAGAAACATCTCGAGTGCAGGGGAGTAACCTTTTCAAGCCAGACCGATACCGAGGTGATTGCCAACCTCATGGAGCACCTGTACCTCGAGGGCAATCTATCGCCCGAGCAGGCAATAACAACAGCCCTGAACAGTCTCGAAGGTGCTTACGGTCTTGTTATCTTGTGCAAATCGGAGAACGACCGGATCTATGCCGCCAGGAAAGGCAGCCCTCTTGTAATTGGAGTGGGTGATAATGAGAATTTCGTCGCGTCTGATGCCACACCGATTGTTGAATACACCCAGAGAGTGATATACCTGCGAGACGACGATCTGGCCATAATCAAGAAAGACGGTCTTACACTCAGGACCCTGAGAAGTGCTGTTGTTCAGCCCGATGTACAGGAGATCGATCTCGAGATAGGGGAGGTTGACAAGGAAGGTTTTCCTCATTTCATGCTCAAGGAAATATTCGAGCAACCGAGGGCTATTCACGACACATTCAGGGGCAGGATATTACCCGACCATTCCGGTATTATGCTTGGAGGTCTTCACCAGGTTATGGATAAGCTTGCAGTTGCACGCCGTGTTATAATAATTGGGTGCGGGACTTCATGGCATGCCGGACTCCTGGGTGAATACCTGTTCGAGGAGTACACCAGGATACCGGTCGAGGTTGAATACGCTTCTGAATTCAGATACAGGAACCCTATAATTGAACCAGGAGACATAATAATAGCAATAAGCCAGAGCGGTGAGACTGCCGATACAATGGCCGCCGTGAAATTAGCCAGGGAGAAAGGCGCGATAGTCCTGGGCATTTGTAATGTAGTTGGTTCAGGGATCCCGAGGGAAACGGATGCAGGTGTTTACACTCATGCCGGTCCCGAGATAGGTGTGGCTTCGACCAAGGCTTTCACCACCCAGGTTACTGTTCTGGCTATGATGGCTTTCATGACGGGTCACAGGAAGGGAATTATAAGTGATGACGAGTATATGAAGCTGATAAGCGAGCTTGTTTCACTGCCGACCAAAATGGAGCTCGCTCTCAAATCGAACGATCAGGTACTCGACCTGGCCAGGGTCATTAAAGACTCGAGAAACGTCCTTTATCTTGGCAGGGGCTACCTGTTTCCCGTGGCTCTCGAGGGCGCTCTGAAACTGAAGGAAATATCGTACATCCATGCCGAGGGTTACCCTGCTGCCGAGATGAAACATGGTCCGATAGCGCTTATCGACGAGAAAATGCCCGTTGTAGTTGTTGCAACAAAAGATAACACCTACGACAAGATCATAAGTAACATCCAGGAGATAAAAGCGAGAAAAGGGATGGTAATAGCTATCGTATCGGAAGGTGACACGACCATCGGGAAGATAGCCGATCATGTTCTTGAAGTGCCAGCGACCCTGCCTGTGTTTTCATCGCTTGTTGCTGTAATTCCGCTTCAATTGTTATCGTATCATATAGCTGTGCTGAGAGGTTGCGATGTCGATCAGCCAAGGAACCTCGCGAAATCGGTGACAGTAGAATAGTAGCAAAAAAAACACCTGTATCATGGAAAAGAATTACAGGAAACTAAGCGAATCGGAAATTCTCGCTCTCGAGGCCGCCGGATGCACGAGTACATCGTGGGATTCCGTGAACGTGAGTGAAGGTTTTGATACCGCGGGATGCAGGAATGTTAGTTTTTCCGGAGAAATAAGGCTTGGGAAAATGAACTCTGTCCACTCCGATGAATCAGGTGTTCCATTCCCGGCAGGTTTATACAATGCCAGGGTTCATAATTGCACTTTCGGAGACAATGTTCTGGTTTACAATATCCGCGATTTTATTGCCAATTATTCTGTTGGTGATGAGGTGGTGATACGCGATTGCGGGAAGATACATACTGAAGGGATCTCATCTTTCGGTAACGGCACCGGTGTGGCAGTAATGAACGAAACAGGGGGCAGGACCGTGTCGATATGGGATGGCCTGTCGGCGCACCAGGCTTATATAGTCGCGCTTTACAGGCACAGGGCTGATGCTATAAAGCGAATTGAAGAGATGACTGAAACTTACGTTGCTTCAGTTAGATCTGGAAGGGGGACTATCGAGGCGCGATCGAAGATCATTGATTGCCGCAGTATAAGGAATGTAAGAATAGGCAGACACACTACCATTGACGGGGCTTCAAGGCTTAATGAAGGATCGATAAACAGCTGTGAGGCCGACCCGGTTTACATCGGGACAGGTGTTATAATGGACCATTTTATCGCTTCATCGGGGTCGCGGATTACTGATTCTACGGTGATTGAAAACTGCTTCATCGGTCAGGGCACTCACCTTGGCAAGCATTACTCGGCAGTGAACTCGTTATTTTTTGCCAATTGCGGAGGGTTTCATGGCGAGGCCTGCTCTGTCTTTGCCGGGCCTTATACTGAAACACATCATAAATCGACACTTCTTATTGCAGGAATTTTTTCTTTCATGAATGCCGGCAGCGGGTCGAACCAGAGTAATCACATGTACAAGCTGGGACCGATTCACCAGGGGATTGTTGAACGCGGATCCAAAACGACAAGCGACTCCTACCTCCTCTGGCCAGCTCATATCGGTCCCTTCACACTTGTAATGGGCCGTCATTATAAAAACCTTGATACAACACTTCTGCCTTTCTCATACCTTATCGAGAGTAACGACGAGAGCATACTCGTGCCTGCAATAAACCTGAGGAGCGTCGGGACTATCCGCGACGCGCAGAAGTGGCCAAGGAGAGACAGGAGAAAAGACACGGCCAGGAAAGACTTTATCAATTTCAAGCTCCTTAGCCCTTACACGGTGATGAAGATGATAGAGGGCAGGAACCTTCTCATGCAACTGCAGGCAAATTCGGGGCAGAACTCCGATAATTACTACTACAAGAGCATGAAGATAACAAGGGACTCACTTGTGCGTGGAATAAAACTCTACCAGATGGGGATTGACAAGTTCCTTGGTAATTCTCTGATAAAGCGTCTCGAGGGGCTGGAACCGCGAAGCACCAGTGACCTATCCAGAAGATTAAAGCCGGCAGTTGATAGAGTATCGGACGAATGGATCGACCTGGCAGGACTCATAGCACCGAAAGGAGAGGTGGAAAGACTGCTTGTTTCCATCGAATCGGGAAAAATAACCGACATATCAGGCTTAGCATCTGCTTTCAGGGCCATGTATGAATCGTACAAGGAGTGGGAATGGACATGGACCGCCGAGCGCCTTGCCGAGGAACACGGGAAGCCGGTAACAGGTTTTAACCCGGCCGATGTAACAGCTGTTGTAAGCAGGTGGATGAAGAGTGTAATTGACCTCGATAACATGCTCTATGATGATGCAAGAAAAGAATTCACTCTTTCAGCGATGACCGGATTCGGTATGGACGGTGGAGACTACGAGAAAAAAAGAGATTTCGAGCAGGTGAGAGGCGATTTTGAATCGAACACCGTTGTAAAGGCAATAAAGGATCATATAGTCCAAAAAACTGCCCTGGGGAATGATCTTATAGCAAGGATGAACAGGTGCCCCGTTGAATAGCCGAACTACCTGTTCAGGTACATCTGGTCGTAGTACTTGCCGTAATCACCCGAAATCACCCTGTCGAGCCACTGCTGGTTGGAAAGATACCAGTCGACTGTCTTTCCCAATCCGCGTTCAAAATCGAGCGAAGGAGCCCACCCGAGTTCTTTCTGTATCTTGCCCGAATCTATGGCGTAACGCATATCGTGTCCTGGCCTGTCAGTGACGAATGTAATCAGTTTCTCGGATGTACCGGTCTGCCTGTTGAGCTTCTGGTCCATCAGCCGGCATAGCAGCCTGATCAGGTCAATATTTTTCCACTCGTTATTCCCTCCTATATTGTATGTTTCTCCAGGAATACCCTTGTGGAAGATGAGGTCAATAGCCGAAGCATGATCCTCGACGAAGAGCCAGTCTCTAATATTTTCTCCTTTCCCGTAAACAGGAACAGGCTTGTTATTCTTGATGTTGTTTATAGCCAGAGGGATCAGTTTTTCAGGGAACTGGTTGGGCCCGTAGTTATTCGAGCAGTTGGAAACAACGGTGGGCAGCTTGAATGTATTCCTGTAAGCCCTCACGAGGTGGTCGGAACTGGCTTTTGAAGCTGAGTACGGGCTTTGAGGGTCGTAAGGTGTCGTTTCAAGGAAAAAGCCTTCATCGCAAAGGGAACCGTATACCTCGTCGGTCGAAATATGATAAAACAGCTTACCCGTGAAGTCATTTTTCCAGTTAGCGAGCGCGGCGTTAAGCAGGTTGACAGTGCCAACGATATTCGTGAAAACGAACTCGTCAGGTCCCGTTATCGACCTGTCTACATGCGATTCAGCGGCGAGGTGTATCACCCCGTCAAACTGGTACCTCGAGAACAATGCATGAACGGCTGCCTTATCGACGATATCGATTTTCTCGAACCTGTAGTTTGGTTTCCTGTCTATATCCGCCAGGTTCTCGAGATTACCGGCATAAGTTAGTTTGTCGGCGTTGACAATCAGGTAATCGGGGTAACTATTCACGAAACGTCTCACGACATGCGATCCTATGAATCCCGCTCCGCCGGTAATAAGAACTGTCTTCTTCATGTTTAAACTTTTTTGTTCCTGATATTTTTCTCCCATTCCCAGGCTGTCCTCATCGAGTCGTCGAGTGAATAAACAGTTTTCCAGCCCAGCTCGTTATTAGCGAGGGTGGCGTCTGCCCAGATTTTTTCTATATCCCCGGCTCTTCTGCCGGTTATAGTGTAATTGAGCTTAATGCCGCTTACTCTTTCGAATGATTGGATAGCCTCGAGAACAGAAACACCTTTTCCCGTGCCAAGATTAAACACCTCGTAACTTTCTTTGTTCAGTTTCCCAGTAAGCCTGTTAACAGCCACCACGTGAGCCCTGGCGAGATCAGAAACATGGAGGTAATCCCTTATGCATGACCCGTCAGGAGTGTCATAGTCATTTCCAAATACTTTTAACCCGGGTCTCAGGCCTATTGCTGTCTGGGTGATGTAGGGAACCAGGTTCTCAGGAACACCTCTCGGTAGTTCGCCAATCAACCCTGATTCATGCGCTCCAATCGGATTAAAATATCTTAATGAGATAGCCCTGAATGACTCTATAGCCCTGACTGCATCCCTTATAATCTGTTCACCAATCTGCTTTGTATTACCATATGGTGAGACGGCGGGTTGAAGCGGGGATGATTCTGTTACAGGCAATTTTTCCGGTTGCCCGTAGACGGTGCACGATGAAGAGAAGACAAGGTTACCCGCGCCATGTTTCTTCATAGTCTCGATGAGGTTAACAAGCGAGATGAGGTTATTCCTGTAATACTCGAGAGGTTTCATTACCGATTCACCCACAGCCTTGAAGGCGGCAAAGTGAATCACCGCATCAATCCCGTTATGTGACCTGAAGAAATTGTCAAGTTTATCGCGGTCGCAAAGATCAAATACCTCGAGAGTGGGTTTAACGCCGGTTATCTGCCCGATCCTGTCGGCCACGACAGCCTCGGAGTTGTGCAGGTTGTCGATAATAACAACCTCGCATCCTTCCTTTATCAGCTCAACAGCAGTATGCGAGCCAATATAGCCTGTTCCACCGGTAACGAGGATCTTTCTTTTCATATCAGAGACTCCAGTAGGTGTGGTGTTTTATTTTCCCGCGGAAGATACCTTTCACGTCAACCACTATACCGTCTTTATTCAGAAGGGAACCGAAGTAGTTTTCATCGAGCACAGAATATTCCTTGTGGCTCACGGCGATTATTACAGCGTCGTATTTTCCCGAGGGAGCATTTACCATTTTCAGACCGTACTCTTCCTCTACCTCGTGATGTGATGCGCCCGGGTCAACTATGTCGACAACGATTCCGTAATCGGTCAGTTCACTGACAACATCTGCTACTTTCGAGTTTCTGATATCTGTCACGTCTTCCTTGAAAGTGATACCCATAACGAGTACCCTGGCTCCCTTCGGACTTTTACCTGCAGCTATGATCTTCTTGGCAGTCTGTTTTCCCACCCATCTTCCCATGCTGTCGTTGATGTACCTTCCAGAGTCGATCATCTGCGGGTGATATCCCAGCTCCTTGGCTTTAAACGAGAGATAATACGGGTCCACACCAATGCAATGACCACCCACGAGGCCCGGGAAGAACTTGAGGAAATTCCATTTGGTACCTGCAGCCTCGAGTACTTCAAATGTATTGATACCCATCTTGTTGAAGATGATGGAGAGTTCGTTCATGAAGGCGATATTGATGTCGCGCTGGGTATTCTCGATTATCTTGGCCGATTCGGCTACTTTTATCGAGCTGGCCCGGTGAACACCTGCCTTGATAATGAGCTCGTAGGTTTTCGCGATCTGCTCTGCCGATTCGGCATCGCAACCACTGGTGACTTTCACTATTTTAGTCAGTGTATGGTTCTTATCACCCGGGTTGATCCTTTCGGGAGAAAATCCCACCTTGAAATCAACACAATATTTCAGTCCCGAGAATTTCTCAAGTACCGGTACGCAATCTTCCTCTGTGCACCCGGGGTAAACGGTTGATTCATAAACCACGTAATCGCCTTTTTTAAGTATTTTACCCACTGTCTCCGATGCCTTAAGAACCGGTGTCAGATCGGGAAGATTATGTTTGTCAGTAGGAGTGGGAACCGCGATAATATGAAAAGATGCCTCGCGGAGGTCTTCAGGATTGCAGGTATAGGTGATATCCGCTCCCTTGAAGTCGTCAGCCACCAGTTCATTAGAAGGGTCGATACCTTTTTTCATCAGGTCAACCCTGTCGGGTTTGATGTCGAAACCGACCACTTTAATATTCCTTGCAAATTCGAGAGCGATTGGAAGCCCAACGTAACCAAGGCCTATGACTGACAGCTTGGTCTCCTTGCTGATAAGTTTGTCGAAGATCATTTGCTTATTGTTTTTAGTATTGGATGATAATCACCTTTTAGTCCTGCAGGTGAAGCGTTTCTAATTTCGTATACAGTGTCTATTGATTGTCGCGCGGCGTCGAGCCCGTAACCATTCCCGGCAAGTATTTCCTTGTACGAGAGGGTGTGGAGATCCGTGAAGCCCTCGCTGAATTCAAATTCCTCGCCGTCAACCTTTATCGATCTGAAGGTCCTCTTGCCGGTTTTCCTGGTGTCTTCAGGTATATCGCGGTTGTCTATGCTAAGGAACCATCTGACCCTTGCTTTCTCAAGTTGAAGGAAGCCTGATGCCTTGTTGTTCTGGCTCAAGTGAACGATATTTGATTTGGTCGGCCCGAAGATCCAGCCGAGCATATCAAAGAAGTGCACGCCTATATTGGTGGCAACACCTCCTGATTTATGAACGTCACCCTTCCACGAGAAGTTATACCAGTTACCCCTGCTGGTAATATAGGTAAGGTCAATGTTATAAACCTTGTCAGCGGGCCCGTTCAGTATCTTTTCCCTCAGTTCGAGTATCTTGGGGTGAAGTCTTAACTGGAGTATCGTGTTAACCTTCCGGCCGGTCTCGTTCTCGATCTGTTTGAGAGCATCAATGTTCCAGGGGTTAAGAACAATCGGTTTCTCGCAAATGGCGTCGGCCTGGTACCTGAGCGCGAACCGGATGTGTGAATCGTGAAGATAATTAGGCGAACAGATTGTTACATAATCTATAGCCGTACCGCTTCTTTTCAGTTTTTCAAAGTGCCTGTCAAATCTTTCAAATTCAACGAAGAAATCACTCTCGGGAAAGTAACTGTCAAGTATGCCGACGCAATCGAACTTGTCGAGGCTCGCCAACAGGGTATTGCCTGTTTCCTTTATTGCCCTGAGATGTCGTTCCGCTATATAGCCGGCGACACCTATAAGTCCGAAATTTTTTGGTTTAGATTCCATCAGAGATAATCAGGGGATAAAACTAATAAATATTTTTAGATACCTGTCCGTCGCGAAGGGTATAGGCTTCGCCGCTCTCGGGGCATACAGCCTTGCCTTCGTTATCGAAGTTCAGCTTGTGCCCGTACTCGCTCATCCAGCCGGTTTGTCTGGCAGGGTTACCAACGACGAGAGCGTAGGGTTTAACATCTCTTGTAACAACGGCGCCCGCGCCAATGAAACAGTATTTACCTATCCTGTGACCACAGACTATAGTTGCATTTGCACCTATCGTCGCGCCCTTTTCAACAATTGTTTCCACGTATTGCTCGCGCCGGTTGATTGCACTTCTCGGGTTGATGATGTTGGTGAATACCATCGACGGCCCGAGGAATACATCATCCTCGCATATCACTCCCGTGTATATTGAAACATTGTTCTGAACCTTGACATTCTTCCCTAAAATGACCCCGGGTGAAACAACCACGTTTTGCCCGATATTGCATTTTTCTCCAATCTCGCATCCTGTCATCACGTGGGTGAAGTGCCAGATCCTGGTGCCTTTGCCGATCTTGCAGTTATCGTCAATGACGGCTGTTTCGTGAGCGAAGTATTCTTTTTCCATTTCAGCAGTTTTCTAAAAATCCCAGTATCGACGAAGTGATATGATGAAGTTGTTCTTCATCGAGTTCCGCGTACATTGGCAGCGAAAGAACCTCTTCGCTAAGTTTTTCCGTTACCGGGAAGTCACCCTTCCTGTAACCCAGGCTGCTGTAAGCTTTCTGGAGATGAAGTGGCACCGGGTAATAGATCATTGAAGGGATTCCTTTCTTCTCGAGGTGCTCCCGCAGTGCGTCGCGTCTGCCGCTGGACAGCCTGATAGTGTACTGGTGGAAGATATGATCTGAAAACGACGATCTGGCCGGGATCATTAATCCCTTGTAATGCCCCAGTTGGCTGTCGTAATAAGCTGCAACTTTTCGCCTGCCCTCGTTATAGTCATCAAGACGTCCGAGTTTGACACGAAGAACTGCTGCCTGTATCGTATCCAGCCTCGAGTTCACTCCGATATGATCGTGATAATACCTCTTTGTCATTCCATGGTTCGAGATGCTTCTCACCAGGGCGGCTAGATTATCATCATTGGTGTATAAAGCCCCGCCATCGCCATAACAGCCAAGATTCTTTGAAGGGAAAAATGACGTTGTCCCAATATGCCCGATGGTGCCTGCCTTCGCGGTGGTACCGTTGCCGAATAAATAATTAGTACCAGTTGCCTGGGCGGCATCCTCGATAACGTGAAGATTAAACCCGGAGGCTATCTTCATTATCTCCTCCATGTTTGAACACTGGCCGAAAAGGTGAACGGGAACGATTGCTTTCGTTCTCGGTGTAATGGCCTTTCTTATGGCTTCGGGAGATATGTTATAGGTATCTGGTTCGGGATCGACCAGCACGAGCCTGAGCCCCAGTAATGCCACAACCTCTACTGTAGCAATGAAAGTGAAATTTGTAGTAATTATCTCGTCACCCGGCTCCAGGCCAAGTGCCATCATGGCTATCTGCAGGGCGTCAGTGCCGTTGGCACAGGCTATAACATGTTTCACGCCCATGTATGATTTTAGTTCCTCCTCGAAGTTTTTCACTTCAGGGCCTTTAACGAAGGAAGCTGAATCTATAACTGATTTTATTGCAGAGTCGATCTCGTTCTTTATCCCCTCGTACTGGGCCTTTAGATCGACCATCTGTATCTCTCTCATCATTCAATTTGTTAAACGAGGTACGAAGATAATACATTTAAGGTTAATTACGAGGGGTTATTTGCTTCAACAGCAGGCCTATTGTGAAATATAGTAACCTGAACGGGAACGCCTGTCATCACGATCAGGCGGTTCGTCAAAATCTTTTTCATCGCAAAACAACCCTGCAGTAAATTTAACTTTGCCCCTGTCAGCAAGTTACATTTTATTGCTGTTTTTTGGGTCTTATTGAAGACTATTTTTCTTATTTTTGTGTAGCTGTAAAATCAAACCACATTGGAAATTTCAGGTTTCATAAAAGAGTTACTATATAGCCACGACTGTGTCATCATTCCTGATTTCGGGGGCTTCATTGGCAACTATACTCCCGCCAGGATTGACAGGGTGAGCGGCACTTTCCACCCTCCGGTCAAGCAGATTTCATTTAACAGGAACCTGAATCATAATGATGGATTGCTCGTGGGGAAAGTTTCTTCCGCAACAGGTTTGAATTACGGTGATGCCAGGACCCTTACCGGTGAATTCGTCGACAACATGAAGCAGAAACTTTCGAGGGGCGAAAAGGTAATCTTCGAGGGTATAGGATCATTCGTTAATAATCACGAGGGAAACGTGCAATTCGATCCAGACAGGGAAACGAATTTTCATCTTAATTCATTCGGGCTTGAATCATTCACGATGGCACCGCTTGAAGGAACGGGTTCAAAGAATATTTTGAAGCGTGAAGAAAACAGGTCGTCGCTCAGAAAATACCTGTGGCGGGCAGCTGTAATGGTACCTATCATAGGTACACTTATTACCGTTCCACTCACTACCGATATATTCAAATCGAGGGTTCAGACAACTAATCTAAACCCGCTTGCTTCTGTCGAGTTCGAGAAGAACAGGCAGACGCAGCAGGCTGCGGATAATAACAAGGACACCTCGGTTGCAAACAAGGTGACCACCACGCCTGACGAGACCGATATTAACAAGAACAAGGCCGTTCCTGCAAGGGAAGAGGCATTCTATTACGTGGTTGCAGGAAGCTTCCAATCGGAATCGAACGCGAACGTGCTGCTCCTGAAACTGACAGAAGAGGGATATGACCCGTTGTTATTATCTGCACCAAACGGTTTTTTCAGGGTTTGTGCCTATAAATGCAGCAGCCTTGCCGAGGCCGAGGAAAAGCGGCTGGTTCTCGCCCAGAAATATTCCGGAACCTGGATTGCCAGGGTCAAAATCTGAATTTATTTAACCAGACTTCCGTTTGAAGCTGCCTCGTCGGGTGAGACGAGATAGAGTTTGCCATCCTTATCCTCGGCCGTCAGCACCATGCCTCTCGACTCGATGCCTTTTATCTTCCTTGGTTCAAGGTTGGCGATTATACAAATCCTTTTTCCCGCCAGCGAAGCAGGATCAAAATACTCGGCAATTCCTGAAACGATAGTCCTGGTGTCGATGCCGCAGTCGACCTTAAGCTTGAGGAGCTTTGTAGTCTTTGCAACCTTTTCAGCTTCCAGTATAGTGGCTGTACGTATATCTACCTTTGTGAAATCGTCAAATGAAACGGGGGCCTTTTCGGGAGCTACCTTTGCTGAGGCTGCCTCGTTCGCCTTTTTCGTCAGCATGAGTTTTTCTATCTGCCTGTTTATCTCGTCATCCTCGATCTTGCTGAAAAGCAGCTCTGGTTTCCCGATCAGGTGGCCAGGCTCTAGAATATCCGTTCTGCCGGCAACATCCCAGCCTGCATTTCCCTTGTTGATCCATCCTCTCAGCGTATTCATCGAGAAGGGGAGGAAAGGCTCGCATATAATTGTAAGGTTCGCTGTTATCTGGAGAGCGATGTTCATTATCGTTTTAACCCTCTCCGGATCTGTTTTAACAACTTTCCAGGGTTCGGTGTCGGCGAGGTATTTATTACCGAGTCTTGCCAGGTTCATTGCTTCCCTGAGCGCCTCGCGGAACCTGAACGAGTCGAGGTTACTCTCGACGCTCCCTTTTATCCTGCCTATCTCTGCCAGGACTTCCTCGTCGTACTTGTCTGTTTTCCCTCTTGCAGGAACACTGCCCGAGTAATAGTTATTTGTCAGCACGAGAGTACGATTGACGAAATTACCGAGTATGGCAACGAGTTCGTTGTTATTTCTCGCCTGGAAATCCTTCCAGGTGAAGTCATTATCTTTCGTTTCAGGCGCGTTGGCACAGAGTGAATACCTGAGCACGTCCTGCCTGCCTGGAAAATCCTGGAGGTACTCGTGAAGCCAGACAGCCCAGTTCCTCGATGTCGAGATCTTGTCATTCTCGAGGTTCAGGAACTCGTTTGCCGGAACGTTCTCGGGGAGTATGAATGATCCCTCCGCTTTAAGCATCGCGGGGAAGATGATGCAATGAAAGACAATATTATCCTTGCCGATGAAATGAATCATCCTCGTTTCCGGATCCTTCCAGTATTTTTCCCAGTCCTGCCGAAGTTCTTTTGTTGCAGATATATATCCGATTGGGGCGTCGAACCATACGTATAATACTTTCCCGGTGGCACCTTCAACAGGAACGGGTACACCCCAGTCGAGGTCGCGGCTCACGGCACGCGGCTGGAGACCTTGATCAATCCACGACTTGCACTGCCCGTATACGTTTGATTTCCATTCCTTGTGATCTTCCAGTATCCACTGTTTAAGCCATGGTTCGTATTTATCGAGAGGCAGATACCAGTGCAGGGTTTCCCTGAGAACGGGCATGCTGCCACTAACTGTCGAGCGGGGGTTAATCAGGTCGTTTGGACTGAGGGAAGTACCACATTTCTCGCACTGGTCGCCATAGGCATTCTCGTTTCCGCAGTGGGGGCAGGTACCCATAATATACCTGTCGGCCAGGAAGCATCCGGCTTCCTCGTCGTAGTACTGATTCGAACTCTTCTCGATAAACTCGCCTTTCTCGTATAGTTTAAGGAAAAAATCAGACGCCGTTTCGTAATGAACCTTGTTCGATGTTCTTGAATAGATGTCAAAAGCAATCCCGAAATCCTCGAAAGCTTTCTTGTTCAGCTCGTGATACCTGTCAACTACCTGCTGCGGGGTTATTCCTTCCTTCCTTGCTTTAAGGGTTATCGGTACACCATGTTCGTCAGAGCCGCAAATTGATATGACATCCTCGCCCCTGAGCCTCAGGTATCTTGTATAAATGTCTGAAGGTATATAAACACCTGCAAGGTGGCCGATATGTATTGGCCCGTTGGCATAAGGCAGGGCAGAGGTAATTAGATGACGCTTGTACTGTTTCATGACTCTGATACTGAACTTGTAGCAGTTTAAAAATTTCCCAAATATAGCAATAAGGATTATTTTTACATGAAATAAAAAATTAACCTGCAGTGATGAAACAACCGCCATTCCTTCAAAAGGGTGACAAGGTCGCGATAATATCCCCGGCTTTCCAGGTCGAACGTGAAAAAGTAGAAGCCGGTATCACGATTCTCGAGAGCTGGGGGCTGGAAGTGATCCCGGGCAAGAATATTTATAAACAGGACGGTCCTTTTGCCGGGACTGACAACGAGAGACTTGCTGATCTTCAGGATGCTGTGAATGATAAAAGCATCAAGGCTGTTTTCGCCACCAGGGGAGGATACGGGACTGCGAGGTTATTATCAAAAGCCGATCTGGGGCCGCTGGCCAGGAACCCCAAGTGGTTCACGGGTTTCAGCGATCTGACTGTGATTCACCTCTGGTTTACAGAAGTACTTGGGATAACCACCCTTCATTCGGATATGACAGTCAATTTTGCAAACCCCTCGAAAAGTCCCGGGACTATATCTACTCTTTACAATGCCTTGTTTGGCAAGCCGCTTTCAATTGACTGGGAAGGTGATGCCTTAAGAGCCAAAAACGTGTCGGGCTTAGTTACCGGCGGGAATCTGTCTCTTGTTTACAGCCTGATGGGTACCGCTGCCGAACCGGCCACAAAAGGAAGGATACTGTTCATTGAAGAGATAGGGGAGAAGTATTATCATCTCGACAGGATGATGATGTCATTGAAACTGGCGGGTAAGCTTGATGATCTGGCAGCCCTGGTTGTTGGCGGGATGAACGAGATGGAAGACGGTAAAATACCATGGGGGAAAACGGCGGAGGAGACAATAGCTGAAATTGTATCTGGTTATGATTACCCCATCTTTTTTAATTTCCCTGCCGGTCATGTTCCCGACAACAGGGCATTTTACATTGGCAAAAAAGCCCGGGTGGAGCAGGTTGGTAACAAGTTTGTTCTTGAATACCTTTAATATAAAATGAGTACCGGGAATAATTTACATGGAATATTCTGTTTCCCGGGCTGTAGATTCCTCACTTCGTTCGGAATGACAGCTTCCCCGTTGTGGTGAGGAAAGAGGCGGCGATTTGTACCGGCAAGGTAAAAGCAATTGATGAACCTCTCCAAATCGCCGCCTCTTCCCATTGTCTCCACTTTAACAATTGTCATTCCGAGCGTTAGCGAGGAATCTCAAAACAAGGATCGAAAAATCCTCATGATTTCTGATCCTCATGTAGCATTATGGTTATCCTGATCAGAAAGCCGAAAGAAGCAGGTCGAGATCTTTAGACAGGATCCCGAACTTCTGGCCAAGGGTTTCGTTGGTGAGTATCCCGTTATACAGGTAGGCCCCGTTTCTCAGACCATGTTCATTCCTGAGCAGCTGGGTCATGCTCCCGGCATCAGCTATGCTTTGAACAAGAGGTGTGAATATATTGCTTAACGACATGGAAGCCGTTCTGGCAACCCTCGAAGGAAGGTTCCATGCAGAGTAGTGTATCACTCCATGTTTCTCGTAAACCGGGTCCTTCAGCGCCCTGCATTCAGTAGTCTCGATACAACCTCCGCGGTCTATGCTCAGATCTATTATCACGGCGCCTTTTTTCATCAGACGAATCATGTCCTCGGTAATGTAATACCATGGTTTGAGGTCTTCCAGTTCGATGGCACCAATAAGCACATCAGCTGACTTGAGTGCTTTTTTAAGCACCTGCGGGTGGAATACCGAGGTCTTCAGCCTTTGCCCGAGCAGGCTCTGGAACCTGCGGAGCCGGTGAAGTGAATAATCGAAGATCATTACCTCAGAACCCAGTCCTATGGCCGCCCTGGCGGCAGATTCGCCGGCTGTATTGGCTCCGATTATCACTACCTGTGTTGGTGTTACTCCGGTTACCCCGCCCAGCATCACACCTTTGCCTCCATGATGGTTGCTCAGATAATCAGAGGCGATGAGAATGGATGTGATACCGCAAATCTCGCTCATCGATTCTATTACCGGCATGATGCCATTGCTGTCTTTTATCTTTTCAAATGCGAGTGCCGTCACCTTCTTCCTGATAAGCTTTGCCAGGGTTTCTTCACTTAATTTCAACACGTTGAGGTAAGACATTATTGTCTGATTGCCTTTCAGGAATTCAGTTTCCTGTTCAGTGAATGGTGCCACTTTTATTACCAGATCAGCACTGTAAACCCGCGCGGGCGATTCAGAAATAATTGCACCGTTTTCGCTGTATGAATTGTCGGTGTAGTTGGCCCCGAGACCGGCACCCTTTTGCACGATGACCTCGTTACCTGATTCTACAAGCATATTTACTGATTCGGGGGTTATTGCTACCCTCTTCTCATCATCATTCCCGTCATTGGGTATGCCTATACTGATTTTCCGGTTTTTAACAGCAGTCTCGAGATGTTCCTCTTTCGGCATGAAGGCTGTGTTGCCGAAAGTCTTCTGCATGTTATTGCCCTTTTCTTCCATGCTGGCGTTTCATTGGTCAAACCAAAGGTAAAAAAAAAGAGCCAGATGGAACAAATTGCAATTATTTGTTGCCCGCCTCACCAGGGAGAAGTATATCGAGAGTCCTCGAGTCATCTTCTTCAACATTGATGCTAACGTTGACTGTATTTTGAGGCAGCAGCCCTGAAACAAGTTCCGGCCATTCCATGAAGCAATAGTAGCCCGAGTACAGGTATTCCTCTATACCGAAGTCGTATACCTCCTCGGTTTTTTTAATCCTGTAAAAATCGATGTGGTAAATGAATTCACCTGAAGCGGTGGCGTATTCATTTACCAGTGTAAACGTCGGGCTTGTTACTATATTAAGTGCTCCAAGTTCTTCACAAATCGCCTTTATAATTGTCGTTTTCCCGGCTCCCATTGAACCGCTGAACGCGAAGAGGCGATGTTGGGCCGTGAGCCTGATGAATTCCTTGGCGGCCTGTTTAATATGATGCCTGCCGGCAATTTTTATTTTCATCACTGAAGATTTCATGAGAGTGGTTCGAGAACAACCAGTGGCAAAATAATTTCCTGCATCGAGATGCCCCCGTGCTGGAAGGTATCACGATAATAGGTGGCAAACTGGTTGAAATTATTCTGGTATACCAGGTAGTCCTTGTTAAGGGCGAAGATGTATCTCGAGCTAATATTCGACTTGGGGAGGAAGGCTTTTTCAGGATTTTTGATCTCGAAAACCTGGTCAGCCCTGTAATCGAGGTTTCGTCCCATCTTGTATCTCAGGTTGGCTGAAGTGTTCCTGTCACCAACAATCCTGACAGGGTTCTGGACACGTATGGTCCCGTGATCGGTGGTGAATATGATCTTCACGTTCCTGCCCGAAAGCATATCGAGAAGCGTGTAAAGGGGTGAGTGAATGAACCACGACCTGACAAGACTCCTGTAAGCTTTTTCATCGGCTGCCAGGTCTCTGATTAACCCAATTTCCGTGCGGGCGTGAGAAAGCATGTCAACGAAATTGAAAACAATAACATTCAGATCGTTGTCAAGAAGCTGCCTCGTCCTGTCAGCCAGCTTTTTCCCATCGGCACTGTTGTTTACCTTTGTGTAGGTCCATTTTATTTTCAGACCTGCCCTGGTTATCTGCCGTGACAGAAGCTCTTCCTCGTTACTGTTCTTGCTCTCTTCTTCCGATTCGTCTATCCATAACGAAGGCATCGTCTCGGCAATTGTCAATGGCATAAGACCGGCAAAAAGAGCATTCCTGCTATACTGGGTGGCAGTCGGAAGTATACTATAATAATAATCTTCAGTAACTATCCTGAACATGTTGTTTATTTCAGCCGGGATGGTCTTCCACTGATCGTACCTGAGGTTGTCAATCACGATGAAGAATACCGGCTGCCCCTTTGAAAGGTGGGGGAATACTTTTTTTTGCATAACCGATGGCGAGAGGAGAGGCTTGTCTTCGTTGTTCGGGTTGAACCAGTCGAGATAACTCGATGAAATGAATTTAGAGAAGGCAATATTGGCTTCGTTCTCTTGGGTGGCAAGTATTTCCGACATACCCGGATCGGCAGATTTCTCAAGTTCGAGCTCCCAGAATATCAGCTTCCTGAACACTGAAGCCCAGTCGGCAGCGTTCCTGGCCGCGGAAATTGACGATGAGATATTGCTGAATTCCTGCCTGTAATCGCCAGTTGTTTTTTCCGTCACCAGGCGTTTCTGGTCAGTCAGCCTCTTTATGCACAGGAGTATCTGGTTTGGCTTGACGGGTTTTATCAGGTAATCGGCAATTTCAGAGCCTATAGCGGCTTCCATTATATCCTCTTCCTCGCTCTTTGTAACCATCACCACCTGGAGTTCAGGACGAACCTGCCTTATGAACCGCAGGGTCTCTATCCCACTCAGACCCGGCATGTGCTCGTCGAGAAATACAATATCGTAATGATTATTTCTGACAAGATCAATCGTGTCAGTCCCGTTTGAACAGGTATCTATCTCGTACCCCTTTTCGGTGAGAAACAGGATATGAGGTTTTAAAACGTCTATCTCGTCGTCTGTCCAGAGTATTTTAACATTCCTCATCGGTCACGTCTCCCTCCCCGCCAAAGTTACTTATATTATTTCCCTTCCTCCTTCAGATAATTCTCTTCGAAGAACAACAGGTACCTCGCGGGGTTCTTGTCAGAATTAAGAGCCTCGAGGTTATTCCTGCCAATGATGAACTTTATCATCTGCGCTCCCGACGGGTTTCTTATTATCCGATCGGTGTTGAAAGCGTTATAATATTCCATCGCTTCCTTCAGGTCCCTGAACCCGGCCACGGTGAACATGACGTATTTCTTGTCAACAAGTGTTCCCTGGGTCCTGAAGTTCCTGTTGGTGTAATTGTCTATATTATAACTTATTATATCAAAATTACCCTGGTTGACGTTGAATTGGGGGTTCAGAACGACAAGTATGAATGTTTGCGGTGTTCCCTTGTCGTCAGTATAAATCTCCTTGGCAATCTGCTTGTCTTCTTCAACCTTTAGCTCCGGAAGTTTCTGGTTCAGGTATGCTGAAAGCTCGTTAGCGCGTTTTGCCTCGTCACTCTCGGGCCATTGTTTCATTACAATGGCCAGCTCTTCCTTGAAGGCCCGTTCGTCAGAAATTCTCGCGACACAGTAACTTTTGAGAAGCTGGAATTTGGGAGCAAGATCGTTCTTTGGGAATTGCGAGAGCCCCTGGTTACATATATCAATGGCACCGGCGAATTCATCTTTCTGGTATGCTGCATAGGCTGAATTGTACAGATTCTCGGCAGCTCTCAGTTGCTCCGATAATTTCCTGTAATAATCCGGATCCGAAAGAATTTTAGCGAATTCGTTGTTTGGGAAGGAGGTCAGCAGTTTCTGCCTGTTGATCTCGGCCCTGGCCTCATTGCTTCCCTTGTAAACCTTGTAGTTGTTGTACAGGGCCTCTGCCTCGAAATCACTGCCGGGGAACCTGCTTATAACCGATTCGAATGAACCTGTTGCCTTCCCGGCATCGGTGAATTTTTCGAAATAGATTTTTCCCGATTCCAGCAGGGCAGAAGCAACCCTGTCGTTGGATATCTTCATTAATGAATCGGTAAGTGGTAATTCGCGGAGATAATATTCAGGTTTCCTGTTGTCGCGCATGGCGGCTGAAGTATCCGCTTTTGCCTGGTCCTTCTCATCCCCGCCGGCATTGTTGAGGTTCTGGTTTGTCCTCGACTTGTTGAGTCTCCTCCAGTTATCCTCAAGCTTCCTGTTTCCCCACCTTCTCTTGAACTCTGTTCTTCCAAAGGTGAGAGCTGACTGGTTATAAAAATACCATTTCCCTTCCTGCTGTATATTATCGCGAAATCTTTGTTCATTCTCGTAGAACTGGCCCAGGTTGTACCTGTCAGCGTTATCCTTGGTGGTCTTACCCGAGGCTTCATCCTGCTTGACCTTTTCAATGATTGCCGAAATGAACGCCCCTCTTTCGCCTTCTCCCATCCTCGCGACACGCTGAAGGCTGTCTTCTTTCTCAACGATATTCAACTGGGTAACGAGTAGTTTCAGGTTACCTGCTTTTTCACTTATCGACTTGAAATCGGGGAATTTATCATTCAGGAAATACATGGTACTGTCATAGTATTTCCCTGAATTGATATAGTCGGGCTTCTTGAAATAATATTCGGCGATAGCCAGATACGACTTGCCTTTCTGGTTTGGATTCGAGGTGCTTGATGTTGTTGATTTCCTGTAATTGGCGATGGCTTCTTCAATGTTGCCCTCCTTCATTGCCATGTTAGCAAGGGCGAAGTAAATCTGATCGCTGTATTCCTTGTTTTTTGCATCACGGAGCATCCTGCCGAGTTCTTTTCTTATCTCTTCAGCGTTCCCCGAGTCGGGGTTATATACATCCGCCAGGTTGATCCTGGCGTTAAACTCGATCTCGTACGGGGGGTTCATTTTGATGACCTCCCTGAACAGTTTTGTAGCCATGTTGCCATCGCCTGTCTTTTCATTGACCTGGGCCAGCAGGTAGGTCAGCCTGTATTTGTTCCTTTTGCCTTTCAGATACTTGAGGGAGTTGGCCAGGGGCTCCCTTGCCTCGGAATACATCTTTTGTTTCAGGTACAGGTCGGCTATCGTGGTGTAATATTGCCCCAGGAGTTCATTGCTGAAATTTTTTGTCAGATCGAGTTCTCCCAGTATCCTTTTCGATTCCGTGTAATTACCAGTCTGGTTAAGACAGCGGGCCAGCCACACGGAGGCTTCATTCCTTACAGCCGGGTCGGTGGTAAGCGATATTGTGAAATTGAAAGTTGATATTGCCAGATCCAGCTCCCTCTTGTAAAGCCTTGCTTTGCCCATCAGCAGGTAGGAGTCGTCGACCCATTCATTGTACTCTTTCCTGTTCATGAACTCCTCCTCTTTTTCGGAGGGCAATTCCCCTTTTTTGAGCTCGGGCTTGGAAGTGATAGACTTGAGAGAGATCAGTTTCGAGACTTTCTGAATGGCTCTCTCCATGTCTGCAGAGCACATCTGTGTAGTGGCAGGGTCGCTGAATTCAAAAACCTGGAGCTGTTCGGAATAGTCCTCGCGGTAACCGTTGTTAACCTTTGTCACACCGGCCTTGTAACTCTCGTAACCGTTGAAAAAAATATTGTATTTTGATGTGAGACCCTGGTAAAACCTCGACGAGGCAGTGTTCTTCTCGACAGAACAACCGCCAGCCATGATCAGAAGGAGAAAGCTGATCAGCAGATATTTAATGAGTTTTACGATACCTTTTAATATGGATATTATACTATAAACTGTTTAAAACCGCGTATAGTATCTCAAAGGTAATCAAAATTAGCTCAATCCTTAATCGACAGACTCAACTGATCTGATTTCCGGAACCTCTTTAATGAGAGCCTGTTCCACACCGGCTTTCAGAGTCTGCAGGCTGAAAGGACACCCATGGCAGGCGCCCTGTAACTTAACCCTGACCCTGTTGTCGCTGGTAATATCGACAAGGCTTATGTCGCCACCGTCTGATTGAAGGTATGGTCTTACCCGTTCCAGAACATTAAGAACTCTTTCCCTGAGGCTGTTGCTTTCTGACATCTCTTTTATCCTGTTAGTTTAATTTTAACCTTTCAGTGGGTTTCATATTAAGGTTTCTTTCCTCGACTTTTTCAACAAGGGCATCTGCAAGTGACATGAATGCCGAGGCCGTCATTGAATCTTCGAGGGCAACTGGCCTGCCACTGTCGCCACCGTCGCAGATGCTCTGAACGACAGGTATCTGACCGAGAAGAGGCACATCCATTTTCTTCGCCAGGGTCTTGCATCCCTCGTGTCCGAAAATATAATACTTGTTCTCCGGAAGCTCCGCCGGGGTGAACCACGACATGTTCTCGACGAGGCCTAGCACAGGCACATTGATCTTTTCGCTCCTGAACATCGAGATACCTTTTACAGCGTCGGCAAGGGCAACCTCCTGTGGTGTGCTGACAACAATAGCCCCGGTAACTGGCACTTCCTGAACAAGGGTAAGATGAATATCACTCGTACCCGGAGGGAGATCCACCAGCAGGTAGTCGAGCTCTCCCCAGTCACCCCTGGTTATGAGCTGCTTTAGGAAGTTTGACGCCATCGGTCCCCTCCATACTACAGCGTCGTCGCGATCGACAAAGAACCCTATTGATAGCAGCTTCACACCGTATTTCTCGAGCGGGACAAGTATATCGTTGCCATCCTCGTTTCGTACTTCCGGACGATAATCTGCTGCCCCGAACATGATGGGAGTCGACGGGCCGAATATATCAGCATCGAGTAATCCTACCGAATAGCCTTTGGCAGAAAGCGATACGGCAAGGTTGACAGCTATTGTCGATTTTCCCACACCGCCTTTACCAGACGACACGGCTATTATGTTCCTGACACCAGGAAGGACGTCCCTCGGCTTGACTGCTGCCTTCCCGACTACGATCCGGGGTTCCACTTTTATCTCCTTCACGACAGCGTCGAGACCAAGTTCATCCTTCAATACTTTAACTACCGAACTCTTTATCGAGCTTACAAAAGGGTCGTTAGATTTTTCCGGGACCAGCGTGAGAGAGATCCCGTCAGCATCAGATGTAACTGATGTTACCATGCCCAGGCTAATAATATCCTTGTTTTTCTCAGGATGAATTACTTTGCCAAGCGCTTTCCTAATATCCTTTTCACTAAACATCAGGAGTTATTTTTATTTAAATTAAATATAAAGAAGCTGCAATTTTAATCATTTTTCGGGGAAAAGAAAAAAAAGGATAACGTAAAAAAGCTGGTCTGTACTGTCGGATGGAGGCCTTCTTCCCGTATTTAAAGTTCGGTCATCGGATCCCAGAAGCGTTCGGTGAAGTTCAGTATCTTGTCTTCCTCTATAACAAATCCTTCATTCTCGAGGAGTTGTTGCATCGTCGTCGAGTTACCGAAGTGATTTTTGCCTGTCAGGAGTCCGTTCCTGTTGACCACCCGGTGGGCGGGAATAAATGAACCTGCCGAGTGTGACGCGTTCATGGCCCAACCTACCATTCTTGCTGACTGGCCTGAACCGAGGAACCTGGCGATGGCCCCGTAAGATGTTACTCTTCCCGGTGGTATCAGTTTGACGATATCGTATACCCTTTCGAAGAAACTCTCGTTATCAAAGCGTGATGAGCGTGGCATCTTTGATTTCTTTATCTTTTTCAAGTCTGAATGAAAGGTAATGGATTTTCTTTCCTTCTTTCAGGAAGATACTCTCGTAATGTGTTCTTACCGAAAGCAGATCGTTTCCTGCCATGTCGGTGTACAGGTCGCTTGTAGCAGCAATTATCTCCAGCCCGTTTGCTTCAGCAAGTCTCCTGGTGTATTTGTACAGCTCGTGATTATCGGTTTTCAGGTGAACGATACCTTTGTGGCGAAGGAAAGATCTGTAATTATTCAGGAAGCCGGGGCTTGTTAATCTTTTACCGGAATCCCTTTGTCTCGTGAACGGATCAGGGAAGGTGATCCATATCTCGTCAACCTCGTTTTCGGCAAAGAAAGAAGTGATGAATTCAATTCTCGTTCTTATGAATAGGACGTTACTTGCCGATCGCTGGTATGCTGTTTTGGCTCCCCTCCAGATCCTCGCTCCTTTTATGTCGAGGCCGGCGAAGTTTTTCCCGGGGTACATTTCTGCCATGGCCACCGTGTATTCGCCCTTGCCGCACCCGAGTTCAAGAACAACAGGATTCTGGTTTTTGAAATAACTGTCAGCCCATTTCCCCTTCAGGTGGTAGTCGCCGGTCTTGATATCCTCTGTTGATGGCTCAACGCAATTCCCGAAGGTCTTCATCTCGCGCCATCTCTCAAGCTTATTCTTTCCCACCTTTTCGACCGCTTTTCAACTTTTCTATAATGAGCCCGAAATCGTAAACACCATCAAGCTCCTCGTTTCTCATTCCCTGCATTATGCTGAACTGGTATTTACCTTTTTCAGGGAAATAGACAACTGACCTGAATGGCAGTCTGAGTTCCCGTATATCACCAAATCCCTTACCATACCTGTTCCCTTTCTCGTCGGCAAGCATGAACTGGAGAGTGTCGGTTGCCGTTTTGCCCGATGGGGCAGTTGTGGATACGAATAACCAGATATTTCGATATGGATAGCTCGTACCCGTGCGCACTGTAAAAAAAATGTTATTGCTCGAGATGGTATCCTCGATCTCAGCCTCGAAACGGACAACGTTATCCAGTTTCCATTTTTCGCCTTTCATCTCGCTCGCGTCTGAGAAAACGATATTTCTGCCGCACGAGGAGGTAAGCATTGCAATCAGGATCAATGGCAGAAAGAGGGGATATCTACTTGTTCCTTTTATCATTAAACCTTTTATTTTTCCTCCTGTGCTGGTTCCTTGACTGTTGCTGACCCTTGTTCCTGTTATCGAATCTCTCGAGGCTGTTTTCCTGGAGGAGATCACCCGATGGGGCGGCAGTAGTTGCCGATCCGTCATCAACAAGCAGTTTCTCGGGTTTCTGGCCCCTTCTGTTAAGCTTTTGTATCTCGGTAACCCTGGCAACAGGTACTGCGGTGAGATTAACTGCAGCATGCTGGTCGGTGGAATACCAGTATATGCCTTTATGCACCTCCATCTTCTGGAACCAGACAGTCTGGTCTGCAAGCTCGAGGGAATATTCTCTCGGCGGGAAATGCTTCTGGGCATCTATGTAAGAGTCGAACTCGAAATTGAGGCAACATTTGAGCTTACTGCATTGCCCGGCCAGTTTCTGCGGGTTGAGCGACAGCTCCTGGTACTTGGCGTGGGTTGTCGTTACCGAAGTGAAATTGGTCACATGGCTGGCGCAGCAAAGTTCGCGTCCGCACGAGCCTATCCCGCCAATCCGTCCAGCTTCCTGCCTGGCACCTATCTGTCGCATCTCTATCCTCACGTGGAACTCCTCGGCCAGTACTTTAATGAGCTGCCTGAAGTCGACTCTCTCGTCGGCTATGTAATAAAATATTGCCTTGGTCCTGTCGCCCTGGTATTCAACATCACCAATCTTCATGTTGAGCTTCAGTTCTTCCGCTATCTTACGCGACCTGAGCATTGTCGGTATTTCCAGTTTCCTGGCCTCTTCCCATTTCTGGATGTCAACAGCTTTGGCCTTCCGGTATACCTTTTTCATCTCGTCGGGAGATGGCATCACCTTCAGCTTTTTCATCTGTTCCTTCACGAGTCTGCCAACCATGGCAACCCGTCCTATATCGTGTCCAGGTGTTGCTTCAACAGCAACGATGTCGCCTATTTCAAGACGCAGGTCATTAACGTTCCTGAAAAATCCCTTGCGGGTGTTCTTGAACCGTATCTCTACAACAGAATTATCATTTACCTCCTCCGGGAGGTCAGCGAGCCAGTTATATGAGTCGAGCTTATTGTTGCCGCACCGGTACTTCATCTCAGGAAGTTTAATCTCTTCCCCTGGCTGATTCAGCAAATCGTCATTCTCAGTCATAAAATCTCCTTCCGTTCTTCCTGTTAACTGGCAAAAATAATTAAATAAAGCGATTATTTCAACGAGGTATGAGTTTTGTGATCTTCAGGGCAAGATCGAGGAATACGAGTTTCGAATAACCGTTTGCCTCGATATGCGAGTGAGCCAGGCTGAGTTCACCTGACAGGCTTTCGATGTTTCCAAGGGTGATGAAAGGGTGGAATTTTTCAGAGAACTCGGCCTCGTTACCGTCTATGAATACAAGGTTATTTGGAAGCTGACCAAGAGACAGCATGAGGTTTTCGCGCATGAGACGGATTCCGTAAAGAAGGAAGCTCTTCTGTGCCTCGCGGCCCGACGATGCCATTTCTTCCGACCATTCGATCATTGCTGTTACATCCCTCTTCCATGCGAAACGCATCAGGTTCCTGAAATTCTCGAGATTGAATTTTGAGGTTTCATCATTTTCGGCTAGTTCAACCGCCCTGAGTATATTGCCATTGGCAACTCTTGCCAGATCGGCTGCTTTAGCGTCTGTCGACCCATACCTGCTTCTCAGATATCCTTTTATCTCCTCATTCGTGAAGGAAGGCAGTTTGACGAGCTGGCACCTCGAGATAATAGTTGGCAGGAGCTTGTCGGGCTCGTCACTAACAAGCAGGAAAAGTGTCCTGTCGGGTGGCTCTTCAATCATTTTGAGGACCTTGTTTGCCGCCGTATGATTCATCTTCTCGGGGAGCCAGATTATCATTATCTTGTAGTCCGACTCGAAGGTTTTAAGGCTGAGCTTCCTTATAATTTCCGAGGCTTCGGAAGCGAAGATGAGCCCCTGCTGGTTGTCCACATCGATAAACTCCAGCCAGTTGTTAAGAGAGAAGAATGGCGATTTTGCAGTGAACTCGCGCCATCCCTCTATATAAGTATCACTTACCGGCTCGTCTGTCTTCTTACCTTTTATGACCGGGAAGACGAAATGCAGATCGGGATGTATTTTCTTCTCGTATTTCACACACGATTTGCATGTGCCACACGAGTCAGATGGTTGTTTGTCCTCGCAACTGACATACTGGGCGTAGGCCATCGCCAGGGCAAATGAACCGCAACCCTCGGGTCCGGTAAAAAGCTGGGCGTGACTTACCCTGCCCTCCGTGACGGATCTTATTAATCTGGCAGCGGCATCGGACTGACCCGGTATATCTGAAAACTTCATCCCTCTCTATATTTCTGCCGTTCGCGACTATCGGTTAAAGAGCCGCGAGTGCCGAGTCGTAATCAGGCTCCTGGGTTATCTCTGGTACCTGTTCGGTGTACTTCACGGTCCCGTTCTCGTCTATGACAACAACGCACCTCGAGTACAAACCGGCTAAAGCACCGTCAACGATGTCAAGGCCATATACCTTCCCGAATGATGAATCGCGGAATCCTGACAGCGTGACAACATTCGATATACCCTCTGTTGAACAAAACCTTCCGTGCGCGAAAGGGAGATCCTTCGAGATCGCGAGAACTACCGTATTATCTTTGCCTGCTGCAAGCTGGTTGAACTTCCTCACCGAGGTAGCACATACCGAGGTATCGAGGCTCGGGAATACATTAAGTATTACTTTTTTCCCCTTGTACGTTGAAAGTGTTGCCGATCCTAGATCAGACTTAACAAGTGAGAAATCGGGAGCTTTTGTCCCTTTTGACGGCAGGGTTCCTGATGTGTTAACCGGGTTGCCCTTGAGCGTGATTTTTGCCATAATTTTTTTTCAAATTTAACATTCTTTTATCAATCCTGAACCAGTATCGGCGATGACAGCTTTTCAGCTCCAGTCATCTTTCATTACAAAATCAGCGGGTTCTTCACTGGCACAACTGCGACAGGCACCCCCGTGTCAGGCAAGGATTTCAGGCCATTGCCGTGCAGGGAGCAAGCTGTATTGTGTAACTTTTTGTCGACATGGTTTAACAGGAAACACCCGCGCCCCGTTTTTTGTTTAATAACTTTCAAATTCCGGGCAAAAAAATTCTAAAAAAAATGTAGGTTTGCAATAGCAACTAAATTTTAAAACACAGATATATGAAAATGATTCAGGATTTCAATTTCAAGGGAGTCAAAGCGATCGTCAGGGTCGATTTCAACGTGCCCCTTGATAAGAAGACATTTGTTGTAACAGATGATACAAGGATAAGAGGCGCCCTTCCAACGATCAAAAAAATTCTTGGTGATGGTGGTTGCTGCATTCTTATGTCGCACCTTGGCCGCCCGGAAGGAAGACAGGATAAATATTCCCTGAAACCAGTTTTACCGGTACTCGAGAGCTACCTTGGCATCAAGGTTCTTTTCGCGGATGATTGCCTAGGCGAATCAGCCGTAAACATGTCAGCTGCCCTGAAGCCAGGCGAGGTATTGCTGCTCGAGAATGTCCGTTTCTATCCCGAGGAAGAAGGCAAGCCTGTACTTCCCGAGACAGCCACTGACGAGGAGAAGAAAGCCGCCAAGGCAGCCCTGAAGGTCAAGCAGAAGGAGCTGGCCAAAAAACTTGCATCTTACGCTGATGTATATGTAAATGACGCTTTCGGAACAGCACACAGGGCTCATGGCACGACAGCAGTTATTGCCGATAATTTCCCGGTAGAGAAAAGGATGTTCGGCTTCCTTATCAACAGTGAACTGGCTGCCATGGACAAGGTTCTTAATAATGCCCAGAGACCATTCACGGCTATAATGGGTGGTGCAAAAGTATCAGACAAGATACTCCTCATCGAGAATCTTCTTAACAGGGTTGACAACCTCATAATTGGAGGCGGGATGACCTATACCTTCATCAAAGCCCAGGGTGGCAAGATAGGTAAGTCATTGTGCGAGGAGGACAAGCTCGAACTGGCTCTTAATATTATAAACAAGGCCAGGGAGAAGGGTGTTAAACTATACCTTCCCGTCGACAGCGTTAACGGTGACAAGTTTGATAATGAAGCCGAGACCAATGTTACATCAGTGGATCAGGTTCCTGACGGTTGGATGGGACTCGACATAGCTGATAAATCGGTCAAGCTCTTCAACGACGTTATCAACTCGTCGAAGTCAATACTCTGGAATGGCCCGATGGGCGTTTTCGAGATGGAAAAATTCTCGAAAGGCACCGTGGCAGTTGCCCATGCAATCGCTGATGCAACTTCTAAGGGTGCTTTCAGCCTTATAGGTGGTGGCGATTCAGTTGCCGCTATTAACAAGTATAAACTGGCTGATAAAGTCAGTTATGTCTCAACAGGAGGCGGTGCAATGCTCGAGTACATGGAAGGTAAAAAACTCCCTGGCATCACAGCTATAAGAGGAGAATAATAAAACTCGTAATATTGAACGGCTGTCACGACTGGTTCCTGGCAGCTGTTTTTCTTATCTTTATATCATGAAAAAACTGGCGGTCATTTTACTTGCAATATTGATCCTTCCGTCGTGCAAGAAGGAAAAAGACCCTGTGTGGTCGGGAACAGTCACGATTAATAATATTCTATATGGTTCCGGACCCTATTACGCGAAGGGATTGTCTGTAAAAACAGGCGCAATCGTCTCGACTCTCGATGGAGCTGAGGATGTAATATCCGTGTTGGCTGATGCCAATCTCGACAATACCGTGAGAATGGTCTACATGGCTGTGTCCAATTTTGAAAATGCTTTCTTCAAATATGGAACCTACGCTGATGCAACAGCGGCATCCGCTGCATTCGACGGTCTTACCTCTTTCGATCAGCCTGCATGGGAACCATGGGCAACCAACCTGGCAGCTAACCAGGTATGGCTTTTCAGAACCAGCCAGGATACCTACGCGAAGATACTCGTTACCGCTGCTACAGGAGAAAAACGTGACGACAAGGCATTCGCTGAATGCACAATTAAATGGGTGTATCAACCTGACGGAACTTTAACTTTCCCGGCAAAATGACCGGAGATATACGTGAAAGAATCTTCAGTATCTCCTCTGATGAGGATTTTGAATTAACGGCGCTGGACATCTTCAGGTTCCAGTCGTCCCAAAACCCTGTTTATGGAGAATTCATAAGGGAGCTTGGTGTAAATCCGGATAAGATTAACAGCCTTTCAGAAATACCTTTCATGCCTATTGAATTCTTCAAGTGGCACAAGGTTATTTCAGGAGGACAAAGCCCTGTCGTGTTCTTCGAGAGTTCAGGAACCACCTCGACTACAAACAGCAGGCACTATGTTACTGACCCGACCCTTTATGTCGAGAGTTTCACATCAGGATTTAACTATTTCTTCGGTGAGCCATCTGGATGGATGTTCGCCGCGCTTTTACCTTCCTACGTCGAAAGAGGTAATTCCTCTCTTGTCTTCATGGCAGATCATCTCATTAAACTAAGCCACGATAAGCGAAGCAGTTTTTACCTGGGAGATACGACCAGGATGATTGAAAATCTGCGGTCGGTAGCTGACAACGGGGGAAAGGCCATGCTTATAGGAGTTACCTATGCCCTGCTTGATCTTGCTGAAAAACACCATCCGGACCTTAGCGGTGTGACTGTTGTAGAGACAGGGGGTATGAAAGGAAGAAGAGCAGAAATAACAAGGGACGAGTTGCACGAAATACTGATCCCGCGGCTCAGGATAAAAAAGGTTTTCTCGGAATATGGGATGACAGAACTTCTCAGCCAGGCCTGGTCGGTTGGTGACGGACTTTTCAGAACCCCGCCATGGATGAGGATAATGCTCAGGGACCTGAACGATCCTCTTGGCACTCACTCGTTTACCGGACAAACGGGAGGCATAAACGTTATCGATCTTGCTAACGTGTACTCTTGCTCATTCATAGCCACCAAGGATCTTGGCCGCCTTAACCCCGATGGTACGTTTGAAGTGATGGGCCGTTTCGATTCAGGCGACATCAGGGGCTGTAACCTCATGATCGGGTAGAAGATGGGGATAGCCAAAAAAAAGTTACCTGGCCCCAGGTGAAGGGCGCCAGGTAACCGTTAAAGACCTTTTAAAGGCCCAGTTTTGTCTTGATCTCGGCGGGAATGGCGTTTTTATGAACCATTATAGAAATAGTCTTGGCCCTCACGTAAGACTCTGACATGTTAAGGTAACCTCCAAACGCGTTCCTTTCAGTACCCCACGAGTTTTTTGTCTTGTAGTACTTTGTACCGTTCTGATCTTTTACAACACCGGTCAGGTGCATGAGATGATCGTCGGTAGTCTGCTTCTTGTCATAACCTTCCTGACGCGATTCCTGGGTCACTTTCACCTCCGGAACCGGCTTGAGAAATTTATAAGCTTCATCCAGTCTTTCCTGTTCCGTCATCTTCTCGACCCTTGCCTTGTCGGCAGCAGGGTAAGCGTTCAAATCCTTCACCTCGGGTATTATGGCAACACCTTTCCCATGCGCGAAACCTTTCTCGCTCACGTCACCATCCCAGTTCACCGTGTAACCCTGGCTGAATGAATAATCCATAATCTGGATTAGTTCATCTAGAGGGACATTGTAGTATTTTTCCTTTCTCCAGTTGTCGGGTATCTCCACCACTCCCGTCGTGTAGAATGGGAAGTTGGTGAATGATGTTATCTCCACGTAGTCGGAAGTATTTATACCAAGCGATTTGGTGAATGATTCGGGTGAGTAAGTCACACCCTTGTAGGTGAATGAAGAAGGGTAGGTGCCAAGGTAGGTGTCGAGGACAGCATTCACGACCTTAAAGTATTCGTCACTTTCTCTCCTTCTCTGGACGGGAACAGTGGCGATAGCGTTTATCGTGGACTGAAGTTCTGAATGATTATGAGTGGGGGAGCTGTAATTAAGACCCGTGTAAGCCTCGTCAGGCACTATCCCGTTTTTAACGAATTCGATAATCCAGTCGTGACCCACGCTTCCCGGCCCGAGGTTGCCTTTGCCCTGGCGCTGGAAGTTGTCCTTAAGCCTGTCGACATAGTTGTTCCTGACAATATACATTTCTGAAAGGTCGTATTCTCCCTTTCCCATGCGGAGAAGTTCTGACTCGATGAAAGATGTCGTGGCGAAGCACCAGCATGTTCCCGTGGCAGCCTGGTTCTTTACAGGGGTTGCCTTGAGATCAACAACCGTTGTGAATTTGTAACCATCAGCCGCAGGGGCATTCTTCGATTTCTGCCCGCTGGCCGTGATGAAGACGAAAAGGAGGATGAAGGATAAGATTTTGATTTTCATGGTATTAGTAAATTAAGTTTTGTTTATTTTTTGCCTGAAACAAGATCGTAGGAGTGATCTATCCATCCCAGTATTTCCTTGTCAGGAATAGTACCATCTATATTTACAGTATTCCAGTGTTTTTTGTTCATGTGATAACCAGGTGTCACCGATGAATATTTTTCCCTCAGCTCGAGAGCGAGAGCCGGGTCGCATTTAAGATTGAGGCCAGGGGCGCCGTCGAGGCTCACAAGGGCAAAAATCTTGTCCTTTACCTTGAAGACTAGCGTTTCCTCGTCGAACGGGAAGCACTCCGATACCCCGGGTTTCCCGAGGCAATATTCCCTTATTTTTACTATATCCATATCCTAACGTGCAAGATTCATCTCAGGGTGGGATAGAAGGCGTTTTCAATATGTTCTATCTCGGTTATCTGCCCCCGGGTTATTACAGATACTATATCGAACCTGCATTCAGAATCAATATTATATCTTTTAATATAATCTTCAGCGGCAAATATTATCATCTTTTGTTTCTGGGTTGTGACGGCACCCCGGGGGTGGACAAGGTAATCGTCAGATCGCGTTTTAACTTCAACGAAGACAACGGTGGTGCCATCTCGGGCCACAACATCAATCTCCTTTTTCCCTGATTTCCAGTTGCGGTGAAGGATCTTGTACCCTTTGCCCTGGAGGTAATCTGAAGCCTCATTTTCGCCTCGTGGTCCGATTGAACCGGTGTCTGACATTATATTCAGATTTCAATCAGTTTGTTTTTAATTGCATAAAGGATCAGGCTGGCCGTGTTTTTCGAATTTGTTTTACCCAGCAGGTTCGCCCTGTGCTTGTCAACGGTCCTTTTGCTTATGAACAGAGACTCGGCAATTTCCTGGTTCGAGTAACCCTCGCATATCTTGTAGAGTATCTCCTTCTCGCGTTTCGAAAGATTGGCAGATTTTATCTCGTTCTCGCGCAGCTTGATTTTTTGAATTACCTGGTGAAGCAGTTCCTGCGAGAAATAGCTTCCTCCTTTTTTCACAGTTATGATAGCCTCCCTGACTTCCGTTATATCAGAGTCCTTGAGAAGGAACCCTTTGGCCCCGGCGTCGACCATCTTGTAATAATACTCCTCCTCACCATACATCGAGAGGGCGATTACAGCAAGACCAGGGCACAGCTTCATGCCTTTCCTAGTGGCTTCAATGCCATCGAGCTCGGGCATGTTTATATCCATTAACGCGACATCGGCAGGACAGTTCTTCAGTACCTCGAGGAACTCTGTCCCGGTGGATGCTTCCCCTGCAATCTGGAAATCGGGGGATGATTCAAGCAGCAACTTCAGCCCGTTCCTGAAGAGCTGATGATCGTCCGCAATTATTATCCTGGTCTTCTCCATTTTCTCCCGCTTCTGTATTATTCAATGACTTTGATAAGGGCGCTGGTTCCTTTACCTGGTGAACTTTCGAGAATGAAAACGCCATCGATTGACTTCACCCTGGTTTCTATGTTCGATATTCCCATTCCCTTGCTGTCTTCTTTATCCAGCCTTGAAGTATCGAAACCTCTGCCGTTATCGAAAAACTGCAAGGTAACAAATTTTTCATGTTTATTGAGTTCCATCTCAATCCTTGATGCACCTGAATGCATGAGAGAGTTGTTTATCAGCTCGCATGCAGCCCTGTAAATAACCACTTCCTTGTCATTCTCGAGCCTCATGTTTTCCATGTTCGATTTGAAATCTATCTCGATGGCTTTAGTCCGGTTGATCTTGGCAGTGAAGGCATTGATTGCGCTCGTGAGACCGAAGTTTGAAAGCACGTGAGGGCTCAGGTTATTGGAGACCTCCTTGATGGTGCTGATGGCCTCGTTTACTACATGGTTGGTGTTCTGGAGTATTTCCATGCCTGATGGATCCTTGATCTTCTCGTTGAGCGCGGAGAGTGACATTTTTACTGTAGAAAGCAAGGGGCCAAGACCGTCGTGCAGGTCCTTCGCGAACCTTTTCTTCTCGTTCTCCTCCGTGTTGATTATGGCGTTCAGAACCCTTCGTTCAGTCTTGAGCCGGTCGAGTTCAGCACGCTTGAGAGAATAGAAGATTTCGCGGATCAGTATGACTCCTACTATTATGAAAAATGAAATGATCACATCCATCCAGCCGTCTATCATCTGCCATATCTCGGTGGGAGGCCCCATGAAATATTCAAACAGCTGGATCAGCTTCCTGACGGCCATGAACACGAAGGAAAGGGAAAGAAGTATCCACGATAACCTGTACTTGGTAAGCTTGACGAAGCGAAGTGCCACCACCGCGGCGAAAATCTGCAGTATTATCGATATTATAAGAGCTATCAGTCTGACCATGGTGGCCCTGGTTATTAATACAAAAATAGGAGAATATTTAATGGTGCATACCCCGTGGCCATGAAATGACAATTTAAAAATGACGTAACAGTAATTTAACACCAGCCGGCAAAAGTTCTTCTGTTTTCAATTTTATCTTTTTTACCTTTGAAGCGGAAAAAGAAAAATGAAAATCCTCTACTCCCTTATTATAATATTGTATGCTGGTCTGGCGAGGATAGCATCACTTTTTAACAACAAGGCATCACTCTGGGTTAAAGGCAGGTCGGGCTGGGAAAAAGCTGTCAGTGATGCTGTTGATACCGGCTCACCTAAGGTCTGGGTTCACTGTGCCTCGCTTGGCGAGTTCGAACAGGGCCGGCCCGTTATCGAGAAAATAAGGGAGACGATGCCTGATCACAAGATCCTTGTCACCTTTTTTTCACCATCGGGTTACGAGATCAGGAAAGACTGGCCGGGGGCCGACTGGGTCTTTTATCTCCCCACTGACACCAGGCGCAACGCCAGGCGCTTTATCGAGCTTGTTAATCCCTCCGCCGTGATTTTCGTGAAGTACGAGTTCTGGAACAATATTATCTCCGAGCTTTCAGCGAGAAAGATCCCCCTGTTGCTGATTTCGGCGATATTCAGGCGCGACCAGCATTTTTTCAAGTGGTATGGTTCATTCTTCAGGAAGATGCTCTCGAAATTCACTCACATATTCGTTCAGGACCAGCTGTCGCTTGATCTCTTGAAGAGCATTGGTATTGATCAGGCCAGCATATCAGGTGATACCCGGTTCGACAGGGTGAAGAAGCTTGCCGGTTCGGCCAAGGTTATCGAAAAAATTGACAGGTTCAGGGGAGGCGACAGGGTTATTGTTGCGGGTAGCAGCTGGCAACCCGACGAGGAGATAATCTGCAGGTATATAAATACTAATGGTAATGACCTGAAGTGGATAATAGCACCTCATGAAATTGACAGGCAAAACCTCGAGAGGATAGCCAGGCTGCTGACTGCGAGGACAGTCTTTTATTCAGGTAATGACGCGGACCTGCAGGAGGCCAGGGTGATGATAATTGACAACATCGGCATGCTTTCGTCAGTATATTCCTACGCGTTTTCAGCGATAGTGGGAGGAGGGTTTGGCAAGGGAATACATAACATTCTTGAGCCGGCATGCTGGGGGATCCCAGTCATGTTCGGGCCTAACCACACGAGGTTCCGCGAGGCGGTTGAACTAATTGAAAAGGGAGGGGCTTACTGTTACAGGAATTATAAAGAATTTGAAAAAATCCTTGGTTCTTTGTTGAATGACAGCGTGTTATACGAGAAATCATCGGCTGCTTCGCGCGAATATGTTGAATCAGGCACGGGGGCAACTGAAAAAATTGTAGCTTTGCTGCTCGAAAAAAGATATTAACAAAAGAGGCAAAACCGGTTCAAATCTTGTTAAAAACTACAAACGGCCGTTTAGATACCCCAAATTCAAAGAGATGTATCTTGATGGTCCCGTTTCAATTTGAAAACCCGAATTTAAGCTCTAGATAATCAAGTATTTAGAAAAGAAACGAAGACAAATAATTAACCTTAATCCTATTCTATGATGGAGAAATCAAAACGTTTGTTCGCGATGCTGTTGTTCATGTCAGTATCCCTGCTCATGTTTGGACAGGGAGCAACAACATCATCAATGAGCGGTAAGGTTGTCGATGCAAAAGGACAGCCTCTACCAGGAGCCACCGTTATCGCGGTACATGTACCATCAGGTACTACATATGGTGCTTCGGCTAACTCTGAAGGCTTTTACCTGATCCAGGGTATGAGACCTGGCGGCCCGTACAAGGTTGAAGCTTCTTTTGTAGGCTATTCGAAGAAGACCTACACTGATATCACCCTCTTCCTTGGCGAGACCTACGATCTCACGCCTAACCTCACGGAGAGCTCGACCGACCTTAACGAGGTTGTTGTTGTTGGTGCGAAACCATCAGCATTCAACTCGGTCAAGACTGGTGCATCTGTTAACATCAGCAACCGTGACATCAGTTCACTGCCTTCAATAAGCAGGAGTATCAACGACTTCACCCGTCTGTCTCCGCTCTTTGGCGGCAGCAACAGCTTCGCCGGTCGTGATGGTCGCTACAACAACATCGTCATTGACGGTTCGAACTTCAATAACAACTTCGGCCTCAGCACGAGGAACATGCCTGGTGGCGATGCCGAACCAATATCACTCGACGCTATCGAGGAGATCCAGGTAAACGTCGCGCCTTTTGATGTTCGCCAGGCTAACTTCACCGGTGCCGGTATCAACGCCATCACCAGGAAAGGTACCAACGAATTCTCAGGTTCTGTTTACACCTTCTACCGCGACCAGTCGTTCAACGGTATGAAAGTTGCCGATTATGAACTTCCCGCTGCAACGAAAACATCTACCCTCATCTATGGTGCAAGGGTTGGTGGGCCGATTATCAAGGACAAACTGTTCTTCTTCATCAACGGTGAAAAAGAAAGCTCAAGCGTGCCTGGTGTTGAATGGCAGGCATACCGCCCGGGCGTCAACAATATTGGCGATCCTAACGTAAGCCGCGTTCCTGCTGACTCGCTTCAGAAATTTTCTGATTTTCTCCTGAGCAAGTTCGGATACGTTACAGGTCCTTTCGAGAACTATGGATCGTTCGCTGTCGAGAACTTCAAGGTTCTTGGCCGTGTAGACTGGAACATAAGCCAGAAGCACAAGTTCAGCCTGCGTTTCAACGCCGTAAGGAGCACCAACAACCAGATAGTCAACGGTACAAGTGCACCCAACCCGAGGGCTTCCTCGAACAGGTTAAGCGCGAACGCCCTATCATTCAAGAACTCGAACTACGGCTTCCTTAACACGGTTTACTCGATGTCTGCCGAGCTGAACAGCAGCTTCAGCAATTCGCTTTCGAACCAGTTACTTGCATCATTCACAATGATCCAGGATACCCGTTCAAGCGACAGCAGCCCATTCCCGTTCATTGACATCTGGGATGGTGGTGCAACACCTGACGCTTACATGAGTGCCGGTTATGAACTGTTCTCATATAACAATAACGTTGAGAATAACGTGTACACTATTGTTGATAACGTTACTTTCAAAACAGGTCGTCATAACTTCACGGGAGGTGCCTCGTTCGAGTACCTTTATTTCGGAAACTCTTTCATGAGATATGGAACCAGCTATTACAGGTTCAAAGACCTTAATACCTTCATCAAACATGTTAACGGTGTTGCCGGCAACCAGCCAACAGCATTCGGTCTTACCTACTCATACGACCCGACGAATACGAAACCGGTAGCGGAACTTGGCTTCGGTCAGGCTTCAGCTTACCTCCAGGATGAATACAATGTGCTCGACAACCTGAAGCTGACCTATGGTGTCCGCTTCGACATGCCGATATACATGAATGAACTTCAGGACAACCCTGCAGTTGCAACCCTCATGTTCCAGAACTTCGAGAAACTCAACCTGGGCAAATGGCCCAAATCAAGAGTTATTCCTTCACCGAGGATTGGTTTCAACTGGGATGTATTCGGTGACAAGGTTCTCAAGGTGCGTGGTGGAACCGGTATCTTCACCGGCCGTCTTCCTTTCGTGTTCTTCACCAACCAGCCTACCAATGCCGGTATGCTTCAGAACACTGTTGAACTCACATCGGCTGCACAGCTCGACTCCATCAAGTTCAGCGCCGACGCGATGGGCAACATAAATGCTACAAACTGGAACGCGACTACCAAGACACACGATCCTTTGTTCCCGATGACAGCCGGTACCAAACCGCCTTCATCAATCGCTTCAATCGATCCTGACTTCAAAATGCCTCAGGTATGGAGAAGCAGTCTTGCCGCTGATATCAAACTTCCTTTCGACATGAGCCTGACTCTTGAAGCCATGTACACGAAAGATATAAACGCTATCTACCAGATTAACGCCAACCTCCCGCAGCCTTATGGTGCAACACCATATAACGGTCCCGACAAGAGACCGGTATGGACAACCGCTGGCAGGAAGATTTACTCGACACTTTCAGAGGCCATGGTTCTTACCAACACCGACAGGGGTTACAGCTGGAACTTCACAGCTCAGTTGAACTTCCCGGTTATCAAGAACTTCAACGGTATGGTGGCTTATACACACATGATGGCCAAGGATATCTCCGGTAACCCTGGTTCACAGGCCGCTTCTTCATGGTCAAACAACCTTTCGGTTCGCGGCCAGAACGACCTCGACCTCAGCTATTCACAGTATCTTACACCTCACCGTGTTGTCGGATCTCTCAGCTACAAGATCGACTACCTGAAACATGCTACCACAACCATTTCAGTATTCTATAATGGTTATATCGATGGTAACTTCTCTTACAGGTATTCAAACGACTTCAATAATGATGGTATCAACGGCGACCTTATCTACATACCCAAGGACCAGAGCGAGATCACCTTTGAAGATTTTGTTGTAAGCGGTACTGTGAAATACACTGCTGCTCAGCAGGCTTCAGCATTCTGGGCTTATGTTGCACAGGACAAATACCTGAGCAGTCACCTTGGCAAGTATGCAGAGCGTAACGGTGCATTCTACCCGTGGTACAACAGGTTTGACGTCAAGATACTCCAGGATCTTTACCTCACTGTTGCCGGTAAGAAGAACACCCTGCAGATCAGCTGCGACATTCTTAACGCTGGCAACCTGCTTAACTCTGACTGGGGTGTACGCAAACGCCTTAGCCTTAGCAACGGTTCAATCCTTACCTCGAGGGCTGTTTCAAACAACCTTCTCTTCAAAATGGTTGAAACCGGTGGTGTGCTTCCCACAAAAACTTTCGACAATGTTAATACCACCTCAAGCACATGGGGCATCCAGCTCGGTCTGAGGTATATTTTCAACTAGAAATAACAAGCTTTTTTTCGCGGTGGGGACGTCGGTCAGGACGTCCCCACTTTTTTTCTCCAAAACCTGGCAGTGTTTATTAAATAACACTGAATCAATAAAATACAGGGGGTGAAAATTTTTTTTAAGTGACAAGGAACTGACTGTCAGACTGAAAAAAGTGAAGTTAATAACTATACATCCAAATGTTAATAAACTTAAATTTCATGTCTTGTTTGGAGGGGGTTGCTTGTCTAATTTAGCAATTACCCGTTTGAAAAACCGGGGATCTTATAATCTCATCGAAATCAGGGTATAACGAAATTATTTTCAAGAGTATGGGTGATCTTTTTGTCCGGGATACTGCTGTGGGTTCAGAGAACGCGGTAAATGAACAGGAAAAACCGGTTATGGCAAAGAAGAATGAAGGGAAAGCGGTAGAGAAATCTGGAAAGCAGACCGCGAAGAAGACCTATTCACACGAGGAGGCCTTCGAAGCGAGTTGCGAGTACTTCAAAGGTGATGAACTGGCAGCAAGGGTCTGGGCGAACAAGTATGCCCTTAAAGATTCATTTGGCAACCTGTATGAAAAAACCCCTGATGACATGCACCGCAGGATTGCCAGCGAGATTCACAGGATAGAATTGAAATACAAGAACCCGCTGCCGGAGGAACTCATATACAATATTCTCAAGGATTTTAAATACATAGTACCACAAGGTGGACCGATGACAGGTATAGGAAATGATTACCAGATCGCTTCCCTGTCAAACTGTTTCGTTATTGGTAACGATGGCGATTCGGACTCGTATGGTGGCATAATGAAGATTGACCAGGAGCAGGTGCAGCTCATGAAGAGACGCGGTGGCGTGGGTCACGACCTATCTCACATCAGACCGAAAGGAACCCCGGTTCTGAACAGTGCCCTCACTTCAACAGGCGTGGTTCCTTTCATGGAAAGATATTCCAATTCCACACGCGAAGTTGCTCAGGATGGACGTCGAGGTGCATTGATGCTGTCCATCTCGGTCAAGCATCCCGATGCAGAGAAGTTTATCGATGCCAAGATGGAAAGCGGCAAGGTAACCGGGGCTAACGTCTCCGTCAAACTTACCGACGAGTTCATGAATGCCGTAGAAGAGAAAAAGACTTTCAGGCAACAATACCCGATCAATTCGGATGAACCTAAATTTACACGGGACACCAATGCCAGTGAACTCTGGAACAAGATAATTCACAATGCCTGGAAATCAGCTGAACCGGGCGTGCTTTTCTGGGATACAATAATACGCGAGAGCGTGCCCGATTGTTACGCTGATCTTGGTTATGCCACGGTTTCAACAAATCCATGCGGCGAGATACCTCTTTGTCCCTACGATAGTTGCAGGTTGCTGGCAATAAACCTCTTCAGTTACGTGACGGAGCCGTTCACGAAGAAGGCAAAGTTCGATTTTGAACTCTTCAGGGAACACGTGGGTCTTGCCCAGAGAATGATGGATGACATCATCGATCTCGAGATGGAGAAGATCGACGCCATTATAGCCAAGATCGATTCAGACCCGGAATCGCCGGAACTCAAGATGGTCGAGAAAAACCTCTGGACTAACATCAAGAAGAAATCAGAAGAGGGCAGGAGAACCGGTATCGGTATAACAGCCGAGGGCGACATGCTGGCGGCTCTTGGACTCAGGTATGGCAGCGACGACGCCATAGACTTTTCAGTGGAGGTTCACAAAACCCTTGCTCTAGAAGCATACAAATCATCAACTTACCTCGCGAAGGAAAGAGGACCATTCACTATTTACAGCACCGAGAGAGAAAAGAATAATCCATTCATACTCAGGCTCAAGGAAGCTGATCCTGTCATGTACACTAACATGGCAAAATACGGGAGACGTAACATAGCGCTCCTGACTATCGCGCCGACCGGCACCACGAGCCTCATGACCCAGACTACCTCGGGAATCGAACCGATATTCTCGGCTTTCTACAAGAGGAGAAGAAAGGTAAATCCGAATGACCAGGACGTGAAGGTTACTTTCAAGGATGAGGTTGGAGACAGTTGGGAAGAGTATAACGTGTTCCATCACAAGTTCGTTGACTGGCTGAGGATGAACAATTATGATCCGGATGAGGTGACCAGGATGAGCGATGCCGAGATCGAAAAGATACTAGCTAAATCACCATTCTACAAGGCGAGCGCGAACGATGTGGACTGGATTGCCAAGGTAAGGATGCAGGGAGCCATCCAGAAATGGGTCGATCACTCTATCAGCGTGACGATAAATCTTCCCGGAGACGCGAAGGAGGAACTAGTGAGTGAACTTTATCTCACCGCGTGGAAATCGGGTTGCAAGGGTGCCACAGTTTACCGCGACGGATCGAGGAGCGGGGTTCTGATAGCCTCGGGTGGAAGCAAGCAGGAGATTATGCCGGAAAAACCAAAACGGCCCAAGGTACTCGATTGCGATATTATCAGGTTTAATAACAACGAGGAAAAATGGATCGCCTTCGTCGGTCTGAAAGACGGGAAACCTTACGAGGTATTCACTGGTCTCGCCGACGAGGAGATGTTCCCCATCCCGAAAACTATAATAAAGGGAAAGATCATCAAGAACAAGGATGACGAGGGAAATACAAGATATGACTTCCAGTATACAGACAAATACGGGTACAAGAACACGATGGGAGGACTGTCGCACATGTTCAAACCCGAATTCTGGAACTACGCGAAACTTATATCAGGTGTTCTGAGGTATGGTATGCCAATCCCGGATGTTGTAAACCTGATACAGTCTCTCAGACTCGACAGCGAATCGATTAATACCTGGAAGAATGGTGTCGAGAGGGCTCTCAAGAAATACATTCCTAATGGCACCAAAGCCAAGGGAAAATGCGGTGAGTGCGGTTCGGAAAATCTCGTTTACGAGGAAGGCTGCCTCATCTGTAAGGATTGCGGATCATCTAAATGCGGATAGGATAGGGGGGTATAATTACCTTTTGTTGACAGAAGAAGGTGTCTCATTATGACACCTTCTTTTTATTATTCATCCGCTATTTCGTCCCTACGGGACTATACCTGGCATTAATTATCGCGTTGCCAGGCTGTCTCCCGAAGCTTCTTTTACGTGAGAAAGCAGGTGATTATGGTCTTGCAATATAACCGGACATTGGAATCAGAATCTTATCCTGTGAATTGACGTCCCGTAGGGACAAGATCCCGTTAGCAGGATTTAGAAGAGGTTATTAAAGTGCCGTCAGGCACGACATGATTAATTTAATGTGAGTATCAGCAATCATGAATAAATTTCAATACATGTTTTAAGATTCCTCGCTAACGCTCGGAATGACAGCCTTTTAACAGGGAGACGACGGGGAAGAAGCGGCGATTTGTATCAGCAAGGTAAATGCAATTGATTAACCCCTGCAAATCGCCGCTTCTTCCCCCATTACACCAGGAAAGCTGTCATTCCGAACGAAGTGAGGAATCTCCAGCCCAGGAAACGAAACATTCCATTTTAATTATTCCCTATATTCATTTTATTTGAATAGGATATCGAAGTGGCCTGTACACCCTAACAAGCTCAAATAAAGGGATTAACGAGGTTCTGGAGGTAAAGGATTCTGTTTTAAAAAAGATAGGAGAAGAATTTATAATTGTTAAGAAATTCAATAATGATTCTGTCATTTACAGATTTCGCCTATTCATTAAGCAGGTGTAGAAATAGGAAAGTAGTTATTGACTAAATGGCCTAATCATCGGTGAATTATTCCCGTGCCGATTTGGATCGCTTGGTGGTGTAGTATATGCTTGTCCTGTTATTTGATTACTCCCAGTTCTTTGCCAATTGTCGTGAAAGCATTGATTGCCTTGTCGAGATGAGCCTTCTCGTGACCCGCAGATAACTGCACCCGTATCCTTGCCTGCCCTTTCGGTACAACAGGATAATAGAATCCTATTACGTAAATGCCTTCTTCAAGAAGTTTCGCGGCGAAATCCTGTGACAGCCTTGCATCGTAAAGCATTACAGCGCAGATCGCCGACTGGGTAGGCTTTATATCGAAGCCTGCTTCCTTCATTTTCGCGATGAAGTATGCCGAGTTCGAGTGAAGCTTGTCCTGCAACTCATTCGTTTCAGTCATCATGTCGACCATTTCAATACCGGCCGCGGCTACAGCAGGGGGAATAGAGTTTGAAAACAGGTAGGGTCTCGATCTCTGCCTAAGCAATTCTATTATTTCCTTTTTACCGGTTGTGAAGCCTCCGATAGCTCCGCCAAAGGCCTTACCGAGTGTTCCTGTTATAATCTCTATTATCCCTTTCAGGTTGTGCAATTCAGTTACTCCCCGGCCAGTCTGCCCAACAACCCCCGCGGAATGCGATTCGTCAACCATTATCATCGCGTTATATTTCACAGCGAGCTCATGGATCCTGTCGAGCGGGGCAACATTACCATCCATCGAGAAGACACCGTCCGTGACTATCAGCCTGTGTCGTTGTGCCTGAGCAGCGATAAGCTGGGTCTCGAGATCGTTCATGTCAGCATTGTTGTACCTGTACCTCACCGCCTTGCACAGCCTCACACCATCAATGATGGAAGCATGATTGAGAGCGTCTGATATTATAGCATCTTCCTCACCCAGAAGAGGTTCAAAAACACCCCCGTTGGCATCAAAACATGCTGCGTACAAGATGGTGTCTTCAGTGCCGAAGAATTCGGCTATTTTCTGCTCGAGAGCCTTGTGCAGATCTGTTGTACCACAGATGAACCTGACTGACGACATGCCATAACCATGATCATCGAGTGCAGCCTTGGCCGCGCTGATAAGCCGCGGGTTCGACGACAGTCCCAGGTAGTTATTAGCGCAGAAATTAAGTACTTTCTGCCCCGAGGCCAGAGTTATTTCAGCACCCTGCGGAGATACAATTATCCTCTCGTTCTTGTACAGACCAGCTTCCCTGATCTCGTTCAGCGTCTTTTCCAGATGGGTTTTAAAATCTGTATACATTTTCAGCTTGTTATTTCAATTAAAATAAATATTGCCTTTGGCTCGTTTCCCTCGCGCATCGCCCTCCGTGGCTTTATTCCCTCCGAAATCGCATGCTGTCGAAAGCGAGGGTGAGCTATTCAACGGGAAGAAATACTATCTGATTAACTCTATTCTTACTTTTTTTACTACCGAATGACCCGCCTCCGCAAATACTCCGGCGGGCAGGCTACCGAATGACCCGCCTCCGCGAATACTCCCACGGGCAGACTATCGAATGACCTGCCTCTCCTAATCCCAGTTAAGTATGACTTTCCCGCAGTTACCTTCTTCCATCGCGTCGAAACCTTTCTGGAAGTCGTCGATATGGAACCTATGCGTAATAACCGGGTCGAGGTTTATCCCGCCAATAATCATCATTTCCATCTTGTACCAGGTCTCCCACATCTCGCGGCCGTAGATGCCCTTCAGTGTTATGGCCTTGAATATAATATCGCTCCATGGTACCTCGAAGTTAGAAGGCAGGATACCCAGCAGGGCGATGCTCGAGCCGTTATACATGCTGCCTATCATCTCTGTGAATGCTTTTGGCGACCCTGACATTTCCAGTCCGACATCGAAACCGCGCATGCCAAGCTTTTTGACCGCGTCAGCAATCTTTTCGCCCTTACCCGGGTTAACAGTAATTGTTGCTCCCATCTTCCTTGCAATGTCAAGGCGATAGTCGCTCAGGTCGCTGGCAACTATGAAACGGGCACCTGCAAACTTGGCTATTGCTATTGCCATGCTCCCGATCAGTCCCGATCCGGTAACGAGGACATCCTCGCCAAGGAGAGGGAAAGAGAGGGCGGTATGTGTCGCGTTCCCGAACGGGTCCATTATTGAAGCCCACTCGTCGGGGATCCTCGGGTCGAGCGGGATCACGTTGGATGAAGGTATTTTAACGTACTCGGCGAACGAGCCATCGATGTTAACACCTATCCCTACCGTGTTCTCGCAAACGTGCTCCTTCCCCCGGCGGCAGTTACGACAATGGCCGCAGGCGAGATGCCCCTCGCCGGTAACCCTGTCCCCAACTTTCAGGTTGGTGACACCCGCACCCATCTTTTCAATGTAACCCATGTATTCATGGCCGATTACCATTGGCGTACGGATAGTCCTGCGCGCCCAGGGATCCCACTCGTAAATATGCAGATCGGTCCCGCAGATAGCCGACTTCTTCACCTTTATTATCACATCATTAAGCCCGGGTTCAGGAATTGGTACTTCCTGCATCCACAGACCTTTTTCTGGCTTTGCCTTGACGAGGGCTTTCATCTTTTTCATATTGCTGATTTTCCCGGTTAACCTTATTTATTGAAGTACTAAATTAATATAATTCTACCTTTCAAATACTGATTTTTGTGGGGTCCGCTTTATGTTCAACACGTTTGTTTATCTTTGCCGGGTAAATCATATAAGTAAGGATAAATCAGATGGTAAGAGTAAGATTTGCCCCGAGTCCGACGGGGCCTCTTCATATAGGTGGTGTCAGGACAGCATTGTATAACTATCTTTTTGCAAGGAAGCACGGAGGTACCTTCATACTTCGCATCGAGGATACGGACCAGGGTAGATACGTCGAGGGAGCTGAGGAGTATATAATGGAATCGCTCGAGTGGTGCGGCATAAAGGTTGATGAAGGCATAAGGGAAGGAGGCCCCTTCGCTCCTTATCGCCAGAGCGACAGGAAGAGTCTCTACCGCGAGTACGCCGAGAAGCTGGTGACCACTGGATTTGCCTATTATGCTTTCGACACGCCGGACGACCTGGAGAAACTGAGGACAGAGCACGAGAAACGAGGAGCAACCTTCATTTATAATGCCACCAACAGGGAAGGTTTATCTAATTCTCTTTCACTACCCGAAGAGGTGTGGAAGGAAAAGATTGCCCGCGACGAGCCTCACGTGGTCCGTTTCAGGATGCCATTGAACGAGGAGATCCATTGCGACGACCTGATCCGCGGACATATAGTTGTTAATTCTGATACACTCGACGACAAGGTCCTGTTCAAGACCGACGGGATGCCGACTTATCATCTTGCCAATATAGTTGATGACAGGCTCATGGAAATCACCCACGTTATCAGGGGAGAAGAATGGCTTCCATCGTTGCCGCTCCACTTCATGATATACAGGGCTTTTGGCTGGACGCCGCCATTGTTCGCTCATCTACCGCTGCTTTTAAAACCCGATGGCAAAGGGAAACTCAGTAAACGGGATGGAGACAAGATGGGATTCCCGGTCTTCCCTCTATACTGGCCTTATGGCGAAACAGCCAGGGGATACAGGGAGGATGGATATTACCCTGAAGCCTTCATTAACATGCTGGCCCTCCTGGGCTGGAACCCGGGTACCGAACAGGAGATTTTCGATATCGACGAGTTGGCACAGGCTTTCACCATCGAGAGGGTCCACAAGGCAGGTTCAAGGTTCGATCCTGAAAAGGCGAAATGGTTCAATCACCAGTATCTCCAGATGAAAACAGACACCCAGCTGGCAATGGAGTTCAGGGAGCTGCTGAGAGCAAAGGGATTCCATTACGACATTGGCGATCTGGAAGAGCTCGTGAGAATGGTCAAGGAAAGAGTAAGCTTCGTGAAACAACTGTGGGACGAGACAGACTTCTTCTTTGTTGCCCCGGAATCGTACGACAACGAGGTTGTCAGGAAAAGATGGAAAGACGAAACACCTTCCCAGCTTGCCGTGGTGGCAGCCCTTATTGGATCTATTGACGAGTTCACTAAAGAGAAAGCTGAAACAGAAGTCAAGAGCCTTATCGAGGCAAAAGCCTATAACACTGGTGCAATAATGAATGCCCTGCGTCTCGCTATCGTGGGTGCCTCGAGGGGACCTCACCTTTTTGATATAATCGGATGGATAGGAAAAGAAGAAACGCTGAAAAGGATAACCAGGGCGATTGAAGTCATTGGCAAATAAAACGGTATGAACGTCCCGCTACCAGAAGATTATATTGATATACATAATCACGGTGGCTCACCGTTGCCAGGTGTTTTTAAAGTCGAGAATCTCATGGCTCACGAGGGAATAATGCCTGACAACAGGCAGGGAATCGCGTATACACTTGGCATACATCCATGGCACATAACTGATATAAACGCGGAGAATCAGCTGGCTTTTATTGAAAATCACTGTCTGCATCCTAATGTTATCGCCCTTGGAGAAGCCGGATTCGACAAGCTGAAAGGACCCGGATTACCAGTACAGGGAAACATGTTCAGGGCACAGGTAACCCTTTCGGAAAGAATATGCAAGCCTCTTTTCATCCACTGCGTGAAAGCATGGGATGAGCTTCTGGAGGCAAGGAAGGCGACAAGAGCAAAGCAGCCATGGATGGTGCATGGATTTCATGGCAAACCTGCCCTTGCCCGTCAGCTTACGGACAAAGGCATGTATATCTCTCTATGGTACAGTTTTGCTTTAACCTCTGACTCCGATTCGCTGCTCAAGAGCCTTCCTGCTGACAGGCTTTTCCTGGAGACTGACGGGAGTGATGCTGGAATTGCCACGATTTATGAAAGGGTCTCGAATGCTCTTGGTATGAATGCAGGGCAGCTAGTTAAACAAATACATGCCAATTACAGGAGACTGGTTCAGCCTGAACAAGCCATTGATAAACCTGGAAATAATATATAATAGGACGTGTGATGAATGACTGGTTATCGAGGACTGAACTTTGCATAGGAAGGAACGGGATTGAAAAGTTAAGGGGTTCTAATGTACTTGTCGTGGGACTTGGCGGGGTAGGTGCCTATGCTGCTGAAATGATCAGTCGTGCAGGTATCGGGAGGATGACAATTGTTGACGGGGACACTGTACACCCTTCTAACAGGAACAGGCAATTACCGGCGTTAATCAGCAACGAGGGAAAACTGAAGGCTGAGGTGATGGGGGCCAGGCTCAGGGATATCAATCCCGATCTGGATCTAACCGTTATCGCGGAGTATATTAAAGACGAAAGGATGATTGAAATCCTTGAAGCAGGTTTTGACTACGTCGTTGATGCCATCGATACCCTTTCACCCAAGGTATTCCTTATATTTCATAGTCTCAGGCTTGGTTATCCTGTTGTAAGCTCGATGGGAGCGGGAGGCAAGTTCGATCCCACCTCCATAAGGATAAGCGATATTTCAGAGACTACCGATTGTACCCTGGCCAGGATATTAAGAAAGAGATTACACAGGCTTGGTATCCGCGAGGGTTTCAGGGCTGTCTATTCTCCCGAGCTGGTTGACAAAAGCAGGATTATCGAGACTGACGGTGAACAGAATAAGAAGTCAGTGGTCGGCACTATCTCGTACATGCCAGCTGCCTTCGGCATTGCATGCTCCTCGGTTGTTATAAGGGAACTTGCCGGGCTTAATTCCGCGTTCTAGAGTCTGCAAATCCATGTTATAGAACCGGCAAACCTTATTTGGAGGCTTTCTTATAGCTTATTGATAAGCCTCCACCAGTTGAATTAACCGTTGTCTGGTAAGTGGGCAGGCTTTTTATATAGTTGAGGAATTCTGCCTGACCTCCATATCCGCCTCTTCCCCCGGGTCCTGTATCCCTGATGTTATGTGCCGTGAAACAACCTCCTGATATTAGCTTGGGATCAACATCGATGAAGTAATTCTTATACCACTCTTTATCAGCATCACTGAACACGAAATCGAAGGGTCCTTTAAGCTCTTTAACCAGCTGGTGAGCATCAGCCAGGCGTGCATCTATGTAATCTGATAAACCTGCTTTCCTGAAATTTTCGAGCGCGGTCTTATGCCTCTGTTCATCAATATCAATAGTTATGAGCTTGCCTCCTGTCTTGCTTAATGCCCATGCAATCCAGATACCTGAATGACCGGTCGATGTACCTATTTCCAGGGCACTCTTGTAGTTATTCTTTACTATTATATCGTATAACAACTTCCCATCCGATTCAGGTATATTCAGATCGTGCCAACCACCCGACTGGGAATCGAGAAATTTCCTGACCTGTTCGTCAAGGTTACTGTTACTTTTTTGCTGCGCGATCAGGGAACCCTGAGCCAGCGTGAGAAATGCCAGCAGGATTATTCGAGGAACCTGGTAAATACTTCTTTTCATATTATTGGTATTATGAGGATTCACTGTTAGTTATTGACAATCAGAGAATGCTGTTTATTCCAACACATTATAATAAACCTTATAGAACATTTACAATGCTCTGATTATTCCCCTAAATTTAACATTGCATGAATGTATTACACACACGGGCGGTTTTTTGTTCAGGAAATTTATGGAATCATGATCTTTTTTGAATCATTCTATCGAGAACAGATTCTAAAATAGACACTAACCGCCCATACTGCCTACCATGAAAAAGTTTTTAATCTTACTGTTGTCATTGCTGCCGGTTTCACTTGCCTCCCAGAATCTTGTGAACAGCAGGCAATCGAGCTATTACACGTATATTTTCAGGATCACCAACAGCCAGGCATCAGAGATAAACCACCATGAATCCCTGTACCTGTCTCACCTCGAAAAATTCATGGTAAACGTTGTTGATTCTTTCCCGACCGGGAAGACATACCGGAAGAAATTACTGCCTGGCCATTATCTCCAGGTTTATGCGAGGGGCAATAACCTCGAAACAAGCTATGCCCCTGTTGAAGATATTGATCCGGAAATATTGGATAATAAAACGGACCTTATCGTGCAGCTTCACGATACGACGGGAAGCGTTGTAAAAGATGCATCAGTGAGGTGCGGGAACAGGCAATTAAAATATGATAATGAGCTGAATGCATTCGTCCTGAAGAAATCAAACAAGAAAGGTCTGCTGGAGGTGAAATACGGAGAAAACATCTTTTTCTTCGACCTGAACAGGAACCAGTACAATCCATTAGTAAAACGAGCGGGAGTGGCAATAATAGGGAAAACCCCGCTCAGGTATGCATGGCGTCCGGTAGCTTTAATCGGGGGTATACCGGTTGACCTCGTCAGGCTTGCCTCCGGGTCCAGGCCCAGGTATAGTCTGCCGCGGATCAGGAGCATGGCAAGATCTTTTGCCGCGAGGGTAGACCTTATTTTTGACAAGTACAGCTATCATTATTTTGATGGTCAATACCGGTACAGGGGCTATTTCGTTTTCAACAAGCCCAAGTACCTGCCGGGCGACACTGTTCGGCTCAAGGCGTATATATCGGACAGGAAGGGGAACCCGCTCTCGAGGGAACTGGATCTTTATATTGAAAAATCTTACGATGAACGTGTCAAACTGGCTTCTGTGAAGCCTTTAACCCCGGGTAATTATAACTATTCATTTATTCCAAATGATTCACTTGGGCTGGACATGGATAAACATTACAGGGTCTTTTTCGAGAAGAAAAGAGCCCGCGTGGTATCGATAGGATATTTCAGTATTGAAGATTATGAACTTAAAAGCACCCAGCTCGAGGTTAAGGCTCCTGAAATTCAGTATCGCGGAAGGAAATATGAAATGAAAATTAAGGGAACTGACGAAAATGCCCTTAATATACTTGATGGTCGTCTAGAAATATTGGCAAGGGGTATTTCTGTTGCAGCACACAAGGGTAACAATGTTTTTATGCCTGACACCCTGTTGTTTATTGAGAAGAAACTTGAAACCGAAGGGGAAACAACTGTAACAATTCCTGACTCGGTTTTCCCTGCAGCTGATCTGAATTATAACATCGAGGTGAAGCTGTTGAGAAGTGATAACGAAACCCGCGTGAAAAAAATTACCGTTAATTATTGTTATGAGAAAAAGGAATTCAAACATGAACTGGAGAATGATACGCTGGTATTGTATTACCTGGTTAATTCAGATACGGTAAGTGCACATGGTACCATCGCCGGAATTGATTTGGGAGGGAATGAATACGGGCGGATGATTGTAGATTTCCCGTGCAGGATTCCCTTGAACCCATGGTTCAGGTCATACAAGGCAAAAGCAGGAGCCTTCTCCTCGATAGTGCAAATTCCCGAATCAGACAACGGGGTAGCTTGCTATTCACTTTTCGGGAATGATTCAATAAGCTTCAGCGTTACAAATCCAAGAAAACTTTCACTGGTTTACCACTTCTACAAGGGCAATAAACTCATCAGGAAGGGAACGGGTGAAAATATAAACTTCAAAGAGAAAGCCGATCGCAGGTATTCATATTACCTGATGCTTAATTACTTGTGGGCAGGGATAACACTGAACCAGGTCTATGTTTCCTCTTCCCCTGAAAACAATTTAACCGTTGAGGCAATACAACCGTCGGTAATAATGCCCGGGCAGAAGGTAAATATAGAGGTAAGAGTGAAAGACAGCAAGGGGAACCCGGTAGAAGGAGCTGATATAACCGCTTATTCACTCACAAGCAAGTTTGGTTATACTCCACCGGCAATACCGGAGTACGACCCGGTGTCAAGGAAGAAGAATATCATAAATTCTTTTCATCTTGGTTACAGTGACAGGGAATATACAGCGGCCAGGAAGCTTGATTATGAAGCCTGGAAGCATAAAGCAGCCCTTGACACTATAACATATTATCATTTCCTGTATCCCGATTCGGAGCTTACCAGCTTCTACTATCAACCTGCTGATGGTAAGACCCAGTTTTCCCCGTTTATCATGAAGGAAGGCAAGCCCGAGACTATACATTACATTATTCTTGATAAGAAGCCTCTCTACTTCAGGTGGGCGGGTACAACCGGTAACCAGTACTCGTTCGAGGCTTCACCGGGGTATCACCTCCTCGAGATGCGAACGTCAGAAAGGGAATTTGTTATTGACAGTGTTTACCTGGCCCCCGG
>JAXLTU010000070.1:0-7043 GCA_046329885.1 Bacteroidales bacterium
CAGAAAGTATGAAAAAGAACATGGGTTTAACGGACAGGATCGTGAGGCTGGTAGTTGCCGTGGTCCTGATTTTATTATTCGCCACTAAAACAGTAACTGGTGTTGCCGGTATCGTGTTACTCGTCTTAGGCATAGTGTTTATACTAACGAGTCTCGTTAGCTTCTGCCCACTGTACCTTCCTTTCAAGATAAGGACCAACAAGGGGAAAGAGTAGTAAAAGAACATTTTTTGTCTATCCCGGTCAGCTTGTTAATCGAGCCAGACCGGGATTTTTATTATTTGTGCCACCTTATTGAGTCTCTTTTTGTATTTTCGTTGTTCAACTCCCGGGCGGGAGAAATAGTCATGACATTCAATATTGCCAAAATGAAATATTCAAGAATTCTGTTAAAGTTGAGCGGTGAAGCTCTGATGGGTGACGGATCACACGGCATTTCCAAGAAAATCCTGGAGGAATATGTAAGTCAGATAATAGAAGCTGTCAACAAAGGGTGCGAGGTTGCTGTTGTTATTGGCGGAGGTAATATTTTCAGAGGTTTGAGCGGGACAGAATCGGGTTTTGACAGGGTCAAGGGAGACCAGATGGGAATGCTCGCGACAGTAATTAACAGCCTGGCACTCGAGAGCGAGATCAAGGCCCAGGGTGGCAACGCGCGCGTTTTCACTTCAATTAGGATGGAACCAGTTGGTGAACTATATAACCGCGACAGGGTTGTTGAGGCAATGAAATCAAAAACCGTGTGCATTTTATCGGGAGGAACAGGTAATCCCTTTTTCACAACAGATACCGCTGCTGCACTCAGAGCGGTCGAGATTTCAGCCCAGGTCCTGTTCAAGGGGACAAGAGTTGATGGCGTGTATACCGCTGACCCTGAAAAGGATAAGACAGCAATAAAATTCACCGAAGTATCATTTTCCGAGGTGATTGAAAAGAGACTTAAGGTAATGGATTCGACTGCCTTCACCATGTGCCGCGACAATAACATGCCAATAATTGTCTTCGACATGAATACCAGAGGCAACCTGATGAAAGAAGTTATGGGAAACAGGACAGGATCATTAATAAGCTGACAGGGATTGGATTTTAACCTATTTTACTATTTTTGTTAATACAAACCACCACAACAGGATACAATGAACGAAGAACTTGAACTCATTATAGAAGAAACCAGGGAAAGGATGGAAAAAGCCCTGGAACATCTCGAGCACGAACTTGCAAGGTTAAGGGCTGGCAGAGCCACTCCCGCCCTTCTCGATGGCATCACGGTCGATTATTATGGCGTCAATTCACCCCTTTCACAGGTATCTAACATCAACACACCTGATGCTAAATCAATCCTCATACAGCCATGGGAAAAAACGATGCTTGGCACTATTGAAAAAGCCATTCTTGCCGCTAATATTGGCCTCACTCCAATTAATAACGGCGAAGTTATCAGGATCAACATACCACCATTAACCGAAGAAAGGAGACATCAGCTTGTTAAGCAGGTAAGAAACGAGGGCGAAACGGCAAAGATCAGCATCCGTTCAGCTCGCAAGTGGGCAAATGATGAACTCAAGAGATTGTTGAAAGAGGGTCTTCCAGAGGACCTCGAGAAAAATTCCGTTGATGAAGTACAGGAAATGACCGGCGACTTCTCCGCGAAAGTTGACAAGGTAATGGCTGCAAAGGAAAAAGATATTATGACTGTTTAGTCAGACTTAACAAATGAAAAAGGTGCCGTCGAGTGGCACCTTTTTTTATTCTTCAAATAGCGGAATCCAGTTATCAATATTTATATAACCAAGGGATCTGGTTCCCCGGTAAATCATTAACCATCATTTCGCCGCTTTTAACACCAGCTTGTATTTTGCATTATCAGTGACAGCTTTCTCGGAGAAATGATCTTTGTAAAACTCTTTTTTGAGATAGGTTTCCGTTTGAGAAAGGTAAAATTCGCTGGATATGACTCCCGAGTTCCCCGTGGGTATCACTGTTAATGATTCATCCCAATCTGCTGTATTAAAAATATGACGTTCTGAAGCGCCGTGATTGACCTTGAAGCCGGCACCGTAAGAATATGGAGAAACGGTATGATTGCTGCCACCAATCCTGTACTTTTTGGAGTTGAAACCAAAAACCTTATCAAGAGTCTTCACGCTACCAAGTGGATGGTCGAGCGATATCTTGTGCATATCGCCCCACTTCCATGCGAGCGTATCCGCACCCAGACTTGATGATAACTCAGATACGCAATCGCGGAAGCTCTTTGAAATAATATCACCAAGATTTTCCTTCTTTTCAGTTTTGCAGTCGTCAACCAGGTCACTCTCCTCTCCCATCAGCAGCCTGTAAATAAAATATTCCCTTCCTGTCCCGTTCAGTTCGCCCCACAGGTCGCCCAGATCATCAGAAAGCAGGTTTCTTGCCAGGGCCGGCCTGAACAACTCGAATACCGCCGGTGCAGCCTTATCCATGTCCATGTCATAGTCCCACTTGCTCAACTGGCTCAAGGCAAACCTTTCTGACGGGTCCATATCCTGTTTATCCTTGCAGGCCTCAATTATCCTTGGGGTAAGCAAGGCAGCATAAGCTGAATGCTGATCTGTAATCATTCTCCTGAAATCGGCGAGATCAAATACCTTCTTTTCCGACATCATCTGCCTTATCCTCATTATCCTGTAAGGCATCGCGAACTCCGAACTGATATAATAAGGGTAATCATCTCCGACAGTCCTGTTATTTGCAGATGACACGTAACCTGTATCAGGATTAAAACTCGAAGGCAATTGTTCGAAAGGGACATAGCCCTTCCAGTCGTATTCATCGGTTTCGCCCGATCTGATCAGGGTACCGTTGCCTTTCCTGATGGCTATTCCACCACCTGTATTAAGTCCTATATTGCCATCTACATCTGCATACACGAAATTCTGACTAATAGCGCTGAAAGAGCTGATCGCGGATCTGAAATCAGCCCAGTCAGAAGCCCTGTTCAGGAGGTAGACCGACCTTATTTCATCACTGTAATCATAACCCGACCATCTCATTGTCAATACAGCATCCTTGACATTCCTGAACCCTGAAACAACTGGTCCCCTGTGTGTAAAGCGGAGGTACATTTTCCTTTCTTCACCTCCTTTAATCCGGATGATCTCTTCCTTCACCCTCATTTTTTTCCATTCACCATTAAACCAGTATTGAGTGGAGTCTTCAGGGTTTATTTTTTCAGCAAAAAGGTCAATATCATCCACCATCAGGTTGGTCATGCCCCATACTATTTTCTCGTTATGACCGGCCACGACGAATGGCTGGCCAGGGACTATCACACCTGTTACATTGAGGCTACCTGGCACTACCTGGTGCATCTGTATCCAGATACCCGGTGAGGCCAGGCTCAGGTGCATATCGTTCGACAGCACCGGCTTACCAGTCCAGGTCCTGCTACCAGCTACTGCCCAGTTATTGCTTCCCGAGAAAGTGCTCAGCCCGAGTGCCTGCAACTTGTCCATGTTTTTAACAAATTCCGAGGCGGATTTTAATGCCGCTTCATCGAGCGTGAAGCCAGGGAATACGTAATCTTTTACAGCTTTGAAATCAGGTATCAGTTTTGCTGCAATTTCAGGTCCCAGCTTCCTGGCTATCCTGTAATAATTGATGTCCGATGATAAATTATCCGAAGCCAGGTCCCATCCCATGTAGCCAATAATATTGGCAAGATCTTCAAGTTTCCATGGATCGGGGCGGTAAGCCAGTATCCGGAACTCGGGAGAAAGCTTTTTACCGGCTTTCGCGATGTAATAATTCACACCATCGGTATAAGCCTGCATGCATTTAACAATTTCAGGATCAGCCTTTTCAAGCACCCTTCTCGACTTACCGGTCATGTCGAGGCTTCTCAGGAAAAGGTCAGTATTGACATATTCGCCGCCGAAAATTTCAGATAATCTGCCAGTGGTAGCTCTTCTTATGAGATCCATTTGCCAGAGCCGTTCCTGTGCCATAACGTAACCGACAGCATAATAAAGATCGTGCTCGTCTTTAGCATAGATATGAGGCATACCCCTCTCGTCGCGGTACACGGTCACATCGCCATTTAGTCCCTCGAGTACTAGCTCGCCCTTGTACTTTGGCTTACCACTTTGCTTAATACCGCTTATAAAGATCATGCCGGCTATTAATACCACCACGACCAGTGCCGTGAAACTGTAAAGAATGATCCTGAGTGCTTTCATTTTCAGCAGGTTTTTTTATCAATATACAAAATATTGGGAAATGATCAGGTTTTTAGTCCCGAGGTGCAGTTCGTGCACATCCTTATTTCCTTTCTGGCCTCAAGCAGGGATGACCTGAAGGCATTAAATGTTTTTCCATGCCAGGTAGTTCGGAAATCAGTTTTAGTCAGATCGCCCATTACATGATCACCGTCCTTGTCAAAGCAACAGGGCAGTACCTTGCCATCCCAGGTTATCACCGGGTTGAACCACAACCTGGCACACCTGTCCGACAGCCTGCTTTTCATCTTGTAAGTACCGGTGCTGTTCTCGTATCTCCTGAAGGCAGGCAATTCGGGCATCCATTCAGCATGGGCGTTTGCCGAAATAACCTGCATTGATTTGAGGATTACACCGGCACCCTGTTCCCTTGCAAAATTCCTCAGGTCACAAATTTGATGCTCATTATACCTGTTTACAAGAAACTGGATTTTAACCCTTAATGGTGATCCGGATCGCCTGACTTCATCAGCAAGTTTTCTGATTCCGTCGACAACCTTGAAGAAGTGGCCTCCAACCCTGTACTTTGAATAGGTTTCTTCAGTCATACCATCGAGCGAAACTATAATTGTTCCGAGTTTTGAAGCAGCAAGAGCCCTTACATTCTCTTCAGACAGGAAATGGCCGTTGGTAGAAAGTGTTGTATTGATCCCTGATGACAATTCAAGCAGGTCGAAAAAGCGCGGGTGCATCATGGGTTCACCCTGGAAATAGAGATTAATATTCAGGAGCCAGGGTTTAAGCTCATCAATGATCTTTCTGAATAATGCTGGATCGATGAAGCCTCTCGTTCTGGTTCCAGCTCCGGAACCAGTGTGGCATTCCGGGCACGACAGGTTGCAATAGTTCGTGAGTTCTATTCCAACAGCTGGTGGCATACCCCACACCAATGGTCTGCCCGAAGCCACTGATGCGGCATATGAGGCAGATATAACCGGCAAGTTGGAAAGAGCGCTGAATCTCATCGTTTTCAAGGGATGTTACGGATGACAATTTAGAAACTTTTTCTGACCGGCGATAGGGTATTTATTGACTAAGGCGGTCATACGATTGAAAACAAACAAAAAGTCCATAATAATAACTTAAAAACAGACGCCATGAAATCTATTAAAAACGTGTTGATGATCGCGATGACAGCGTTGATCTTCATCACAGCAGTTGAATCATCAGCTGCAGAATCGAGGGACAAGAAGAAAAACGACCAGCAGAATGTACTTGTAATAAAAGGCAAGGTCGTTGACAAGGAAACCCTTGCGCCTCTCGTTTTTGCATCAGTATCTGTAAAGGAATCTAATGTTGCCACTGTTACAAACATCGACGGGGAATTCCTCATCAAGATATCTGACCCGCAGAACTACAAGAACCTGGAGGTATCGTTCCTCGGTTACAAGAACAAGCTTATTCCTCTTTCTGAAATGAGGAACAATGGCTACAAGAACATTATCACCCTCGAAACAGCTCCGATTCCTATCAAGGAGATCATCATCAAGCCCATGATGCCGGATGAAATCATGCAGAGGACCGTGAGTGCCATTGGCAAGAACTACGCTAATGTTCCTAACCTCATGACCGCATTCTACAGGGAGACTATCAGGAAGAACAGGACCTATGTTTCTATAGGTGAAGCACTCGTCGAGATTTTTAAAGCTCCTTACAGCAACGATCTGCGTTTCGATGGTACCAGGATTTACAAGGGCAGGAAGAACACCGACATCGAAAAAGTTGATACAGTATTGTTTAAACTACAGGGAGGCCCGGTTACATCACTTGAGCTTGACATGGCCAAGAACCCGGAAGCTATACTGACCTACGATGCCATGAAGTATTACGATTACAAGCTCTCGGGTGTAATTGAGATAGACGGGAAACCACATTACGTTATAGAGTTCCAGCAGAAGCCTGGTGTGGAGATACCGCTTTTCATAGGTAAATTCTACATCAACACCAGCAACTACGCCCTATCCGCGGCAGAATTTGGTTTCAACCTTACAAACAAGGATGAAGCAGCTTCACTCTTTATCAAGAAAAAACCTCTCGGCATGGAAGTTACCCCGGAACTGGCAAGTTACATGGTTAAATACCGTGAACAGGACGGGAAATATTACTTCTCTTACTCGAGGGCTGAAGTAAAATTCAAAGTGAACTGGAAGAGGAAACTCTTTAACACCACCTACACCACGATGTCGGAGATGGCAGTGACTGACAGAACTGAAGAAGAAGTTATTAAATTTGCAGGAAAGGAAAAACTCAGAGGAAACGATATCTTCATAGAGGAGGTTGCAGCATTTGCAGATCCGGATTTCTGGGGAGAATACAACGTTATTGAACCTGACCAGAGTATCGAATCAGCAATCCGCCGAATCGCCAGGAAGGTTAAGTTCAGTGACAGGTAATTGATCCGCCCGATAATATATGCTCAGGGACAGTGAAATAGTAGAGAGGATCCGGCAAGGTGACAAAGGACAGTTTGAAACACTCTTCCGGTCCTCCTATTCATCACTGGTTCGATACGCGGGAACACTGGTCAGGGATTATGATACTGCCGAAGAAATAGTGCAGGATCTATTCTTCAGGATCTGGAAGGAACGCGAAAAACTGAATATCGAAAGTTCTTTGAATGGGTATCTTTACAGGGCTGTTCATAATAGGTGCCTTCACCATATTGAACATCTCAAGGTAAAAGACAGGTATTCCAGGGAATTGATGACGGCAGATACCGATACTGCCGAAACACCATCCGACCTGATACAGTATTCTGAATTGCAGTCAAGGATAGCCGCTATCCTTG
>JAXLTU010000071.1:0-6137 GCA_046329885.1 Bacteroidales bacterium
CCTGTAGCGGGGCTTAATTTCCGGAATAAGACCATATTTATCCAGTGCTTTCTTCTCGAAATCCCTGATATCCAGATCGACCGGCTCGCGGAGCGAATGATATTCCATATCGAGCAAAGATGCGGCAAGATATTCAACAGTTATGAAACCCATGTTGAATTTACTTGCTTTATCAAGTTTGTCAACTATTTCTGCAGGGATAACCTCGCCAGTCTGGTAGTGTTTAGCGTAGACCTTAAGCACCTCCGGCTCTAATACCCAGTGTTCCATTATCTGTGACGGGAGTTCAACGAAATCGCGGGGTACGGATGTCCCTGAAATACCGGGATAGGTCGAATTGGATAGTAACTGGTGCAGGGCATGTCCAAACTCGTGAAATAAGGTAGATGCCTCGTCGGCTGTTAGCAGAGCGGGTTTATCGCCGGTCGGTGGGGTGGAGTTGGTAACCATTGTAACTATCGGGTAAACCATCTTGCCGTCCTTGTCGCGGTGCTGACCAAGAAAAGCGCCACACCAGGCCCCCGGCCGTTTTGATGCCCTTGGGTAGTTATCAATAAGTAATATTCCAACGTGCTTTCCGTCCCTGGTGACCTCGAAGGTGTTAACGTCAGGATGGTATTTTGGAATGTCGGTGCGTGTAGTGAATTCCAGACCGTATAGCCTGTTGGCAACATAAAACATGCCTTGCATAACATTATCGATCCTGAAATAGGGGCGGGTCATCTCGTCATCAAGGTCAAATTTGGCTTTCTTGATTTTCTCGGTGTAATACCACCAGTCCCATGGAGCCAGCTTGAAATTGCCACCTTCTTTCTTAATGAGTTCCTGCTGTTCTGCAGCCTCGGCTTTAGCAACAGGAAGTGCTGCTGCCCATACCTCGTTAAGGAAACTGAATACCTTCTCGGGGGTCTTGGCCATGTTCCTCTCGAGAACGAAATTGGCATAACTCTCGAAACCAAGTAGTTTGCTTCTCTCTACTCTTAATTTGGCGATGCGGGCAATTATAGTCTTGTTGTCCCTGGCATTGTCATTGTCACCTTTCATGAAATAAGCCGTGAATAGCTTTTCTCTCAGTTCCCTCTTGTCGCTGTACTTCAGGAAAGGCTCCATTATGGGATACTGTATCGTGAATAACCACTTACCTTCCATCCCAGCCTTTGAAGCTGCCGCTGCAGCCTGGGAGACTATCCCCTCGGGTAATCCAGAGAGATCTTCCTTCTTGTCAATTACCAGCCTGAACCCGTTCTGTTCGGCAAGAAGATTTTCACCAAACTGAACTGATAAGAGCGATAGTTCCTCGTTAATCTTCCGCAATTTGTCCTTGTCACCGTCCGAGAGGGCTGCACCATTCCTGACAAAAGATTTATACGTGTCATCAAGAAGCTTCTTTTCCTCTTCGGTCAGGTTAAACTTTCCCTGGTTGTCATAAACCGATTTAACCCTTTGGAACAAGCTGTCATTCAGGTTAATATCATCCCTGTGCTTGGAAAGGAGGGGAGTGATCTCCTTGTTTATTGCCTGTAGTGTGTCATTTGTATTAGAGGAGTTCAGGGAGCCGAATACCCTCGATACCCTCGACAATATTTCGCCACTATACTCCATGGCTTTTATTGTATTGTTAAAGGTTGCCTCCTCGGGGTTATTTATAATTGCCTTTATCTCTTTTGAATGTTCCTCGATCCCCTTTATATAAGCAGGCTTGTAGTGCCTTGATTTGATTTTTTCAAAAGGAGGTACTTCAAAAGGAGTGTTGTATGTATCGTTGAGGAATGGATTCTCGTTCCATTCCTTCTTTTTACAACCTGGTAAAACTACCACCGTTAATATCAGTGCGAAAAGTGCTTTTTTCATGTCTTGAGGTTAGTTAATAATTACTTGCAAAGTAATCAATTCGGGTGGTAATTGCAAAGTGTTTTATACCATGCTGATCGGGCCATCGATGACTTGTATAAAAGTCAAAGGAGAGTAGCCTGGCGACTGCTCTCCTTTGTAAACTAAAACCTGATCGTAGGATTGGCCGGACGGCCTGTTTGAGAAGTCTTTTACCTTGAAGCAAGGACGTTGTCAGAGTTGTTCAGAAGCATAGGGTAGTAAGCTGCGATAAGCCTCGAGTTATCGAGATCGCAGTTACCACCAGATGAAAGAACCCTCTGGTGAAAATACTCGCTCCTGTTAAGTGCCGAGTCTGAAGTCCTGTAACCGTCTTCCTTGAGCTCTTCCCCGAGTTTGGCTACTCCAAAGGTCTGCCCGTTACATACATATTTGATCGAAAGCTCCGGCGACAAAACATAATAGGTCATTCCTTTCTTGGTTTTCTCAACAGCAACAGTGACTTCCATGTTGGTGTTCTCGTAAGAAATGACAAAGGTCTTGAGCTCTTGGCCCTTTAACATGACCGAGTTGTCGGCTACTTCAATTTTGTAATTTCCAAGTGCTGAATAAGTTTTGCCTTCAGCAACAAATTTTCTCGCGAATGATGACATTGTGAAAGCGAGAACCAGGATGATTAATAAAACTACTCTTTTCATGGCTGTGAAATTTAAGTTAGTAATCAGAAAAACTGTCCAAATATTTCGTTTACTGTCCTTGTTTCTTTTCCTTCATATAATAGACGTTTCACATGAACTATTGTTGCAGCTTTCTTTGTTAACGTAGTGTTAATGTTTTCGTGTTAATCGCAAGTTGCTTTAAATGAGTGCTATAAGAGTGGAGATTATAACACCTGGTGCTTGTACACCATAACAATTAAAAAAAATCACTAAATTGCAGGAGTCAATTTGACAATGGAATCAAAACTCAGATACCGGTTCATGATGAGGCGTTTGGGCAGAAGGCTGTACGAGTGCCTGATGTTCTATGGCAGTTAACGCCAGTCTGTTTTCACCACGTTTCGCGTGGTTCTCCCGGTTTTTCCCCTTATGAAGTGCAAATGAACGGTTTGGTATTTAATATAAGACGTTATTCAATTCACGACGGACCAGGTATCAGGGTCACGGTCTTCCTCAAGGGATGTCAACTGGCTTGCCGATGGTGTCATAACCCTGAAGGAATAAGACCTGAGGTGGAATCTGTGATAGTTACCAACAAGGTTGGAGAAATGGAATTCCCCAAGACAGCAACCGTCGGCAGGTTCTATTCAACAAATGAAATAATACACATTCTTGAAAAGGAGAGGATATTTATTGACAAATCAGGTGGAGGCGTGACTTTCTCGGGAGGTGAACCTTTGCTCCAGTCTGATTTCCTGGCGGAAACTCTTGAAGCGTGTCAGTCTGCCGGATTTCACACGGCTGTCGATACTTCAGGTTTCGCACCGAGGCAGGTTGTTGCCAGGGTACTTACCCATACCAACCTTGTTCTATTTGATATCAAGCATCTCGATTCTGACAAACACCTCGAATACACGGGGGTTCCAAATGAAACAATTCTTGGTAACCTTGATTTTATCCTGTCTGAAGGAAAAGAAGTAATGATAAGGATCCCTGTTATTCCAGGGTATAATGATGATGAAGATCACCTGTCCGGGTTAGTTTCTTACCTCGAGGCCAGGAAAGACAAGAACATCACTATGGTAAGTCTTCTTCCTTATCACAAGACGGGTTCATCAAAATATGCAAGATTCGGGATGAGTAACATGATGGATGGTGTACAACAGCCAGGAAGTTCAAGAATGGCTGAGTTAAAAAAGTATTTCGTGGAAGCCGGGATAAAAGTGAAAACCGGAGGCTGATAATTAAAAAGGAATATAAAAGAAATGAGAATTACAGAAAGAGTCAGGAGGCTGAGAGTTCAGAGTCTCGATGCAGTTGAGACTATATCGGACGAAAGAGCTGTTCTTATAACTGAATTTTACAAAAGCGATGATGCCAGGGAATTGTCTGTTCCCATGAAACGGGCAAGAGCTTTCGAATACCTTCTTTCGAAAAAGAAGATTTGTATAAATGATGGGGAGCTGATTGTAGGGGAAAGAGGTCCTGCACCCAAAGCCACTCCGACCTATCCCGAGATTTGCCTTCATACCTTGAAGGACCTGGAAATACTTGATTCGAGACCTAAGGTTTTTTTCAAGGTCAGTGAAGACGTCAGAAAGACCTACGAGGATAAGATAATCCCTTTCTGGAAAGGCAAGGGCAACCGCGACCGGATCATGAGCCTCATGTCGCCTGAATGGCAGAAGGCCTATAAAGCGGGAGTGTTTACCGAGTTCCAGGAACAGCGTGCTCCTGGCCATACGGTAATGGGCTACAGGATGTTCCAGACCGGCTTCCTGGAACTAAAGGAAGAAATTGAAACGGCGATAACAGCCCTTGATTATGTAAACGACAACCTGGCTTTCGAGAAGCACGAGGAACTGAGGGCCATGGATGTTGCCTGCGATGCCATAATCATGTTTGCGAACCGGCATGCTGATGAGCTAGAGAGGTTGGCAAGTTTTGAGAAAGACTCGGCCAGGAAAGCAGAGCTTGTAAATATGGCCGCTGTTTGCAGACGTGTTCCCGCCTATGCCCCTGAAACAGTCCACCAAATGCTACAGCATTATTGGTTCATCCATCTTGGAGTCGTAACCGAGCTAAATCCCTGGGATTCTTTTAACCCTGGCAGGCTTGATCAGCACCTGTACCCTGTGTACAGGAAACAGATTGACAATGGCCAGGTAACTATTGATGAGGTGTATGAATTGTTAGGATGTTTCTGGGTGAAATTCAATAATCACCCATCTCCTCCTAAAATGGGAGTCACGGCCCAGGAAAGCAATACCTACACCGATTTCTGTCTAATAAACCTTGGTGGTGTAAAACCTGATGGGAGTGATGCGGTCAACGAGATGTCTTACATACTTCTCGATGTTATAAAGGAAATGAGGATATTACAGCCCAGTTCCATGGTGCAGGTCAGCAAGAAAAGCCCTGACAGGTTCATACACAAGACACTCGATATTGTCAGAACAGGTTTTGGTCAGCCTTCAATTTTCAATACTGATGCGATAATACAGGAATTGTTACGACAGGGGAAAAACCTGACAGACGCCAGGAATGGTGGCGCTTCCGGCTGTGTCGAGACAGGAGCTTTTGGTACAGAGTGCTATTGGCTGACAGGATATTTTAACCTCCCGAAAGTTCTTGAAATTACACTGAATGACGGGTTCGACACCAGGACTAACGAGCAGGTCGGATTGAGGACCGGTCATGCGGGCGATTATAAATCATTCGCGGAACTTTTGGAGGCATTCAGGGCGCAGGTTAACTGGTTTACTGAAATAAAGATCAAAGGCAATAACGTCATCGAGAAAACCTTTGAACACTACCTTCCTGTACCTTTCCTATCCTTGCTAATTGATGACTGTATTGCCAACGGTAAAGATTATAATGCCGGAGGTGCAAGATACAACACAACCTATATCCAGGGGGTTGGGCTGGGAAGCATAACAGATATGCTCACCTCCATAAGGTATAATATATACGAGAAAAACAGATGCACCTGGGAAGAGCTGATTGAGGCCATGAGGACCGATTTCAAAGGTTACGAGGATCTTCAGCACGATCTTTTATACAATACTCCCAAATATGGTAATGATGATGATTATGCTGACCGGCATGCTGTGGAAGTTTTCGAGATATTTTACGATGCCGTTAATGGTCGCCCAGCTTCGCGGGGTGGTGTTCACAGGATCAATATGCTGCCAACAACATCTCACGTGTATTTCGGTAGCGTGCTCGGGGCCACACCCGACGGTAGGAAAGCCGGTTTACCATTGTCGGAGGGTATTTCTCCATTCCAGGGTGCTGATAGTCATGGTCCGACAGCTGTTGTCAAATCAGCCTCTAAAATAGATCACCTCAGAACAGGAGGAACACTTCTTAACCAGAAATTCTCGCCATCATTTTTTGAAGATGAATCGAGCTATTCCAACCTTACTGCACTGATTAGGAGCTATTTTAGTCTCGACGGTCACCATATCCAGTTCAACGTGGTTAATGCCGAGACATTGAGGGATGCTCAGAAACATCCTGAAAGATACCGCGATCTAATTGTCAGGGTTGCAGGGTACAGTGATTATTTCAACGATCTTGGTGAAGATCTGCAGAACGAGATCATAAGGAGGACTGAGCACGAGGAAGTATAATAATGGTTTTCAA
>JAXLTU010000072.1:0-5923 GCA_046329885.1 Bacteroidales bacterium
ATGAAGCTTGATGAGAATGCCCGGGTAACAAAAACAAAGCAGTTTGTGACCAACGAGGAGATACTACAGCGTATTTCTCACAAGCACCCCATTATAGGCAAGGTCCTTGATTACAGGGGTTTAAGGAAGCTGTTATCGACTTATGTTGAAGCTCTTCCTCTCCTGATTAGCCCTGTAACAGGAAGGATACATACCTCGTTCAACCAGGCCGTCGCCGCCACGGGCAGGCTAAGCTCAAATAACCCGAATCTTCAGAACATCCCGGTGAGGGACGAGAGGGGAAGAGAGATACGAAAAGCCTTTGTCCCTGAACCTGGCCATATCTTCCTGTCTGCCGATTATTCGCAGATCGAACTGCGCCTGATGGCACATCTCAGCCAGGATAAAAGCATGATAGATGATTTCCTTTCGGGAAGCGATATACACGCGGCCACCGCATCGAAAATATTCGGCGTGGATATATCCCAGGTCACCAGGGAAATGAGGAGCAAGGCTAAAACTGCAAATTTCGGAATCATCTATGGCATTTCATCATTCGGTCTTTCGGAAAGACTGACGATAGGAAGGAAGGAGGCCAAGGAGCTTATAGACGGCTATTTCAATTCCTATCCAGGTGTTAAAACATACATGGACGAGAGTATCCGGAAGGCCAGGGACCTTGGATACGTGACGACGATGTTTGGCAGGAAGAGATACGTGAGAGATATCCATTCGAGGAACCAGGTTGTCAGGGGTAACGCCGAGAGGAATGCCATTAACGCGCCTATCCAGGGAGCTGCCGCTGATATAATAAAGATCGCCATGGTCAGAATTCATGAAAGATTCAGGAAGGAAAACATTAAAGGGAAAATGATACTACAGGTACATGATGAACTTATCTTCGAACTGGTCCCTGACGAACTTTCGAAAGTGAAGGAAATAGTCATCTCCGAAATGTCGGGAGCTGCCGGATTGCGTGTTCCTCTGCTTGTTGAATCCGGAACCGGAACTAACTGGCTTGAAGCCCATTGATCTGATTAGTTACCTGATAAAAATACTAACATGAGAGTAATGGTCCTGTTTTTCGGGGTACTGACCGGGGTCACGGGTACTGGCACTCGGTTTTACGAGAATGTAAAGGATCTTGAAAATCTCAGGCTCAGGATCATTGATGACTATCCCGGTATTGAAAACTACAATTTCAGGATCTCGGTCAATAACGAGTTGTTTTCTGGCGATAACATCAGTCTGAATGATGGAGATGAGGTTGCCTTTATCCCTCCATTTGCAGGCGGATGAAAGAAAAGGCTTCAGCAAAAACAACGAGTGTTTCTATAATGCTTCGCCTGGTTTAATTACTACTTCTTTCCCTTCAGCGGAGTATTGTCCTTATCAGCCATTAGTATTGAGCCAGACTTCCCGTCGAGGATGCTGGCATACAGCTGTTTGTCTTTAAGAACCTCGATTGCCTTCCTGACCTGGCTATCTGTCCTCAGCGACAGTTCAATAGCACCGCTCTCGTAGAAATACCTGCCGGCGATCTCGTCGCCGAGTAATTCTGTTATTTCAGGTTTGAATGTTTTAAGATCCTCGTCGAGGTTGTGTCCAAGATCCTTTTCAAGGCTGGTGAACAGTTCCTTGTGGTTCTCGTAGTACTTTTCCTTTTTGGCATTATCAATCAGTTCTCCAAGGGCTTCCTCCGTGCCTGTTTTATAGCTGAATTTTCTTTTGACAAGGAAATCGCGGAAATCGTTATAATCTGCATCCGTGAACTGAAATCCTGCCAGGGAGGTAACAGACTGGTGTTTCCAGAAATATTCCGTGGAGAAATCAAATATGAAATTCCTGAGATATAGTTCAGTGGCTATCTGGCTGAGTGTTTCCTGCGGGAGTGTAATATCGGGTGTTATGCCACCCCCGTCCTTTACAACCCTGCCTTTTTTAGTTTTGAATTCCGAGATGAGTGAATCAGGTACGTAACCGACGCTGCCATCTTCGTTCCTGTGAGTGTAGTCAACAGCCTGGATGCATCTGCCGCTTGGGATGTAATACTTGGCTGTTGTCACTTTCAGCTGGGTGTTATAGCTGAGCGGCCGGGTAATCTGTACCAGTCCTTTCCCATATGATCGCTGACCGATAATAACTCCTCGGTCGAGGTCCTGTATTGCACCGGCCACAATCTCCGATGCTGAAGCGGAGCCGCTGTTAATAAGAACCACGAGGGGTATTTTCTCATCAATGGCCTGGCTTGTCGTTTTGTACACCCCGTCAAACTGCTTAACCTTGCCTTTGGTGCTTACAACCTCGCTGCCAGGGCCGACGAAGAGGTTGACTATCTCCACGGCCTCCGTGAGGAGACCACCGGGATTGCCGCGCAGATCAAGTATTATCCCTTCCGGGTTATTTTTTTCCAGGTTCACGAGAGCTTTTTTAACATCATCGATGCAGTTCTGTGTGAAGCCTGAAAATCTTATATAACCTGTTTTGCCATCGAGCATTCCGGAATACGGGACCGCGGGTATCGCGATCCTCTCGCGTTTAAGCTGAAAGTCAGATTCTTTCCCGTTCCTTTCAACGGTAAGAACTATCGGGGTGCCCGGGTCGCCCTTGAGCTTATCGCTGACCTTGTCGGGTCCGATACTTTTCAGGGTTGCCCCATCAACCTTTTTTATTATATCACCGGCTTTAATGCCAGCCTGATCGGCCGGGAAGCCCTTGTACACGTTTGTTATAATAGCATAATCTCCGGCATTCCTGACGAGACATCCTATCCCACCATACTTACCTGTTGTCATGAAGCTGAGTTCGTCCGTCTCGGACTCCTGGTAATAAACCGTGTATGGGTCGAGCGACCTCAGCATGTTGTCTATCCCGGTCTTGATAATCTTGTCGGGATTTATCTCGTCAACATAAAAGGTGTTCAGTTCCCTGTAAAGGGTATAGAATATGTCGAGGTTTTTACCTATCCTGAAATCCCTTGATTCCTGGTTTACTAGAAATCCTGTTGTCACCAGGGCAACAAGAATTATTAGCGCCAGGCCCATCACCCTGATCTTCCGGCTCATTCTTCTCATCACTCTCTTTAATTTATTGAATGGCGAAAATAGCAAGAAATACGTTCAAAAATCCTGAACGATAAATAATTAAAATAACTTTAACACTTGACTGTCAGTTGGCCGCCGCCCGTATGAGCCTTGACAGGAGATCCCTGATGGAGGTCTCAAAAGAAGGGTAATCGGGGATCGAGTTTTCCTTGAAGATTATCATGAAGTTGATCATTTTCCCGGTCTGGTTCAGTTGATCATAGAGCTCGTGCTTGTTTTTCCTGTAAACTTCCTTTATTCTTCTCCTGATGAGGTTTCTTTTAACAGCTTTCCGGAAATATTTTTTTGGAACGGAAATGGCCAGCCGGGCCGGGTAATTGTATGGCTCAAGGGTGTACTGCCAGATTACCTGGAAGGAAGGCATGTAAATGGAGTTGCCATCGCTGAAAAGTTGTTCAATTGCTTTTCTGCTGCAAAGGCGTTCTTCCTTCCCGAACGAGTATTTATCTGACTGCATTGTAAATGGCTTGCCGACTACCGGCAGGTAAAGGTAATCAAACGGGATCGAAAGGGCCCCGTGTAAGACTAAACAAACTACTTGCTGTTTTTATTGAATTCCTTCAGGAAGTCGTCGAGGGCCATTGTCATCGATGGTGCCTTCGGGTTTGGAGCGTGAATATCAAGTCTCAAACCTTCCGACTGAACAGCGCATGCCGTCGTTGGACCGAAAGCAGCTATTTTGATCTCACCCTGCTGGAACTCCGGGAAATTTTCCCTGAGCGATTTGATACCGGAAGGGCTGTAGAATACCAGTATGTCGTAATCGAAATCCTTGACATTCGAGAAGTCACTGCTTATCGTCTTGTACATGGTGCCGATCGTGTGCTTTATATTGTTCTTCTCGAGCAAATCAGGTATTTCGGCATTATGCGGTTCAGACAAGGGGACAAAGAAATTATCCTCGCGGTGTTTGACGATTATGTCAATGAGATCCTGGAATTTGGCCTTGCCATGGAAGATCTTCCTTTTCCTGTAGACGATGTATTTCTGGAGGTAGAAAGCAACGTTCTCGGTTATGCAGAAATACTTCATGGTATCAGGAATTGTCACTCTCAGTTCGTTACTGATCCTGAAGAAATGATCTATCCCTGTCTTGCTGGTAAAGATAACTGCAGTAAAGTCAAGCAGGTTGATCTTCTGCTGCCTGAAATCCTTTGTTGACACTCCTTCAACCTGTATAAAGGGCTTGAAGTCAATTTTCAGGTTGTATTTCCTCGCGAGCTCGAAGTAGGGGGATTTGGGGTTCTGCGGCTCGGGTTGCGAAACTAAAATCTTCCTTATTTTCAATCCTTTACAGATTTAGTGGTACCTTCAATAAATCTCCGTCTTCACTATTGTAGTCCTGTTACGTATTTCACCAATACAGCTACAGGAAGAATTTCCAGCGCACAAAGGTATAAAATCAAATACAATATTGATACACGTCGGTTTACAAAAATTACCAAAAGCCTGATAACCCGTATGATATATAATGATGCGGCAACGGTTATTCCTGCTTTTGCAAGGGTATCTGGCGGAATGAGCCTCGTGTAAAGGATCGCTATCGAAAGGATTATGTAAACGATGCCCGACAGCCTGTAAAGGTTATAAATACTGATAAGGTACTCCCTGAATAGATCCTTTTCCCCGCTAAGATCGCCAGTAACGAGGCAGACAAGGTGCCTCGCGGTTATAGCAGCAACGACAGTGGCGAAGCAGACTAACCATACTACGAAGGGACTGAATCCGGCCGGGTTGTATCCAAGGTGTGTCAACGAGATGCTGATAAAAATGCTGATGCTGATAAATGAAGCGAGGTTAACAAGCGTTGACTGCCACTGGAACAGACCGGCGGCGTCGCGCGCTGCTGGTGCGCTTGTCCCCCTTCCCGAAAGGAACCGGAGTATATTGCGTACCGAAGCGATAGTTGTATTCCTGACTACAGCGAACAACAGGGCAGAAAGGAGTATTACCGGCACTATCCAGTCGGGAACGGATTCGGATTTTTCCGCCACGCTGCCCTGTTTCAGATGGCTGTATAATATTGCTTTTTTCTCCTCCGTCTTTTTCCTGTTTTCGGAGGTGAAGAAATAAGCGACGTTGTCATTAATGCTGCTGTCGGTGCTGAAAAGAAAACTCGTCGAGTCTTTAAAGGTCACGAACCATAAAGGGTTCTTATGGCAGGCAGTTGTTGTATCTGTAATTACAGGAGCCTGGTAATAGACCTGTTTTACCTGTCTCTGCTCGTGAATGGAATCGGTGGCGGCAGGCACTCTCCTGATAGTATCCTGAAATGAGAAAACCTTCAGCTTCCCGAACTTGAAGGTGTCCTTTACAGGGAGTAGCCGATGACGGATTGTATCCTGTCTGTTTTGTTGGGTTCCAGTCACTTTTTCACGTGAGAATACGCGAAAATAGTGATTAAAAATGATCTGCCCTGCTTCCCAGGATATCTGAAAGGATATTATTTGCAAGCCTGCTCGCGCCTATCCTGAAAAGCTTGTTATTAAGCCATTCGGGGCCGAGAACGTTCCTGACTATATTGAAGTAAATGGCTGCATCGCCTGATGTAACAATACCTCCAGCGGGTTTGAAGCCAACTCTTATGCCAGTCTCCTGGTAAAAATCGGATATAGCACGGCACATGACAAAAGCGGCATCTGGTGTGGCGGATACATTCACCTTTCCTGTCGAGGTCTTTATGAAATCAGCGCCGGCATCAAGTGCTATCATAGAAGCCTTGAAAATAAGTTCGTGGTCGTTAAGTAATCCCGATTCAACAATTACCTTGAGCTGCCTGTCTCCGATCACCTCTTTTATGTCGCGGATCTCGTCGGCGACATACGAGAAATCATTGTTCA
>JAXLTU010000073.1:0-5676 GCA_046329885.1 Bacteroidales bacterium
CAATCCAATTAGTTTCACTGTCTCTAAAAGGTCGGAACATAACACGGAAGTAAGTTTCCCCGCGATCTTCATGCCCCTGAAAACCGGTAGAGTCGCGATATTACCAAGGGCAGCGATCGAGTATTCAGGCGAATAAACATGAATACCGGCAGCCCCGGCCAGCGACTTATCTATGAAGTAGCCGAAATATTTTCCTGTTTCTATCATTCGGGGATCGAACCAGTTTCCCGGGTAGGCCGCCTTGTAAAACTTGAGAAGCGACGCGATGTCGTCCCTGTCAAGCCTCCGTATTGATGGATCGTCAACAGCAGGAGGATTTTGCCTGAGTATCATCCTGTCGTCACGGCCAAGAAGCTCAATATTATGACTTCCCGAAAAGCACTCGCTTAACCCCGGGCTGAGGTGGGCATAAAACCTCCCGGGTAACTTCGGGATGATTCCCTTGAGAAGGGTTATGTTACTCTCCGCCTCCTCGTCATGAAAACACAGGAGGGTCGGTGTTTCCATCCCCGAGTACAGGAGTGCCAGCGAAAGGATATCATCACCATCAGTTAAAGCGTACCAGGTGGTATAAGGCCTGAAAAAATCATCAAGGTCACCAATAAGATAGAGATTTATTGATGGTGACCTGCCGAGGAACCTGGCAATCGCATCCCTGTCGTCAATAATCCTTATCGTCATCAGTTTTCCGGTTGTTGCATACCGGCATAGATCTTGAGAATCTCGTCTTTCCATTCCTCTGGTGCCTCGACATGCCCCCAGCCATTCTGTACCTGGAACATGCCATCATATACCAGATCGTGGTAGGACCTTAACAAGTGAGGAATGTTTCTTTCTTCAAGCAAACTGCTGAGCAGCGTTGCCTCGAATTCATTCTCCAGCACAAGGATCTTAACTGAACGCGACATAGGCTAATTTTTTTTAATGAAATGATCTCCCAGGATACGGAACTCGTGTTCAAAATTCGGAGTGAATATTTCTTTCCCCGTGTTTTGTGCTATTTCTTCAATGCTCCAGTATCGTCCCTCTTCAATCTCACCAGGGTCAGTTACCGGGACCAGATCGCTTATTGAAAAGAATGAAAATACAAGCTCTCTCTCGCGAGGTGATTCCCAGACATACTTGTGAATGAACCCGTATTTAAGTCCGGTCAGCCCTATCTCCTCTGATGTTTCTCTGGCAAGGGCCTCTTCAACCGTTTCGCCCGGAGCAATATGCCCCCCAACCGAGGTGTCCCATTTCCCGGGCTGTATGTCCTTTTTCACAGAACGTTTCTGCAGGAATAAATCTCCTTTTGAGTTAAAGAGATGAAGATGAACAACCGGGTGCAGGAGTTTGCTTTTTCCATCATGACAAACCCTCCTGGGAGCAGTGCCAATAACCTTGCCTTCTTCATCAACCACGGGAAACATTTCTTCCTTGTCAAGGCTTCTTCTCCTGACAATTCCCATCAGCCATAATGCACCAAAGTATATCCCGAAGAAGATATAGAAGAGCCCACCGCTGATAAAAGCCCATGCAGCATCCGACATGTATTTAGCGGAATAGAGCACGAGAAGAATATGAACTGCCGTTATCCAGAACATCACGAGCATATTCTTCCGCATGGCAGCCTGTTGGCTCTCGTCAAGCTTTATTTCTCCCATGTATCTTCTTGTCATTGCCATCATCAGGTTGGCAGGACCCCAGAGTGAGAAGCCGATGATGGCAAGCAAAATGAATTCGACAAGGGCAGGTTTTATCTTGAAGAAGAAATCATTTTCAAGTGCAATTGAAGCGGCACCAAGAATAACGAGAAGCCCCGTGTCGAGCAGGACAAACCTGTCTATCTTTTTTTCGCGGATATAATAATAGGCCAGTTCACCAAGCCCGAACCCGAGAGCGACATAAAGACCGACCATTGTTCCCCAGAGCTCGTCGGCAAGAATGAAGATAAAGAGTGGCAGCAGGCCGGGAAGCAATTTCTTGAGGAGAGAAATATTCATGCCTTAAAATTAGGGATTTTTTGTTCTACTTCCCTTGAATCGTCCAGGTTATGGTTGATTACCACCCAGGCGATTGCTTATAGTGAAAGGGCACTTGATTGAATTACCGTCCTCGTCTACCGCGGTAAGTACATGTGAACCCTGGCCGGCCAGCAGTTCAATCTTGTGAATGAATCTCGTTGTGGTAACGAAATTATTATCGAGGTGCCAGTGTATCTTTTTTGACGGGTCGCGGTGAGCAACTTCCGGGACTATTCTCGTCAGCTTGCCTTCCTGGTCGCGGGGGATGAATATTTTCGCGTTTCTTGCAGGGTAAACAAATTCCATAACAGCGATCGTCCTGTCGTCGATGCATCCTTTCTTAAGTGGTGGTAATGTTTTGTATGCAGGGTTCTTTAGCCGGTAATAATATTCAATTGCTGGAGGAAGGATGAACCATTTTTCATTTATTATTTCCGAGGGATCCACACAAGATGAGTTAACTCTTTCGGTCCTGGTCTTGTTAAGATGAATGATGGTATGATAAGGACAGGTCTCGCTTCTTAACCCGGTTTCTGAAGCCCATATTTCCTTTGTATCAGGACAATCGGGTCCAGCCCTGAAGCCCGATTCGCTGCATACCTTTATTGTTGTCATTCCATCTGGCTGCGTGAAGATGGTCCCTGAACCCAGTATGTTGAAGACTTCAAACATCACGGGAGCGGCCGATGCCACACCGGTTAGCCCCGGTCTGCCTTCTCCGCTTGCATTACCGGCCCACACTGCAACGACGTACTCCGGAGTTGTTCCAACCGCCCAGGCGTCCCTGAAACCGAACGAGGTTCCCGTCTTCCAGGCGAGTGTCCGTGACGAAGAGAAATACTGCCAGCCAGATTCCGCCTCTGGACGATTAACATGCTGAAGTGCCTCGTACGTGAGCCAGATTGCCGGGGCAGATAGTGGTGCAACTATCCTTGAGGTATCTGCCTTATTGTGGCTTTTTCCCTCGTCGGTATATGGCATATGGTAATCTTCCCTGCTGTATGTCCTGACATTGTTGAACCGGTTTAACACCCTTGAAAGGGATGAATAAACCCCTGCCAGTTCCCATAGTGAGGCCTCGCCACCGCCAAGTATGAGAGACAAACCGTAGTAATCAGCCTCGCGTGTGAAAGAGGTGAAACCGACATTCCGCAACATGTAGAGAAACTTGTCTTCACCAAAAGCCTGTAACATCCTTACTGAAGGTATGTTTAACGACTGCGAAAGAGCCTGGTCAGCAGTAACTGCACCAGAATATGTATTATCGAAGTTCTCGGGTGAGAATCCCTGGAATCGTGTCGGTATGTCAGCCACGAGACTGTTCGGAAGTATCATGCCCGATTGTTGCATTCCCGCGTAGAGGATTGGCTTCAATATGCTGCCGGTGCTTCGCTTTGCCCTTATAATATCTACATCTCCGCCATGTGCCGATGAACCTTCAATTGTCGTGTTACCCGCGTATGCCAAAACCTTCCCTGTTTTGACCTCTACAACAAGACACGCGGAATTGTAAATGAAATTGTTTACCAGAGTTTTCTGGTTATTATTAATAATTTCTGACACTCTTTCCTGGAGATCAGGATCGATTGTCGTGATTGTTTTCCTTCCAGCCGCGTTAATGGAATACCATGTAGTAAGATGAGGTGCTTTTACCGGGATAGGACCGGGGGGACCAGGCAGTGGTTCATCGACAGAAAGTGAAAGGGTAATATCGTCGAAGTAACCTTTCTTGTACAATTCACGGAGCAGCCTGTCGCGTTTCATCTTCAGCTTCTCGTGATTTTTACCGGGAAAGACCAATGAAGGTGAGTTTGGCAATATTGCCAGCGTGGCAGCCTGTGCCCATGACAGTTCCGATGATGGAAGCCCCATGTAACGCCACGCGGCTGCCTCCAGGCCTACAGTGTTACCCCCGAAAGGAGCATTCGCGGCATACATTTTCAGGATATATTTCTTTGACCTGAACAGATCGAGCTTTAATGCCATGAACGCCTCGATGATCTTCTCGCCATAGGTCCTGGGCCTGTTTCCCCTGGCCAGGCGGGCAACCTGCATCGTGATGGTACTTCCACCGCTGATAACCTTCCCAGCTTTCATGTTGCCCTTCGCCGCCCGTACCACCGACACGGGATTAATGCCGGGATGATACCTGAAATACTTGTCCTCGTAGGTCACGAGTGCCCTCGCGAATTTTTCAGGAACCGAATCGGGTGGTGGAAACCTCCATTGACCATCCCCGGCAATCCTGGCACCCAGGAGCGAACCGTCGCGGGCGTAAACAACTGTCGAGAGCGGCTTTCTGAACTCCGGCATCGGGGATAGCAAAACCGGAGCAATTAGTACTCCGGTTGCAATGATCAGTATCCTGTATTTTCTCTTCAATTATCCTCGCCTGTCACTTTTACAATATTACCAGGTATCCTCGAGTAAAAATCTCCAGCGTACATGGCCTCGCACAGAACGGCAGGCTGGAAGTATTCGCCTTTGTACGATGCGTTCAGGTACAGGATATAAGTGAGGGTCCGACCCGGGGAGATACTGAAATAGGTATGAACCCTGTCGTCGCGGATATCCCGGTAATCATAATCGCTCTCTTTTATGCTTCCCTCGGTGTCGTAGAGCCTCGTGTTCCTTATCTCCCAGCCGGAAGGAACCATCTGTGTAAGAGCGATGTTTTTCATCCACCTCGATGAGGTATTTGTTACTTTCACGACCATTAAGAAATCGGTGCCCTGTTTTAAAACCTTCTGGTCGAGAGGTGTTTTACCCGTGGCGCTTAGATAATCGACAGTCATTGTCATCCCTTTTTCATCTCTTGTTGCATCATTCCTGAGCGGAACTCCCTTTTGAGTGAGCGAGACGTAAAGAGCTGACTGGGAGGTGTTCTCGACGCTTATGTTATTAGCGTCGGGCTTAAGAGTAACCGGGAATGAAAAGACCTTGCCCTGTTTGAGATTGATATCTTTCTTTTGACCGTTAACAGTAACCTGGGCTTTCAAAGGACCGTTCTGACCTCCTGAAATAATGGACGAGTACTTCATGTAAGACAGCAGGCCCCATGATACCGACTGGGTGCTATACCAACCGTAACCTGATAAACCATCGCATATTTCCTTGAGCAAAGGCAGAGCCTCCTCCGTCTTTCCCAGGACGGCAAGGGTGTATAGTACAATTGACTGGTCACGAACATTTCCGCCATAATAGTATTCCCAGTCATTTGGATCTGTCCTGAGATTCCTTACATCGATGAGTGAATATGCTGCTTCATCCTTCCCTGTAAGGGCAAAGGAAGCTGCCAGCAGCCATTTGGCCAGCTGTGGTATGTCGGGTGTCTCCCTGAGCCTGTTCATCGCACCTCTCTCGGGCTGGCCCCAGGCAGCAAGCGAGAACAAACGGTAAGCCTGGTCGTTGGCCGAGTATTTGAAATTGCTATCAAACCTCCATTCCCTGGCAGCGTTTCTCTGGTAGCTGGCCCACCGGTTCTTGAACCCCGACGGGATATTGAAACCTTTCTTCTCGGCTTCCGCGAGGAAATGACCGGCGTAGGATGTCACCCAGCTGTCAGGCTGACTGGACCCTGGCCAGAGCATTATACCGCCATTGTTCATCTGCCTGCTGCCCAGCATGTGAATGGCAGACAGGACATTCGAGTTGGAAAACTTGACAAGGT
>JAXLTU010000074.1:0-3302 GCA_046329885.1 Bacteroidales bacterium
GTATATTTTCTTCAGCCGCGGGTAAATTGTTGTATCGGAGGTTTTGAATTTACCCTGGGGCCACGAGTAGTAAATTGTTGCCACGAGCCTGTAGGCATTCGTGTACTCGATATTGAGTTTGGCGATATCATAAAAGGTCTTGTTGATCTCGCCGGCCTTCAATAACCCATCGAAATACGATAACTGGTTTTTGATCCTCCGGTCGAGAATTAGAAGAAGGCTGTCTGGTTGAAGCAGGTTCCAATCCTCGTGATAAAGGGATCCCGAAGTACCGTTATCTATAAGGTTGAAATACTGCTGACCCAGATCAGTCTTGTAATAAGAATTAAAATCATTTTTCCTTATCGGGACTTGATATATATCAGGGGAATAATGGGTTTTCCAGTCATCATGATTCATTCCTTTGGAAATGAAAGAGTAGTGGCTTCCAGGCTCCAGGATTAACCTGCACGAATGCCAGGTATTATCCTGAATATATGTCATGCTGAAGAAGGCAGTCCGGGGAAAGGTCTCCCTGATAACGAAGCGGCCCAGGCTGTCGGGAAAGACGCGGGTGTTCATTCCTCCTCCAAAATAATCGTTCAGGCTATAAGCAACCCCCTCGTGCCCCTTGTATCCAAGGATCCTTCCCTCGATTATCACTTCCCGTGGCTGGGAGAATCCATTGGCGAACAGAAACTGGAAAACAGTAAGCACCAATAGTTTCTTCATATAATAAGATTTCGAGATAATACAAGATACAAATAACCTGCAAACAGTTAATTAAATTAACAAAAGCCGGGGAAGGAATCACTCCATATTGCAGGTTAAATTCCGGTCCCCGGCTTTGGCATCAAGACGATAATGCTATATCATCTTTTCATGAGCTAATCCTTCACGCAACGGACCGCAAAACCGTCTCTCTTGTCAAAGACAGTTCTCTCTATCTTAAGGTTACTGTCATTAATTTGCCGGTACCAGGCCGCGGTGGTGCTATTTTCTGTAGAAGTATAAATACAGGAAGATCCATTAATATTCATGAAGGCACCTTCAAAATAACGATGACCATTAGGAACAGCATTAAAGCCGCTTGTCCCGAAAACGGCATTGGATTTCAATGCCCCGGTATTCCACAGATCTGGAACGCCCGCCAGTTTACTCGCCTCGTTTATACCCCGGAAGCCAATGGCATCAGCCTCAGACTCACTCATTCCAAGCGATTTCTCGAGTATCTTGAAATCATTATCGCTGGCAACATGCCATCCGGCCGGGCAGAGTTTATTAGTGCCAACGGCGTACCAGTTATAGAGTGCTCCATAATTGACGGCATACTGGGCCTGGTTATTATTATACCAGCAATAACCCGGCGTTGAAAGGTTATTCCACGCGGTGTTGGCAGTAACGAGGGGAATGGCCTGACCGTCATTAAGCTTCGTTGTTCTGAGGTTCTCGCTGAACCAGGTCTGCTGCCCTATGGTAACGGTCTTGTACACGTTGCCATCAACATCAACAGCAACAAGTCCGGACAATGTCGTGAAGCTCATTTCATCGCCATACGATGTACCCTTGCTATTTGTGGCATAGGCTCTGTAATAATAAGTCGTGTTAGGTTTAAGATCCTTTACGGCTGTTGAAAAAGCGCCTGAACCATCCCCGGCTTTATATTTTATTCCGGTATTGGCAGGGTCAACCAGGCTTCCAAGGTAAATTCCTCTTTCCGTCACGAGCGAGCCACCATCATCAGTCACGTTTCCGCCAAGCAGGGCAGAAACTGAGGTAAATTCCGCGACGTTTGAAGTAACTGTTGGCTTCAGCACTGGCTGTGACCTTTGTTTATGGTAAAGCAGACCTTCGGCTTTGAAGATCTCGTTAATCGAATAGTCGAGCTCGAGCTTGTCGAAGATCTCTATCCTTGCCCCTGCTCCAAGCGATATCCCTCCATAAATATCAAAACTTGGATTAGGTAACAGTTGCGCGGCGAACCGGCCATAAAGCTTCATGTTCACGTAAGGCCCACCCACACCGTACACTTTCATCTCGAATTCGGGTTTGAGATAGGCTGTCACGTTCGCGTTTACGTACAGCTGCGGCAGGTAATAATGGAAGGTTGTGTCGAAGGTATGGTAAGGAGCCCAGCCTTTCGATTTAATGTATTGAATACCCCCGCTCACTGAAAGACCTTGCGATATACCTGTTGTTATCGTTGCTGTCAGCTCTCCCTCGACGCCTACATGTATTTTCATAACAGGATTTAAAACAACCGGGATCCCTCCCATGTACACGTAAATTGGGCTGAATCTCACTGTCGCCAGTACAATATCGAGGTTATTTGGCAGGGCGGCCGTCATGCTGGCAACCAGGTTAAGATTAAGGTTCTCGGAAGCGGCTACCCCGAACTTCACTTCTTTCAATCCCTGAAGAAAACCAATCTTGATCTTAGCCACCAGCCTCCAGTTAAAACTGAAATCCCCCTCCAGTTTTATCTGGTCATTAATTGTTCCCGGGTTATGATCGGAATCGAAGATAACGGAATTGATGTCCCACGAAAAGTTCAGGTCATCAGGTCCTTTCAGGTTCTCGCTTTTGAATTTCAAACCTGGCACATGATATTCGATACTCTTGACCTGGGAGGCATAGAGAGGCTGGTCCAGTTCAACATCCCCTTGTTCGATGGCATCCACAAGGCTTGCAAACTCGGTGCTTACCTCTATCTGTGATCCAACCGTTTTCACGCCTGTAACTTTTCGCAGCATACCATCACCGGCGGTGGATACAAGAATATCCCCGGTTTTGATGTCCATTTTCGAACTGATGTCGTCGGAGAAGGTAAGCGTGTAGGTCGATGAATCAATCGAAACAAAATTCTCATCCCATGTTTCCGTGGGAATCAGGCTTACATTGTCGGCTATAACAACCTCGTCAGGGGCAGGTTCATTCTTTTCCTTCTTGCAGGAAACAATCAGGCATACTGTAATAATCAACAGTACACACGATAATAGCACTTTTCGCAGCATACTTTTAAGTTTTGATTAATTAATATCTCTAACATGAAAATCAATCGATAATAACTGATCAACTCGTTACAGGAATAATACGGTTCATGACGGGAAGCAGGTGCGAATACAGGCATCCTGGCCCCGGGCATCCACGATTAAGTAACTGAGAAGCAGAGCTATGTCAGTATTGCAGCACAACAATCGCGAGAGGACAGCAAGACAGGATTTTAGCCAGTCGCGATTAATAGGAGAGCCCACGAACAACCGGGAAGCCGTACCACCAGATCCCACCTCCCGGCAAGCCTATTGGTTTGATATATAAAGGTA
>JAXLTU010000075.1:0-3179 GCA_046329885.1 Bacteroidales bacterium
AAACCGTTGACGCTAATAACTGTTGCTGTCGGAACAAGCATAGACGCTTTCGCTGTCGGGATCAGCTTTGCCCTTCTGAATGTTATGATCTGGTATTCAGGAATAATAATTGGGGCGGTGACCTTCCTTGCATCGATGACGGCAATAAGAATAGGAAAGTCGGCCGGCGCGAGGCTCGGTCAGAAGGTCGAGATAATCGGGGGCCTGATCCTTATGGCAATAGGCATTAAAATTTTCCTTGAGCACATGCTGGCCTGAAAACCAGGCTGGTGCCATTCTAACGGTTTATCGTTCTGACCCCGAATACCGGTCCTGCCATGTTCCCCTCGTGAGCCTTGAACATCACCACGAGATTGAACCTGCCTCTTGAAATTTCTTCTGGTATTTCGTAGGTAACTGAAATGAATTGCCCGTCTTTCTTGCCAGATATATTTTCAGTAGCGATGATTTTCCCGTTCACCATTATGTCGAAGGTCTTGGCTCCCGGGAAACCACCCCAGTAATCTACAACCAGAGAAACGGGTTTATCGGGGTTGCTCTTCATCTGGTAAGAAAACCACCCACCTCTTGATTCCCTGTTGGCTCTTTCCCTGAATGAGCCAGGTGTTGTCTTCTCCCCGTTGAACTTGTGATCGCGCTCGGGCTGCATCTCCCCCGGCTGTACGAAATCGATCTGGGCAGCCTTTATCTTCAACTGCTTTTCTTTTTCCGCCATGTAATCCGCCTCCCTTGCTTTCCAGGCATCTTCCGTGAACATATCCCAGTAAACAGTATATCTCCTGTCATTAATAGTGTAAAACGGTCTGAGCTCAACATCTCTTGGTCGCCCTACATTCTTGAGCATGAAGGTGTTTGTTTTTCCCTCAACTGCCTCGGTCCATGTCGAGGGATTCCTGTCGCCAGTCATCAGTACCGGGACATAAAGAGGATCGTTATAGGCGCTGTCTTTAACCGGACCAAGATCGCCAGCCATTACAAGCGGTCCGTACATTATTGCCACCCTGTTGCTGTCGTCCGGCATGTTCTCGAGCCTTAAGGTGAAAGGGAAACTAACTTCCAGCAGGTCGCCATTCTTCCACGTCCTGTCTATTGCCGCGAAGCTGCCGGGCAGACTCCTGACTCTTGTTTTTTTGCCGTTTACCCTTATCTCTAACCCGTTCATTGCCCAGTACGGGTGCCTCACCTGGATAACAAGTTTCACGGGTTTGTCGCAGGTGAACGCGAGTGTTGTCTTCTGCTCGCCAGGGTAGGCTGTTGTTTGTTTTATCACGAGACCCTTCTCCTTCCACGTGAGCTCGGAAGCTATATACTGGAACAGGAACAATTCGTTGTCGTTGTGATAATATATGTTCTCAGGGTATTTCGCGTGGTTTTCCATTCCCGACCCGATGCAGCATGTGAACCAGTCAGGATCCTGGAAATCCTTGAATCCCCCCATGTCGAGCGACAGGTTGTAAGTTACATGTCCGTCAGCGGGGTTCTGACTCGAGAGGATGTGGTTAATGAGGGCTCTTTCATAGAAATCTGCTTCCCGGGCGGCAGCGTTCCAGCTGAAAAGATGAGCCGTGAGCTTGAGCATGTTGTAAACATTGCACGACTCGGTAGTTCCTTCGCCGAGCCTGTCGCGTAATTTCCTTGCCGGCCCGAAATACTCGTTATTCCCGTTACCACCTGTCACGTAAGAATGGTCTGTTGTGACTGTAGTCCAGAAAAACTCGGCGGCCTTCCTGTCTGTCGAGTCACCTGTCAGTTCATACAGACGGGATAACCCTATAATCTTCGGGATGTTCGTGTTGCAGTGTTTCCCCGGGAGGACATCCCTACCTTCCTTGAGGGGGTCGAGAATAGCTTTCTGGTAAAAGAGGCGGGACATCCGCAGGTAGTTTTTATTGCCCGTGTCGGCATAAAGATCGGCCAGTACCTCGGCAATGCCTCCATGTTCGCACACCAGCATTTTCTGGACCTGCTCGTCAGAGAGGCCGGATACTATCCCGTCGAGCCAGTCGGCAAACCTTGAACTTACCTCGAGGGCAGTCTTGTTACCACAGAGCCTGTATGCGTCGCGTAGACCTGCCATCATCTTGTGTTCAGTATAGAAAGGGACCCAGATGCCGTTCAGATCAAATCCCTTTGAACGGATATCCCCTTCTGCCACTTCCTCCGAAAGGATCTTTTTACCTTTCGGGAAGGCACCCAGGTACCCGTCCCCATCGTGATCCTGAAGCATCTTTAGCTCGGAGACTATATAGTTAACACGATTAAGAAACAAGGTGTCACCCGTGGTCTGGTACATCATCGAAATGGCACTGAGGTAATGACCGAGACTGTGCCCGGCTATCGTTTCATCTTCCCAGCCATGATATTTCTCGGCCTTTGGTTTAAGTCCAGCTTCAATATAATATCCCGCCAGAAAACGATCCGGCTCATAGGCTTTCAGCGTGGCTTCTCCAAGCCCGGTGGCTTTAAGAAAAGGTCCGTCAAGAAGTCTGACCTGGCTGATGCTGAAGGGAAGGGCCCGGAAGGAAACGACTTCGGGTCCGGTCGTTTTTGTTTCTGAAACGACCTTGTTTTCTTTGCAGGAATACATGATAGCCAGGAGTGCCAGAGTGGATAAAACTGACACGAAGCGATAGTTTTTTTTCATGATGATATTGAATTACAGGGAAGGTACAAGGTATCTTTCTCTTTTATTGAAGGTTGCCATTTCTCTATACCCGGCTTCACGGAGAAGGTCATAAGCCTCGTCAAAGAACTGACCCACCCTTTCAGGAAAATGAGAATCGGAGTTGACACATACAACCGCCCCGGCTTTCCTGAATAGATCAAGGAAACGTCTGTCGGGGTAAAAATCGCCGAGAACCCGGTTGCGCCCGTTAGTATTGACCTCGAATGCAACATCATGAAGCGCCAGCTGTCTGGCTAATTCGAGGTATAACGGAAAGGGGTCGAAGGAGGGATGGAAATCGTAAATCCTCACGAGATCGCAGTGCCCGAGTATATCAAATAACCCGGACCCAATTGCAGATCCCAGCAAGGTAAAGTAAGAACGGTAGATCTCGTCGACATCCCTTTCGCGGTAGTAATCAGGAGAGCTGTCTACAGTTACATCGCCCATGTAATGAACAGATCCAATCACGTAATCGAGGTCGAGAGGCGAGATGAAATCGTTTATGAGCTCC
>JAXLTU010000008.1:0-105858 GCA_046329885.1 Bacteroidales bacterium
GAAACTGCGAGCTTACTCGCAATAATGAAACTATCGTTGTGAATGGTGTTACCATAATCGGAAAATCAGATTATCCTTCGGAAATGCCTACCGATTCAAGCAAGATGTTCGGATCTAATATTGTAAACCTCCTTAAGATAATGATTACCAGGGAGGGCAAACTGGACCTTAATTTCTCTGATGATATTATCCAGGGTACCACGGCAGTTCATGCCAGGGAATACATGTGCCAGAGAGTAAAACAAATGCTTAATATTTAACAGGTAAATAAATGGAAAACATACTTGGATTCTTTCTACAGAACCGCGAGGCCATATTTCTGGTGATACTGTCGATTTTCCTTGGAATAGAGGTAATCAGTCATGTTCCGGCTATATTGCATACCCCTCTTATGTCGGGCGCTAATGCAATCCATGGCGTAGTTATAATCGGTGCCATAATTGTAATGGGCCACGCTGATACAACCGGATCACTCATACTCGGGTTTCTCGCTGTCGTTCTTGGTACCCTAAACGTTGTCGGAGGCTTTGTCGTGACAGACAGGATGCTCGAGATGTTCAAGAAAAAGAAATAACCCGAATTATAACTATTAAAGGAAATACTGATGGATCAGACTATAACAACAGGGATACTGGAGATAACTTATGTTATTGCTTCAGTGCTGTTTATTTTCGGGTTGAAGATGCTCAGTCATCCCGAGACAGCAAGACGCGGGAATATTCTCGCGGCTATTGGAATGGTGATGGCAATAATTGCCACGATATTGTTTCACAAAAAAGATGGTGAACCGATTGGAAATATAGGACTCATTTTAGTGGCAATTGCCATTGGTACAGCGATTGGCTGGGTTATTGCCAGGAAAGTCAAGATGACTGCCATGCCCCAGCTAGTTTCATTTTTCAACGGTATGGGTGGAGCAGCGGCAGCACTCATTTCGATGATGGAGTTCCCGCACGTGAGCCCGGAACTGATCGCCAAATCTGGCATGGCGAACGGTCATGTCCTGGCTATACTCCTTGGTCTCATGATTGGAACAGTCTCGTGGGCCGGCAGTATGATCGCCTACGGGAAGCTTGATGGATGGATCGGGGACCTGAGGGTTAAAGCAATGAAATATGTTAACCTGACAATTCTTGCAGTGCTCATTGGATTCATTGTCTATATAATGACAAGACAGGTAGCCACTACAAGCGAACTCACACCTCTTATTTATATCATGTTCGCCATTGCCGTTGTATATGGAGTACTCTTCGTCATGCCAATCGGCGGCGCGGATATGCCCGTCGTAATATCGCTGCTCAACTCCTTCACCGGGGTGGCGGCGGCAATGGGAGGCTTCCTGTATAATAACCAGGCCATGCTCACGGGAGGTATACTTGTCGGATCGGCAGGAACGATACTTACAATTCTGATGTGTAATGCAATGAACCGATCTCTCCTGAACGTGATAGTCGGAGTTTTTGGTGGAGGTGGACAATCAACTATCGACGCCGGTGGCGTGATAAAGGAAATATCGCTCTCGGATGCATCGGTACTTCTGAGCTACTCGAAGAAAGTGGTAATTGTCCCGGGTTACGGGCTGGCAGTTGCCCAGGCACAACATATCTGTCATGAACTCGATAAATTGCTCGAGGAAAAAGGAGTAGAGGTAAAATATGCCATACACCCTGTTGCCGGTAGAATGCCAGGCCACATGAATGTTCTTTTGGCTGAAGCAGATGTACCTTATGACAAGCTTATTGAAAGCGACGAGATAAATCCAGATCTGCCAAATACTGATGTACTAGTAGTTATCGGTGCGAATGATGTTGTTAACCCTGCTGCCGAGGATGATCCCTCAAGCCCGATTTACGGAATGCCTATTATTAAAGCCAGGGATGCAAAGAATGTAATCGTGATGAAAAGAGGAATGGGCAAGGGATACGCGGCAATTGAAAACCTACTCTTCTTTAACCCCAAGACAAGAATGCTTTTCGGGGATGCAAAATCAACACTCCAGAATCTTGTTACAGAGGTAAAGAACATGTAATTGGCATAGCTCATTTTCATTCTGACATAAAAGAGGAGGCGTTGATTACTGCCTCTTCTTTGTTTTTTGTATCTTTTACTTTTAAAACAGATAACATGAATAAGAACAGGCGACTGAGCTCTATCAGAGCCGCGATGAAGGAATGTGGCGTTTCAGCCTATTATATTCCAATGGGAGATCCTCACATGGGAGAATATATACCCGATCACTGGCAGATAATAAAATGGCTGACGGGTTTTTCAGGTTCGGCGGCCACGGTCATTATAACTAAGACCTTTGCCGGTCTCTGGACAGATTCAAGGTATTTCATCCAGGCTTCTGTACAGATTCAGGACTCGGGCTTCGAGCTCATGAAACTCAATAGTGCCGATGGACTTACTCCTGTAGAATGGCTTAGCAGGAACATAGCCAGGAAGACAGTCATAGGTTTTGACGGCAGACTCATATCACTAAAGACCTTGAGACAATTCAAGGAGAAGCTTTACGGGAAAAATGTAACAATAAATACTGACTGTGATCTTGTTGATGGATGCTGGGAAGGACGTCCGGCTCTGCCTGATTACCCTGCCTATAATTATCCCATGGAGTACGCTGGTAAAGGACGTGACGAGAAAATCAGGGAAACGAGACAGCTAATGAAAGAAATCGGGGCTGATTATCATCTTATTACTTCAAGCGAAGATGTTATGTGGCTGCTGAATATAAGAGGTGGCGATACAAGATTTTTGCCAGTGCTTCTTTCGATGGCGATCATAACCCCCGGGCAGGTTTTGTTATTCACCGATGAGAGAAAAGTACCACCACGACTTGCCTCGGATTTTGATAAGGAGGGTATTGTATTGTTGCCTTATACCGAGATAAACCCTGTTTTATCGACACTTCCTGAAGAATCCTCATTGCTGTATAATCCTTCGAACACCTCGGTCATGCTTGCTGATTCCGTTAAAGCAGGAACAAGGATAATCGAGGATATTTCGATAACTGCCAGGTTGAAGGCGATCAGAAATAATACCGAGATAGCCTGCCTGAGAGAAATAATGGTCAGGGATGGTGTCGCCCTGGCTAAATTCTTTTTCTGGCTGGAGAAAAACCATGAAAGTGGCGATCTTAATGAGCCAGTTGTTGCAGATAAGTTGCTGGAATGCAGGGTGAAACAGGTTAATTTCATGAGTGAAAGCTTCCCGGCCATCGTGGCTTTCGGAAAAAATGCTGCCATGCCCCATTATTCAGTTAACAGATCAGTGCCGGTCCAGATAACAAGGGGGATATTGCTTGTTGATTCCGGAGGACAATATCTCGGTGGGACAACAGATATTACCCGGGTTGTTTCACTTGGCACCCCGACTCTTAAGCAGAAAGCTGATTTCACCCTTGCTCTTAAGGGTACCATAGCGCTGGCTCTTGCAATATTTCCCGAGGGCACGAAAGGGTATCAGCTCGATATACTGGCAAGGAAGGCCTTGTGGGATAATTATCTGAATTTCGGTCATGGAACAGGTCATGGAGTGGGAAGTTTCCTCAACGTTCACGAGGGTCCGCAGTCAATTACCCCCGTATGCTCGCACGATAAATATCTTAACCTGTTACCAGGTATGGTTGTCTCAGATGAACCTGGCATTTACCGCGAGGGTGAGTATGGGTTCAGAACAGAGAATCTGATGCTCGTCGTGCCAGACAGGAGATCAGAATACGGACTCTTCAACAGGTTTGAGACTCTCTCCCTGTGTTACATTGATTCAGCTCTAGTTGATACAGGCCTGTTGAACGCCGGGGAACTTGACTGGCTTAATAACTATCACTCTCATGTCTTTGAAAAAATCTCCCCTTATCTTGACCAGGAAGAAAAAAAATGGCTTAAAAAGAAGACAGAAGAACTAAAGTTTTGATTAAGTATTGATTTTCAAAAATTTGGTAACTTTGTAATAATAGAATTGAAAAAGGTTCCCGTGAACTTTTTTTGCACTTTATGCGTTCTTTACTTATTAACATTAATTCTGTTTCAAATGAACATTTTTGTTGCCAAGCTTAGTTCAAGGACCAAAAGTGAAGACCTTGAACAGCTATTCAGTAAATTTGGTCAGGTGACATCAGCCAGGGTAATAATGGATCGCCAGACCGGGTTTTCCAAACGTTATGGTTTCGTGGAGATGTCTGATGAGCAGGCTGCCTATGAAGCTATTGACAAGTTAAATGATTCTGAGCTGGATGGCAGCCAGATTGTCGTAAAGTTATCTGTTCCTGGTCCGCCAAAGAAGCGTCCACCATTCAGAAGAGATTCACGAAGAGAAGAATAGAAACAAACGAGGGTGTCTTATCAGGCACCCTTTTTTTGTTGTAACTGAAGTCGTTTATAATTGACCGAATTTAGGTAGAAGCAGGGAGCACAAGGCACACTTGCCTGCCGGAGCAGCAGCGTAGGCAGGGTGCGCAGGGCACAGGGCTCAGGGCACGGGGGAAGAAGGTAATCCGTAATCGGTAATCGGTGCTGGCTCTATTAAAACATTACAACAACATGCCCCTGGCATTAATGCCAGGGATATGACAACTCTACAACCCTAATTCATCTCTATCGTCTCCATGAAGATAACGTCCATTAAAGGGAATTCGGTAATCCTCAGCTTGGCGGATCCGTATGGCACAAGGATTATTTCTTCAGGTGCACCAGTTGGTTTAACAGGGCTGACAGGCGGGAGATCTGCCGAGTTGTCTTTCATGCCCCAGCCGGGGATTGAGAATCCCCTTGCTTTCAGTACAACAGGAGCTGGTTGATCCCATGCTGTAAAATCAGAAGAATCGGCGTTCCAGATCATGTCACCCACATCGGCAAAGGGGTACTTGCTTACCGGGTTTTCAACAGCCACGAAGCCGGAAGCCGGTTTCCTGATATCGAGTATGATCCCGTAATTCCAATTGCTGGTCGGTCTGATTTCCCAATCTGCACTACCCATGTAGCTGTAATTGTCGTAGTCAAGTTTGGCTTTTTTGTATTCTTTCCCGATTCTCTCGGCAAAATACAGTGGACCTCTTTTTATCGTGACGGAACCGTTATATCTTTTTTCATATTTAATGTCATTTGGCAGATCAATAGTGATCTTATCCCCATCGTGCCATTTCCTTTTCAAAATAACTGTTCCTCCCGGTTTACCTTCTGTCACCCCGTCAGGCGTTGTTATCCTGGCCGGACCCCACGATGGCACCCTCAGGTGGATCGGGAATGTGGTGGTTTTCTGCAGACTGACAGACATCACTATACTGCCCCTGAAAGGATATTCCGTTTCCTCGGTTATCGTTACTTCGTTGCCTTTTCCAACCTTTGCTTTAACAACAGAGGGGCCATAGGCAACGGCAACAACCCCATTATCGTTTGTAGCCATCCACATGTGTTCGACAAACTTTGGCCAACCCTGGTGCATGTTGGCCAGACAGCACCCGAAATTTGGCCTGAATCCATAAATATTTGACTGGTCACGGTTAGTACTCCAGTTTCTCTTGTCGACAGTTACGAGCACCTGGTTTGATTGCTGATCGTACTGATGAGCCCACATATCAGCAGTGGTTGTGCCAGGGAGAGCATTATATGTCAGTAATTCAAGTCTGTCGGCGAGCGTGTTATCACCGAATATTTCGTAGAGGTTTTCCAGGGAAAACATGTATTCAACAATTGAGCACAACTCTGTTCCCCTGTCGGGTGTATTCCCTGATAGATGTTCATCGCCAGAGAATCTGCCCCCGACCTGACCATGGTGCAGGTCGTACTTCCTGATCCCTTCGAAAACAGCGTTTCTGAATCGCTGATCACCGGATTGCTGATACCATAATCCAGGGTACTTAATTGCCATGGCGTTGTTAACAACATGCGCGGTAAGACCATCGGCATTCCAGTTTAACGGGATCTTTTTGTCGGACCAGGCTGCTGAGTCCCAGGGAAATTTCTCGTAGTACGTGGTCCAGTCAGGACTGTTTTTCTGAATCGACTCTATCGCTTCCGTAATCCATTCTTCACCTGTCTGCCTTAATAACCAGTAGCCAGTGACAGCGTTTTCCATGGCTCTCACGCCTCTCCATTCCTTGTCCGGCCAGTCTGGCGGGGTCGATTTTATATATTTAAAATATTTAATTAAAACATCAAGGGCCCTTTTGTCTGAAGTTGCCTCATAATATTGCATCAGAACCTTGTTAGCAACTGCCAGCGGCCACCTGTCCTTGTTTTTTGAAGGTCCATACCATCCTGAATCTGTGCTGCTGGCAAGAATATTTTCAATCCACTGACTCGATTTTTTGATTAGAGCTGAATCATCAAGCAGGTAAGCGAGTGGGATTAGTCCATCGAGATAGTAAGGGCCCCTTTCCCATGCCTCACCATCTTTCCCTCTCCATGATGAGTTAACCAGGTCCGGCCAGAAATCATCGAGATTCCCTGTCAGTCCCCTGGCTTGTGCGTTAAGCTGGTCTTTCAACCAACCGGCTGGCTTTACTGAACCAAGGGGTAGTTTAATATAGGCATTCCTTTTCAAAGGTTCAGGATTGTTCCTGTAGAACCTGTTCTCACTTTTTTCGCTGCAACCAAAAATGATGAGGATGATTGCCAGAGTCAATAGATTAAATCCTGTTTTCATATCTTGTCAATTCTGTTCATACAATAATTTTACCGGCGTCACCAGGTATTTAAAATCAATGGTCCAGAGAAACAGGATCTTCTATCACCTGTAACAAATCAAACCATCCTGTTCCCTGTCCAGGCATTCTCAAAGTTACATTAACCCTCTTGTATGGCAAAGAATCTTCAGGTATTCTGAAAGAAACAATATACTGTTTCCATGTACTGTCGGGAGAAAACCTTGCTTTGCCTAATTCACCAAATGCTATTTCAGCGAACTGTTTAACTGCTTCATTTGTTCCCGCTTTACCATTGCTGACCCTGGTATACCTTCTTTCAGGGTCTGTTTTGGCCATTACAGAAACAAGATATGACCTGCCAGTTGCTAGTTTCAGAGGAAAGAATTTAAGGGAGATGCTATTACCTTCGCCAGGTGTCACGAGCCTCAGGGAATAATTCCCTTCATATGGGTCAACTGGGTCCGTGAAGAAAGTTGCCCCCCTGTCTGCACCGTTCCAGGCATAGCAGGCAGCAGGTATCCCGGGGCTTGTATAGTCCTCAAAACCCGGATCTACAACAAGATTTCCTGGCCAGGCGGTAGTACTGACTGGTGGTTCTGTCACTGGTACAATGTAAACCTGCGATCCTAGTGGTGATAGGTAATCACTGAATACCCCGGACCTTACAATTATTTCACGGTTTTCGAACATGACCCGTGCACCCGAATTTATCCTCTTTTCAATAGTGAAGGTCACGAATGCCGGTTCGTTCTTCTTATTGACAGCAACAACCAGTAGCTGTCCATTATGAAAATAGGAATTGTGAGAAATCTTGTCGGAAGAGGATCTGACAGCAATAGTGTTTTCATCAGAAAGTATCCAGGGTGAAATTGATTGCAACTCGATGGCAATCCTGCCACATTCATTCCATGTTGAAGTTGATTTAGGGAAACTGTTAGGGCCCTGTCTGATAAAATACTGGATGCCCTTCGCACCCCCGATTATTGCCTGGTAAGTCATGGACCTGATTTCCTGCCAGGTAGGTTCCCTTCTCCAGAGTTCTCCTCCTCCAAAGGACTGGGGTACAATCCACACCGGTTTGTTTCCCCCGAACTCCTTGACAAGCCTCGAGGTAACATCTCCCGCTAATGTCGCGGGATAATCAGGTATAGGATAAGGATCCGCCATTACAATATCAGTGCCTTCAGAATATTTCTTAGCTAGCGAGAAAGGTGCAGAAAACACTACTGAGACGGGATGCCACGGATCAAGTCTCTTTACAGTATTATATATCTCTTCAATTACTGCCGGATCAGTTTTATTGCCGTTTGGTTCATCAGCAATATACCAGGCAAGTAGTGCCGGATGGTCCATGAATGTTTTTATCTCGTTCACTAGACGATTCCTCTTCTCATCTTCAGATATATCATCAATTTTGGAATTCACTCCTCCACCACCTGAAACGGACAGAAGGTTGTAATGAACTTTCAACCCAAGAAGGGCACAGCGATCCATGTAAGCTTTTCGTTCAGAAAGAGTTTCTGGCTTTATCTTCTGGTAAGGTGAAATCATATTAAACCCTTTCACTACTTCTTCATCAAGAAGAGATGGATGAACAGGAGAATACGTGTAAAAACCAAATGGCAGGAAGTTACGTTTATTGACTATCATGGCTCCTGTCAGCCTGTCAAATTTCACCTCGTTCGGTTTATGTCTTAACCGGATAATGGTTGTCTTTCCCTCCTTGAAATTGTTATTCCGGTTATTAAAGTTAATCCTCACTACTATTTCATGGTTACCAGCTGAATAAGAGAGCGGTACTGTAAGGATAGTAATCCCCCTGACCTTCTTTATTTCCACTGTTTCAACTTTTAACCCGTTGTCTGTCACGACAAGATTTGCCGGATTAATTATTGGATTGCTTTCCGTATTCAGGATTATTTCGGCTTCTTTTTCATAAGTCAAAAAGCTCAGTCGTGGTGTGATAGAGAGGTTTGAAATTCCTGTTGTCTGAGGAAAGATTATTTCGTGGTGGCTTAAAATTATGATGATGGCCAGGAAAAATATCCTGAAGGCTCTGTTCCTCATTATATGGTGCGTATATTTGCGTAAATGTAATAACTTTTACTGTCAAATGTTTTTATTAACTTTAATCGTTTGTGATTATAAAAACTGACTATGAAAAAAATATTTTTCTTAATTGTACTCTCGGCATGCATAATATCTTGCAAGGAGAAAGGAAGTAATACTCCCGGGGTAACCGGGGAAATCAAACATGACACGATACAGCAGATTGCCGTGTCTGACAAGGGAAATCTATCCTTCGGGAAGTATTTTACCGACAAGACGATGAGGCTAGATTATTACCACGCCGGGACCTCGAAGGAGGAGCATTTTTCAGTCGATAAAATATTGTCGGACGGATCATGGAGCGGCAGCAAAATTTCGCTGCTCGACAGGCTTAACCTGGGGTTATATTTCTTCGAGGTTGCTGACAAGGAATCAGGTCTTTTGCTTTATTCGAAAGGGTTTGCAAGTGTATTCGGGGAGTGGCAGACAACTCCGGAGGCAGAAAGCGGCTGGGGCACTTTCCACGAGTCTCTCCGTTTTCCATGGCCTCAAAAACCAGTAAACGTGATAATGAAAAAGAGAGATGCTTCGAATAATTTTGTTGTAATATGGTCCACATCTGTTGACCCTGCTTCCCGTCAGGTAAATCCTGCTGACATAGTGCATACTGAAAAGGTATTAACTATTCTCGAGAATGGCCCCGCCGAGAACAAAGTTGATATAGTAATCTTAGGCGATGGCTATTCAATGACAGAAATGGATAAGTTTAAAAAGGATGCGTCAAGGTTAGCCGGGTACCTGATGAATGCATCTCCATTCAGGGAAAGGAAAAATGACTTCAACATACGAGCTGTTGAAACACCTGCAGGGGAGTCAGGTGTAAGTAAGCCGCATCATGGCATTTACAGGAGAACTCCATTATCAGCACATTACAGCAGCTTTGATTCGGAGCGATATGTTCTTTCGTATGATAACCGTACCATCCGCGATGTGGCATCAGCCGTGCCATACGACCTCATGGTGATACTAGTGAACGAGAGGACCTATGGTGGTGGTGGAATTTATAATCTTTATACAACTGTATCTGCTGATAATAAGTTTGCTGAGTATATAATGATTCATGAAATGGGACATCATATGGCCGCCCTTGCTGACGAGTATTACACATCCTCGGTGGCGTATGAAGTACCTGAAGTAAAGGTTGAACCCTGGGAAACAAATATCACTGCTCTGTTTGACAAGAATAACCTCAAGTGGAAAGACCTTGTTGAAGAGGGAACTCCGGTGCCCACACCATGGAACAAGGAAGAATTTGACAGGGCAGGCTATGCGATACAAAAAGAACGCGACAGCCTGAGAAAGGCCATGGTGCCTGAAAATGTGATGGAAGATCTCTTCACGAGACAGGCTTTGCAGGAGGACAAGTATTTTGAAAAGGAGAAATACAGGGAAAAGGTTGGTGCTTTTGAAGGGGCCGGATACCTGGCAAAAGGCTTGTACAGGCCACAGGTTGACTGCATAATGTATTCAAGGCACTTGTCATTCTGCAAAGTATGCAGGCGTTCAATAGAAACTGTTATTGACAGTTACACCAAATGATGCAAGTTTAAAACTAAGTAACAATCAGGAAATAATGGCGGTAAAAAAAGGTAAAACGCTTATCGGGACCATGTACACCATCGGTTCAACGCAGGTTGCAGAGATTCTTTCACTTTCAGGCCTAGACTGGGTAGTCCTCGATATGGAACATTCAACACTGTCGCTTGAAGATGTTCAAAAGGCACTGCAGGTAATGGGGGACAGGTTGCTGAAAATAGTCAGAGTTCCCGGTAATGACGAGATATGGATAAAAAGAGTTCTTGACACTGGTTGCGATGGCATCCTCGTGCCAATGGTTAAGACAGCCCAGGAAGCGGAACGGGTCGTCAGGGCCTCCAAATACCCGTCAGTCGGAGACCGGAGCGTTGGTCTGACACGGGCTCACAAGTTTGGAGCCGGTTTTACTGATTATATTTCCAGGGCAAATAAGGATCTCATAATTATGATCCAGATCGAACATCGTGAGGGAGTGAAGAACATTGATTCTATATTGAAAGTCAAGGGTCTCGATGCCATATTCATTGGCCCATATGATCTGTCAGCAAGCATGGGATATATAGGAGAACCTGGCCATCCCGAGGTGAGAATGACGATAGACATGATCAGGAAGAAGGCAAAGCAGGCGGGACTTCCTTATGGTATTTTCGGTGGAAATCCAGGAGTGTTACAGGAGGAATTCGCCTATGGATGCAAATACATGGTTTGCGGGGTCGATGCTTCAATTGTCTCCGGGGCTTTCAACGCGATGATGAAAGCTTTTGGACGATAAAGGTTATTACCTGAATTTGACCCTGATCCTGACCTCGTCGTCAACCGGGTCGCCACCACGCGTAGCTGGTTTCCATGCCGGCCCTTCGATGATCAGTCTTATTGCTTCATCATCATAGTCTTTGCCACCCGACCTGATTACTTTCATTGAATCGATGGCCCCATCGGCTTTTACGGTGAAGGTAACAATCACTATCACCCTGTTCCCGGGCTTGAATATTTCCGGTTTCCTGAGGTTTTCTTCAGCATATTTCTCATATGTTTCCAACCCATCCTCCGGTTCTGGTGGCAGGTATTCCTGTACTATCCCGCGTGCTTTCACATCCGATCTTACCAGGTTGTTGTTCACATCAACCGGGGGTGGTAGTGCTGACGGACTAACCACAACAACCTCCTGCATGGCTGTAAGTGATGGGTCCATCACAACGCGGTTCTCGGAATTAGAGGCTGCCTGAAACTCCTTTGAATTCATGCCAATGTAACTGGCGACAAGTGCCCGGTTGCTGACTTTGGAAGATTCCAAAGAGAACCGGCCATACATGTCCGTGGTTGTGCCAAGAGAAGTGCCTTTTATTAAAATCGTTGCACCGGGAACCGGTCCAAAATCTTCCGAAGAGATTAAAACCCCTGAAATCATGCCAGCGTAATCAGGAGAGTTAGTAGAGATGGCAGCCATCGAGGGAGCGGCTATTTCACCTCGAAGATTCCCACCTACAGCAAGCTTTTCAGTATGGATTGAGGTATCCTGGCTAAGATCAGAATGATTTTCAACTTCTTTGGAAGCGTTAAAATCCGATTTTTCCATGGCGTCTTTATCACTAGAACCACCTTGTTTGGAAATCTCCGCGGATATTTGTTCAGATTTTCTTTCCGTGCCATCAACTGCAACCGGAGTATTGATCATAGGGCTTTCATCCTTGTTAACCGCAAGCTGTTGATCGTTCTCCCTTTCGCGTCTCCCTGTTATAATTACAAGTGTCCCAATGGCAGCAAGTAATAATAGTGTGGCGGCAATCCTTAGAATTGGAAGGCTGCCCGATTTAGTTCTGCCTGAAAGACGTGACTTGAGTTTTTTCAAATCGGCATCTGCCATATCCGCCCCAATAGCCGATAATCCTTCGGCAGCTTCCTCGAGAAAAGGATCTTTCTGCAATTCCTTCTCAAAGGAATTCTTCTCCTTTCCCGACATTTTATCTCCCAGGTAACCGGAGAATTTATCCTGACCGGGAGTCCCGTATTTATTATTCCTGGTTTTCATTTTTACCCTCGAGACATAGTTTAAGATTCCTTTTACCATTCTGAAGGTGGCTTTTTACCTTCTTCTCATCAATACCCAGACCCCTGGCTATCTCGTTGTAGCAGAGGTCATCGTAGTAGAACATCCTTATACAATCTCTTTGCTCGGCACGTAGTCTCTCAATGCAATCAGCCAGTGCTTTTTCCATGTCCTGTCCTTCTTCTTCATCAATAGGATGCACGACAGGACTATATTCCATAAAAACTGTCTCATCATTTATCCAATCCTCTATGCTACCCATCATATTTTTCTCTGATCTGAGCCTCATGAGGCAGAAATTCCTGGTTACTACATGAAGCCAGCTCTTGAAGTTATTGATGTCGTGTTTGGGAATTTCGGAAACCAGCTTTTCAAAAATAAGCATCACCGAATCCATTGATTCGTCCCTGTTTTTAAGATACTTGAGACAAACACCATATACAAGATGCATGTATCTCGAGTACAACTCGCCAAGGGCCGCTAAATCCTTCCCTGTCCTGTACAATTCAAGAAGCTCGGTATCTGCTCTCTCTTTTTTCTTCCGGCCAGGCAGGCTGAAAATCATTTTTTCCTCTTTTGTATTTAAAGGTAGTACAATTAATAAAATGTAAATACAGGGATCGCGGTTTTGTGAACAGGTGGCTTTTATTCTGAAGAGGTCAACTTATCACGTGATGAAAGTGGTTGGAAAGATTTTTACGGGTTTTTTATGGAAAGGTGTCAGGGATTGCATCATTAAAGAAAAGTAATTAACCAAATACTTATAAGTCATGAAAAACATTTTTAAAATCTTTGTACTGCTTAACCTCGCGGCCATCCTGATTTCCTTTACAGGATCACTGAAAGTGAAAGGCAGAGTAACTGATTCTGAAGGATCACCGATTGCAGGCGTCACGGTCGCGATTGCCGGAACAGCAACAGGTACGGTGACAGACATTAATGGTGAATACACGATCTCGGTAACTGATGAGAACGGGAAACTGGTATTTACATCTATCGGGTACAAGAAGCTGACAGTTGAAATAAATGGTCGGTCGATGATAAACGTTCAAATGGAATCAGAAGTTCTTGGACTAAGCGAGGTAGTTGTTACAGGGTACGGTATCCAGCGGAAACAGGATGTGACGGGATCTGTACGGATACGAGGGATTTCCTCAGCATTGAATGGCAGGGTATCAGGGGTAATAACCGAAAACAAGTCAATGGCTCCCGCGATTTTTAATGCCGACATTCGGGATGAAGGGTACTCCGGAACAGTGGAAAACGGTTTCAAGAAAACCACCCTCAGCCCTCTTTCAACTTTCTCGATCGACGTTGATAACGCTTCATATTCAAACATAAGGCGATTCATCAATAACGGCGAATTGCCACCTGCTGAAGCAGTAAGGATTGAAGAGATGATTAATTATTTCAAGTACGATTATCCAGAACCGGATGGAGAACATCCCTTTGCCGTGTATACTGAAATGGCTAAATGTCCATGGAACACATCGCATTACCTGTTGCAGGTAGGATTGAAGGGCAAAAGTATTGATAAAAGATCTCTACCTGCATCAAATATCGTCTTTCTTATTGATGTGTCGGGATCGATGAGCGATGAGAATAAATTACCATTGCTTAAATCTGCTTTCGGTCTGCTCGTTAATGAACTGAGACCTCAGGACAGGGTAGCGATAGTCGTTTATGCTGGTGCGGCAGGACTCGTTCTCGAATCGACCCCTGGAAACAGGAAAAGCGAAATTATGAGGGCGATAGATAATCTTACCGCTGGTGGGTCAACAGCAGGGGGCGCTGGTTTAAAACTTGCTTACTCCGTGGCCGACAGGAACTTCATCGAGGGAGGAAATAACAGGATTATACTCGCTACTGATGGAGATTTTAATGTTGGTGAGTCAAGTAATGACGGCATGGAACGACTTGTTGAGCAGGAGAGGGGAAGAGGTATTTTCATGACAGTCCTGGGCTTTGGCATGGGAAATGTCAAGGATGACAAGATGGAAATAATTGCCGACAAGGGGAATGGGAACTACGCTTATATTGACAACCTGCAGGAAGCAAGACGTGTTCTTGTGAAGGAATTCGGCGGGACTTTGTTCACTATTGCAAAAGATGTGAAATTCCAGATCGAGTTCAATCCTGAAAAAATATCTTCGTACAGGTTAATTGGTTATGAAAACAGGTTATTAAATGACGAGGATTTCAATAATGACAGGAAAGATGCAGGCGAAATGGGCTCGGGTCATAACGTAACAGCCTTGTACGAGCTGGTGCCGGCAGGCTCAGACGAAAAGCCTTTGGTTGATCCACTTAGGTACCAGAAAAAGGAAATAAGGCAGGAAAGAACTGAAACCGCCAATTCTTCAGAATATCTTAATATCAAGATACGTTACAAAAATCCTGATGGGATGAAAAGTATTCTAATGGAAAAACCGGTAAGTGGCGAGGTTGGTGAAATAGCTCAGGCATCAGAAAATCTGAGATTTGCAGCAGCAGTGTCAGAGTTTGGCATGATTCTTCGCGATTCTGAATACTCTGGTAAGGCCACGCTTCAGTCAGCTGTAAGGCTCGCGGAAAACGCACGTGGTGAGGACGAGGAAGGTTACAGGGCCGAGATGATCAGGCTTGTTAAGCTGGTCATGGACATGAAGCACCTTTCGGAAAGGTAATTATTAATACGGCCATGTTTTCACCTACTGATAGTTGTTATTAGGTTTTGATGGCTGTTCTGATGAGAGGGCGCGAAGGTGATGCAGAATGCTGATCCTTCGCAACTTCTTTTTTTTTGCATATGAATCTATCTGAATCTTCTCTATAAAGATCTGAGGTATTTGTCAATTTGTCTTGCAGCAACACGGCCCGAGGCTATAGCACTTACGACAAGACTCGCCCCGGAAACCGCATCACCGGCTGCGAACACTTTGTTTCTGCTTGTCATTCGTGACTCATCTACCTTGATATTATTTCTTGGATCGAGATCAAGTTCCAGTTCCTGTAACATTCCTTCCAGGACAGGACTGACAAATCCAAGTGCCAATATCACCATGTCGGCAGGTATGATTCTTCTCGTTCCCCCGACTGGCTTCATGATGTATCTTCCGTTGCTCATCTCCCAGTTTACATCTTCCACCTCAACACCGTTCACGAAATTATTACTGCCTGTGAAACGTGATGCTGACAGGCTCCATAACCTTTCGCAGCCTTCCTCGTGAGAGGTAGAGGTCTTAAGTATTTTGCCATAATAAGGCCACGGGTTATCTGGTCCCCGTTCGACTGGGGGTTTTGGCATTATTTCTATTTGCGTTACGCTCCGGGCTTTTTGCCTGATAGCGGTCCCCACGCAATCTGAACCTGTATCACCGCCCCCGAGAACAACAACTCTCATGCCCTCGGCACTGATCCTGTCCTTTAGAAGAATTATATCGCCATCATTCAGCCTGTTCTGCTGACTCAGATAATCCATCGCGAAATGAATGCCACCCAATAGCCGGCCCTCTATATCCAGATCCCTGGGCTTTTGTGCTCCCGTGGCGATACATATGGCATCAAATCCGGAAAAAAGCTCCGCGGCGGAGATATTCCTTCCTACATCGGCAGAACAAATTATTTTAAGACCTTCTTCCTGCATTACAGCAACACGACGTTCTATAACCGCCTTGCTCAGCTTGAAGTCAGGAATACCATACCTGAGCAAACCCCCTGGTTTCTCATTCTTCTCGTAAACAGTAACTTCATGACCTGACTTGTTGAGTAGATCAGCTGCTGCAAGACCCGCCGGACCGCTTCCTATAACAGCAACCTTCCTGCCCGTTCTGGTCTTTGGAGGGTTTGCTTTTATATAACCCTCGTTGAATGCCCGTTCGACAATGGCAACCTCGTTTTCTCTGATAGTGACAGGTTCTTGTTCTATATTCAGCACGCACGAATGCTCGCATGGAGCTGGGCAGATCCTTCCCGTGAATTCCGGAAAATTATTCGTTGCATTGAGCCTTTCATAAGCCTCTTTCCATTTGCCCTTGTAGAGTAAATCATTCCATTCCGGGATTAAATTATCTACCGGGCAGCCCCAGTGGCAGAAAGGAATGCCACAATCCATGCACCTCGATGCCTGTAGCATCCTGTCCTCGCTGTTGAGTATCTGTTCCACCTCGCTGTAATCACACTTCCGTTCATTTGCCGGACGGTTTCCTGCTTCCTTGCGTCTTACCTTTAAAAAACCTGTCGGATCTGCCATCTGAAATATATTCTTGTTATTAAAAACTGTTTGTTAGACTCCTGATATAAACTCGACATCAAGCTCAACATCAGCGATTTTCTTTTTGAGTTCCTCGAGTTTCTGCTCCTGCAGAACTTTCTTGTAATCATAAGGTATTACCTTGATAAACATCTGGAGGTACTTATCAAATTCAGCCAGTATGCTCCCGGCTTTTTTGCTGCCGGTCATCTCAAGATGCCTTGATATCAGGTGTTTAAGTTCATTAATGTCGGAGAGATCTTCTACAAGGGAGAGTTCTACCATTCCCATGTTGCAATAATAATCGAAGTTACCGGCCTCGTTCAGGACGTATGCCATACCACCGCTCATACCTGCCCCGAAATTATTGCCAGTTGATCCGAGTACTACCACTCGCCCTCCGGTCATATACTCGCAGCAGTGATTACCAACTCCCTCGACAACGGCAACGGCTCCGGAGTTCCTTACGGCAAACCTTTCACCAGCCATGCCTGAAATGTATATTTCTCCTGAAGTGGCCCCATATAGGACTGTATTCCCGATTATAACATTCTTGTCTGATTCGAATGTTGATCCTCTCGGGGGAACAACAATGATTCGTCCTCCCGACAATCCCTTGCCAAGGTAGTCATTCGTGTCACCCTCGAGATGCAGTTCCACCCCGCGCACAAGAAAAGCACCGAAACTTTGACCTGCTGATCCGGTGAACCTGCACCTGATCAATCCATCGTCAAGTCCTTCACCTCCTCTTAATCTTGCAATTGTCCCGGACAGCATCGCACCGGTAGTCCTGTCTGTATTCTTGATGGTACTTTCGATAACAACCGGCTGATTATACTGGATGGCTGGCTGAGCCTGCTCGATGAGCCTCGAATCGAGAAGATTATCAAGCTTGTGTTTCTGGTCAGTAACTTTGTGTGAATCACGCGACCCGGAACCTTCCGGTAGCGTTGTGAAGGCAGACAGGTCAAGATTCCTTGTTTTCCAGTGATCTGCAGAACTGTTTCTTTCAAGCAGATCGAACCTGCCGATTATTTCGTCGACACTCCTGAAACCCATTTCTGCAAGTATTTCTCTTACTTCCATGGCGATAAATGTGAAGAAATTGACGAGGTAGTCAGCCTTGCCCATGAATTTTTTCCTGAGCTCGGCGTTTTGTGTTGCCACGCCGACAGGACAGGTGTTGAGATGACATTTCCGCATCATAACACAACCCATCACTATGAGTGCCGAGGTGGCAAATCCAAACTCTTCCGCACCCATCAGGGCCATCATCACAACATCGCGACCGGTCTTTAGTTGCCCGTCTGCCTGGAGCCTGACCCTTCCCCTCAGATTATTCATAACCAGGGTCTGTTGTGTTTCTGCCAGCCCAAGCTCGAGCGGCAACCCAGCGTGCTTGATAGAGGAAATGGGGCTTGCCCCTGTTCCGCCCTCGAAGCCACTTATCGTTATAAGATCTGCAAGAGCTTTAGTTACCCCCGCGGCAATTGTCCCGACTCCACTCTCCGAAACAAGCTTGACACTTATCGCGGCGTTAGGATTGACATTTTTCAGGTCGAATATTAATTGCGACAGGTCTTCTATGGAATAAATGTCATGATGAGGAGGAGGCGAAATAAGTGTAATACCCGGTATCGAATACCTTGTACGTGCGATTATCTTGTCGACTTTATGACCGGGCAGCTGACCACCTTCTCCCGGTTTAGCACCCTGAGCAATCTTTATCTGTATCTCGTCGGCATTTACAAGGTAATTAGCATTAACACCAAATCGACCACTCGCGACCTGCTTTATCGCGCTCCTTACGCTGTCCCCGTTTGGAAGCCTCTCGAACCTGGCTGGATCTTCTCCTCCTTCACCGGTATTGCTCCGGCCTCCTATACGGTTCATCGCGATAGCAAGTGTCTCATGTGCCTCGCGGCTGATTGAGCCAAACGACATGGCCCCGCTCACGAACCTCTTCATTATTTTCTCGACAATTTCAACTTCATTAATGTCTATCGGGTTCTTTTTATACCGGAACAGACCCCTCAGATAGGAGGGCTGTTCTGTCTGCGCATCTGCCAGTGAAGTGTAGCGTCTGAACCTTTCATAATCACCGGTTCTCGTGCTCCATTGCAGAAGAGCGATTGTTTCAGGGTTCCACGAATGATGTTCACCATGCTTTCTGAACGAGTAAACACCTTCGGTAAGTATATCTTGTTGTGGAACAGGGTTGTAAGCTTTCCTGTGAGGGATCAGCTGTTCCTCTGCAAGTTCTGTGAAGCCCATACCACCGATCCTTGTGACTGTTCCCGCGAAATACCTGTCTATAACATCTTTGCTTATGCCCACGGCTTCAAAAAGTTGAGAAGACCTGTAGCTTCTCAGCGTGCTGATTCCCATCTTCGACATGATTTTCAGGATGCCCTTGTTAATGGCGTTCATGTAATTCTCCTCTGCCTTCTGATAATCGAGCTGGATGGCCTTGTCTTTTATAAGCTTGTCTATAATCGCGAAGCTCATGTAGGGATTGATTATGCTGGCACCATAACCGAAAAGCAGGGCGAAGTGCATTACCTCGCGTGGTTCAGCAGATTCAACAACAATATCTATCTGCATCCTCTTTCTTTCCTTTATCAGGTGATGATGAACCGCTGATACTGCCATTAGAGAAGGAACCGGTGCTCTATCGCATGTTATTCCCCTGTCTGAAAGGATAATATAGTTTTTTCCTTCATCGACTGCCTTGCAGGCATCAATACATAACTGGTTGACAGCTTGCTCCAATCCTTCAGCACCTTTGGCAGCATCAAAATGCATGTTGAGTATTGCAGCTGAAAAACCCTTGTACCTGAGGTTTTTAACTATATTAAAATAGGTGTTGGAAATTACCGGGTTCTGGAACCTTACCATCTTGACGTGATCGGGATTACTATCAAGCAGATTCTGTTGAAGCGATCCGATGTAGCCCGAGAGAGTCATGACCAGTTCCTCACGTATTGGGTCAATTGGCGGATTTGTAACCTGGGCGAAAAGCTGTTTGAAATAATTAAATAGCCTGTACGGTTTCCTGGAGAGGACGGCAAGAGGTACATCATTGCCCATAGACCCGGTAGGCTCCTTTCCGGTAGCAGCCATTTCCCTTATTATCTTATCGATGTCTTCATTTGAATAGTTAAATGAATCAACGTATTTCTGGTACTGATCACCAATGTCGGGAGCGACCTGGTTACCGCTTTCTATCTCCTCGAGACTAACCATGTTCTGTTCAATCCATTGCCTGTACGGGAACTCGTCAGCAAGTTTTTTCTTGAGCTCATCATCAGAGTATATCCTGCCTTCCTCTGTATCAACAAGAAGCATTTTCCCTGGCCTGAGTCTGCCTTTTGACGTTATTTCAGCAGGATCAAAATTTTGCACACCTGTTTCAGAACTCATTATTATTATGTCATTTTTCGTGATGACATATCTCGAGGGACGTAACCCGTTTCGATCGAGCATACCTCCTATATACCGGCCATCGGAAAAGATGAGAGAAGCGGGGCCATCCCATGGCTCCATGAACGTCGAGTGATACTGGTAAAAAGCCCTTAGTTCTGGCGGAATGGGGTTTTTGAGGTTAATTGATTCAGGAATAAGTATTGACATGGCATATGGAAGAGATTTTCCGCTCATCAGGAGAAACTCGAGAACGTTGTCGAGCGAAGCAGAGTCACTCTTACCTGGTTCTATAACTGGATAAAGCTGTGACAGATCTCCAAGTTTATCCGATTTAAGAATTGATTCCCTGGCTTCCATCCAATACCTGTTACCCTTTATGCTGTTTAGCTCGCCGTTATGACCAAGGTACCTGAAGGGCTGGGCAAGATCCCAGCTTGGGAAAGTGTTCGTGCTGAACCTCGAGTGTACAAGGGCAATGGCACTCTGCAGCCTGTCGTCACGCAGATCGATGAAATACTGCCCAAGCTGGTGGGAGGTGAGCATACCCTTGTAAATAAGTACCCTCGATGATAAACTTGGGATGTAAAATGAAGATTTATCCTTTATGTCTGATTCTCTTATCGCCTTCTCTGTTCGCTTGCGGGCAATGTAGAGCTTCCTTTCGAATTTGTCAGGATTATCATCCGATTCAACAAGGATCTGCCTGATGAGAGGTTCGGCCGAGAGAGCGATTTCGCCAATTACGCTATTGTCAGTTGGTACCTCCCTGAATCCGGTAAATTTCACCCCTTCGCTTTCAAGATTTCCAACTAATATTTTTTCACACTTCGCTGCAGCATCCTGATCTTTCGGTAAAAATACAAGGCCTGTTCCGAATTGGCCAAATGGCGCTACTTTGTAACCCTGCATGAGGAAGAAATCCCTTGGGATCTGTATCATTATACCTGCGCCATCACCTGTTTTACTGTCGGCTCCTTCAGCGCCCCTGTGACTCATGTTTTCGAGTATCTCGATCCCGCTCCTGATGATATGATGCGATTTTCTTCCCTTCACGTGGGCAACAAATCCTATCCCGCAGCTATCATGCTCGAACTCGCTCCTGTAAAGGCCTTTACTTGATGGTCTCTCAATTTTCATTGTATCAGTTTTTTATAACAAAAAACCGCTCTCTTCTCCTGAGAACGGTCAACTTATACAACAGGTATCCCATTCTCAGACCAGCTTGCTGTGCCTGATAAGTGATGAGCCTGTAAGAATTGTATAAAACGAATGCATAATCATTTAAATCAAGTGCAAAAATAGAATAAATTCTTAATGAACATAAGAAATCATTAAATAAATGTTATTAACATTAAGATCGTGGTTTTGTTGAAAGATTAATGGCATTTAAAAAATGGGAGTGATAATATGGGTATGGATTCATATATTTGTGTTGCAAATGCGGATTGGTTATGAATGAAAATGAAGATCCTGGTCTGTCTACAGGTTATGCTTCACCCGGGAGGTCTGATTATTCGGAGATCAAGGAAGACCTCGAGATTATTTCAGGAGAGAAGACTTTAATAGACCTGATGGCGGCAATAAATGGAATTGCTGCTATAATAAATGAAAACCGGCAGATTGTATACGCGAATAACGAGTTCATCGGGGCTCTAGGGTTCATGACCCTGGAGGAATTGCTGGGGAGAAGACCGGGGGAGGTTGTTGGCTGCATACATTCCTTTAAAGGATCGGGCGGATGCGGAACAGCTGACGCTTGCAGGGTTTGCGGGGCTGTTAATGCAATTCTGGAGAGCCAGAGAAAAGACTCTAAAATAAGTAACGAGACAAGAATCACCACTGGAGTGCCCGGTAAATTTACCAGTCACGATCTAAAGGTTACATCCAGCCCTGTTATAATCAAACAAAGAAAATACTACCTGTTTTCAGTTGCCGACATAAGTAACGAGAAACGGAGGCAGAATCTCGAACGCATCTTTTTTCACGACATTCTAAACACTGCTGGTAATCTCAGCGGACTTCTGAATCTCCTGAAAGAAGGCCTTTCTTATGATGAATCAAGAAAGGTTATAGAGATGTCGGAAGAGGCAACAAATGAACTTGTTGAGGAGATAGTACACCACAGGCAGATACTTGAGGCGGAAACGGGCGATCTTGTTGTAAGCATCAGGAAAGAACCGGCCGGTGAACTGTTAAAAGCAGCGGTGGAGAGAATGCGTCTTCATAACGTGGCAGAAGAAAAAACGATAATCCTGGATGACGATTCCGAGGATGTCTTCATTGAGACAGATCGCGTTTTGGTCAACAGAATCCTTGTTAATCTTCTCAAGAATGCCCTGGAGGCATCTGGTAAAGATGATGTGGTTTTCGCTTCTGTAAACATTGGTAAAGGTTTCCTGTTGTATTCTGTCAGGAACAATTCGGTAATGACTGACGATGTGAAAATGCAGATTTTCCAGAGATCCTTCTCAACCAAAGGAATTGGAAGAGGTTTGGGAACATACAGCATAAGGATGCTGACGGAATCATATCTGAAAGGACGTGTATATTTTACTTCAGAACCGGGCACCGGGACTGTTTTTAAAGTCGAGTTGCCGCTCATTTTTTCCTGAATTTATTCATTAATGCAATTTAGTCATGAAAATGCCTGATAATCAGGTTTTGATAATTTTTGGTGCATCAGGAGACCTTACATACAGGAAGCTGATCCCTGCCATCTATTCTCTCGAAAAGCAGAGAATGCTTCCTGGTAAGTTTTCAATTATTGGTGTAGGCCGAAAGAAAATGGCACCGGGTGAATTCACTGCACGGCTGAAGGAAGGAATTGCCGCTTTCTCAGGCGAAAGCGACCTTTCTGAAAACTCGATGAGCAATTTTTTAAACAGGATAAGCTATATCGATCTCGAGTATGACCATAAACCTGGCTTTTCACGATTAGCCAACCTTCTTCGTGATAAGAAGGAAAATGACGAGCTGAATTGTGTTTTCTATATGGCAACACCACCGAGTGTATATACCGTGATTACCGATAACCTGGCTTCAGTTGGCCTTAACAGCCAGGCTGATGGTTTTAAAAGGTTCATCTTCGAGAAGCCTTTCGGTTATGATTATTTTTCGTGCGTCAGTCTGAACAATGATTTACACAGGTTATTGAAAGAGGAACAGATTTACAGGATCGACCACTATCTTGGGAAGGAAACAGTGCAAAACCTTCTTGTCACCCGCTTTTCAAACGGTCTTTTCGAACCATTGTGGAACAGGAATTACATTCATCATATAGAAATTACCTCGGCAGAAAGCATAGGTGTTGAAAACAGGGGCGGGTATTATGATTCATCAGGTGCCCTGCGTGACATGGTACAGAACCACCTTCTTCAAATGGCCGGACTGACTGCCATGGAACCACCAACCTCGCTGCATCCTGATGCAATCAGAAACGAGATTTTAAAAGTTTTCCAGTCGCTGCAACCCATGAAAGAAGAAGAGGTTGGTAAAAATGTTATCAGAGGCCAGTACACTGCCTCAAAAGTGAGGGGGGAATGCCTTTCCGATTACAGGCATGAGAAGGGAGTTGATCCGCACTCGCGGACTGAAACATATGTCGCGATGAAATTCTTTATCAACAACTGGCGTTGGGGTGGTGTTCCATTTTATATAAGGACAGGCAAACGTCTTCCGACCAGGGTTACTGAAATAGTTATCCATTTTAAACCAACACCTCATTTCCTCTTCAAGGTAGATGATCTTACCTGGTCGGATAATCAGTTGATTATCAGAATTCAACCAGACGAGGGCATTCTTTTGAAATTTGGGATGAAAGAACCTGGGGCAGGTTTTAACGTCAAGTCCGTGAACATGGATTTTCATTATTCCGATCTGGCAGATATTCGATTGCCCTCTGCATACGAGAGGCTGTTAAGTGACGTGATGTCAGGAGATTCGACACTATTTTCAAGGGACGATATAGTTGAAACATCGTGGAAGTATATCGAGCCAGTTCAACTTGCCTGGGCCACAAACCCTGATATCAAGATGTACGGCTACCCGGCGGGAACCTGGGGCCCTGAAAATGCCAATGACCTGATAGAGGGTGTGGGGCATAACTGGAGATACCCATGCAAAAACCTTGCTGACGACGGCATGTATTGTGAACTTTGATATCAGAAATAGCGACGCGAAATGGAAACTCTGATAAGACTATCGAGGAACCAGTTTGAACTGGCTGGAGAATTTGCAGAATGCCTTTCCGATTTTATTAATCTTGCCGCGAAAAGAAAGAAACCGGTGAATATTGCACTTTCCGGTGGAACTACTCCTGGTTTGTTGTTTTCAATGCTCGGTGATTTGTATTCTAAAAAGACAGACTGGGAGTACGTGCATTTCTTCTGGGGTGATGAAAGATGCGTTCCGCCACATGATCAGGAGAGTAACTATGGATTGGTTCGCCTTAAGCTCCTGGAGAAAATTTCTATTCCTCCATTAAATATACACAGGATAAGAGGCGAATCGGACCCTGTTCAGGAAGCACAAAGATATGCCGGTGAGATAATGTCTTCTTGCAGGGGACGAAATGGCTTGCCAGTTTTCGACATGATCCTTTTAGGACTTGGTGAGGATGGACATACCGCCTCAATTTTCCCAGGTAATGAAAGTTCGTTTTCATCTAAAAAGGTATGCGAGGTGGCCGTCCATCCACTGTCAGGACAGAAGCGTATTACAATTACAGGCTCTGTTATCAATAATGCCGACCGTGTCATCTTTCTCGTTACCGGTGCCTCCAAGGCAGATATCATATCTCAGGTTATTGAATGCCCGGGAATTTCAGAATACCCCGCCGCGAATGTTGAACCATTACATGGCACACTCGAATGGTATCTCGACAATGACGCAGCGTCATCATTAAGTCAGTGGGCTTGAAACTGAACAATTCTTTTTATGAGAGGTTATTTGGTATATTCAGGCATCATTTTTTATCTTTGATTACCTTTTTATCAACTTAAATTCTAATGCTATGTCACACGAAAAAGCAAAAGCTCAGGAGAAGAACAAAAAGGAGCCAGCAAAGAATCTGAAAGAAAAAAGAGCAGCCAAAAAGGCAAAGAAAGAAGAGAAAAAGAGACAATGACACAACCTGACCCCGCCCTGGCGGGGTTAATTATTGTTAAGCACTGAATCGTTGCACGAAAATTATTTATTTTAGCCCCGGTAATAAGTAAAATGATGATAAGAACAGCTTCCCTTATATTCGCTTTGTATTTATCCATATTTGGAGCAGTAGCACAAAAGTCACTGTTAACAGTCGCGGAAAAATCCGAGTTCAAATCAACATCGGCATACGCTGATGTGACATCTTTTATCAGCGGGCTCCTCAAAATGTCTCCTTACGTGAGAGTTGAGAGCATTGGTACATCGACGGAGGGCAGAGACATTCCTCTTCTTGTACTAGCCGACCCCATGGTAAAATCACCCTCGGCCCTCCTTAACGATAAACGGATGGTAGTATATATTCAGGCTAACATCCACGCCGGTGAGGTGGAAGGTAAGGAAGCTTCTCTCATGCTGGCCCGCGATATACTGGCTGACAAAAAGCCGGCCCTGTTGAAAGACCTGGTTATCCTGATCTGTCCAAATTTTAATCCTGATGGTAATGAACAGATAAGTCCTAAAAACAGGACTCACCAGGTTGGACCGGAGAACGGTGTTGGAGTACGTCATAACGGGCAAATGCTTGACCTGAATCGTGACGGTATGAAAGCAGAGTCACCCGAAGTAAGAGGTCTTCTGGCAAACGTGTTTAACAAGTGGGATCCGTATATTTTCGTCGACTGCCACACAACCAACGGATCGTACCATGTTGAACCAGTTACGTTCACCTGGATGGTCAGTCCTAATGGTGACAGATCACTTGTAAACTACATGAGCGACAAGATGATGCCGGAAGTCAACAGGACACTTCTGACTAAATATAATGTCGAGAACTGTTTTTATGGTGAATTCGCGAATATGATGGACCCCGGAAGAGGTTGGTTCTTCGACGCCTCCGAACCAAGATATATTGTAAACTATTTCGGCCTGAGAAACAGACTTGGTATTTTAAATGAGAACTACGTTTATGCTGACTTTAAATCGAGGGTATGGGGTTGCTACTATCTTCTTAAATCAATTGCTGAATATGCAGTGATTAACAGGGAAACTATAAAATCCATTATTTCTGAAGCTGATAAGAAAACTATTTCCAGGGGTGAATCGCCAACTGTGAATGATTCGATACCTTATGAATATAAAGTCAGACCATTGCCAGGGCTGGTTACTATTAAAACTTATGTTGCAGAACAATACACAGACCCGAATGGACGCCGGGGATTCAGGAAAACCGACAGGAGACAGGATGTCACTATCCCATACTTTATTGATTATTATGGAACAAGGAAGGTGAGGATGCCTTTCGCTTACGTTCTGACTAACAACGATCCGGCAGTTCTGAACCTTCTTAAGCTTCACGGTATAAAACTTGAAAAGTTGACTTCTAATGTAAAGGTTAATGCTGAAAAGTTCACGATAACAGAACTGAAAGGAGCCGCGCGACTGAACCAGGGACATTACTCAAATACAGTCAAGGGTTCCTGGGCTGGAGAAATGACCGAGTTCATGAAGGGTGCTTATATAATCAGGACTGGGCAACCCCTGGCGAATGTGGCATCTTACCTCCTGGAGCCACAAACGAACGATGGCTTGCTCTTGTGGAATTTCTTCGACAAGTACCTGGCTCCACAATGGGGAGGAGGTTTTAATCCATACCCTGTTTACAGGATAATGGACCCGGCTAATCTCCCGGTAGTAAAAATCTGATTTACTATTTCCTGGTATACTTGTCGAATACAGTGATGACTGGCAGAACGTTACCTTTTTCGTCAAAATAGTCCCTGGTCGATCTGCCCCCGAAAGTTGCCGGTTCCCACCAGAAAACTCCCGCCCCGAGATTATCTGGCGTCGCCAAAACCACCTTGTTGACTTCATCAAGGAATTCTTTCTGACCTTCAGGTGATTCAGGATATGGTGCTGGTTTTGTCTTGTACTCGGTAGGTGAGGAACAATAAGCCGCCTCGACCACTATGATTGGTTTCTTGTATTCTTTTGCCATGAAGTACATGTTATCCCTGAGATCGAGAAGTGTGCCATGCCACCAGGGATAGTATGACTGACCTATATAGTCAAAACTAATATTATAGGATAACAGCTTATCGAAGAACCATTTTGTTTTACTCTTGTTTCCTCCCTGGTCGATATGTATCATTATTGAAGGAACGTCAAGAGAATCACACGCAGAGTTGACTCCATTGATGCCTGCCTTCACGAGGTCAGCAAAATTATCCCAGTTTTCCGGAAGTTTCCCATCCGGCCATAACATTCCGTTTATTACCTCGTTACCTACCTGAACCATGTCAGGTTTCACCCCCGCTCTAATGAATGCTTGCATCGTTGACCGGGTGTACCTGTAAACAGCATCAGTCAGCTGCTTATGATTAAGTCCTTCCCAGGCCTTGGGTAGAAACTGTTTCCCGGGATCAGCCCAGGTGTCGGAATAATGATAGTCAAGAAGGAACCTGAAACCCTTTTCTTTCGCGGTCTTGGCAAGCGAGATAGTATATTCCAGGTTATTAGGCAACTGGGTAGGAGTATGGAATAGTCTGAGCCTGATCCATCCATACCCGTGATCCCTGAATATATCCAGCCCTGGCTTAGGATTGTCATTCTCCCTGAAAACAAATCCCCTGTCTTCTGCCATTTTGAGGAATGATAAATCAGCGCCGATGGCATATTCCTGAGCCGAAATGAAATTTGTTACAGTGGTGAGGCACAAAATAACGTGGGAAAGGAACATGAATCTGGCGACAGATCTGATACCTGTCCAGTGATTCCTGAGAGTGGTGATTTTCATGGTATTATAAATTGCTGATTATCTGAAGTAAATTTAATCTTTTTTAATTTTAAAATCAGAGGCAGCATATGTTCGCTCCTTCTTTTAGGATAATTTAATAATTTAGCAATACTTTGGATCGGTAGATATTAAACTCCCGGACCAAGTAATTATGACCTGAAATCTTTTAAATACTATAAAAATGGAGAACGGAACATTTGATTTTAATCTTTTTCTCAGGGAATCGAGGGAAACACTTTTAAACCCGAAGAGCTATTTTACCAATCTGAAATTGACAGGAGGTATAGCTGAGCCCCTGATAAAAGCTGTTATTTATGGAGCATTGGCCGGATTAATATCATTGATCTGGGGTGTTCTGAATCTCGGTATAGTAATGCCTTCGCTCATAGGAACTGCTGTAGGGTTCAAGGCGGTACTAGGTGCCATCCTTTCGTCGGTTGTCGGACTGTTTATTGGTGCCGTTCTCCTTCTTGTAGTCTCTTCTATCTGCAAGGGGAACACCGATTTTGAAGCAAACCTGCGGGTGACGGCTTCGATGATGGTATTCCTTCCTGTCTCTTACCTTTTCCAGGTTTTGTCAGGTATCAGACTTTACCTTGGACTGGTTGTATCCCTTATTATTGGACTGTACACTCTCTGGGTTTTATATAATGGCATCGTTGCCGCGCTTAAAGGTCAGGCAGCCTCAGCAAAAATTGTCTGTTATGTTCTCGCGGTTTTTATCGTTCTCTCGTCAGTAATGACAATGAGAACAAGGCATAAGGTGGAAATGATACTTCACCCTGAGCTAACAGAAAAAACCGTGGAAGGGGAGTAGAGTTGTAGAGTTGTAAAGTTGTAGGGTTGTAAAGTTGTAAAGGACCCAGGACCGGGCACCTTCTTCCCCCGTGCCCCCTGCTCCGTGCTCCCTGCTCCGTGCTCCGTGCCCTGTGCTATTCGCCATCGAGGGGCTTTAACAATAAAAAACGTCTCACCTTTGCGGATGAGACGTTTTAAGTTATTGTTGATTATTATTTTTTCAACAGATCTCTGATCTCGGTGAGAAGAACCTCCTCCTTCGTTGGAGCCGGTGGGGCTGGAGGGGCAGCAGGAGCGGCCTCTTCTTTCTTCTTGGCGGCGTTCATGGCCTTGATAACCAGGAAAACTGCGAAGGCCACGATGGCAAAATCAAAAATTACCTGGATAAAGTTGCCGTAGTTCCATGTAACCGCAGGATGAGTCTCGGTAGCAGCTTTCATGATAACCTTGAGATCGGTGAAATTAACACCACCGATCAGAAGGCCCAACGGAGGCATGATAATGTCGTTGACCATCGATGATACAATCTTGCCGAAGGCAGCACCGATGATAATACCGACTGCCATGTCGACCACGTTGCCTTTCATTGCAAACGCTTTGAATTCGTCTAATAGTTTCATAATTGGTTTATTATTAAAGTGGATGGAAAATTCAGAAATTATACGAGAAGCCAACTCCAAATATCTCCTTGAACTGGATCTTTGAACCAACAACTTCCCCCGATGCAATAGTGCCATCATTGTTCTTGTCAAAGGGCACCTTTATGTTATCGTCATAGAGCAGATGAGTATTAAGATTCACTGAAATGTATTTGTTGACCTTCATTGCAATCAGTGTCTCCCACGATACATCAATGTTCTGGGGATTGTCAGCGTAATTAGAGAAGAGGTCTATTTTCGTGGTGAAGGAAACGTTTTTCAGGAACTCGCTCTTGAAATCATTCTTGGAGTAAATTGCTCTGACATAACCCCCGAGCTCGCTCTTGGAGGTCTTGCCAGGGTCAACACCAAAGGCACCGGCATCAGATAGATCCTTGTCGAGTACGAAGGTGAATTTTGAAGCCAGGGGCGCGACAAAAGCGCTGAAGTACGCATTCGGCTTATAGTCGAGACCAATGGCTATCTGCAGGTATGCAGGTGCCATGAAGTTCGAGATCTTTTCTTTGGGATTAGTGGCATAGTTCCACCCGGGTTGCATCTGTGTTTTAAAGTTCAGCAGACCCGCGTAGTAAACGTTTGTAAAAGCTTTACGGCCGTACTTCGAAAGGAAATCGATCTTGTCATCTGTCTTTCTAAAATCTTCATTCTTGCCTTGTTTTAGTAACCCGTATCCGAGATCAAGTGAGTTATCCCATCTTGAATTCCCTTTCACCATGTTGGCGAACACGCTGAATATGCCATTCACGGCAACGGAATTCTGACCCCCTGCTGCCCAGTTTGTTAATGAAGTCTGGGCCAGGTTAACTGAAAATACACCCCCTTTTTTCCATCCCTGCAAGGTGTCAGAACTCTGACTCCTCAGGGTTTTTTCAGATTCTGTTACCTGTGCGCTGGCAATGACATAAACTGACAGGAACAGAATAGCCATTAATGGTTTTTTAAATTTCATAATTTTTAGAATTTTGATACAGATTTGATAAATATAATACTTTGCAGGTAATATTCGTGAAATATATGTTTAATATGCATCAGAATAATTTCAATTGTAAACATGGTTTTCAATTTGAAATCAATGCACTAACTTCACGGCGTGAAAATATAAAAAATATTAAAAATGGCAAAAAAGGAAGACTTCATAAAGCAAATACGTGATGGATATTCAGTTAAAGGCGACAGCTTATTCCTCGGTTGCGGAATCCTCGATGGAGAACCGGTACCTGAGGCAGCGGTCACGATCCCTCTGAAGACTCTAAACCGTCATGGCCTTATTGCCGGTGCTACAGGTACCGGGAAAACAAAGACTTTGCAGGTACTTGCCGAGCAACTGTCCGAGAACGGTATTCCCGTGCTTCTGATGGATGTCAAAGGAGACCTCAGTGGAATCGCGAAAGCAGGAGAAGAGAAGCCATTTATAACAGAACGTCACACGAAGATGGGTATCCCGTTTTCACCTAAAGGGTATCCCGTTGAACTCATGTCTCTTTCGAAACAGGATGGAGTAAGGCTTAGGGCAACTGTTTCGGAATTCGGTCCGGTTCTTTTTTCACGGATACTTGATCTTAATGATGTGCAGGAAGGTGTCGTTTCTCTCATTTTTAAATATTGCGATGATAACCAGATGCCACTTCTCGATTTAAAAGACTTCAAGAAGGTCATTCAGTTCATCACTGCTGAAGGTAAGGCAGAAGTGGAGAAGGAGTACGGCAAAGTATCAACAACTTCAACCGGAACAATTCTTCGCAAGGTGATGGAACTTGAGCAGCAGGGAGGTGATATTTTCTTTGGTGAACTGTCGTTCGATATCCGCGATCTGCTCAGGACCGACAGGAATGGCAATGGCTACATTAATATTATAAGGCTCACGGATATACAGGATAAGCCCAAACTGTTTTCCACATTCATGCTCAGCCTTCTCGCTGAGATTTACAGCACGATGCCCGAGAGAGGGGATATGCCCAAGCCTTCAGTCGTAATATTTATTGATGAAGCACATCTTATCTTTAACCAGGCAAGTAAAGCCCTTCTTGACCAGATAGAGAATATCGTCAAGTTGATACGATCGAAGGGTGTGGGAGTGTTTTTTGTCACCCAGAATCCGGCGGATATACCAAACGGTGTCCTTTCACAGCTTGGTCTGAAGGTGCAACACGCGCTCAGGGCATTCACTGCTGTTGACAGGAAAGCTATTAAACTGGCATCTGAGAATTATCCGATTTCAGACTTTTACAAGACTGACGAGACCATAACCTCGCTCGGTATTGGTGAAGCACTTGTAACGGCACTTAGCGAGAAAGGCATCCCTACTCCTCTGGCGGCAACGATGTTAAGGGCACCCGTGAGCAGGATGGATATTTTGAGCCAGGAAGAAATATCTGCAATAAACTCCTCGTCCGAACTGGTTAGAAAATATGGCCAGGAAATTGACCGTGAAAGTGCCTACGAGATGCTAAACAGGAAGATAGAATTTTCAGAAAACGAGGCACGCGAGGCAAGAGAAAGACAGGAATGGGAAAAAGAAGCCCGAAGATCTCAGCCAGTCCCTGCCCAGGGAAGAGCAAGGACAACTGCAAGAAGCACCAGGACACCTGTCAGCCCGGTAGTGAAAGTACTTACTAGCGCGACTTTTATAAGAGGCGTGCTTGGTATTCTCGCGAAAACGATGAAATGATTATTTCTTCATGTGCTTCTTCATTTCAATAGCCCAAAGGTCGTACCCTTTAGGATTGATGTGAAGACTGTCACTTATAAACAGGCTCCTCTCAGGCTTGCCATTGTTGTTGAGCATGGGAGTCCATACATCTGCATATTCAACATACCTGTATTGCTTGTCTATTGACTGGTAAAGCGAGTTGAGCTTAATGTATTTTTCCTTAAGACTCCATCTCGATGGGGACGGCTTGGCGGCTATGAGAACTATCTTAATCGACGGTAGTTCTTTTCTTAGTTTCTTTATCAGCTGCCTGGCCTGTTCCGCGATCAGTTCAGGCTCCTTTCCAGCGAAAAGATCATTATCGCCCTCGTAAATGAAGACCTGGGAAGGTTTATACCTGAGTATCACATCATCAGCGAAAAAAATAAGGTCCGACATGTGCGATCCCCCGAAACCGGTGTTAAGAATATTCTTTCCCGGGAACCAGCTTCCGATGTAATCCCATCTTCTCACACTCGAACTACCGGTGAAGAGAATCAGGTTGCCATTGACGTGAAGACTATCACTTTTCTGTACTACTTTATCAACTTCTTTTTTAAACCTTGCCGGATCCTGTCCTTGTGAGTTTGATACCGCGAGAAGGAGAAACAAACCCAAAGAAGTTATCGTTTTAATCTTTATCATGGAAGATCTCATTTAAAGCTGCCAATTTAATCGTTATTTGAGAAGTTCCGATTTATTCCTGATATTATCTTCAAAGACCTGGGAAACAAATAATGGATCAAAAGCATGGTTCGAAACAATTTCACCAGTCCTGTGATTAAGATAACCCTTGACATACTGACCCGGCAGCAGGTACTCCATGTCAGAATTCTCGTTTTTAACAGGTGGTATGATTGTAAGGATATTTTCGAATGAAGTGTTCCTGATACCAGCCTTTGCCAGCTTCTCGTTGTATTTGCGGATAATCTCGTTGTTAATACATATGACAATTATATAATCTCCAAAATAGCGTTTGTCGTTATGCTTGACGAGGAGGTCCAGCCTGTCGCTTGTTACCTGCAATGCAGTTTTATAGAATGAATCAGTAAACCTGAATCCCTCTGAAATAATGTTCCTGGCATCATTTTCATCCATCGTGTAATGGACAAAAATCCTGGAATCTTTTTCATTACCGAGAAGGAAGCTGATGCACTCGTCGTCAAAAAGTCGCTCCTTTCTCATTTCATCAAGACGAATGGTCTTTTCTATCTCGTTTAGTCTGACCACGAGAGAATGGATTCGTATTTCTTTCCTCGCCAGGAGAATATGAAGATATATTATGTACCCTGCAAGGATCAGGACGAAAATCTCGAGAACTGTTGTCATAATTCTGAGTGTTAGTATAATAATGCCGGGAGTTTTCGGCTGAAAAGCTATTTTATTTCCCCCGGAACAGTGATCTCCGTTGACCCGGGTTTGGATGGAGCAGGTACTGTAAAAGTTTCCCTGACCCTCTGCGATAAAAGAAAATAGGTGCCCCATACCATGGCCACCGCGACAACCCTTATCATTTCATAAACCGCTTTCTGTTTCTGAGCGTCATCATAGAGGTCAGGCATCAGGGTAAATGCTGCCATTGTATCCAGGCCGGTGAGAACCATTGTAGCGACGTACAAAGTTACCATGAGTCTTGGAACACAGTTCCTTCTTTTGAAGAATAAAATCAGGGTGAATACAAGATATACCAATAAAAGGCTGTTGTAGATAAACTCCATGATGATAAGAATCGCGAAAGCGAAGCCTTTTCCATTTCCCTGGTCGAGCACAAGTGCCCACGTTTTATGATCGAAATAGTTTCCTGTGAAGAAAAAATCAACTATTACCCTGATTGTTGTAATGAAAAGACCAATGGCAACTAAAACGAGCCAACCACCTAATTCCCGGTTGGTTTGGAGATTTGTTGGAACATTGTAATATTTATATATCCTGGTACCGATAAAACTCCCGGCAGCGGAAAGCAAAATGAAAAAAAGAACTGCAGTCCATTCTATTTTGAATTTTTTGCCGATGTTGGTATTATATGTGAGTCTGTAAAAGAGATGATTCTCGATATCAGAATACTTCTCATAAAAACTCCTGAATTCATCAGCGCTTACATGATCCTTGTAAGTCCTGCATAGATAGTTAAGGGTAATTTTTTTATCAGAGTATTCAGAATCATAATGAAACAGGAAAGAAGGATCTGTTAATTCGAGATTTGAAGATTTAATTGTCCATTCTTCCGGCAGCATGAGAATGATCTTTTCCCTGTAGTTTAGTGGATGGTTCAGTAGATAAGGCATTTCACGTTTAGGAGAAGCTGTCACGTTAATTGAACTGTTAATAACGTAAGCCCCGACAGTGAATGTCATTTTGTTCTTGTTTGCCTCCGATGGCAACCATGCAGAATCAATTACATAGCTTTCATTTACCGTGAAGATATTTTCCTCCCTGTTGTCAGTGAATGTTACAGGATGACCGCTCTTGATATCGGTAAAAATCTTCCCGTAAAAATCCAGGTAGTTTCGCGATATTTCCTCTGTACTGCTACGCCTGAAACTTGTTCTGGTATCATCGGCATAATAACCACTGTAACGGGTAGATATTGATAGAGTTACCGGTTTGCCGATATCGCCTACCTCGTAAGTATTTGTTATTTCTACTTCAGATGAAACATTGTTAACTGCCTTAACCAGACTCCCGGCATTCTCCCTCAAAACCAGCCCGTAGCCATAATCAGGGCAATAAATGTTATCATATTTGCCTCCCTGTCCCGATATGGTTGGATCGATAAAAATTTCCTTGTCTTTATAATTTAACGCGACTATAACATGATTGAAGATATTTCCTGATGGAAGAAGGAGACTATCGTATTTAATACCATCCGAATTAACAAGGACAGGGTAAGCCTCGATTCCATTAATCTCGAGTAAGGAGGCAAGCAAGAGACTTTTAGCTTTACAGTCGCCATATCGCGATTCAATAACTTTTAATGGTGAAGCAGGTTTGTAAGCACTAATACCGGATTCAAAGGCAAGGTACCGGATGTTATCCTGCACGAACCTGGATATCTCAACTATCAGCGAATCTGTAGTTTTACCTTTGAACAAGTTAGCAGAGGCGTTTTTGAGTTTGATAAGATCATTTGAACTGACCTTGTAGTTTTTGTTGAAAACAGAAGCTACTTCATCCCAACTTTTGAAATCAGATATCTCAACCCTTTTATATGCATCATACCAGGCCGGTACATTATTCTCGAATGGAAGGCTCTCGAGGTTTTTGATATCCCAGGTCAGGTTTTTACAGTTGCCAGTTGAAGTGATTTCCGGTTTTATTTCGCCTCTGGGGTATAATATTTTAATTGCATCAAGATCAGTTACTGTTAACCTGAAAAAAATTTCACCGACAGGAACACTGTACTCGAAATAGTACTTGTTTGAGAAGTGACCCTGGAAGACAGGGTTAGTACCGGTCAGGGTGTAGGAATACTCTAAGATGTCGCCTTCTCTTACATCATCGAGATTTATATAAGCCGTGAGCCGGCCATCGTACATGAACCTTTCCATGTTTGATTCCCGCTGCGCTGTCTTTATTTCATGCTTTGACACTTCATCAGTCTTCTCGCCATCGCGGTAAATGTTGATCTCGTGAATAGCGAGCTTCTGGAATGCCGGGTCAAAGTCAATCCTTATATCGGAATGATTCTGAACACCCTCGTTATTATATAGCTTGATAACGTAATGTTTATAAAAGGATTTCAACGGGAGATTGTCCTGTGCATCGACGAGAAGGTAATACTCTGCACCCGGCGAAACACCTGAATCAGCTTTTGTTACAAGATCAGCTTCCTTCCTGATTACCCATGAAGGCAGCTTTTCCCTGGTGACTTTTACTGACTGCGAGAAAGCCTGTGGAATTGAAATTACACAAATTATAAATATTCCAATCCAGGCAGAGGCTGTAACAAACCTTTGGTTTAACGGGCATTTAATCATTTGAAGTCTGACAATACCGGTTTTCGCTTTGCCCGGTACCGGACCTAAATGTAATTATTTTTTGTGAAGTCAGAAAGCTGGTTTGACGATCTTGGGCTAAAATTTGACAAGTGCCGCCGGGTTCTAAACAGGGAAAATACTTATTAGGATATTTCTTATTTAGGTCCCCTGTTGTCGAGATAATAGGAATAAAACAGCAAATGCGCGGTTTTTTGCATTATAGGGGACGAATTAGCTAGTTCGAACTTGTTTTTCCCTGCAAGTTCCTGCCAGTATGTTGGCAGGCAACTGATTCTGGAAACCATTCCATCGTCTGGACCTGGAGTGCAGAATTTAGTGTTTACCCCGGCTGTCGAGAGCCTTATGAAACACATGGGACATGGTTCAGCGGAACTGAAAACTGTCATGCCTGGTTTGTAGACGTAAAGGTTCATGTATTTTTTCGAAGCCCTGCTCTCTTCAAATTGAGTGAGCAAAGCCATTTCACCGTGCAGATCAGATCTGCGCGACTGAATCTGCCTGTTATGGTTTCGGGCAATTACCTTGCCATTTTGATCTATTAATATCGCCCCGATACCGTATCCACCTTCCATCAGGCTCTTGACAGCCTCGAGATTACTCTCCCTGGCATATGAATCGTCGGGATATTGAGCCTGTGGTTCGTAGTTTTTTATAAATGTCTCCATCTTCTGGATCATCACGGGTACAGGGTCGTCACTTTTAATCCCGTATGGCATTTCAACAAGTTTAGCGACAAGTTCCTCCCTCGACCGCGTTATGAAGAAATTGTCCTGCCTGGTTGTGTTAAGCTCTATCCCCTGTTGGGCGGAAAGAAGGAAACTGTTTATAATGATTGCAACAACAACGAATAATCTCTTCATCTTGAATTGAATTTACCCCCTAATTTAAACTTTTTTTTATACATTTTCCCACTGTTTTAACCCTGTTTGGTTATTGTATTCAGGAGTTTTAATTCCTGGAGCTTATAGGTAAAATGAATGAATAGCGTTAATTAATCAATAAACAATTACTTACGACATTTGTTCCGGAATATCATAAATTGATGATGGTATTGCGATCTGATCATTTTTTATTCTATTTTAGTGTCAGACCTTGAAAGAAATATTTTAATAACCATACCATATGAGTTCAAATAATGGTGGTGCCGGATCTGCACCCGGACTTAAAAGGGTGTTAGGGTTGCCTGCCCTGGTTCTTTACGGGATAATTCTTATTCAGCCGACAGCCCCTATGCCACTTTTTGGAGCGGCGAGTACTCTTGCAAAGGGCCATGTAGTCACGACAGTGTTGATTGGCATGTTCGCGATGCTATTTACGGCCATCAGTTACGGTCGCATGGCTAACGTGTATCCCAACGCGGGTTCGGCATACACTTATGTTGGACGCGAGATTCATCCTTCCATGGGCTATTTCATCGGTTGGGGAATGATATTCGATTATGTTATGAACCCGATTATTTGTGTAATCTGGGCAAGTAAAGCCTCCATGAATTTTATCCCAGAAGTCCCTTTTGCAGTCTTTGCTGTGTTTTACGCTGTTCTGTTCACCCTGTTGAACCTCCGTGGGATTGAATCAAGCGCGAGAACAAATACAATAATTGCTGCCGGATTAGGTGTTGTCATCCTTCTTTTTCTCGGGGCAGCTATAAGGTATCTCTGGCTTCAACCACCTGCTGGTTTTTCAGATTGGACAAGGCCATTCTACGACCCATCAACCTTTTCTTTTAAATCTGTATCAACAGGCGCATCCCTCGCTGTACTTACTTACATAGGTTTTGACGGAATATCGACATTATCTGAAGAAGTGCATAACCCGAGGCGCAATATTCTGATGGCCACGGTACTCGTTTGTCTGATTACCGGGATACTAGCCTCGGTCCAGGTTTATGCCGCTCAGATGATCTGGCCAACACAGGATTTTCCCGATCAGGATACCGCGTTCGTTTACGTGGCAGGGAAAGCTGGCGGTCAATGGCTATTCAATCTTGTTAACGTGGCTCTGCTGATAGCCACAATCGGTTCAGGCTCAGGTGCTCATCTTGGAGCCGGCAGGCTGCTTTATGGCATGGGCCGCGATAATGCGATTCCCAAAGGCTTCTTTGCTAAAATCAATCCAAGAACAAGAATCCCAAGCAATAACATAATACTCGTAGGGATAATCGTGCTGATTGGAGCTTTCCTCCTGTCTTATCCTCTTGGAGCGCAGTTGCTTAATTTTGGGGCACTCATCGCTTTCATGGGTGTTAATGCCTCCTCATTCGTGCATTACTTCATCAGGGCTAAGCAAAGAAACTTGTGGAGTTTCCTTGTACCCGTTCTCGGATTCCTTGTATGCTTCTACCTGTGGTTCTCATTGGGTACTACAGCCAAGATTGTTGGCGTATGCTGGTTAACAGCCGGCCTGCTTTACGGAGCCTGGAAAACTTCATTTTTCAGGAAACCATTGCAATACGCGACTATTGAAACCGAGGAAAAGTAATTAAAGCTTCGTGTTACTTCGACCTGGTAAATAATAACCAAGCAGATAAACCAGGGTTACAAGAGTCGACAGGATGAAAAATGAAGTTACCATCATGCTTATGCCTGTAATTTTCCACTCCAGGGTATTGTCAGCCTCGTTATGTGCAATGTCTGCCAGGGCTAGAAACTGACAAAGCTGACCTATACCGGCAAGAATTCCGGAAACTAAACTTATTATAGCCAGGATTTTAAGCCTTTTCATATTACAGGATTTTTTTCGAAACAATCAAGCCTGGGTGATTCCTCATCTAAATTGCAGCAGTGGTGATTTCTATCCTGTTTCTTTCAGGATCAAGGGCCTCGATCTCGTAATATCCATCACCTGTAATTCTCGGGCCATTCAGAACAGGTATTCCCGCTTCTGCAAAATCACGGGCTATCTTATCTACTTCCTCGTGGCTGCTAACCCCGAATGCTATATGAATCAGACCCTTGTGTTGCAAGCCTGCCCTGTCGTTAAGGTTGTCCGGAACATTATTCCTTTTCATCAATTCCAGCCTGGCTCCACTATCAAAAGTTATGAAGTAGCTCTCGAAGCCACTCCTGGTGTTGCAGTATTTTGCCCCGGCTTTGCCTCCAAGATGTGTTACATAAAAAGACTTCATCTCCTCGAGATTCTCAGTCCATATTGCCACGTGTTCAAGTATCATGATGCACCTTGTATAACTTTTATGATTCTGAAACCATTCTATAGATTAGTAAATCCTTTTCCCTTCTTTTGAAAGCATGATAGCCTTTTCCAGCCTTGCCAGTCTTGTCTTCTCCTGCCTGGCAGACAGTATCCACCATGTTAACATCCGCCTGTAGGAGGGAGTCTCTTTCAGATAAAAATCGTAAGCAGCTTTTTCCTTTTTAAGCACATCCAGGTACTGTTCAGGCAGACTTGCAGGACGGTTCTCGTAACTATACTCACCAGTCTTTTCTTTCTTCCTTTTATTATATATGTCAATCCCTTGCTCAGTCACCAGTCCTTTTGCAAGCAGTTCGTCCATTTTCTTTAGATTAACTGCACTCCAGGTACTATTAGGCCGCCTGGGGGTGAAACGGATGCAATAACTTTCCTTATCAACGGAGTTTCTTATCCCGTCAATCCACCCGAAACATAATGCCTGGTCAACCGATTCCGGCCAGGTCATTGAAGGCTTGCCAGTCGCGGTTTTGTAGAATCCCGCGTGTAGTTCATCAGCCTTGTCATGATTTTCTTCAAGCCATTTCCTGAACTCTTGCTGATCCTTGAAAAATACAGGTTTCAATTTTGTTTTCATTAAGAAGTAATTAAATCACAATATGACCTTTTTCGCCAGGCAGGCTTCAAGATCTTCACGAGTCTTTTCTTTGCCATGGGAGGGAAGAAAAAGTGAACAACCTGTGTAAAGGAGTTTTTTCCAGCTTCTCAATAATTCAGGCACATCGTTGGCGAAAGGTGGAAAGACCGAGTTCCGGAAAATTCCGAACATAGTGTCTCCCGTTATGGCTACCTCATTGTCTATTACTACACTTAGCGAACCTGATGTATGTCCGGGTGTATGTACTATGTAACAATCCAAACCATACTCCTTTAGATCATGGAAATTTCTGGGGATAATATCAGCCATGCAGGGTGTAAATCTGGTGTATTTTGAGAGAGCTGCTTTAAAAGTATTAATCAATAAGCTTGAAAACCAGTTTGTTCCCATTGGAGGCGGTCCTATCCCAGCCTCGAGGTGTTGTCTTTCACTGGAATGGATCATTGTTGAAGCACCAAATGTCTCTCTTATTAAATTCGCATTTCCTGTATGATCAAAATGAGAGTGTGTCAATATTAATAATCCTATTTCGGTTATTCCCAGCAGGCCAAGGTTGGTCTTAAGTTTTTCAGCCATGAAGGCAGGTCCGCTGTCAATAAGGATATTTGAATTCTTACCCTGCACGAGAAAAACATTGCTTCTGCCTCCAATTACCCTGATGATCTCCGTGCCGTTTGATGTTTTGTATCCTCTCATTTACCCCTGCATGTTTTTGTAATCCATCTATTGATTTTTTAAGAATGTCTGACCGGGATCCAGATTTCTTCTTCCGATTCCGGATCAGTGTTGCTGTATTTCTCGCCAAGGAGCTCGAAATGAGGCCTTGTATCGATAATGTATCCTGATGCAGGTAACCATTCAAAGAAAATATAATTGAACGATTCATATGCTTTTGATGGTCCGCCAACGTGATCGAAAACAGCATACAAGCCTTCAGGAACTGTCAGATATGAAAGTCCGGATGGCAGTACCCCTTTTTGGGTTACCTCAACAGCAGCCCACTTGTAAAACGGACGTCCCGGATCAGGTATTCCTTTTGGCGTGGTGTGACTGTAAACCTGTAAAGAGATCAGGTAATCTGAGGCCAGGAATGGTATGCTTCTTCTCAATGGCATGAAATGCCTCCAAAGCTCAAATGTCCGATCTTCCGAGAGTGTCATCTCCAGCATGTAGCCGGAAGTTAGCATCTGTGCACGTTCGATCAACCTCGGGTTCTGATTCATTTTCGTCTTTAAAAGGGAAATATGGCCTGTCCTTAAACTCTGTTCTCAGGTGTTTGAATCATTAATCCCCTACTTTCTTGAATATTGCCACCCATCCACCATTTACAGCCATGGTCACCTTGTAGTTACTGCCAGCGGTGATGCGTTTATCTAACTTCAGCAACTGGGTCGGATCAATATCTGACGATGCCATGTCTGACCAGATTTCCATTTCATATTTACCACCTGGTAAAAACGAAGTAGATATTTCAACAGTCTTTGCTTTGCTGTTATTGAGAATGCCGGCGTACCACCTGTTTCCCTTTCTTTTAGCTATTCCAACCCATTCACCAGGATAACCACCGAGAAATTTAATATCGTCCCATGTTGTAGAGACTGACTTCAGAAAATCAGAACCTGGCTTATTCAGTATATTATCGGGGTGATCACAGACAACTGTAAGAGGGCTTTCGTAAATAACAAATTTTGCAAGTTCAGCGCACCTGGTATTCCAAACCAGAGCGGGTACTTGTTGCTTGAATTTATCCTTTGTCACGTTTAGAAAACCACCGGGTGTATAATCCATCTGCCCTGCAATCAGTCTCGTGAATGCAAGCTTGACATTATGTTCAGGGCTCATCTTGTTTGAAAATTTGTAGTATTCGTTGCCCATCACACCTTCCCTTGTGATCATGTTCGGCCAGGTCCTTATTATTCCGTCAGGTTTATAAGCCCCGTGAAAGTCAACCATGAGCCTGTTGTCAGCAGCACATTTTATAATGTCGTGATACCAGTTTACCATATCCTGGTCATCTCGGTCCATGAAATCGATTTTAATACCGGCAATACCCCATTCGTGATACAGCGGGAATGCTGTTTTAAAAGCTGAGTTGCGATTCACATCAGAAGAATATAGCCAGAGAAATATGCGGACATTTTTTGCAAGGGCGTACCTGATTATTTCGGGCATGTCGATTTGGGGTGCCCACTTTGTAATATCTGCATCCGGTGAATTGAATTTGCCATACCATTGCCAGTCGACTAGCATGTAAGGCCATCCCATTCTCGAAGCAAAATCTATATATTCCTTGATTACAGGCATCTCCATCTTGACCTCCCCGCTCCACCAGTGATCCCACGCGCTCATTCCGGGCCTTATCCATGTGGCATCTGCAATTGCACAGGGATCATTCAGGTTCTGAATTATTTCAGACTCGATAAGCGTACCGGGTGTTTCGCCAATCAGGAGAACTCTCCACGGGGTGAAGACTTCATCCGCGAAACGCACCTTGACTCCATTTTCAGGTTCTCCGGGTAATGGGACAAGTTTCGTTGTCAGCTGCCCGCTGTTCCCGTTTGTGCCAATATAAAAGGCAGCATAATTGTCGATCTTCGCCTCCGTTATTGCAACCCAGCAACTGTCACCATAATCCATTAGAAAAGGCATACCTGCAATTGTTTTTTCAGTCAGGTAGTCTAGCTTCCTTTCCATGAATTCTGCCTCGTTAGATGTAGAATAACCACCATACTCAACAACCCACGCTTTCGGATTTCCTGGTATTGAAAAAGTAGTCAGTTCTTTAGTAATATGTCTTTCACCGGGTTTTGCAGCTCTTGGCAATCGCATCCTGAAAGCAACACCATCATTAAAAACTCTTGCCTGTACTTCCATTATCCTCCTGTCCCCTGATTTCTCCCTGACAATGAAAGAGAGTTCATTGTAGGTATTATCAATAGTGGCATGTTTAGATTTAACGATGGGGACCCAACTCTCGTGAAATGCCCTTGAAGTCTTGTCAATTAACTCGAAATCACCACTCATCGGCTTTTCCCCCTTGAACTCGAAACCGAGAACTGATTTGCCTGTAATAACATGCCTGCCGGCCCTCACGGAGTAATATAGCATATCCTCGTTGGAAAAATCAATACTTATTTTCTGGTTGGGCGATAACGCGCTGAATTTCTGTGCCTTCGAACTGTTTGCAAACAGGGTGGCAATGATGAAAATTAATAGTAGTCTCGTTTTCATTGGAGAATTGCAATTCATGATTTGATTAATAACTCTTGCATAAAGATAAAAGTAATTTGAATCATCTGTTTTTTCAAAGCTGGTACTTCTTTTCAGAACCATATTAATTTGGTTACTTTAGGATTGATATTTATTGCAAAATATATGGATGGAATCAGGAAATTTGAAGGCATAGTTGCTGCACCTTTCACACCGATGTTCGAATCGGGGAAGATTAACCTGGATATTATTCCCTTGTACTATAAACTGCTGGAGCGTAATGGAGTAGCAGGAGCCTTTATTAACGGGTCTACCGGTGAATGCGCCTCGCTTACCCAAGAGGAAAAGCTTGTTAATATTGAAGCGTGGGCAGAGTGTGCGAAAAAAGGGGGTAAGGTAAGAGTGATAAACCTTGTTGGAGGCACTTCACTAGATGAGTGTATTGAAGCGGCCATAAGCTCCAGGGAAGCCGGTCTGGCTGCAATTGCGGTACTCCCTCCATATTATTTCAAACCTGCAAATCCTGCTATACTTGCAGAGTTTGTTTCCAGGATAGGGGAGGCAGTACCCGAAATGCCAGTCTATTACTACCATATTCCGGTTCTTACCGGAGTTAATTTCCCGATGGCATCTTTTCTAAATTACATAAGTGTCATGCTTCCAAATTTTGCCGGGATCAAATTTACTCATGAAGACCTGATGGATTTCATGAATTGCCTCAACTGGGATGGAGGCAGGTATGATATTTTATGGGGCCGGGACGAGTGTCTTCTGGCTGCCCTTGCCACCGGATGTAAAGGGGCCGTGGGAAGTACTTATAACTATGCTGCACCTCTTTACAAGGCACTGATCGAATCATTTAATTCCGGTAATCTGCCAGAAGCGAGGAAACTGCAAGCAAAATCTGTCGAAATTGTAGGTCTTCTTGGTAAATATGGCGGGATGGCAACAGGAAAAGCATTCATGAGATATATTGGGCTCGATTGCGGTAAATTCAGACTCCCGGTTAAAAACATGACTGAAGCTGAGTACAGTGATTTTGCCAGTGATGTCAGGTCTCTCGGGCTGGATGAATTAATGTCAAAATAGAAATTATAACAACATTTTTTCTAATCAAGATTTTTTGCCAGTGAAAAGTAAATCAGGCAAATGGTATCCATGGGCTGTCGTTGCCCTTCTATGGGGAGTTGCCTTGCTAAACTACATGGACAGGCAAATGCTGTCAACGATGAAGTCGGCAATTATGGCCGATATTATTGAGCTTGACAAGGCTGAGAATTTTGGTCGTCTCATGGCTGTCTTCCTCTGGGTTTACGGGCTTATGTCTCCGGCAGCCGGCTTGATTGCTGACCGTGTAAACAGGAAGCTCCTTATAGCAGGCAGTCTTGGCGTGTGGTCGTTTGTTACACTCGCCATGGGTTTTGCAAAAGACTACCAGCAACTTTATCTGCTCAGGGCAATCATGGGAATAAGTGAAGCTTTATATATACCTGCAGCTTTATCCTTAATTGCCGACTGGCATACCGGATCAACAAGATCTCTGGCAGTGGGAATCCACATGACAGGGTTGTATACAGGTCAGGCTCTTGGGGGATTCGGAGCCACCGTGGCCGCTTCGTGGAGCTGGCAGTCTGCTTTCATGAGCTTTGGTTTTGTCGGTATCATCTATAGTTGCATCCTGCTTATTTTTCTCAGGGAACGAAGGACCTTCCAGGCTCCAGGCAAAAAAGTAAATCATCCTTCCGCTGAATCTTCAAGGTACCACGTTTTATATAGCCTCAGGTTATTACTTTCCAGACCTGTTTTCTGGATAATTCTTCTCTATTTCGCTGTTCCCAGTCTCCCGGGCTGGGCAGTGAAGAACTGGCTCCCAACTCTTTTTGCTGAATCTCTCGGAATTGAAATGACAAAAGCAGGTCCGCTGAGCACGATTACCATTGCTGTATCATCACTGGCAGGTGTAATATCCGGGGGTTTACTTGCTGACAGGTGGATTACCTCGAACCTGAGGGGAAGGATGTATACAAGTGCAGCTGGCCTTCTGTTTACGATACCGGCATTACTATTGCTGGGGTTTGGATCAAGCCTGTTTCTGATCCTTGCCGGTGCCATACTGTTTGGTCTTGGATTTGGGATGTTTGATGCAAATAACATGCCTGTCCTTTGTCAGTTCGTTAGTCCGGGTTACAGGGCAACCGGTTATGGGCTTATGAATATGACAGGAGTCTTCGCGGGAGCCCTGATAACTAATTTTCTCGGGAAATCTACTGACTCCGGTTCCCTCGGGCATGATATTGCCATACTCTCATTTCCGGTGCTCGTGGCGGTCCTTCTTTTCCTGATTTTCCTCAAACCATCGGGCACTGACAAAGTTGAGAATTAGTTTATAAAATGTATCTCAAGACCATTTTGATCATTTCTGTCTTTCATGAATTAGCATATCTTAACGCGGTTTATGAAAAGGTGGATTAATGATAGATTATTTGTTCTGTTAATCCTGGTGTTTATCCCAGGGTTGTTTATTTCGTTTTCGACGGGTGAAACGGGTTATAAAACTTCATTGAACACCGATTTTTCTTCGCACGATGATATCCCGGATGAGGTAGATCTGGGCGCATCGATGGATCCTTCGGTAGATTTTATCATTGTCCCGTTGAAGAATGCGGGAAGGCTGCTATTGATCGATGCAATAATAGATAATGTGCAGGGTAACCTGGTTTTTGATACGGGTGCAAGTGGTCTGGTACTGAACAAGACCTATTTCAGAAAGTATATTAGTACCTCCGGCCAGGATTCCCGCGGTATCACCGGGAATGTTCATGACGCGGAAAAAGTAACTGCAGGAACAATGAACGTGTCTGGTCTGAAGTACAAGGGCATCCCGGCCACGGTCTCAGATCTCAGTCATATAGAAAACAGAAGGGGAATAAAGGTGATAGGATTATTTGGATTTGAACTTATCAGGGAATTCGAGGTTGTAATAGATGCGGTAAATGGACAGTTAATGCTATACAGGATCGACAAGCAGGGCAACAGGGTTAATGGCAGCAGGGATAATTATTCCGGGATCACTGACCTGGCATTTTCTGAAAAAATGAATATATTGTTTCTGAGTGGTGTCATAAGCGGTAAGCAGTTAAAGTTCTGTCTTGACACGGGAGCTGAAACTAATGCACTTGATAACAGCCTTTCAAAGACCATCCTTCAGACTGTAACAATCGAGCGCAGATCGAATCTCAGCGGGGCCGGCGCTGCCAGGACTGAAGTACTATACGGAACCATGAATGATTTCGCTCTTGGAAGTGCGAAGATCAGGAACATGAAGACTATTATTACCAATCTCGATGCATTATCCGAAGCATATGGAGTGGGTCTTGACGGAATGCTGGGTTATGATTTTATAACAAGAGGAACTATTTGTATTAACTTCGTGAAACGGCAGTTCGACATGCAGTTTAATAAACAGTAATAGAAATGGGATATCGCTTAGCATGCATATTACTGATTGTCATGACAACTCTTTTTGTCAGTTGTAACTCCTCGGGTCCGGATAAAAGTATCGCGAGGATGGAAGATGGCAGGCTTATCTTTACATTCAACCTTAAATGGGACGAGGTAAAGAAGAAGGAAATTCGTCTGCAATATAACCTCGACAGCACTCTAGTTGCTGCAGCGTTCAACGGGAAAACTGAATTTGAATCAGACAGCGTCAGGTGGACAATAACCCGTACAGACGATGATCATGTTGAGATTTGCAGACAAACGGACAGCACCACGAGGTACCTCGCTGATGCCAACGACATCCTCTTCATTGATGATGGTTGGGTGAGAAGAGAGGAAAAACAGGTAGTTCAAACGGTAAAATTTGGATTCAATGATTTCAGGAATGAAACTGCAGTGATATTTACAGATTCGACCGTTATATTCCGTCTTGATGGTCACAGGAAAGCCTCCTCAGTATACCTCGCTGGTTCGTTCAATGACTGGAGCACGATGGCGCTACCTCTTCTCAAAACAACTGATGGATGGACCGTTGAAGCAAAAATCGAACCCGGTAAATACACTTATAAATACATAGTTGACGGGAAATGGACGATTGACCCTTCCAACCTGCTACGGGAGAAAGCCTCCGGGATGGGAGTGGTATCTGTTTTTTATGTTCCGAATAAGACTTTCAGGCTTTCCGGTTATGAACAGGCAAGGAATGTTGTTGTTACCGGTAGTTTCATGCAGTGGAACATCAGGGGTATCAGGATGAAACATATAGGTGGTGAATGGAAGATTCAAGGTTACTTCAATACAGGTACATGGGCTTATAAATTCATCGCTGACAATGAATGGATTACTGATCCGGATAACCCAGAGAACAGGTTTGATGCGAATGGTAATTTTAATTCATTTTTCAGCATTGGAGACCCGGTGAAATTTCACCTCAAAGGTCATCTTGATGCTGAAAAAGTAATTCTTTCCGGAACATTCAATTCATGGAATACCAACGATCTGGTTATGATCAAGGATTCTACCGGCTGGACTCTGAACTATGTGACCGGACCTGGTAACTGGGAGTATAAATTTATCATAGATGGCATGTGGGAACTGGATCCAGATAATGCTTACACTGCTGGTTCAGGAAACACGATTAATTCATTTATCGCCGTCAAACCGACACACATCTTCACTCTCATGGGAAATTCTTCTGCCAGAAGTGTCATCCTTTCGGGTAATTTTAATGATTGGAGACCGGATGGGTACAGGATGGTGAACTTTGGTCATGTCTGGACTTTCCCGCTGCACCTTGGGAAGGGGAAATATCTTTACAAGTTCATTATCGACGGCAAATGGATTATTGATCCTGCTAATGAGCTATATGAAGATAACCAGTACGGCACAGGTAATTCAGTATTATGGATCGAATGAGAAAAAGTAAACTTGCGTCTTTTCTGAAATTTAAAATATCGGGGTCGGTAATAACCGCGCTCATTTACAGGACAATTCTGATAATGTTCCTTCTCACATTATCGAGAGCAGGATTCTGGGTCTTTAATAAGTCCATGTTCCCGGCAATTTCTTTCGGGGAACTCGTGTCAGCATTTGGCGGAGGCTTTGTCTTTGACCTGTCAGCTGTTGTGTATTTCAACATGCTTTTTATCCTTATTCAGATAGTTCCCTTCGATTTTCGATACAACGCTATTTACCAGGCTATTTCGAAATGGCTGTATTTCGTTGTGAATTTCATCATGCTTTCGATGAACGGGGCTGATTACGTTTATTTCAGGTTCCTTTCAAAAAGAGCCACGGCCGATGTTTTCGGAACTTTCGGTAATGAAACGAACCTTCCCCAGTTATTCTTCAAGTTCCTCTTCGATTACTGGCCAGCTACCCTCTATACACTTTTTCTGATTTTTTTAATGGTTTATCTGTACAATCGATTTGAACTGGTTAAACCCACTCCAAAACGAAGGATAGTTTATTTCGGACTGAATTTCCTGGCTGTTCCGCTTGTAATTGCATTGGTTATCGGTGCTGCCCGGGGAGGATATAAACACTCTACCCGTCCCATAACAATCAGTAATGCTGCCAGATATGTTAAGAGCCCGGCCAATGTTGGAATAGTGCTAAATACACCTTTCAGCGTTTTAAGAACTTATGGCAAGAAAAACCTAGTCAGGTACAAATTTTTCGATAATGAGGAGTTGAAAAAGATATATAATCCAAGGTACGAGCCTGCTGGAGGAAATAAATTCAGGTCCCTGAACGTTGTGGTAATCATTCTCGAAAGTTTCTCGCGCGAGTACTTCGGATTTTATAACAGGGATCTTGAAAACGGTACTTACAAGGGCTACACTCCATTTCTCGATTCTCTGTTTAATGAAAGCCTTACTTTTGATGTAAGCCTGGCTAACGGGAATAAATCTATCGATGCGATGCCATCCATTATTGCCTCGTTACCTTCCCTGGAAACTCCATATATTATATCACATTATGCCAATAACAGCATAAACTCGATTGCTTCACTGCTTAAAAAGAAAGGATATTATACCGCTTTCTTTCATGGGGCACCAAACGGGTCTATGGGTTTTGATTCTTTTGCCAGGATGGCTGGTTTTGATGACTATTTCGGGAGAAATGAATATCCCGGCACTGAGGATTTTGACGGGATCTGGGGACTGTGGGATGAGCCATTCCTGCAGTTCTTCGCCTCCAGGCTGAATTCGTTCAGGCAGCCATTCATGACTTCTGTTTTCACACTTTCTTCGCATCATCCTTTCAAGGTGCCGGAAAAATACACTGGAAGGTTTCCGAAAGGCCCGCTGCCCATTTGTGAAACGATTGGATACAGCGATTTCGCACTTCGCAGGTTTTTCGACGCGGTGAAGGACAAGCCATGGTTCGACAGCACTCTCTTCGTTTTTACTGCCGATCACACTAACGAGAAGATGTTTCCTGAATACCAGAATGCCTACGGGCAGTTCAGCATTCCCGTTGTATTCTATATGCATAATAGTGATTTGAAAGGCATGGCACCTAAAGTGGCTCAACAAATTGATATCATGCCTACTGTACTAAGCTATCTCCATTTTGATGAGGATTATATCGCGTTCGGGAAAAATCTCTTTGATGAAAAGGAAGAATCTTATGCATTTAATTCATACGGTAGTACCTATTACCTTTTCACACGCGATCATGTTCTCGAAATGATTGATAATAAAGTGGTCAGGCTCGTTAATTTCAAGGACGACAGGTTTTTTACACGCGATCTGACTAAGGATGAACCGGAAACCAGGGACAAAATGGAAAGAAAACTTAAAGCGGTAATTCAGACCTATAACCAGAGACTGCTTGATAATGATTTGGTTGTGAAGTAGATCTTCTATTTCTTAATTTGCTGGTATTCTGGTATCACTCTGTCTCTAAATCATGACTCCTGAATTCCCGGCTCTTCAGTCCCTTTAACTCTTTTTAATAATTGCAGATGTTGTTGAGTTATAATAATTAATAAATTAGAGAGCTATTAAAGGGAGTATTAATCTATAATAAATACAACATGAACACACGCAGGGGATTTATTAAGCTGGCGGGAACAGGCATACTTGCAGCAGGAGCTGGTTCAGCATTCGCCATGGAGCCACAAAAAGGCAAGAAGCAGGAAAAGGTAAAACGCCTACCGGACCAGTTCGGGATAGGGATAGCAGGTTTTACTTTTGCCCAGGTCCCGATGGAAAAGGCCCTGGACATAATGAAGAAAGTTAATGTCACTAATCTTTCATTGAAAGATGTCTACATGCCGCTGGCTAGCAACCAGGAAACCATAACAGCCACACTTGAGAAATTCAAAGCCGCTGGTGTAAACGTGTACACTGTAGGTGTTATTTACATGAAGACTCAGGAGGCTGTTGATCAGGCTTTTGGATACGCCCGGATGGCAGGGGTCAAGTTGATTATTGGTGCTCCTAACTACGAGCTTATACCTTATGTGGAGAAAAAAGTAAAAGAATACGACATAAGGATTGCAATTCACAACCATGGACCTGACAATCCATTATTTCCAAATGCAACAGATATATGGAACCATATAAAGGATATGGATCCCAGGATGGGCATTTGTCTTGACATTGGTCACACCACGCGTGACGGGCAGGATCCGAGCGTCGATATTGAAAGATATGCTAAAAGGATCTTTGATATTCACATCAAGGACGTAACAGCCGCGGCAAAGGAAGGCAAGACTATTGAGATGGGACGTGGTATTATAAACATCCCGAAAGTTGTTGATACGTTACGCAAGATTAAGTATAATGGCATGTGCAGCCTCGAGTTCGAGAAAGATATGCGTGATCCTATTGCCGGTATAGCTGAATCGATCGGATATTTCAAGGGAGTGATGGCTGTCTAGTCAGTGGAAAATCACTTATCTGTTTTTAAAGTATTTTATACCAGTTATTTGGTCATGATATAAAAGGGACACACTCTCGTTGCAGAAACTTTTTTACTCAACTTTATTTGAGGAATAAAAAAAACGATTATTTTTGCAGCGCGAATAAGTTCTGGTGCGGTAGTTCAGTTGGTTAGAATATCGGCCTGTCACGCCGGGGGTCGCGGGTTCGAGTCCCGTCCGCACCGCGAGAAAAACAAAAAGCCACGCGAAAGCGTGGCTTTAGTCTTTTATGCCAGACGCGTTGGCAGCTCGCTGCCAAGAGCAAATGGCATAAAAAGCTTCCTTGCTAAACTGTTAATTCATTACAGTTCGTAAATTTGATAGCATATTGTGAGAAAATTTTCTGTTACTCCAGGGTTTTTATCTAAAAGGATTAAAGATGAAAATGTTTCTATTCATATTATTAACAATCATCTTCTGGTCGTGTGAATCAGATACAACAATCATCGTTGCCGGCCTTGTTGATGATAATGTGCTTTATCGCGAGTATGCACCAGCCAGGGTGGTGACAAGTGAAGGAAAAGACTCTATCGATCTTGACGACAATAATTCCTATGATGTTGTATTTATTAAATCGCCCAAATCACTCAGGACAGGTTTCGGAATAAAAGCTGAATTACTAAAACGATCTGGAGTGATGCTCGAAATAGATAATGCAGGTTACGCGGCCTGCCTCTCATCAGGCGATGCCATAGCTTCTTCTTCGACCTGGTCTGTTTCTGCCCAGACTACCATAGTGCTCCAGAGTTATGAATGCAACGATCTAACCTGTCCTCTCACAGGAAATTTTGCCGATGTGACAGGTAAATTCATCGCGTTCAGACTAGGTGATCGATATGGTTGGATAAAGGTTAGCAACGCGACAAACGGATCTTTATCAATTTCAGGTTTCGCCATTTCGAAATAGCCCGAACTTAACCTGTCAGTCTTTTCTTCCACCGGTTTAAAGTATGTATGCGTTTATCGATTCTTAATGTCATTGCCTCCAGCTAATGTTGAATCAATAATAAATTGTGATTTTACGGTTTAACTAATAAGTAAAGGCAGTATTTTTAAAAATCAAACAAAATTATTCATGCAATGATTTGAAGGTTGTTCCTGTTTTAATTCTTTCACTGAAATTTGTGCCAAAAATTTTATTCAATCCTGAGCTATCATTCAAAACCACGAGATAATATGAAAATGAAGTGTTCTACTTTTATGAAGTTTTTCGCCGTATCAATATTAATTTCGATGGCGAATATTCTCGATAATGATCTTATTTCGCAGGTATCCTCTAATCAGGGTAAGCCGCGGATAGTAATCACGGCAGATCCCGAACTAGATGATAATAACTCGCTTATCAGGTTTTTACTTTACAGTAGCGATCTTGAAATAGAGGGGTTGGTTTATGCCAGCAGCGGTTATCACTGGAAAGGGGACGGCAAGGGTACAAAATGGTACGTGCCGGGCAGGGAATATGCCAGGTTTGGGCTCGATCTGTGCCCCTGCGAATCGTGGAGATGGGCTGAAAACGAGAGGTTCATTCATAACGCTGTTGAAGCTTACGAGAAGGTATACCCCAACCTGAAAATCCATAATCAGGATTACCCTGCACCAGCTTTATTAAAATCCAGGATCCGGTATGGAAATATAGAGTTTGATGGCGAAATATCGAAAGACTCTCCCGGATCGGAACTAATCAAGTCTCTTATTCTTGATGATAAGCCCGGGAAGCTTTTTGTAACTGCGTGGGGTGGTCAGAGCACTATTGCCAGGGCGCTGAAGTCAATACAGGAACAATTCGAGTATACCGTTGGCTGGGACCAGTTAAAAGAGAAGATTTCCCGCAAGGTGGTTATATTGCCTTCGGGTGACCAGGATGATACATATGCCTTATATATCAAGCCAAACTGGCCTGGTATAGAATCAAGGCATTTCACCGAGGGACCGAGTTACTCTTATGGTGCGCAGCTATTCGCGAAAAAAGCAGATTCAATATTTATGACTCCCTCGTGGATGAAGGAAAATGTAACAAGCAGGGGAGCTCTTGGAAGCATTTACAGGGTCTGGGGCGATGGGAAACAAATGGTAAAGGGTGATAAGATGGACTATTTTGGCTTGTCAGGTTATACCAGTGAAGAATTGAAGAAAATGGGTTATCTGGTCTGGATGCCTGTGCAGACTAGTGGTTCCTGGCTTGGTGAGGGTGATACTTTTACATATATGAACATGCTCGGGAATGGTTTAAGAGCATTCGAAGATGGTACATATGGGGGATGGGGAGGAAGACAGGTGAAAGGGAATGCAATTTCCTTCCAGTTATCAGATACCTCTGCCGCCGCCATGTCTGATGCCATAACAGCCATGTCAAAGAAATCGGGGGATAATACCAGGGAACAAGTTGTGCCTGATTTTTTCCCAGCGGCACAGAATGATTTTGCCGCCCGTATGAAATGGTCTGTCACATCGCAGTACTCCAAGGCAAATCACGAACCGGTGGTTAAAATAGAAGGGCCATTATTGGTCCTTGTTCACCCGGGTGATAAGATCAGACTTAATGGATCAGTCACCGACCCCGATGGCGATCAGGTGAGTGTTATATGGTGGCAATTCAGAGTTGGAACCTTCTCTGGGAAGCTGTCCCTGACAAATCAACTTACAAATAGTGTTTCGTTAACGGTTCCAAAGGATGCGAAGCAGGGCGAAACGATTCATCTTGTATTTGAAGCCACGGATAATGGTGCACCTTCGTTAACAAGATACCAAAGGGTGATATTAAGTGTAAATTAATAGTTTTAATGACGAGAATTTCCTGGTTATCAGATCGGTAAAGCCAATCCGGTGAACCAGATCAAAACACCTTCAATAGCCTAAAACGACAATTTAACAATACCTGATTACTTTGAAATCGGTACCGGAATAATAAATTACAAAGCAAGAGCCTGAAAATTAGACAGTCTGCCTGGAATAGACCAGTTTGTCTTTAAAGCCTGATATCTGCACCCAGTATATAATCCAGCAAATAAAACCGGCAATAGCGGCTAATATTCCCAGGAAAGGAACTATACCGCAGCAATTAAGTATGCAGTATGCCAGACCGATACCGAAACCAGGTCTGTCTTCGCCTGCATTAATATTACGCTGGTTAAATTCTGCTTTAAGCGAGTCAGCAACATTTATCACGATGAAAAACTGCCATACCACTCCGAATAATGGAATTAATGAAAGCCAGACCAGACCCGGGTCCATTCTCCTGTTTTCCGGCTTGACCTCCCTCAGGGTGTTCTGCATGGTGAGCAGGAAAAGGATTTTAGGTATGAGCAGGATGAAAAACAGGACAAGTAATCCCATTAGTAATTCATAAATGCCAAAGAATCCCATCGTGTTAAATTGTTAATTTGCTCTACTCGTGTGGCTTTTCGAATACGCCCCGTTTTATAAGTGGTTGCCGGACTCCACGATATGTTGAAGTAACAAGGTAGTAAATATGAATGAATTTAGAAGAATCTGACGATTCTAAAATTCATCCCTTCATTTAAAAGTACCTTATCGCGAGTACGCTACGTGTAGAACTTTTCAAGGACCATGTAAGCGAGACCTCCTCGTTATTAATACTTGCTGATATGGCGTATGTAGTATTTGAGGCGTGCTCTGTAGATGTCCACATGCTGATTAGGAAACCAAGTCCAAATACCGATTGGGAGTTTGTCAGAATTACGTAAGCTTCATCTACAGATGGTAGAATCCAGTCATCATAACCGTTATACACCAGGTTTGAACATAGCCAGGCTTTTTATTCGGATCATTAGAAACAATGTGGTATGCGAGGTCCTTTTTCTTAGTGCTTGTATAGCTTCCGTGTTGACATATTCCTCTCCTGGGGGAACTTCATTATTCACAGTGACCTTTGAAGTTCCTATAGATTTGTAATTGAAATCAATCTGGGTCCTCCCCGAAATATCCTCTTCTATCAGGCCGTTTGCAAGCGAAACTATCCCTATCCTGATAGCCTCGGGCTTAACTTTTACAGTATATTTACCGTTCAGGTCCGTCATCTGTCCGCTCTTGACGTTATCTATCATGACGAACGCGTTGCTGACGGGTCTGTTTTCACCGTCAAGGACAGTACCTTTTATTGTGATTTTCTTGCCTGCTTTTTGTGCCATCAGTAAAGTAGGTAGCAGAGCAAGTATAATAATTATGAAAATTGATGTAATTCTTTTCATGGCAAAAAGTATTAGACAAATCTATCAATATTACCTGCTAAATCAAAGAGTTTCCTGCTCAAAGACGAACTGGGACTTTCAAGATTAAATTAAATTAACAAATCCTATGTCTTCGGCTTGGGTTGAATGTAAAGAACGTCCTCCTTCATCTGGACTTTTTTCTCGTTACATTTGTTAACGGTAACGGCGACGAGAATGATGATAACCAGGAAGATGAATACTTTAAAAGGAAAACTTTTGATAAACTCCAGCACAAATGAATTCCTCTTCATTTTGGTTCCAAGATTAGTGAGGTTACCCGGGTCAATGGTCATAAAGTTATGAAACATCGTCACATGTTCCAAAAAAATCTTACCCGGTAACAATAGTTTTCAATTGACTGAAGAATGTGAAATTGACACTTCCATACTCCCTGTGTTCAAGAAAGCAGGGATGCTTGACGAAGGAGTATCTGCCAGGATGCTCGATTATGAACACGCCATCTTCCTTCAGGATTCCTGCTTCCGCGATCATGTCGGGTAGTTTTTCCAACCACGGGAGATCATAGGGAGGATCAGCGAATACCAGGTCATATCTCGCGGTGCAGGTTCTAAGATATGCTTTTACATCGATGTGGATCGATCTGGCATTTTCAACCTTCATCTCACCGAGCATTTTTCGTATAAACGAGATGTGTTTCTTGTCCATCTCAACAAGGTGAACTGAATTTGCTCCTCTTGATAAAAATTCATAGGTAATACTTCCGGTGCCTGAAAAGAGGTCGAGTATATCGCAAGATTCGAAGTCAATCCTGTTTGAAAGGATGTTAAACAATGACTCGCGGGCATAATCCGTTGTTGGTCTTGCCCGGAAGCCAACAGGTGGCTGTATATGCTTCCCCCTGAATTTACCGCTTATTATTCGCACGCTAAAGTTGAAAAAAGGTTCAGATATTTATGCAACCCGAGATCGTTAAATACATAACTGAAGCTGAATGATCCTGTTGGTTCAATAAATTTTACATTCCTGATATAAGCTGAAAGATTGGAAAACAGATCATCGTATTTCTCAGTTTTACCACACAGCCAGATCGTTCCTTCCTGGTTAAGGGATGAACTTTTGTAAGCATTTAGCGTGAAATAGATGATGTCAGAAATGTTCCTGTAAATAAAGCTGTTATTAAATACTAACACGTTGTTCTCGAAGATGAGCATTGTGAAAAAATCATGCTCGATATCTATTATAGTGAAATGGCCGATCGTGTTCCTTGAATGACGCGAAGCAATGTTCAGCAGTAAGCCAAGGTGATGAACCGGATACACACCCGGGTAATACGTCGTGGCAATATCCATTAGTAATCTCTCAGTCTCGAACAAGAGAAATGCATCAGGATTCTGGACCTTGCTTGTCTGTATTATTGTATTGCCATCGGGGTTATGGTTGAATGAAAAATATTCCTCTTTTCTGGCCGGATCATAAAGCGGTGCCGGAACAAGTGTTGAACGGCGGGAAGGTGTAAGTATATGAATTTTCCTGTATTCTTTCCTCAGGAAATCATCTTTCGCAAACAGTTCCTCGAGCTGAGACGCTGGAAACTTCCTTCCATCTTCGGTAGTGTGAGATCTTAACAGGATTATTTTTTTCCTCACATCGTCAAGTATTGCATAGGCCAGCTCGTTCCTGCTTAACTCTACTGATAACTCGTAATTCGAGGTAGAATTAATATCAAGGGTTTCATCGAAGAGTTCGAAAAATGGCATCGGGAAAAATCTCCGTTAATCAATTCTACAAATATAAGTTAAGATTAATTATGTTTACAAAATAAATTGAGCCTCGCTGGATATGAGGGAGACGCTTATTCATAACCATCTCGTGAAGAATCTTGGTGTTAATCCGACAATTGACCAGGATCTCGCATTCAAAAAGATAGCTTCCTTTATTTGTGAGAATTCGAATGATATCATCTTTTTGTTAACGGGTTATGCCGGGACTGGAAAAACCAGCCTTATAAGCTCGGTTGTGAAGACACTCGATCTTCTCAGGCTAAGATCCGTTCTGATGGCTCCAACAGGCAGGGCAGCCAAGGTATTGTCGTCATTTTCAGGACGACAGGCATTCACGATTCACAAAAAGATCTACCGGCAGCGATCGTCGAAAGATGGAATGGGAAATTTCGCACTCGACCGGAACCTGATGAAAGAGACTTTCTTCATTGTTGATGAAGCATCTATGGTTTCCAATAATTCAGGTGATAACTCATTTTTCGGAAGCGGACGACTTCTCGACGATCTTATCGAGTATGTTTATTCAGGGTCTAATTGCAAGCTTATTCTTGTCGGAGACTCGGCGCAGCTTCCCCCCGTGGGTTCAGTACTGAGTCCCGCCCTTGACGTTTCATATCTTGGCCAGTATGGTTTCAAGGTGGAGACTTCAGAATTGCGGCAGGTAATGAGGCAGAGTGAATCTTCGGGGATACTGATGAATGCCACCGCTATCCGCGACCAGGTTTTTGTAAATGACCTTGCGAAGCCACAGGTAGAGTGCGACGGTTTCGACGATGTAATCAGGATCAAAGGCGAGGATCTTATCGAGGAAATCTCTGCATCGTATGGGTCGAGAGGTCTGGATGGGACAATCATCATCGTGAACTCTAACAAACAGGCAAACAGGTACAACCAGGGAATACGGAACAGGATCTTTTATCGTGAAGAGGAGATATCTCCTGGAGATATGGTAATGATTGTGAAGAACAACTACTTTCACACGGATGACGAGGAGGAAGGGCCGGGCTTCATTGCCAATGGTGATATTGCAGAGATTTTAAGGATCAGAAAATACGAGGAGAAATATGGTTTCAGGTTCGCTGATATGCTGCTCAGATTCAATGATTATAACCTTGAACTCGAGTCAAAAGTGATGCTGGATGTCCTTCAACTGGATACTCCCGCGCTCCCGGCAGAAAAGAACAGGGAGCTCTTCATGAGTATCCTGGCCGATTACGTGAGTCTGAAATCGAGGCAAAAACAGTATGAAGCTGTACGCAAGGACCCGTATTTTAACGCGTTACAGATCAAGTTTTCTTACGCTGTAACCTGCCATAAAGCACAGGGAGGTCAGTGGGAAAGGGTCTTTGTTGACCAGGGTATGTTTAACAGGAATGAAATAAGTATTGACTACCTGCGCTGGTTTTACACGGCTTTTACAAGGGCGACGGAAAAGATCTACCTCGTTAATTTCAGCGATGATTTTTTTCAAAGATTAATTCAACTAATGAAAGCATAGTAAAATGAAATCGTACAGGAAAGAACTTTGGTTCGAGACCCAGACCAGGAGGGCGTTCATTAACATAACCGGCCAGGTTGAAAGATGTCTTTCTGAAAGTGGTATAAATGAAGGCCTCGTCCTCGTGAATGCCATGCATATAAGTGCCTCTGTCTTCATCAACGATGATGAATCAGGACTGCATCACGATTTTGAGGTATGGCTGGAAAAGCTCGCCCCTGAAAAGCCCTATTCCCAATACCAGCATAATGGCTTCGAAGATAATGCTGACGCCCATATCAAAAGGACCCTGATGGGAAGAGAAGTGGTGGTTGCTGTCACGAACGGCCGCCTCGATTTTGGCCCCTGGGAACAGATCTTCTATGGTGAATTTGACGGCAGGAGGAGGAAAAGAGTGCTGGTGAAGATAATAGGGGAGTAGAGTTGTCATATCCCTGGCATTAATGCCAGGGGCATGTTGTTGTAATGTTGTAAAAGAGCCAACACCGATTACCGATTACCTTCTTCCCCTGCGCCCAGTGCCCCGTTCCCCGTGCCCTGTGCCCTGTGCCCTTGCCCCGTGCCCTGCGCCTCCTCTGTATCCACGCCGGTTTGATTATCTGCTAAACCAGCTTCATGTCCTTAATAATTGCATCTATTCTCTGGTCGAGCAGTTTTTCAGTTTCCTGGTAGTCCGACTGGGATTTGAGTTTAGTGTTTACACTGAAGTAGAATTTTATCTTGGGTTCGGTGCCTGACGGCCGGACAGAAATTTTTGATCCATCCTCGAGGAAGAACTGAAGCACATCTGATTTTACAAGATCAATTTTCGTTGTTAACCCTGATAATTTATCGTGAGATTGTAATAGTTCGTAATCATTGATCTTAACCACCATGCTATTATTGATCTTCGATGGGGGAGAGGTCCTGTAACTCTTCATCATTGCCTTTATCTCGTCAGCACCTTCTTTCCCTTTCCTCACTATATTGACGAGTCTCTCCCTGAACAGGCCGTATTTCATGTAGATATCAATAAGAAGGTCGTAGAGAGACATACCGTTGCTCTTCGCCCATGCCATGGCTTCTGCAACAAGAGCACAGGAACCTACTGCATCCTTGTCTCTTACATAATCGCCAGGCAGGTAACCGTAGCTTTCTTCACCACCTCCAACATATTTCTTCGCACCTTCAAGCTTCCTGATAAGCTCGGCAAAGAACTTGAATCCGGTAAGCACATTGTAACACTCCACCCCGTGTCCCTCAGCTATCCTGTCAAGAAGGTCAGATGTGACTATGGTATTGATTATGTACTCGTTGCCACGCAGGTGCTTACCCGACTTGAGCTGGGAAAGGATGTAATAGGTGAGGATGGCTCCGGTCTGGTTTCCATTGAGCATCACGAACTCACCGGATTTGTCCCTTATGGCAAGTCCGAGCCTGTCTGCATCAGGATCTGTAGCCATTACGAGGTCGGCACCGGTAGCCTTTGCTTTTTCAATAGCCATTTTTAGCGCGCCCGGCTCCTCGGGGTTAGGTGATTTTACCGTTGGGAAATTTCCGTCCACAACATCCTGCTCGGGGACGCTTATAATATTCGTGAAACCAAACCTGCGGAGTGCCGGCGGAACAACTGTAACACCGGTTCCATGTATTGGTGTGTATACTATTTTCAGGTCAGAGTACTTCTTAACCACCTCCGGATTGATACTCATCTTCTGGACTTCGTCGAGGAAAAGATTGTCAATTTCTTTTCCAATAATTGATATAAGTTCAGGGTTCGCTTTTAACCTGATGTCCTTTACCGAGGTTATTTTCCTGACCTCGTCAATAATTCCGGAATCATGAGGAGCCACAACCTGACCTCCATCTTCCCAATAAGCCTTGTATCCGTTATACTCGGGCGGGTTATGTGATGCTGTAATAACAACACCACTCTGGCACTTGAAATGTCTTATCGCGAATGACAATTCCGGAGTGGGTCTTAATGCTTCAAAAAGGTACACCTTGATGCCATTTGCCGAGAATACGGCAGCGGTAGTCTCCGCGAAATATCTTGAATTATTCCTGCAATCGTGCGCTATAGCCACACTGATGCTCTTGCCCTTGAAGTTACTGAGAAGGTAATTAGCCAGTCCCTGGGTAGCCATGCCAAGCGTGTAGATGTTCATGCGGTTTGTGCCTGCACCCATGATTCCCCTGAGTCCCCCGGTACCAAATTCCAGATCCTGGTAGAAGGCATCAACAAGCTTTTTCTCATCATTCTCCAGCATTTGCTTTACCTCTTTCCGGGTTTCATCGTTAAAGTCAGGTGAGAGCCATGCTTCGGCCCTTTTTCTAATGTCAGCAACTGATAACATATTCTATTTATTTTTGATTTCTTTCATGCACTTTTTCAAACTGTCCTTCCAGTACGGGATCTCAAGGCCATAATTGTCTATAATCTTTTTACTGTTAAGAACAGAATAGCGTGGTCTTTGTGCTATGTTCCCGTACTCTGCCGTCGATACACCCCGGATGTTACAATTATTCCCTGATAGCTCGACTATTTCACTGGCGAATTCAGCGCGGGTGCAGGAGCCACCGTTTGAATAATGATAAATACCGGTATTAAAAGCTTTGTGCTGGTAATTCACCGAGAAGATGATGGTCATGACAGCGTTGGCCAAGTCTGCAGCCCATGTTGGAGAACCTTCCTGGTCATTTACAACATCCAGCATTTCCCTGGCCTCTGAAAGACCGAGTATTGATTTCACGAAGTTGTTACCGAACTTTGAATAGAGCCATGATGTTCTTATGACCATGGTGCCAGGGTGAAGGAGAGCACTTTTTTCACCTGCCAGCTTCGAACGTCCGTAAGCAGACAGTGGTCTGGCAACTGAATACTCGGAATAAGGTTTTTCAGAATTACCATCAAACACGAAGTCGGAAGAGAAATGAATCAGCCTGCATTCTGAATCTCTGACCGTCAATGAGATGTTCCTGACAGCCTCGTCATTTATCCTGAATGCTTCGGCTTCTTCTGATTCGGCCTTATCAACAAAATTATAGGCCGCACAGTTAATAATCCATTCAGGTTTATTGTTCCTGATATATTTTTCAACCTCAGGTCTTTTTGTAAGATCAAGTGTGTCAAGATCTGAAAAGAGAAACTTATGGCCGATATATTTTTTCGAGATACCGAGAATCTCGTTCCCGAGTTGTCCCTTCGAACCGGTGACCATTATTACTGCCATATCGTATTTCTTAGAAGTCGAATTCAGCTTTATTGAAAACAGGATTATTCCTATCCTTTTCACTAATAACAGCTTCGCGGGGATCGATCTTCCAGTCAATGCCAAGGAAGGGATCATCGAGAGCTATTCCCCTCTCTGCAATCTTGTTATAAAGATTATCACATTTGTAAAGTATCAATGCAGTTTCACTTAGAACAGAGAACCCGTGCGCGAAACCCCGGGGGACGAAAATCATTCTCTTCGAACTCGAATCAAGCTCCGTACCAAACCACTTCCCGAAGGTCCGGGATTCCTTCCTGAGATCAACGGCAACATCAAATATTTTCCCGGTAATTACCCTGATGAGCTTTGCCTGATCGAAAGGTCTCAGCTGGTAATGAAGACCCCTGATAACTCCTCTTGATGAACTTGATTCGTTGTCCTGAACAGGGATGAAATTTATTCCTTTATCTGAGAAGACCCCGCTATTGAAACTTTCCATGAAATACCCTCTTGAATCCGAATGAATAGAAGGTTCAATTATGCATAGATCTTTGAATTCAGTACTGATCACATTCATGATGACGTGTTGTTTTACATACCATGAATATCCTCGCTCGCTATCCTGAGAAGGTATTGCCCGTACTGGCTGTTTTTTATTGGTTTGGCCAGTTCCTTTAGCTGTTCGCTGGTGATGAACCCTCTTTTGTAAGCTATTTCCTCTATGCACGATGCTTTGAGACCCTGTCGCTGTTCAAGAGTGGCAATGAAGTTCGCGGCCTGCAGGAGGCTTTCGTAGGTCCCGGTGTCAAGCCAAGCCATCCCTCTTCCCATCAGTTTAACGCTAAGTTTCTTTTCATCGAGATATAACCGGTTAAGGTCAGTGATTTCCAGTTCGCCCCTTGGAGAAGGTTTAAGTGATTTTGCTTTCGTGACAACTGTATTATCGTAAAAATATAGTCCGGTGATGGCGTAGTTTGACTTTGGATTAGCGGGCTTCTCGACTATGCTGACAGGTTGTTTGTTGCTGTCAAACTCAACAACACCGTATCTTTGCGGATCCAGAACGTAATAGCCGAACACGCAGGCACCATCTGTCAGTTTTGAAGTTTCTCTCAGGATGTCACCGAAGCCTGTTCCATAGAAAATATTATCCCCGAGTATCATGCAGACAGTATCGTTCCCAATGAACTTTTCCCCAAGTATGAAGGCCTGGGCAAGACCGTCAGGTGAAGGTTGTTCCATGTAGCTGAAACTGATACCAAGCGATGATCCGTCACCCAGGAGGTTCCTGAACCCCGGCAGATCTCTTGGCGTCGAAATGATGAGTATCTCTCTAATATCGGCAAGCATGAGCACCGAAAGAGGATAATAGATCATCGGCTTATCGTAAACAGGCAGCATCTGCTTCGAGATCATGCTTGTTATCGGGTGCAGACGAGTTCCAGCACCCCCGGCGAGAATAATACCTTTCATAGTGCCAAGTAAGTTTTATTGATAAACAGTTAAACAGGTCAGAAGTTCTTATCTTCTTCCTATACCGTAATAAGTGAATCCGGAGCTTTTCATTTCGACAGGATCGTAAATATTCCTGCCGTCAAAAATGACTTTGCCCTTCATCAACTCTGACATTTTCTGGATATCCGGCATCCTGAATTCCGACCATTCAGTCATCAGTGCCAGGGCATCAGCACCCTTCAGTGCATCGTACTGATCGGGGGCATAAAAAATAACCTTTCCTATAGCCTTTTCTGTTTCATGCATCGCCGCGGGGTCATATGCTCTTACAGTAACACCTTCTTCAAGCAGTTTCTCGATCAGGTTGAGTGCCGAGGCTTCGCGGATATCATCTGTCTGTGGTTTGAATGCCAGCCCCCAGAGACAAATTGTTTTTCCCTTTAGGTTGTTATTGAAGTGTTTCTTGATCTTGCCAAGAAGTATTGTCTTTTGATAGTCGTTCGCGCTTTCGGTGGCCTTGATAACCTTCATCTCGTACCCGTGTTCCTCAGCTGTTTTAATCAGTGCTTTAACGTCTTTTGGGAAGCATGAACCGCCATAACCCGTGCCAGGATACAGGAATTTTCCTCCAATCCTGGTGTCGCTGCCAATCCCTTTCCGTACCTGGTTCACGTCAGCGCCCAGTATATCGCACAGGTTTGCAATCTCGTTTATGAAGCTGATTCTTGAAGCGAGCATCGCGTTTGCAGCGTATTTCGTTATTTCGGCCGAAGCGATATCCATGAACAGGATGGGGTGGTTGTTGAGAAGGAAGGGTTTATAAAGTCTCCTCATGGTATCAGCTGCTTTTTCAGTGCTGGTGCCAATGACAATCCTGTCGGGCTTCAGAAAATCTTCAACGGCAGACCCTTCTTTAAGAAACTCGGGGTTCGATGCCATGTCGAATGGAATTGCAGCTCCCCTGTTGTCGAGTTCTTTCTGGATTGCAGCCTGTACTTTCTGACTCGTGCCTACTGGTACCGTACTCTTGACAACAACAACTATATACTGGGTCATCGATTTTCCTATGTCGGAAGCAACTTTGAGAACATGCTTGAGATCCGCGCTTCCATCTTCCCCCGGGGGTGTGCCGACAGCAATGAATACCGATTCACAACCTTCCATTGCCTCGCGGATATCAGTTGTGAAAAACAACCTGCCTTTCTCGGCGTTACGCGTCATCATTAAACCCAAACCAGGTTCATAAATGGGTACTTCACCTTTCTTGAGCAACCTTACCTTTTCACTGTCAACATCGACGCAAGTAACTGTAACCCCTGTCTCGGAAAAACAGGTTCCTGTCACCAGTCCTACATATCCGGTACCGACAACTGCAATTTTCATAAATAGATATTTTGATATTAAAACTCTTGTGTTTGTGCAAAGATAGCAGAACATATCAATTGTTAAAATATTAAAAGCCTTACAAGCGGAAAAAGGGAGTTAAGTTGTAGGGTTGTAAAGTTGTAGGGTTGCAAAGTTGTAAATTACCGAGGACCGAGCACCTTCTTTCCCTGTGCCCTGTGCCCTGTGCCCTGTGCCCCGAGCCCCGTGCCCTGTGCCCTGTGCCCTGTGCCCTGTGCCCTGTGCCCGACAATAGACAATTCTGTTCGCCGACGACAATAACTCTTCACTTCGCTGCTCTTTTGTGGTGAAAATCAAAAAAAAAGCTATCTTTGCAGACTGTTTTTTACAACATAATGTCTAATTTATTAAGTATTAGTTTATTAATTAAAAATCATGACAGAAAACAAAGGTAAAGCTACACGTAGCGAAAAGGTTGAAAAGAAAGAAGTTACCGAAACCCCGGTTAACCTGAGTGAAAAAACCGCTAACACTGATGAAGTGAACGCGGCTCCTGAAAACAAAGGCCAGGAAGATGCAGCTGATGCGATCTTTAACGAGTCAGAAGGAATCAGGAAAGAGAAAAAAATTAAAAAGGTCAGGACAGAAGATGAATCTGTTGCCGTGAAACCTGAGGCAAAAGCAGTGACAAACGAGGAGTTTGACTGGGATGCTTTTGAAAATGAAGAGCTTCGCAACTCGCCCAAATTCACGCAGTATGAAAAAATGTACGATCAGACCCTCTCTACAGTTGCTGTTGACGAGGTTGTAAAAGGTACAGTTATCCAGATGACAAGCCGTGAGGTTGTCATCAACATTGGTTACAAATCTGAAGGCGTAGTAAGTCTGAATGAATTCAGGTATAACCCTAACCTGAAAGTTGGAGATACAGTAGAGGTTTATGTGGAGAGCCAGGAAGACAAAAAAGGTCAGCTTGTTCTTTCACACAAGAAAGCCCGTGCTCTTAACTCGTGGGATAGAGTTAATTCATCGCTTGAAAACGACGAGATCATTACCGGTTACATCAAGTGCCGCACCAAGGGTGGTATGATAGTTGACGTGTTTGGAATCGAAGCATTCCTTCCAGGTTCACAGATAGATGTCAAGCCAATCCGCGACTACGACGTATTCGTCGGCAAGACCATGGAATTCAAGGTTGTAAAAATCAACCAGGAATTCAAGAACGTCGTTGTTTCGCACAAGGCCCTTATTGAAGCTGAACTTGAACAGCAGAAGAAAGAGATCATTGCCAAGCTTGAAAAAGGTCAGGTTCTCGAGGGAACTGTCAAGAATATCACTTCATACGGCGTGTTCATTGACCTTGGTGGTGTCGATGGTCTTATTCACATTACCGACCTTTCATGGGGCAGGGTCAATCATCCTGAAGAGATCGTTCAGCTCGATCAGAAACTGAACGTTGTTATCCTCGATTTCGATGATGATAAGAAGCGAATAGCACTCGGTCTGAAACAGCTTACACCACACCCGTGGGATTCAGTGGATCCTGATCTCAAGATTGGCGACAAGGTGAAAGGTAAAGTAGTTGTAATGGCTGATTATGGTGCATTTGTTGAAATAGCAACAGGTGTTGAAGGACTTATCCACGTATCAGAAATGTCGTGGTCGCAGCATCTTCGCAGCGCGCAGGAGTTCCTGAAAGTAGGAGACGAGGTTGAAGCAGTTGTCCTCACGCTCGACAGGGCTGAAAGGAAAATGTCGCTTGGTATCAAGCAGCTTAAACCGGATCCATGGCAGAACATCGACGACAAGTACTCGGTTGGAACGAAGCACACCGCGAGAGTGCGTAACTTCACCAACTTTGGCGTGTTTGTAGAGATCGAGGAGGGCGTGGACGGTCTTATTCATATATCCGATCTTTCATGGACGAAGAAGATCAAGCATCCTGCTGAATTCACTGCCATTGACTCCGAAATAGAAGTAGTTGTACTTGAAATTGACAAGGAAAACAGGAGACTGAGCCTTGGTCACAAGCAGCTCGAGGAGAACCCGTGGGATGTATTCGAGAATATATTCACCATCGATTCAGTTCATGAAGGTACTGTTGTAGAACTGTTTGAAAAAGGTGCAATAATAGCTCTTCCTTATGGCGTTGAAGGCTTTGCCACCCCGAAACATCTTGTTAAAGAAGACGGATCAACAGCCAAAAGCGACGAGAAACTTTTATTCAAGGTTATCGAATTCAACAAATCGGCCAAGAAAATTATTGTTTCACACAGCAGGGTTTTCGAAGATGAAAAGAAGGCAAGTGAAGCAGCAGTGAAGAAAGCCGAGACCGATTCAACCCGCAAGGCTACCAAGAAAGTGAAGACAAATATCGAGAAAACTACCCTCGGTGATATAACTGATCTTGCTGCCCTCAAGGAAGAAATGGAAGAAAAACAGAATAAAAGTTCCAATAAATAGAAATATTTAATAAATTTAAGCTACAAAATTTTAGCAATATGGATTTTAATATCGAGAGCCGTAATAACAGTACCATAATCCAGATTCAGTCGGAGAAGCTCGATACGCATATCGCTCCCGCGCTTAAATCTGAACTGGTGCTGGTTTCGGGCAAGGGTGAGAAGAATATTATTCTTGACCTTGTGAAGTGCCAGTACTGCGACTCTTCCGGTCTGAGTGCTATACTTGTAGCTAACAGATTATGTAAAAATGCTGGTGGTACATTTGTCCTCTGCGGTCTGAACGAGGCCGTGGAGAGACTTATCACCATTTCACAGCTCGATACGGTGCTGACTATCACAGGTACTGTCGAAGAGGCTGAAAAGATGATATCTTAGTGCCGAAAGCAAAGCACTGTGCCGGTTAAACTAACAATACTTGGTTCCAGTTCTGCTTTGCCGACGTCTGAAAGAAATCCAAGCGCTCATGTGCTTAATGTGCATGAGCGCTATTTTTTAATAGACTGCGGCGAGGGTACCCAGATGCAATTGCGCCGTAACAGGATTAGGTTCTCAAAAATCCACGACATTTTCATCAGCCACCTTCACGGTGATCATGTCTTCGGCCTTTATGGCCTGCTTTCTACTTTAAGCCTGCTTGGCAGGAAGATCCCGCTTAACCTTTACGCGCCACAGAATTACGGGATTCTGCTGAAGAATCACCTCGCTGATTTTGATATACACCTGAGCTACGAAATAAACTTTATCCCGCTCTCCGGGAAAGATCCTGTTACTATTTACGATGACAAATACATGTCAGTAACATCTTTCCCTCTCGATCACAGGGTCCCGTCGTTTGGTTTCCTTTTCAGGGAAAAACCCGGTGAACGGAAAATCCGGAAAGAAGCGATTTCCTCCCTTTCAATCCCGCTGCACAGGATTAGATCGATCAAAGGAGGGGCTGATTATATTGATGCTGATGGTAAAGTGATAAAGAACGACGATATAACAGAACCTGGACCAGACCCGGTCTCTTATGCTTATTGCAGCGATACGAGATATTTCAAGCGTCTCCCGACTTTTTTCAAGAATGTAACCTTGTTGTATCATGAAGCAACATTTGATTCAGACAAGCATGAACTCGCGAAGATAACTGGTCATTCAACAACAACCGATGCCGCTAAAGTAGCGCTTGAAGCAGGAGCGGGGACACTTGTTATAGGCCACTTCTCTTCGAGATATAAAGCAACCGATAACCTGGTTACAGAAGCCTCGGCTATTTTTCCTCGAACCTTCGCGGCTACCGAGGGAAAAACCTATGATCTCTCGGATTTAAATTCTTTGTAAAAGTTGGTTATCTTTGGTCGCTAAGAAATTAATCAAAGTGCAGGAAAAAATACTGATTCTGGATTTCGGCTCCCAGTATACACAGCTTATAGCCAGACGTGTCAGGGAACTGAACGTGTATTGCGAGATACATCCTTTTAACCATTTCCCTAAACCTGATAGTTCTGTCAAGGGTGTGATTCTTTCAGGGAGTCCTTCTTCGGTGAGAGATGAAAATGCACCGGCGCCTGATCTCGCGGGCATAAAAGGAGACATGCCGCTTCTGGGTGTTTGCTACGGGGCCCAGCATCTGGCTCATAATTTTGGAGGAGAGGTGCTTCCATCAGCAACCAGGGAGTATGGTCGTGCCAACCTTGTATACATCGACACCGAAGATCCATTATTCAAAAGTATAAATCATGGCACACAGGTGTGGATGTCGCATGGTGATACAATTGCACGTGTACCCGAAAATTTCAGGATAATTGGATCCACATCTGACGTTAAAATTGAGTTTGTGGTTGATGGCGAAAACACCTGGGGTATACAGTTCCATCCTGAAGTATATCATACAACAGAGGGGAAGAAATGCTTGCAATTTCCGTGACTGGCATTTGTGGCCGCACCGGCGACTGGACACCAGATTCATTTATTGATTCAACGATCAGTGAAATACGCGATAAAACAGGCTCAGATAAAGTTGTTCATGGCCTGTCAGGTGGCGTCGATTCTACTGTAGCTGCTTCGCTGCTTACAAAAGCAATAGGCTCGAACCTTACCTGTATTTTTGTTGATAACGGTCTTCTCCGCAAGAACGAGTTTCAGATAGTGCTCGATTCGTACAAGGGCTCGGCTTTAATGTTATAGGAGTCGATGCTTCCGGCAGGTTCCTGGATGCGCTCGAAGGCCAAATTGACCCCGATAATAAATGTAAAATAATCGGCCGGGTATTTATAGAAGTATTTGATGAAGAGGCTCACAAGGTAAAGGATGTGAAATGGCTGGCCCAGGGAACTATTTACCCGGATGTTATTGAATCTGTATCTGTTAATGGTCCCTCCGCCACGATAAAATCTCATCATAATGTCGGGGGCTTGCCGGAAAAAATGCATCTCAAGGTAATAGAGCCGTTAAGACTTCTTTTCAAGGATGAAGTTCGTAAGGTTGGTCATGCCCTTGGCATACCTGATAACATTCTGAAAAGACACCCCTTCCCGGGTCCGGGTTTGGCAATAAGGACGTTGGGAGCTATTACCAGGGAAAAGCTAAGAGTCCTGAAAGATGCAGACGAGATTTTCATAGAAGGCCTGAAGAAATGCGGACTATATGACAAAGTATGGCAGGCTGGCGTTATTCTGTTACCGGTCCAGTCTGTTGGTGTAATGGGTGATGAACGTACCTACGAAAACGCTGTTGTTCTTAGAGCAGTAGGTTCAACTGACGGGATGACTGCCGACTGGTCGCACCTTCCTTATGATTTCCTCGGGCAGATATCAAACGAGATTATAAACAAGGTAAAAGGAATAAACAGGGTTGTTTATGATATAAGCTCGAAGCCACCCTCAACAATAGAATGGGAATAGTTTATATAAACAATCCCTTTCACTTACTGTTTCTGTATTACAATAATTATTACACCATGAAAAGAAATTTTTTCTTCACGGCCTTTTTGATAATGATCCTGTTCTCAACAAGAGCCGGTGGCCAGATGTTGAGCGAGAATACTTTCAAATTTGGCAGATTGCTTGGACTGATTGACGCGTTTTACGTCGATAGCGCCAACCTGGATAATCTTACTGAAAAGGCCATTGTAGAGGTACTGAAATCACTTGATCCTCATTCCACCTTTATTTCAGCAAAGGATGTGAAAGAGATGAATGAACCTCTCGCGGGTAATTTCGAAGGAATCGGGATACAGTTCAACGTTTTACACGATACAATTATCGTTATTGAGCCAACGAAGAACGGCCCGTCTGAAAGGGTAGGGCTCAAAGCAGGTGACAGGATAATCGCCGTGAATGATGAAAAGGTCACTAACATTAAAATTTCCACGGCAGGTGTCAAGAGCAGGCTCATGGGTCCCAAAGGAACAAAAGTTAATATAACTGTGCTTCGTCCGGGCGACAAGGATCTTTATTCATTCACAATCACGAGGGACAAAATTCCCATTTACAGTCTGGATGCCGCTTACATGCTTAACAGTGAGACAGGTTATATAAAGTTGAACAAGTTCGCCGCGACAACCGAAAGGGAATTTTATGAAGGACTTGCCCTCTTCAAAGACAGCAAGATTAAGAACATGGTAATTGACCTGAGGGGTAACCCTGGCGGATACATGCTGGCTGCAGTTGCCATAGCTAACCAGTTCCTCGATGGGCAGAAGCTTGTCGTGTACATGCAGGAAGGAAGGCCCCAAGGAGAAGAGTTCAAATCAAACGGCAACGGGCTTCTGAAAAATACCCGGCTCGTGGTGTTGAACGAGGTTCGGCATCTTTCGGCGAAATACTCGCGGGGGCAATACAGGATTGGGACGGCGGTGTCATCATTGGCAGGAGAACTTTTGGCAAGGCCTGGTCAGAATGGTTACCAGCTTAACGACGGATCACTAAGATTAGACTCACTATTGCCCGTTATTATACTCCAACGGGTCGTTCTATCTGGAAATTACGTACAAGGACAGGTACGACAAGTACATCGAAAACTACCTTAAAGATTCTCGAACAGGGAGATGACAAATGCCGATAACATCCATATGCCGGATTCCACAAATACCAGACACTCGTTAACAAGAGGGCAGTATACGGTGGCGGAGGGATTATGCCTGATATTTTCGTTCCAGCCGATACTTCTTATTATACAAGAGTACTATGAGCTCATTGAATAAAGGCATTTTTAATTCCTTTACTCTCGAGTACAGCGATAAAAACAGGAAACGCATTATCGAGGAGTACAAAACGTTTTGACAATTTCAGAAAAATTCCAGTTCAAACAGTCCGACGCGAATGCATTTATTAAGATGGGAACTGATGCCGGGGTTAAATTTGATGAGAAACAATTCAACATTTCGAAACAACAGTCGCTCAAAATACTCAAGGCTCTCGTTGCAATAGATCTCTGGCAGACAACAGAATATTTCAGAATAATCAACGACGACGATGTTGTTTTGAAAAAGGCCCTGGACATCCTGGCCGATGACAAAGCCTACAAGAAAGCGCTAGGTTACTGATGTTCATCAATCTTTAAACCATTAATGGTTTTTATATATAGGCTTTACAGATATACCAAAATAGATGAAGTTCATCGCCAAGACTCTGTTTGGTTTTGAAGATTTGCTGGTTGCAGAGATCCAGAAGTTAGGGGGAAATGATGTTACGCGGGGTAACAGAGCTGTTTATTTTTCCGGAGACCAGGGGTTACTCTACAGGGTTAACTATTGTTCGAGAATTGCCTTATCAGTACTTCAGGAGGTCTCCTCCTTCCGCATCGGATCGGCTGATGAGCTATACAGGAAATCATTAAAGATCGACTGGTTAAGGTATCTGGGACCGGGAAGCACTTTTGCCATCACACCTGTAGTCAAATCAACATTTTTTAATCATACCGGTTTCGCGGGATTGAAGCTGAAAGATGCCGTTGCCGATTATTTCAGGGGGAAATTTGGAGAGAGGCCCTCTGTCGACACCAGGGATCCCGATGTCGCGATCAATCTTCACATAAGTAACGATAAAGTAACAATTTCAATAGATTCGTCAGGTGAGCCATTGTTCAAGCGAGGCTACAGGACGGAAAGTGTCGCGGCACCATTAAACGAGGTTCTGGCAGCCGGCCTGATCCAACTGTCGGGCTGGGACTCCATTTCAACTTTTCTTGATCCGATGTGCGGTTCCGGGACTCTTCCTATTGAAGCTGCAATGTTGGCAGGAAACATACCTCCTGGAATTGTTCGGGAAAAATTTGGATTCACGCGGTGGAAGGATTTTGATGAGGCTTTGTTCAATGAAATAAAGAGCGAGGCTGATTCTGGTATCAAAGAGATGAAAGCTCGTATCATTGGTTCTGACATCTCTCCGAGGGCGGTGGATATAGCGATAAGAAATGCCAGGACGGCTGGCCTGGATTCACGAATACTGTTTTCAACAGACGACATAAACGACCTGGAGGCTCCGCCGGAAAAGGGGTTAATAGTCATGAACCCGCCATATGGGGAAAGGATAGGAGCGGGGCAAACTGGTGAATTATACGGCAGGTTGGGTTCAGTTCTTAAACACAGGTTCGCGGGTTTCACGGCATGGTTGATTACACCGGATAAAGAAGCACTTAAGAAGCTTGGTCTGCGTCCGGTTAAAAAGTTCATCGTGTTTAACGGCTCCATTGAATGCCAGTTTCTTCGTTATGATATGTACGAGGGAAGACGATAGAATGCAACAGGTCGCCACCGTGCTGGCTTTATAACTGCCAGGTTTGTTTACACCACCCATTACGCGATATTTGTCTCCTCCGAGAGCCTGTTTATCAAAAAATCAATCAGTTAATTAAAAAAAGGAAAAGAGAATCTGTTAAATTTTGCTTACTTTAGATTTTTATTATATTTGTTATTGAATTTACCTCTTCCAATATAAGGCTTCGATGAGCTTTAATGTAGAAAATTACATTTCGGACCAAACCGGGGGAGATGTTATTCTTAAATACAAGGGTAACATTGATTCGGAAGTCATAAATCATGTGCTCGACACTGTCGAGGGCAGGATGGCCGAATCAAATGAACACTCCAAGCTCAGGAAGAAAGTTTATAATGTACTCGTTGAAAGCCTGCAGAATCTGTATCATCATGTCGACAAGGTCCCCGGGGATTTTGAAGATCAGGCCTCGGACAGGTATGGCCTATTGATAGTAAAAAAGGTTGACGGGGGTTATAAAATCATTACCGGGAACTTTGTAAGGGCTGATAACATAGAAAAGCTTGAAGAGAGAATCAAGAGGATTAACAGGTCAAGTCACGAGGAAATAAAAGAACTCTATAAATTCATTCTTAATCACCAGAAGATTTCTCAAAAAGGAGGTGGTGGACTGGGTTTAGTTGATATTGCCAGGAAAACGGGCAATAAGCTTGATTATTCATTCAAAGAGTATAACAAGAGCTATTCGTTCTTTTATTTGAACATTCTGGTTAACGACGATAACTAAAGAGAAACATAAAAAGTCATTCATATGGAACCGATCATTATTGAAGGAACAGCAAAAACCCCCACAGTTAAATTTGATGCAAATGAGGGAGTATTTGAAATAAAGGGAAGATCGATACCTGAAAACTCGGTAGAGTTCTATAAACCTCTGGTTGACTGGCTGGATCAGTACAAGGAAACCCCCCTGGGAAAAACTACCGTGAACATCAGGCTAGAGTATTTCAATACTAGTTCCTCCAAATGCATCCTTGATGTTTTCAAGAAGCTTGAAGCCATTCACAAAGCCAAAAATGAGGTTGAAGTCAATTGGTATTACGAGGAGGATGATGAAGATATGCTTGAAGCAGGAGAAGATTATGAATCCATTATCAGGGTGCCTTTCAAAATGATTGAAATTGTAGAATAACGCTGATTGAGATTTAAACCTGATTCAAAATACAGCCGGGGTCGATATGACCCCGTTTTTTTTAAAGTCCCCCCATATACCATTATATATATGAATCGTGCAAGCCGGCTGATGACTTCAACCAGCTACAGGAACAAATCATTCCTTCTTACTAGAGCAGAGGTAGATTATTCGGGAAGGTAATGCAGCTTAGTCATTGCCTTTTCCTGATTTTCCCATCAGGTGCTCGCCGGAATCCAGAAATTTCTTGAGTAGCCTGAAATACAGTACCAGGTAAAGAATGACTGTCATTATCCACAGAACAATGACATTGACAACAATCGTATCAAACTCGGCACCAAATACTCTTTTTACGGGAGAATAAAAGTGAGCCTTGATAAAATTGTGTTCAGGTTCCATGAAGATCGGATTTGCCTTCTGGTATACCCTGTTACGGAACACGATAGACTTATCCGGTTCAGTCTTGTTAGTCACAAATTCATCAAGTTTATCGTTAAAAAACCTTGACTTGAATTTTTTGAAGCCTTCCTTGTCACTCATCTCGGCTTCAACTATTATTTTGTCTTTGAGCTTGTAAGCCCTGTTGTAAAGATCAACGTAGTATTTCCTTGTTCTGTCAACGAAGTCGCGAGTTGCTTTCAGAATCTCGGGGGTTACCTTCTCCGGAGTCAGCATGCCCGGGTAATTGTACTGATTGTCGGCATGGCGTAACAACTGTTTACTGATCTCGTGATTGAGCAGATCGAGATCCACTATATAATTATCGTCCTTCGTGCCAGTTGCAAGACTGTTCTCGACACTGGTGAGCCTCTCTGTTATCTTCTCGTACCAGTATTGTTTGATGAAGTTGGCCTGGCTCATTGTCTTGTCATAATCGTAGAACTGCCGCTCGTACTTGTTGTGCATGAATTGCTCGACAGCAAGGGCCTCATATCCCCAGCGGGCAGTTATGAACTCGCCGTAAATCGGTATCGAAACAGGAGATGAAAGGTTTGGATTAAGCTTTTCGTATTTGACCATGACCCCGCTGAGTATTATCTGGGGGATAACCAGGAAAGGAATAAGGATGTAAATAGTAACTACCGCCTTGAAGGAGTCAGAGATGACAAGTCCCATCATGTTTGCCGAGGCCCAGCATGAGAAGAGAACTATCCAGTACTGGAACCACATCCCCCTTACCTCGGTGATAAGGTTACCCACCAGGACGAAGGTCAATGCCTGTATGGCAGATATGATAAACTGAACCGATACCTTAGACATGAGGTAGCTGTTCCAGCTCAGATTCAGGAATGCTTCTCTTTTAAGGATCTTCCTGTCCTTGATGATCTCCTCGGCACTCACTGTCAGTCCCATGAAGATTGCCACGATAACCGACATGAAGATGTAAACCGGCAGGTTCTCGTTATCCGAAAACGTGTATTTCGCTCCTTCAACGCTCGAGTCGAAAAACTTGATAAGCACAGCAAGGAAGAATGCAAGAACCGGTGCTTCAAGAAGGGTAATAATCAGGTATTGTGTATCTGCAAGTTTTGAAAGGATATCGCGTTTGGTGAACACGAGAAACTGTTTGAACCTGTTTGGCGTCTTGAAACTTATGGGCGGAATACCCTTTCCTTCTTCAACATGCGATTCTTTTCCCTCAAGCTCATTCTTGTAATGCTCGCTCCATTCGACAGGTGATATTTTTCTCGTGTTAGTGGGCTGACCATATTCATCAAGTACCCTTGCCTCAACAATATTGAATATCTGCTCGGGGTTCACGTTACCGCAGGCATGACATTCGCTCTCGTTATAGTTGGCATGATGTATTGCTTTCTTGAAATAGATTATGGAGTCGATAGGATTACCGTTGTAGATAAGGTGTCCACCTGTATCAAGTATCACGAGCCGGTCAAACATTTTGAAAATGTCTGAAGAAGGCTGATGGATTACAACAAAGAGAAGTTTCCCCTTGAGGGCTAATTCCTTCAGGAGGTCAAGTATATTTTCAGAGTCACGTGATGACAGGCCGGAAGTGGGCTCGTCGAGGAACATTATAGCCGGCTCCCTGATAAGTTCGAGCGAGATGTTCAGTCTTTTCCTTTGTCCGCCGCTAATCTTCTTGTTTAAAGGACTTCCAACCTTCATGTCGCGTATCTCGAAAAGCCCCAGGTTTTTAAGAGTATTCTCCACTTTTGCCTTTATCTCGTCCTCTGTCAGGTTGTCGAAACAAAGCTTGGCATTATAATAAAGGTTTTCAAAAACCGTCAGTTCCTCGATGAGAAGATCATCCTGCGATACATAGCCAATCAGTCCCTTGATATCCTCATTGTCGCCGTGCAGAGAAACACCGTTAACAGATACCACGCCGGAATAGGGTTTGTTTGTTCCGTTCAGAACCCCGAGCAGGGTCGATTTCCCGGCACCGCTGGCACCCATTATCCCTACCATCCTTCCCGATTCCTCCTCGAAACTCATAGTGTGTATACCTGTCTTTCCGCTTCGGAAACGGTACTCGAGCTCCTGAACGCTATACACAACTCTTGATGCCTCAAACTCCTCCATCAGGAATTGTTTGATGACATCGCTGTAATATATCGGCGACGTCTTGGGATCCCTGAGGGATGAACCAGGGTTGAATGGATAAACCTTGTCCTCGGCAAGCAGCACCCCATTCATGTATAGTTCGCCCGATCGGCTGAACCTGACGAAATACATGTTTGCAGAGTGGACGAAAAGTATCCAGATCTGGCCTGCAACATCCTCGTTTTGAAGATGTTTATGTTCGTGGCCCTGGTTCTCCGACTTGTTGTCTATTACAAGGATATTTGGTGAGTTCGGAACACTCGTGAACGGATTTAGTACAAAACTCTTGAGTAACTGGTGTTCTGTTGAATCAAGATTGAATGATTCGGCTACTGACTGGATAAACTCCAATTCCAGCTGACTTACCTCGGTGCCTTCCGATTTACAGAATTCTAGCAGCTGCACCAGTACAATAATTTTCTGATCCTGGGTCAGCTGGTCATTTATATCATTACAGATTTTAAGAACCCTTACAGCGATGGCGGCAGTTCTCCTGTTCTGGCTGCTTTTCTTTTGTTTTTCCTGGGCTTCCTGGTAATACTCATCAAAAAATCCAAGATATGTTTTTACCAGTTCCTGATTTAATTGCCTCCTTAGAAAAGCTTCTACAACACCCCTTCTGTCGCTGTCATTACTCTGTGGCCTCGCTATTATGGCAAAGAGTTGCATCAGGGCCTTTAAAATCTTCTCACTCATGTGATTCTTCGACTTTGTTTAGCATGGCTGAAATTAGTAATAAGAAATAATAATTCCTAATCCCAGGCTTATAGTATATGTTGACTATCTCTTTTTTTTCTTCCTTTTTTGTACAGAATAACCAAATTTGCCAATGAACTTTCCAGTAAGGTAATACCGGCCATGCAGGTAACAAAGAGGGTGAGAATCGTTGAGCCTGAAAAGACCTGTTTCCTCGTCAATGAGATCCTGGTCAGCATTTACTGCTACAATTTCCGAAAGGAACATGTGATGAGTACCGAGTTCAATAATGTCTTTTACCTTGCATTCTATGTTTACCGGTGATTCCAGGATCATTGGCGCATTTACTCTCGTGGCGGGAACCGGCGTGAGCTTCATCTCTTCAAACTTGTCGTAATCCGCCCCTGATCTGACTCCGCACCAGTCAGTGGCCCTAGCCAGCGATTCAGTCGTGAGATTTATTACATATTCACCTGCATTCCTGATGATATTATACGAATGCCTGCCAGGCCTGACCGAAATATAGCACATGGGCGGATCAGTACAGACAGTTCCAGTCCACGATATTGTAATAATATTGTATTCATCACTATTAGTACCACAGCTTACCATAACTGCCGGTAAAGGATATATCATAGTGCCTGGTTTCCATTGTATCTTGCTCATCTGGCCTGATTATTATCTCTTTCAAACATTTACAGTTTTGATCCCAGTCCCCCCGCCACATGATTTCAGCAGGAGCGATGTAAATGTAATTCATTATTGTTCTAAATAAAATGTCCAGACATGAATTGACAAAATGGCATCGGATTATGGTTTTACATGTCAAAAAGGCAGTGAATTTCAGCGTGTTACGCGTGGCAAAAAAATTGCAGGGGACTTGTGCGACGAAAAATGAATACGCTATGAACTTGAATAATTACACGGTCAAAGCCCAGGAATCAATAATGAAGGGTATGGAGATTGCACAGTCAAATGATCACCAGTCTGTTGAGTGTGCACATCTCTACAAGGGTCTGCTTTCTGAGGCTGGTAATACAGTCCAATATATATTTGATAAATCCGGTATTGATATCAATGCCTTCAACCGGAGCATTGACCGCATCATTGAATCGTTTCCAAAGGTCAGGGGAGGGGAACAATATTTATCCCCCGCCTCGTCAGATGCATTGAAAAAGGCTTTGTCTCAGGCAACGTCGATGAAAGACAAGTTTGTTACTGTTGAGCATATTTTGCTTGGGATAGCTGAAGCAAATGACCAGGTATCGCGTTTGATGAAGGATAGCGGACTAACTGTAAAAGTAATGCTGGCAGCAATTGGTGAATTAAGAAAAGGCAATAAGGTTGAAAGCCAGTCAGCGGAGGAAACTTATGACGCGTTGAACCGGTATTCAATAAATCTGAACGAGATGGCACTTTCCGGTCGCCTTGATCCAGTTATCGGGAGGGATGATGAGATACGCAGGATACTTCAGATTCTTACACGCAGATCAAAAAATAATCCTATCCTGATTGGCGAGCCGGGGGTTGGAAAGACTGCCATTGCTGAGGGATTGGCGCACAGGATAGTCAGGGGTGATGTCCCTGAAGATCTAAGGAGCAAGGTTATTTACTCCCTCGATATGGGTGCACTTGTCGCGGGTGCCAGGTATAAAGGCGAGTTCGAAGAGAGGCTTAAGTCGGTTGTGAATGAGGTAATTAAATCGGAGGGTAACGTCGTGTTGTTTATCGACGAGATACACACGCTCGTTGGCGCCGGTAAATCGGAAGGTGCGATGGATGCCGCGAACATACTGAAGCCTGCCCTTGCCAGAGGTGAACTGAGGGCGATCGGGGCAACCACTCTTGGTGAATACCAGAAGTATTTCGAGAAGGACAAAGCCCTGGAGAGGAGATTCCAGGTGGTAATCGTTGACGAACCGGGAAGAACTGATTCCATATCAATATTACGCGGGCTGAGGGAAAGATACGAGGCCCATCACAAAGTTATTATCAGGGATGAAGCCATCGTGGCGGCTGTCGATCTGTCGTACAGGTATATAACAGACAGGTTCCTGCCCGATAAGGCAATTGACCTTATGGATGAGGCAGCTGCAAAACTGAGGTTGGAAATGAACTCTGTTCCCGAGGAACTTGACGAGATTGAAAGGACGATAACCAGGTTTGAAATTGAAAGGGAAGCTCTGAGACGTGACAAGGATAAGGTTAAAGTGGAAGAAATCACGAGCGAATTGGCCGCTCTAAATGAAAAAAGAAATGAGCTGAAGGCTGCCTGGAAGTCAGAGAGGTCTCTGATTGATGCTCTCCAGGAAAAGAAAGAGGCAATTGATTCCTACAGGATAGAGGCCGGGCAGGCAGAACGAGCCGGTGAATACGGGAAGGTGGCTGAACTTCGATATGGCAAAATTGCCGGGCTCGAGAGAGAAATAGCGGAAATAAAGGCCCAGGTCGAGAAGAAGCGGGCATCTGGTTCGCTTGTAAGAGAAGAAGTAAAAGCCGAGGATATTGCTGAAGTTGTTGCAAGATGGACGGGAATACCAGTTACCAGGATGCTCGAGAGTGAAAAGGAAAAGCTTCTTCGTCTTGAAGAAGAGTTGCACAAAAGAGTTGTCGGGCAGGATGAAGCAATAAGAGCGGTTGCCAACGCGGTAAGGAGATCACGGGCTGGACTTTCGGATGATCGCCGGCCAGCAGGATCATTCATTTTTCTAGGTACTACAGGAGTTGGAAAAACGGAACTGGCAAGGGCCCTGGCCGACTTTCTTTTCAATAACGAAAACCTTATGACCCGAATAGATATGTCGGAATACCAGGAACGCCATTCGGTATCAAGGCTCATAGGTGCCCCCCCGGGTTATATCGGTTACGATGAAGGTGGACAGCTTACAGAGGCAGTCAGGCATAAACCGTATTCAGTTCTTCTTCTTGACGAGATTGAAAAAGCTCATCCCGATGTATTTAACCTCCTTCTTCAACTACTTGATGAAGGGCGTCTGACCGATAACAAGGGAAGAACGGTGAACTTCAGAAACGTCATCGTTATAATGACTTCAAACATAGGATCCGACCTGATACGCGACAGGATGACCGACCTTGAGAACGAACTGTCGCCGGGCGAGTCCGAAATGCTCAGGCAGAATGTCATGCAGATTCTCAGGAAATTCCTGCGCCCGGAATTTATCAACAGGATCGACGAGATAGTTATGTTCAGCCCCTTGACAAAAGACGAGATTACCGAAATCGTGAAGATGCAGCTTGATAATCTTGGAAAGACGCTTGACGAACAGGGTATCAGGATTCAGGCAGATAAGGATGCTATTGAATGGCTGTCACGAAAAGGTTATGACCCCCAGCTGGGAGCCAGACCGGTAAAAAGACTTATTCAAAAAGAGCTTGTCGATTTGCTGTCAATCGAGATTATAGCTGGTCGTGTATCGAAAAACGATCTTGTTGGGATTACTGTTGAGGATGGCAGGCTGAAACTGGTAAGGATGAATGTGTCTCCTACCTGAACGAATTGATAGCCTCGTCAGCGTCTTGCCTGATATCGAATACTGTATCGAGATGAAGTGTTTTAAACAGGTCTCTTACCGGTTGCTCGAGCCCGGTAAGCCTGACAGAACCATAGTTATCCCTGGCACGGCGTAAAGCTGAAAGAAAACACCCGAACCCGGAACTGTCGATGTATTCGACTCCCTTCAGATCGAAAACTACTTTGGCACCCTGTTGGTCAAATACCCTGTTAACCTGTTCTTTAATATCCTCGGCGACAAGTGCATTTATCCTGGTAATTTCAAAAGTAACCAGATCGACAGTACCTATTCTTTCAATTTTGAGCATCTGAATTTGGCAGGTTTTTTATAAAATGTTTTAACTCATCAACAGCCAGTTTTGTATCTTCTTCGAATTTTGAAATATAAGCCGTGTAATTCTCCGGCTCAATGCCCTCCTTGGCCTGGAGTTCAAACTTTTTAAGAAGAGTTGCTAATTCGCTCATCCCCATTATGGCAACTGACGACTTTGCCTTGTGAGCGAGAAGACCAAGCTTGTAAAACTCTTTTTCGCCGTGAAGTTTCTTCATTTCAATTGCAGTCTCCGCTACCTGTTCAGCAAACATGCCAACAAGTTCGGTTATAATTGAATTGTCATTACCGGCAACCGAAACGACATAATCAGTGTTAATAAGCTTGTATTCCATAACAGGTCTGATTCACTTTCAATTCAGTCAACAGGATGGGGTACAACAAAAATAATATTTTTTGTTAAGAATCAACAAAGGAAGTACATGATGGTACCCGCGTTTTTCAAGTTACTGAAAATAATAGTAAATTTATGTTCGAAATAGTGGGCCTATGAATTCAAAAGTTTTATTTCCTGTTATACTGTTTTTAATATCCTTAAAGGTTTCGGGGCAGTCAAATCCCGTAATTTCAAAGCGTGATTTCAGAACTGATAATCCGGGCTTCGACGCTGCATGGAAACACCTGGATGCAGGGGATGAGCTATACAGGTCCGGAGGTCTTTATTATTCAAAAGCACTCGAGCACTACAAGATTTCTCTCCTCTACAACCCGGGTAATGCCGAATTGAATTACAAGTCTGGCATTGCCGCGTTGATGTCTGACAGGAAAGAAGAAGCTGCCAACTACCTTGCAAAGGCCTATAAAATAAAGAACAATGTTACAGGCGATGTCCTCCTCTACTGGGGGCTGTCGCTGGGTTACCAGTCGAAATTTTCCAGGGCTGACAGTGTTTTAAACTTGTATCTTGCGTCAGATGTCAGGAAGAGCCGGGCTGAAATCAAAAAAGCTGAAAGATGTATCGTTGAAAGCAAAGCAGGGATACAACTTCTCAATGATCCGGTCAATGCTTTGATCAGGAACGCCGGGATAGCAATAAACTCTCCCTCTGACGATTATTCGCCGGTTTTATCATCCGATGGCCTGCTGATTTATTACGCGTCGAGAAGACCAACAGAGATAAGCCAGAAAAGCAGGTACAAGGATGCCAAATTTGACGAGAACATCTATTATTCAAAATGGATCGATACAGCCTGGAGCGTGGGTGTGAACGCCGGGAAAAACATAAATACGGAATTTAATGAGTCCCCGCTTTTCATGGACCTACCGGGAGAACACCTTTATATTTACGCTGGTTATGAAGGTGCCGGAGATATCCTCGTATCCGAACTAAGAAGGGGAGGCTGGAAAGTGCCCGTGGCTGAAGATTTTGGTATAAATTCAAAAGGAGCTGAAACCTCGATATGTATTTCACCCGATGGTACCGAAATAGCTTATGTGAGCGACAGGGGAAAGGGATCGATGGGAGGTTCTGATATTTATTTCATCGAGAAAAAAGGAAAAAGAAGATGGACAAGACCTGTTAATGCCGGAGATGGGATCAACTCGGAGTACAATGAGGAATCAGTCCGATACTCGAAGGGTGGTGATACATTGTGGTTTAGTTCAACTGGGCACAACAGCATTGGCGGGTATGATATATTCTTTTCGGTCAGAAATAAATCAGGTGAATGGGAAAAGTGCAGGAATGCCGGTATTCCTGTTAATTCGGCCTGGAATGACTGGTTTTTTCTTCAATCAACTAAAGATAACGACTTATATTACTTTGTCTCTGATAGGGCCGGTGGCCTGGGCGGGATGGATATTTACACCTGCAAAATACCAGCGGGTATTGATACGAAACCGCCCATTGATAAAACTCCGGCAATACCTGTCAAACTTGAGGAAGATACGGGGAAATAAAGTTCCGTTGGCAAGTTTTCTTTGAATAATCTGGTTAATTCATTATAGCTTTCTTGTTATATCTGTAACAGCGTGTTTAGTAGTACTTTTCAGCCTGGATATTTCGTATTCAGGTTAATGCGGATTTTCTTGTTTTCAATCATGTTTTTAAATGATTTACTACCTGATTTTTTATTTACAAATTCTTTACATTTAGCCACGAAAAAAAATACAATATCTCATGAAATCAACACCATTTACAAATTTCCATATCGCTCTCGGAGCGAAAATGGCCCCTTTCGCCGGATACAACATGCCGATAGAGTACAGTGGCATCAACGATGAACACATTACCGTCAGGGAAAAGCTTGGTGTGTTTGATGTATCTCATATGGGTGAGTTCTGGGTAACAGGGCCAGACGCTCTTGGTTTCATTCAGTATGTCACCTCGAATGATGCCTCCGCCCTTGTCGACGGCAAGGTGCAGTATTCCTGTTTCCCGAATTCGAAAGGAGGTATTGTTGACGATTTGTTGGTTTACAGGTTCAATAGTCAGAAATATCTTCTCGTTGTAAATGCTGCAAATATTGAGAAGGACTGGAACTGGTGCGTGAGTCATGCCTCACGTTTCAACCTGGTTGTCGGGAAGGACCTCGTGAATGCCTCTGATGGGATTGCCCAGCTCGCTGTTCAGGGACCTCTTGCTTTGGCAGCTATGCAGAAACTTACCTCGCAGGTAGTTGTTGATATGGAGTATTACACCTTCAAGGTTATCGAATTCGCGGGTATCAGGGATGTTATTTTCGCCACGACAGGTTATACAGGCGCCGGTGGCTGCGAGATATATGTAAATAATGAAGACGGGGCCAGATTATGGAACACTGTGCTCGAGGCAGGTAAGGAGCATGGAATCAAGCCAATTGGACTTGGTGCCCGCGATACTCTCAGGCTAGAGATGGGTTACTGCCTCTATGGTAATGATATAAATGATACCACTTCACCTATTGAAGCTGGACTTGGATGGATTACAAAGTTCACGCCAGAAAAGGAATTCATTGACAAACAGCTTCTGCTTCAACATAAAAATGAAGGAACGACACGCAGGCTCAAGGGCTTCACGATGATCGACAGGGGTATCCCGCGTCAGCATTACGAGGTGGTGGATGTTTCAGGAAATGTAATTGGTGAAGTGACATCCGGAACCATGTCGCCCATGATGAAACAGGGGATTGGCATGGCCTACCTTGCCAAAGGATACTGGAAGGCGGGTTCTGAAATCTATATCAGGATAAGGAATAAAGATCTGAAGGCAGTTGTTGTTGACATGCCAATTTATCGCAAGTCGTAATAAAGCGATGTAATGCAGCAGGAGCCAGTAAAGAAAAGGCTGGAGGTATGTCTTACCCCGGCAGTTTATAAGCTTCACGAGGACCCCGGTTCAATCGTTGTTGTCATTGACATACTCCGTGCCAGCTCAGCCATCTGCACTGCATTCGCTAATGGTGCTGAATATATTATCCCGGTAGCTGATCTGGATATCGCGAGATCGTTCAAGCAAAAAGGCTACATGGTCGCCGCGGAACGTGATGGCTATGTTCTCGATTTTGCCGACTTTGGAAATTCACCTTTTAATTTTACTCCTGGAAGGGTTAGAAACAAGACCATAGTTTATTCAACAACCAATTGTACCAGGATAATTGATATGGCAAGCCTGTCAAAAGCAGTTGTAATTGGTTCATTTCTTAATCTCACGGCACTGTCGCGATGGCTTGCTGACCAGCAGAGTGACGTGTTATTGCTATGCTCGGGCTGGAAAGACAAGGTAAATCTAGAAGACACTATCTGCGCCGGGGCTTTTGCCAGTCAGCTTCTCGGATCGGGTAAGTACACGACAATTTGCGATTCCACTCACATCTCAATCGATCTTTGGAATCTCGCTAAAGACTCACCACTCGATTATATTGAAAAGGCCGCGCAGAGATCAAGGCTACGTGACAAGGGACTTGACGATTGTCTTGAATATTGTCTTGTACCCGACAGCGTTCAATCCATTCCGTTTTACGAGAACGGGAAGTTAAGGGATATAGGCACTGGCAGTGTTTCCGGCAAGTCTCCTCGCCATGATTAACATCATTTAATTTCTTATATTTGTTCACGATAATTGAACCATTAAAAAACTACCAGATATGAAAAAGCATAATTTTTACGCGGGCCCTTCAATACTGCCGCAGTATACTTTGGACAAAACAATTGATGGTATTCGTGATTTCGCGGGTACAGGACTCTCTATTCTCGAGATTTCGCACAGGAGCAAGGAGTTTGTTGCCTGCATGAACGATACAATCGGCCTGTTCAGGGAATTGCTTGATATACCTTCGGGTTACCAGGTTTTGTTCCTGGGAGGCGGAGCAAGTCTGCAGTTCTGCATGGTTCCTATGAACCTTATGAAATCAAAGTCTGCTTACCTTGTCACCGGTGAATGGGCAACCAAAGCCCACAAGGAAGCCAAATTCTTTGGCGATGCAGTTGAAGTTGCTTCATCTAAAGACAAGATTTTTAATTATATACCAAAGAATTATACAATCCCTGCTGACGCCGATTATTTTCATGTCACCACCAACAATACAATTTACGGTACCGAACTTAAAAAGGATCTGACTGTAAATGTTCCTCTCGTCGCCGACATGTCGTCAGATATTTTCAGCAGGCCTGTTGATATTTCCAAATACGCCCTGATATATGGTGGGGCGCAGAAGAACCTTGCCCCGGCTGGAGTCACCTTCGTGATCGTGAAAGAAGACATACTTGGTAAAATCGAAAGACCTATTCCAACAATGCTCGATTACAGGACTCATATCAAGGGTGAATCAATGTTTAACACGCCTCCTGTTTTTGCTGTATTTGCAGCACAGCAGACTCTTCACTGGCTAAAGAATCTTGGCGGAGTAAAGGAAATGCAGAAGAAAAACATCGAAAAAGCAGCAATTCTTTATGATGAAATTGACAGGAACAAGTTGTTTGTACCCACGGTAGCTGATCCTGAAGATCGCTCGGTGATGAATATATGTTTCGTTATGGCACCGGAATACAAGGAGCTTGAGAAGGAGTTTTCAGATTTTGCCAAGGCAAGAGGCATGCTTGGTATAGAGGGGCACAGATCTGTCGGGGGCTTCAGGGCTTCCACTTATAACGCTCTTCCTAAAGAAAGCGTTCAGGCCCTCGTGCAGGCAATGAAAGATTTTGAAGCGATTAAATAATTAAAAATGAAGAAAGAGACTACTGCAGAAGCGGTAGTCTTTTTCATTAAAAATATAGACATGAAAATATTGGTAGCCACAGAAAAACCGTTTGCCCCGGTAGCCATTAAGCAAATACGTGAAGTAACGGAAATGGCCGGGTATACACTTGCCCTGCTCGAAAACTACAAGACCCCCGCGGAACTTGCTGAAGCAGTTGCTGATGCTGATGGTCTCATTGTTCGCAGTGACCTTGTTACTGCTGAATTACTCGAGGCAGCCACGAAGTTACGTATCGTTGTCAGGGCTGGTGCAGGGTACGATAACCTTGATCTTCAGGCCTGCACGGCAAAAAATGTCGTTGCAATGAATACTCCTGGTCAGAATTCAAACGCTGTCGCTGAACTTGCTTTCGAGATGATGTTGTATAATGCAAGGAAAGGTTTCAGTGGAAAATCAGGTTCCGAACTGAGAGGCAAGAAACTGGGTCTTCACGCTTTCGGAAACGTTGGTAAATACATGTCGGCTATTGCCCGCGGTTTTGGTATGGAGGTTTTTGCATACGATCCTTTTGTCAGCGAGAACGATATGCTTTCGGCTGGCGTGAAGCATTGCTCCTCGGTACCTGAACTATATCAAACCTGCCAGTACGTCTCCCTGCATATGCCGGCAAATGATAAAACAAAAAAATCGATTGGCTACGACCTGCTTAAGAGCATGCCGGAAGAAGCAGTTCTCGTGAATACAGCGAGGAAAGAAGTTATTGACGAGGATGGTCTTCTAAAAATATTCGCTGAAAGGCCGGACATCGCATATCTGTCGGATATTGAACCTGATTCAAAGGCTGTCTTCGAGGAAAAATACAAGGGCAGGTATATATTCACCACCAAGAAAATGGGTGCCCAGACAGAGGAAGCCAATATCAATGCCGGGGTTGCTGCAGCGAGGCAGATCGTTGACTTTTTCAAAACCGGTAATCAAAAATTCAGGGTAAATAAATAATAATCCAATCATTTAGAAATACTGATGGCTACTATTAAACCTTTCAGGGGATTAAGACCTCCCCGTTCTATCGTGTCTCAACTCGCCTGCCTGCCTTATGATGTGATGAATTCGGATGAAGCCAGGGAAATGGCTGATGGTAAAGAATGCTCCCTTCTTCATATAACACGTTCGGAAATTGACCTTCCTGATGGTACTGATGTTCATTCAGATCTGGTATACGATAAATCAGTATCCAACTTCACTCTCTGGCAGGAAAAGGGATGGCTTGTGCAGGACAAAAACCCCGGGTATTATATTTATGCACAAACCATGGAAGGCAGAACTCAGTATGGTATAGTTGGTTGTGCTTCCGTCGACGACTATCTTAACGGCATTATCAAGAAACACGAATTGACAAGGCCTGACAAGGAACAGGACAGGATGATCCATGTAAGAGTCAATAATGCCAATATTGAACCTGTATTCTTCGCCTACCCAGCGGTAAAAGAGATAGATGAAATCGTTGAGACTATCGTCAGAGAAGGGGAACCTGAATACGATTTCGTCGCACCGGATGGAATTGGTCATCATTTCTGGACAATTAAAGATAAGAAGACGAATGTGAAGCTTGAAGAACTCTTCAGGACTAAAGTTCCATTCACTTACGTTGCTGACGGTCATCACAGGACTGCCGCTGCTGCTCTTGTCGGGAAGGAGAAAAGAGATAACAACAATAAACACAAGGGAACAGAGGAATATAATTTTTTCCTGGCTGTTCATTTCCCGGATAACCAATTGAAAATCATGGACTACAACAGGACTGTTAAGGACCTTAACGGTCTCTCCCCGTTAGAGTTCATGTCAAAGTTATCAGTGGGATTTCAAGTGGAAGATATGGGTACAGAGATATTTAAACCCGTTCGGCTTCATAATTTCTCCATGTATCTCGAGGGACGATGGTACAGCCTTACAGCAAAGGAGGGTACATATGATGACAAGGATCCGATAGGAGTACTCGATGTGACTATTCTCACCAATCAGATTCTGGCTCCGGTCCTAGATATTCAGGATCTCAGGCGATCGAAACGGATCGATTTCATAGGTGGAATACGAGGGCTGGGTGAACTTAAGAAGCGGGTTGATAGTGGAGAAATGAAAGTGGCTTTCGCCCTGTTTCCGGTATCTATGAAACAATTGATAGATATCGCTGACACGGGGAACATTATGCCACCTAAAACTACCTGGTTCGAACCAAAGCTGAGAAGCGGTCTGGTTATTCACCTGCTCGACTGAGCCTCGATGACCAATTTTGACGGGCATGGGTCGCCAAATCATTTCAGGTTTGCAAAGGTTAAATAACCGAAACAAGAAAAGAAATGTCTGATATCCCAACCAGTCTGAGAGATTTAAGAAACAACTTACCTGCTGGTGTAAAGATTGTTGCTGTATCCAAAACAAGATCAGTTAGCGAGGTTCTGACGGCTTACGAGGCCGGTCAGCGAATTTTCGGAGAGAACCGGGTACAGGAGATACTGGCAAAAAAAGATCAGCTCCCGGCAGATATCAGCTGGCATCTGATCGGTCATTTACAGACCAATAAAGTCAGGCAGATTATTTCGCATGTTTCTCTCATCCATTCCGTTGACAGCCCTAAATTACTCCAGGTTATCGACAGTGAGGCTGCTAAGGCAGGTATAGTCGTGAATTGTCTTCTCCAGATACATATAGCCAGAGAGGAATCAAAGACAGGCTTCAGTATTGATGAAGTTCTTTTCATGCTGGCTGCTGATTGGTTCCGGAATCTGCGCAATACAAGAGTAACAGGGCTCATGGGCATGGCCACTTTCACTGACGATAAAGAGGTAATCAGAAATGAGTTCGCTGGTCTGAAGAAGTATTTTGATGGATATCAGGGAAAGATACTTCGAAACTGATAACAGAATGTTTTTCAGAATTGTCGATGCAAGCGTTCTGGCGACTACCGCTGCAGCGGAGGAGGGGAGTACCATGGTGAGGATTCGCGTAGCCTTATCTTTGGAGAAAGGGCTTCGGCTCAACTGTAAATCCTGATGCACTCGCTGATCAGAGGACTATTTCACCTTCGGCTAATTTTATTTCTTCCCGAGTATATCAAGTACTTCTCGGTTTCATCTGATCAGAAGTGTTCATTGGGTTGATTCTTCATGATGGTAGAAACACTTGAGAGCGACCGGATAAGTACTCCTGACGAAAAGTGAGGCAAACTGTGGTACATAATCTGAAAAATCGAGACCTGACTGCCAGCACGACGATGCAAGCATCTGGATAGTTTCTTGCTTGTATGGTTTGAGCAATTCAGAAACAACCTCGCCTCGCGTGTGTGGTTCCTTTAAATCGTTGAAAAATGCACTTATTGTATTTATTACCAGCTGGTTGTCCGATCTGTCGAATAGTTCTGCCAACAGTCTCAAAGCACCGGGGAAGTGAGACTCGTCTCTCAAGGTTTTTATCGCTGCAATTATTACTGCAGGGTTCTTATCGCGGAATTTGTTCTCGAATAAATCCAGTTTTTTCTTGTTATCCATTTCAATATGTTCGGTTAACGGCAAAGTTAGAAATAGCTCCAATTACTTGAAGCTGTTTTTGAAAAATAAAAATAATGTACTAAATTAGTCGTCAATTAGCTCAGAACTTAAATAAATTAATCATGAAGAGAATTAGTAAAATCGGTTTCCAGATACTGGCAGTTGCCACTTTTGCCCTGGTAATTCTGTCGGGTTGTGGTTCAGGCGGTTCAAAAGAAAAGCAGAAGGAGGTTACCCAGGAAAATCCGAAAGACATGGAGAAGGTGCAGGATGACATCAAGCAGGCTGAAAAGATATTCAATGCCCTGCCATCTCCACTCGAATCGGCGATGCTTATTAAATCAGCGGGAGCACCCTTCGACAGGAAATTCCTGAATCCGATTGAGAGCGCTAAGAAATATACAACTACCAGGAGCATGGCACTAAACCTTGGTATATACACTTGCGATCTGAGCTTTGCCAGTCTGTACGACCAGACCCAGCTTATTATCGATTACATGAACGCCGCGAAGAAAATGGCTGACGGGCTGGGTATTCTCGATGCGATAAACCAGGAAACAATAGAGAAACTGGAGGAAAACATAAATAATAAAGATGTGATTCTCGAGATTGTCTCAGAAACTTTCCTTAATTCAAATTCCTACCTGGCCGATAACGATCAGTCTGCCGTTGCTTCAATAGTACTGGTAGGCGGATGGATCGAAGGTTTGTACATCTCAACCCAGCTTGTTGATCTGAAAGACTTTAACGGGAACAAGCTCGTGTCCACTATAATTGATCAGAAATTGTCAATAGATATCCTTCTAAACCTTCTCACGAGCAGCAAGGGAAATCCGGCAGTTGATGAGCTTATGACCCAGATGACCCAGTTGAAAGCTGTTTTTGACAAGATTAATATCAAGACTGGTCCGATCAAGACAGAAATCGACAAAACCACCAATGTGACTATTCTCAAGTCGGAAGTTTCGACGGATATGTCAATTGATACATTCAAAGAACTTACGAAAACAGTTGCCAGTATCAGAACAACCTTTGTTAATTAATAGGAACCATGAAAATACTCAGAATACTTTCGGTGCTTGTCCTGCTGGTTGCAGCTACATCAGTTGCCAACGGTCAGTGCAAGGCATTTGCAAAAAAGGATTGCCTCCCGATGCTTAGTCCATACACTCACGATGGCAACTATCATGCAGCCGTGCTCGTCGAAGGTGAGGAAGCTGAACTTTACAAAACCTTCTATTCAGATATGGAATACAGGGTGGCAGTTGTTGGTGAGGGAAAATTGCCAACAGTCGAATTCAAGATAATCGACGAGAATAAAAACGTGATCTATTCAAACAAGGATCATAACTTCGCGAAGACCTTCGACTTCAAGCTTGAGTCGAGCAAGCAGCTCAAGCTAATTGTTAAAGTGACTCCATTCAACAAGCCTGGTGATATACCGGCAAGTGGCTGCGTGGCTATCATGTTTGGCTTCAAAGTCAAGAAGTAAAAGAGATTACCTGTAAATAAAAAGAGGGTGCCATAAGCGACACCCTCTTTTTTTGTTTTATTAAAATTCTAGATACTGAACAGCCGTCGCACATGTCTGTCGTAAACATTCTCGTAAACGCATCCGGAAACAACCTCGCGGTTTCTTTCAAGAAGCCTGAAATATTCATCCATTCTTATTGCAGCCATTTTGTACGCCACGTGAATGAGCTGCCTCATGTTGGGATTATAATCAGGGTTCCCGGTTATATGCCTTAATGATGAAGCAAACTTGCTACCGCTCCAGTTCATGACCTCTGATTCACCTGGCAATGCTTTCCTGTCTATATCAATGACGTCTGCATACGGGGCACATAGTTCATCGATCTTGTTTAGAGACTTGATATAGACTTCCTTCGCGAACTGTAGAGCCTCTCCTCCCGATTCGGCAAGACCAATAACTTCTTCGAGCCAGGTTGTTCCTGCTGTTTTGAGATGCAGACCAGCTCCATGCTTTGATAATATCCTGTTTATTACAGGGTAAATAGCAAACTTGTCCGATCCTGAATGCACGCTGATTTTGAGGTTATCCGGCAGACCGAATTCCCGAACGGCTTTGGCGATCACCAGCAAATCATATTCAAACTCGGTCGCGAATGCTGAAATATCACCAACATAGTCGACTCCCTTGTTGAACCGACCCGTGAATTTTGGTGCTATCGTCTGGGCCGGGATGCCCTCTTTTCCAAGCATCATAAGGATGAAATACAACTCGGCAGGTTTCTGCGGATCCGGTACTTCATCCATCGAAACCTCTGTCACGAAATTGCCTTTGCCTTTTACTGCCTCAATCTTCCTGTAAATTACTCCAGCCATCCTGGTAGCATAAAGATATTTATCCGCCACGTTCCCGAGGTATTCCCGGGTAATTTCAAATGGCTCAGGTATTCCTTCAACAACAAGTTTTCCAACATGCCCTGAAGCGAATTTGATAAATTCAGCAAGCTCGGCATCCTCTGCTTTTTTGCCGATATACGCGGCCACATCGATGGTGAAAAAATCTGATGCTTGAAGAAATTTGTCGACATTATCAAGGTTAATATGGTCAGCATCGACAAAGTATTGTTTGTTAAACCCGGCCTCTTTTGTTACAGCGTCGGCTTCTTTTCTCACATCCTCCGGAACAGTGCCAATGATCGAATGTTCACGGTTCGACTTGTTCCATACGGGTGTAATTTCAATCCCGTGCTTCCCGGCCTCAATAATTGCCTTTAATTGTGCTGCTCCCTGGTGCCCAAACCTGTCACCAAGTCCCATAGAGTATTTTCCAATTTTTATCATATCAGTTTTTATTATACAAAGAAGTCAACGTTTTCAGATGTTACCACATCAATAGGCAGGTATTCAATTTTCTCGGGTATCTTGTTCAGAGAGAGAAATTCGAAAAGTTTTTTTATACCCCTGTAAGTTTGTTCCTCTGGCCTCTGTCCAATCAGAAACTTGATCTCTCCCGATTTCAGACAACTTACATTCGTGTCAAGCAGGTCGTAACCGATTATATTGACATCCCTTATCCCGGCTGATTTAAGATGTGAGGCTATTATAAAAGATTTTGAACCTGTTATGAAAACAGACGCTATGCAAGGGTTCCTTGAAAAGGTCCTGACAAGCAAGCTGCTGATTGTCTTTGGGCTAAGATCAGGAATATTAAGATTGATCTTTTTCCCCTTGTTTTTATTGTTCCCGGGGAAATAACTCATAAACCCGTTAGTCCTGTTACTCAGGTGGTGAACGTTTTGCAGGTTTTTTGCAATGTTAACGATGAGAATATCCTTACCCGGGGGTGTAACCATTTCTGTAAGTTGCCCGGCAACTCTGCCACTCTGGAAAACATTTTCACCGGTATACGAAAGAAATGATGTTTCAGGGACATACCCGTCAACAAAAACGAATGGTATGTTTTGTTTGTGGAGACTCTGGCAGAAGCTTATTGATTGTGATTTGAAAATGGGTGCGAGTATAACACCTTCAGGTTTCATCTTGAGAACCAAACCAGTCTTCTCCTGGAAATCCTCCTCGTTTTGCATGTCGAATGTTACCTGGGCCAGGTTCACCGGAAATGGTTCAAGTTCAGACATGGCTTTAACCATACCGACAGGATGTTTATCCCAGAAGGAGTTTTCAGGTGTTGATTCGGGAAGGAGGGATACGAGGTTGTATCTCCTCCTGGTCTTCAGCGCCTGGGCCATTAGGTTTGGCGTGTAATTGAGATCGCGGGTAATCTTCAGAACCTTTTTTCTCGTCTTGTCAGAAACCTCACCCCTGTTATGAAGAACCCTGTCAACCGTCCCGATGGATACGCCAGATAATTTGGCAATATCCTTCATTCTTGCTTTGCGAGGGTTCATCTTCAGATCTCGATCTTTTTCATCTTTGGCACCATGGAATGCATTATAACCCAAGCAAGAAGGTAGGCAAGCGCACAGAAAACAAATACGATCGTATACCCAATTGTCACGTTATGTTGTACTATTGGTTGCTGAATGGCTTTTAGCTGATCATACATACCCGGGTCTAAAGATTGAAGTTTTGTAACGACTTCGGCAGGTAGGTTACCAAGAGCCACCTTGTCAAGATTTATTACATCGTTGTATTTGTTCAGAAGCTCCATAGACTTCAGTTTGTCAACATAGTCGCCAAGGTCTTGTGCCTGTGCGGCAACCCACGATTTAGCAATACCAGCATGCCTGAACCCGTCAAATATCCATCCTGATGCCTTAGTTACCACAATACCACCAAGTCCTCCAGCCATTCCACCAATACCAGTTACACTTCCCACTGCTTTTTTCGGGAACATGTCGGAAACTGTCGTGAAAATGTTAGCTGACCAGGCCTGGTGAGCGGCGGTGCCTACACCGATAATAAGGACTGGTAGCCAATAGCTATAGCTGCCCAGCGGTTGAGCTGTCAGTACAAGAAGTGGGAATAGCGCGATCAAAAGCATTGCTTTCATCCTCCCAACATAGGGATCGTATCCCTTGTTTATAAAATACATTGGGAACCAGCCGCCTGTTATACTTCCAACGGTGGACATAGTGTACAGCACTGCCAGCGGGAAGGCAACTTCCATTCCAGTCATACCATATTGGGCCTTCAAGTATGCCGGCAGCCAGAAAAGGTAGAACCACCATACCCCGTCGGTCAGAAACTTTCCAAAACTGAAAGCCCATGTCTGTTTGAATTTCAACAGCTGGAACCACGAAATCTTCTCGGACTTCTCGGTGCTGTTTGTCGTAATTTCTTCAGTGTTATCCGAGTGTATGTAATCAAACTCTTCTTTCTTCAGCCTTCTGTTTCTTGAAGGTATTTCGTAAAGCCAGAACCAGAATATCAGCCAGGTGAAACCTATAGCACCAATAATCACGAATGCTGCTTCCCAGCCCCAATGCCTTACTATCCAGGGAACAACGATGGGAGCCAGTATCGCGCCCACGTTGGTACCGGAGTTAAAGATCCCGGTTGCCAATGCTCTTTCCTTTTTGGGGAACCATTCCGCGATCGTCTTGATGGCCGAGGGGAAGTTACCCGATTCTCCGAATCCAAGGAATCCCCTGGCGACCATGAAACCGCCGGTGCTCTTCGCGAGGGCATGTCCCATGGCTGCGAATGACCATACTATTAGCGACCAGGCATATCCCCATTTAGTTCCCAGCCAGTCGATGAAACGACCTGCAAAAAGCATCGAGATCGCGTAAACAAACTGGAAAGCAGAAACAATGTTGGCGTAGTCTGAATCGCTCCAGTTAAACTGTACTTCAAGATTATCCTTGAGAAGGCTTAATACCTGTCTGTCGAGGTAGTTGACCGTTGTGGCAAAAAAGACCAGGGCACAGATTGTCCATCTGTATTTCCCTATTGTCTTGTTGAGTTCTGTCATAGTTGGTTAGATGTTTATATGAAGGTTGGTTTGTGTAATGCAGTTTGTCAGACGTTATAGGTTGTCGAAGCAGTTGTGCCTCCCCTTCCGGTCCAGTTGGTGTGGAAGAACTCGCCGCGTGGCTTGTCTGTCCTCTCGTAAGTATGAGCACCGAAATAGTCTCTCTGGGCCTGCAGCAGGTTGGCCGGCAGATTACCACATCTGTAACCGTCAAAATAGGAGAGGGCTGATGATATGGCCGGGGCAGGAAGACCGTTGAGAGCTGCAGCGGCAACCACCCTGCGCCATCCCGACTGGGCTTTATCAACCTTCTCGCTGAAGAATGGATCAAGAAGGAGATTTGATATATTAATATTATTGTCGAATGCTTCTTTTATCTTGCCAAGGAAGACGGATCTGATTATACAGCCACCTCTCCACATCAGGGCTATTCCTCCATAGTTGAGCCTCCATCCATATTCAGTGGCTGCAGCTTTCATAAGAGCGTAACCCTGGGCGTATGACACTATCTTGGATGCATACAGGGCTTCTTTAAGGTCATTGATGAAAGCATTCCTGTCACCGGTAAATTTTGGAGCAGGACCTTTTATGACCGATGACGCTTTGACTCTCTCGTCCTTAATGGCAGATAGACATCTCGAGAAGACAGCCTCGCCAATGAGAGTGAGAGGTATACCAAGATCAAGAGCAGCAACCCCTGTCCACTTACCGGTACCCTTTTGCCCGGCTGTGTCAAGAATCTTGTCAACAAGTGGCTTACCATCAGTGTCTTTGTAGGCAAGGATATCGCGGGTGATCTCGATGAGATAACTGTCGAGCTCGCCTTCGTTCCACTCCCTGAAAACCAGATGCATCTCATCAGCAGTCATTCCAAGAAGGTCGCGCATTATCTGGTAAGCCTCGCAAATGAGCTGCATATCACCGTACTCGATACCGTTATGAACCATTTTAACGAAATGTCCCGCACCTTTATCACCTACCCAGTCGCAGCATGGAGAACCGTCCTCCACTTTTGCAGCTATGGCCTGGAATATTGGCTTAACCGCGGGCCAGGCTGCAGGTGAACCACCAGGCATGATGGATGGACCAAGTAATGCTCCTTCTTCCCCTCCTGAAACACCGGTGCCGATATAGAGAAGTCCCTTGCTTTCAACATATGCTGTCCTGCGATCTGTATCAGGGAAGTGAGTGTTACCACCATCAATAATTATATCACCGGGCTCGAGCAGTGGGATGAGCATATCTATCATTTCATCAACAGCTTTCCCTGCTTTCACCATTATCATTATCTTTCTCGGCCGTGCCAGCGATTTGACGAGTTCTTCCACTGAACGCGTGCCAACTATATTTTTGCCTTTAGCCCTTCCCGCCATGAAATCATCAACCTTCTGCACTGTACGATTATATACTGAAACGCTGAAGCCTTTGCTTTCCATGTTCAAAACCAGGTTTTCACCCATTACTGCAAGCCCCACAAGGCCAATGTCTGATAGTTTAGTCATAATTATTCGATTTTGTATTCTATTAAGTTTGTATTGTTTATAATCTTCTATTCCTGTAATAACTTGAGACCATCTCGTCCATTACCTTGCTTGTTCTGGCGGATGATTCACCCGTGCTGACTACTGTTCCGCCACCTGCAAGGTTATTTACAATCTGTTCAATCAGATAGTATTGCACATGCTCGGGCCTCTCGTTCGGCCTTAAACATGCGTTCCACAGGCTGTTTGTCAGTGTGATGTCTTCGAAGAACTGAACGTGGAGAATTTAATTTTCCTTGTCACCGATAATCTCTATCTCGTCAGTTCTGCCGGTCAGTGCCGCCCGTGAAGCACCATGTTCCCGCCCGCGGCCACCTTCATCGAATGTAAATGCAGCGGCAACGAGATCTTCGACGCCCGTATAAGCCAATACGGTTTCAATGCCACGGTTTACGGTCCACGATCCGGACCGAAAATCAAGATAATCGAGCTGGTGTAGGCAAGATCGAAAAATGTCCTCCTCCGGCAATGGTGGGGTTTACCCTCCACGGCAGTTTCCCCCGATCTTTCTTCTTCAGAAGGGTAGACAACAAAGGTAATTTGAACGTACCTCACCTTGCCAATGAGTCCATTATTTATAAATTCCTTGACCTTCAGAAACCCGGGTAGTGTCCGCCTGTAATAAGCAACGAACACCGGAATCTTGTATTTCTGCGACGCTTTAATGATCTTCTGGCATTCCCGGTGATTCAGGGCCATTGGCTTTTCGACATAAACTGGTTTGCCAGCCTTCAATGCCTTAATCGAGTATTCAGCATGGCTTCCAGGGGGAGTGGCAATATAAACTGCATTTACATCAGGGTCTAGAATGAGATCATCAGCATTATTATAGAACTTTGGAACATTATGCCTGCGGGCATAATCTTCAGCCAGTTCGCTGTTTCTTCTCATCACCGCCACGAGTCTTGAACCCTTGACTTTGTTAAAGGCGGGACCGCTTTTTACCTCGGTAACATTGCCACAACCTATAATACCCCAGTTTATCATATGCTGTTTTTATGAAATCCTGTCACGGGAGGCCCAGAGACCTATTGCCGGATTAGAAATATAGAAAAACTCCTCTCCATCTGAAGTGGTGTTAAATCCATCCCTGAGAGTCTGTGGTTTATACCTTTTTATCTTTTCGTCCAGTGACCCGTACGAGAAATTGACCGATTCAATCTCTTCCCTGGTAAGGTGCCCGGGACAGTAAGTTACTTTGAATCTTCCTTCTGAACTGCCATGTATAAGGTGAGCTGCCGCGCTAAGGTTATTCCTCAGTTCCTCGTTGGCTGCTACCTGTCCTAAAGTCGACCGTGTTCCCCTGTAGCCGTATTTTCTGATCAGCCGGTCTATTTCCTTGTCCTCACCAAACTCTTTAAGACCCGGGGCAAGGACTATCAATTCGGCATTATCTGCAAGCGCCATCCTTGTCCGGTATATGCTTTTATTTCCAAGCCAGGTGCTTCTGAATTCCTCCGGGTCGAGCCATACTACAGCTTTTGTTAATGGCTTTTCCAGCATCGTGAAATTTACTTTTATAGAAAGATCAGCAGCAAGTTTAAATACGTCCTCATTGTCACCTATATAGAGACCTCTCGTGACGAGCTTACCAGAGTCATCTCTGCCGACAACGGTATGGACGTATACCACTGGTAAATTGGTAATGAATCTTGCAGATGCATAGTTGAGAAGTTGCCGGACAGGGTTGTCTGCCTTGCCCATTATCCTCTCCATACCATAAACAGCACCAATAAAGTGACTCTTGTTTATCCCCTCGGCACCGCCAGTCCCAACAAAAAGGTTCTTATTATAATTTGCCATCCCGATAACTTCATGGGGAACAACCTGACCTACAGATAGAATAAGGTCGTGACCCCCGTCACGAATAAGCTTGTTAACCTGTGCCGGCCAACTATAATCCAGCAAGCCACCGGTAATCTGTGACACGTAATCGCCCGGGACAATTCCCGTGGTGACAACATCATTCCTGAAATCATGAACCCTGAAGAGCGAATGCGGAATCCCTGGAAACATGCGGTCAAGTTCTTCCGGAGTCATGGCGACATGTGTTCCAAGTGCAGGAAGGATATCTTTAAGCTTATCGCCATAGTATGCGCTGATCATCGTTGTCAGTTCTCCTGCACGCGAATGGAACCTTGTGAAATCGGGCGGTACAACAAGAACTTTCTTCTTCTCTCCAATTTTCTTCAGGGCTGTAAAAAGACCATTCCTGAGATCGTCCGATCCCATTACAGTATTTTCCGAACCCGAACCAAAATATATCATTTCGTTCCTTATTTAATATTCCGGAATTTCAAAATTCTATCATACACCGCTGTAAGCACTGAATCCCCCGTCAATAGGGATAACTACACCAGTCACAAACTTCGCCCAGTCGGAAACAAGATAAAGGAGTGTTCCTGTCATCTCGTCGGGATTGGCGAACCTGCTCATCGGGGTACTGTTTATTATTTTCTTGCCCCTTGGGGTAAGTCCGCCTGATGGTTCATCTATAAGGAGAAACCTGTTCTGGTTGGTGAGTATGAATCCAGGTGCTAGAGCGTTTACCCTGACACCGGTATGAGCAAAATGAACTGCCAGCCATTGCGTGAAGTTGTTTATCGCGGCTTTAGCGGCCGAATATGCAGCGATCCTGGTCAATGGCCTGTATGAGTTCATCGATGAAATATTGATAACTGAACCCGATTTTCTTTCTATCATATCCTTCGTGAAAACCATTGTAGGCAAAAGAGTACCTTTAAAATTCAGATCAAATACCTTATCAAAACCTTCCATCTGCAGACCGAAAAAAGTTTCTTCCAGTTTTTCCTCTGGAGTGCATTCCATCATATCTACCTTTGTTGTAGCTGCAGGAGAATTGCCACCTGCACCGTTAACGAGTATGTCTATCGGCCCGAGTTTGCTGTTAATAACGGCTCTTGCTTTTTCAAGCGAACCTTTGTCAAGGACGCTCGCTGAAACACCGATTGATTCAACCGAGAATTCAGCCATAATTTCCGCGGCAACTTTGGTAGCGGCTTCCTCGTTAAGGTCAAGAATAGCTGTTTTTACACCATTGGAAGCCAGTCTTTTGGCCATCTGAGAACATAATACACCTGCACCACCTGTCACGACGGCAATTTTATTATTAAGATTGAGATCTTTCATATTTATTAATTTCAGACTTTAAGTTAAGAATTATTTGGTTTGCGGTTTGTTTATTATTTGATAAAGCCAAAGTATTCCCTGGCATTGGTATAGCAAATTCCCTCTACGAGTTCCCTGAGTATCATCTCGTCCTTCGGTATAAGACCTTTCTCTACTTCTTCGCCAACATGATTGCAGACCAGCCTGCGGAAGTACTCATGTCTGGGGTAGGAGAGAAAGCTCCTGGAATCAGTTACCATTCCCACGAATCTCCTGAGTAATCCTAGGGCCGCGAGGTCACTGAGATGCTTCTCCATACCGGTCTTCTGATCGAGGAACCACCAGGCAGCACCGTATTGTACTTTTACAGGAACAGTGCCATCATTGAAATTACCTGCCATCGTTATCATCATTTCGTTGTCGGCAGGGTTCAGGTTATATAGAATCGTTTTCGCCAGAGTATCAGTTTCATCGAGCCTGCTTAGAAAACGTGACATTTTTAGTGCATCCTGTGCAATCCCTATAGAGTCCCATCCTGTATCCGGTCCCATCAGGCGGAACATCCTGGTATTATTATTTCTCATAGCACCTACATGAAACTGCTCTGTGTCCAACGCGTTTGTGGTTCATCTTGCATAATTCATGCATTATGGCAGAACGGTATTTTTCATTTCCATGGCCAAATATCTCCGCTTCCCGGCAAACGGGCTCTGAATATCTTGTTTATTTCTTCGTCGGTATATTTTTCATAATAAAACCTTTCAAGGCCATGATCCGAGAGCCTCCCGCCCATTGAATGGAAAAAGTTGCATGTCTCGTGTCGAGTGCTTCAACCAGTGTATCGAAACTGGTTATCGAAATACCGCTGGCTTCCCCTAGCCTGACCAGATGAGCCTGATTTCTCGTTATCCTCGGTTTTTATAGCGGCATCGGGCCGGAACGTTGGCAGAACAATGACATTGAAAGATTCCTTTATCATATGGTACTTTCAAAGGTTATCGGCTGGATCGTCTGTAGTGCAGATTACTTCCACGTTCATTTTTGTAATCAGCGACCTTGTCGAGAATGCCGGGGTCCTGATCATCGCGGAAGCTTTGTCAAATATCTTTTCTGCTGTGGAGGGAGAAAGCAGATCGTGAATATCGAAGTACCTTGCCAGTTCGAGGTGAGTCCAGTGATAAAGGGGTTTCCCACAGTAAATGGAACTGTTTCCGCTTGTTATTGAATTTTTCCCTCGCCGGAAGCTTTCCCGTTGCAGAAATGTTCGCCGACACCGTTGGTTCTCATCGCCCCTCCATTTGTAATGATACGCCCTCGAGCCATATCTCACCAATGTCAGAAAATTGCCTGTCCTCGGCTATCATTTTGAGTGAAAAGGTGGCAATGGAAATCAATTATCGGCTGATTTTCCAGCGTAGTCGTGATATAATCCTTTGGAGCCGTCCTGTTGTTCAGGAGAAATTCAGGGTTAATAAATGCAGCCATTGAAGAATAGAATTAAATGTATTTTTTGAAATATGAAATATAGAAAATACTATTACGTTAACAAACACGAAAATAGGAAATTAGAGATAAAGTCAAAATTTAAGCGTCAAATATCAGATTAACTGACATCTTAAACCAATTATTCGCTAACAGATTAAACAATTATAAATGAAAAATTTTTCGCTATCCTCTTATTTACAGCGTTTGCCTCGGAATCTACTGGCACAAGCTTGCTGAAAACACGCTTTAAAAGTAACATCGATAGTGATGCCTTGAAAACTGTCATGAGGGCTGTTGCAGACTGGCAGTTAAAAACACCTCTGACACATCGTAAAACCGACTGGACCAACGGTGCGTTATACACGGGTATGGTTGAATGGGCAAAAGTTGCGGATGATAGCAAGTATTTTGACTGGCTAAGGGAAATTGGAGTTAAGAATTCATGGAATTATTTCAAGCACGATAACCCGCTGAAGATACCATGCTGATTATTGTGTCGGGCAGATGTACATGAAATGTACAGGCAGTTCCACGACAAGAAAATGATCGAGCCAATCAGGGACTACCTCGACCAGATTATGAAAGATCCTGCCAGTGGTGATCTCAAGTTCGTCCAATACCGCGAATACTGGTCAACACAGAGGTGGTCGTGGTGCGATGCGCTTGTTCATGGCACCAACAGTGTGGTGAATTTAATAAAGAGCAGGTAGAGAAAAAATGCCTCGATTTCATGCTGGCGGAATACAAGGTGACGACGGATTATCTTTTCGATAAGGATGAAAACCTTTATTTCAGGGATTCCAACTACTTTACAAGGAAGGAAAATAATGGCAGCAAAGTATTCTGGGGAAGAGGCAATGGTTGGGTTTTCGCCGGTCTTCCCATAATTATCAGGGAATTGCCCAACAAGTACAAGGGCAGAGATATTTTGTTGATAAAAAAAAAAAAAAAAAAAAAAAATATTCAAAGAAAATGGCCGGTAAAGCTGCTGATCCTCAGGATCCGGAAGGTACTGGCATGCCAGTCTTGCTGGATCCTCAAACTATCAAATCCGGAAATGAGTGCTACTTCATTCTTCGTTTTTGGAATGGTATAGGGAATAAACAATGGTTATCTTGACAGGGAAACATACATGCCCGCTGTCGAAAAGGGCTGGAAATCGATGGTTGCCTCGGTGTGGCCTGATGGAAAGGTTGGTTATATTCAACCTATCGGAGCCGATCCGAAAAGCGTGACACGAGAAATGACGGAAGTCTACAGGGTAGGCGGCTTTCTTCTTGCCGGTACCGAACTACTCAAGATAGATGCCGAGTAATATCCTGAAAATTGAAAAGACAAACTAACTGACCAGAAAATAATTTACCAGGCATATAAAGATGCCGACTAACCTATTTACCTATGAAAACCCAGTTGCGATACGCTGTTCATCCTGAAGACTTCAGGAGTTTTGATACAACGAGGATCAGAAAAGAGTTTCTTGTTGAAGATATTTTCATTAATGACGAGATATCTCTTGTTTATTCCATGTACGACCGATTCATTGTCGGGGGAGCGGTACCTGTTACCAGGGAGCTTAAGTTGGAATCTTTCCTCGAGCTTAAATCAGTTGATTTTCTTGACAGGCGGGAACTCGGGATAATAAATGTAGGAGGAACTTCCGAGGTAATTACTTCTGAAGGAAAGCACGTTCTTGAATTTAAAGAAGCTCTCTATCTGGGTAAAGGAACCAGGGATATTCTGTTCCGGTCAATTGATATGAAGAACCCTGCACGGTTATATATTAATTCAGCTCCTGCTCACATGAAATATCCTTCAAAAAAGGTCACCACGAAGGATGCTGAAGTCATTGAACTTGGCAGCCCTTCAACTTCAAATCACAGAATTCTTAATAAGCTCCTTGTTAACAGTGTTGTTGAAACCTGCCAGTTGCAAATGGGAATGACGGAACTTAAATCAGGCAGCGTTTGGAACACCATGCCAGTACACACTCATGCAAGAAGAATGGAAGCTTATTTTTACTTCGAGGTTCCTGAAAAACAGGCTGTTTGTCATTTCATGGGTGATCCTGATGAAACGAGACATCTTTGGATGAAAAACGAGCAGGCAGTTTTATCTCCCTCGTGGAGTTTACATAGTGCCGCGGGCACTTCAAACTACACTTTCATCTGGGGCATGGCAGGTGAAAACCTGGATTATGGTGACATGGATGTTAGACAACCTGATACTTTAAAATAATGGATATGAAGGACTTATTTGATTTGACGGGCAAAGTCGCCCTTGTAACCGGAGGGACGCATGGAATTGGGCTGGCTGTCGGACTGATACTCGGGAAAGCAGGGGCCAGGGTATGCGTAAATGACCTGTCTGATGAAAAGCTAAAGCTTTGTAAAGAGTCTTTCGCGGCAGAAGGACTGGACGTGTTCACTCTCAGGTTTAACGTTACTGACGAGGAAGATGTTGACAAGGGAATCAGCCTTATCGAAAAGGAGGTAGGCAGTGTTGATATTCTCGTGAATAACGCCGGCATTATAAAGCGGATCCCTATCCTTGACCAGCCTATTGCTGATTTCAGGCAGGTATTGGATGTCGACCTTATTGCCCCTCTGATTGTCTCCAAGAGAGTTGCTCCCAACATGATAAAGAAAAGGGCAGGCAAGATAATTAACATGTGCTCGATGATGAGTATCTATGGAAGAAACACTGTATCTGCATATGCTTCCGCTAAAGGTGGTCTGAAGCTACTCACACAGAATATGACATGCGAATGGGCCAAGTATAATTTGCAGATTAATGGCATTGGTCCGGGCTATATTGCAACAGCCCAGACAGCACCGATAAGAGAAAACGGACACCCTTTTAATGATCTCGTAATGACAAGGACACCAGCCGGCAGGTGGGGTGAACCAGAAGATGTTGCTAACGCTGCCCTCTTCCTGGCATCCAGGGCGAGCGATTTTGTCAACGGGCATATACTCTTTGTCGACGGTGGTATACTCGCGAACTTCGGATATGTCAAGGGTGAAAACGAGATTTAGTTTTTCCTCCTGAAAAGATTGTCATCTTGTTAAAAATGTGTAATTTGTACTTGTTGCACCGACCTGATTGAGGGTTGAATTATTTTAAGTTTCGGGTGAGAGGTAAAACCGGGATAGATAAAGAGAAAATCATCGTTTCCCGTGATGATGAATCTGATGTGCTTAGTCGCATGAGAGATGAAATTATTTCGCTCAGATCCGAAGTTGAAAAATTATCGGAGGAGAATCGCAATCTAGAGGATATCTTTGAAACAGTCAGGGAAGGCATCGCATATACAACTCTCACCGGAGAAGTAGTCTATGCTAATGATGCCCTTCTAAAAATAATTGACATACCGGAGGAAAAAATCCTCGGGCACAATATTGTCAGGCTGGCCATGTCATTCATGGAGGCACGTTATCTTCAGGAACTTCTTCCCAATCTCAAAAAGCTTGTAACAGGTACACCTGTCCCCAATTTTACCATTCATTACCGCGATAAAATACTAGAGGTGGGTTTCAACATTAATTTCAAATCCAAAAGACTCACCGGAACCTTGAGGGATGTTACAGAAAAGAACAGGACCGACCGGGCCTTGAAGCAAAGCGAAAATAGACTGCTAAGAGCTGAATTGGCATCGGGAAGCGGTAACTGGGAACTTCATCTTGAAACTGGTGAAATGCTTGGGTCGGAGGGAGCTTGTAAACTGTACGGCATCGATAGCCCAATCGCTGATTTTAATATTGTCAGGGAAATTCCTCTCCCGGAATGCCGACAAAAATTGGACACTGCATTAAATGAACTTATTCGCGACGGGAAGCCATATAATCTCGAGTTCCAGATAAAGAACAGGAAGACAGGAGAGATACGAGATCTACACTCTTTGGCTGAATATGATCCTGTTAGCAGGATCGTTTTCGGAGTTATTCACGACATAACCGAAAGGAAGAAAAACGAGGATATAATTAATAAAAGGTCGCGTGATATGACCACCCTGCTTGAAATGAGCATGGAATTACTCGAGACTCTCGACCGAAAACAACTTCTGAAGCGGATAATAGAAAGTTCGATCAGGCTCATGGGCCTGGATTCCGGTGCTATATATTCTATCAGCGGTGAGAAACTTTATCTCGAGGCTACGCTACCACCACTGCCGGGCGATATGCCTGAAATACTTCGTCACACTACTCTTGATAAACACCCTCATATTGCAAGAGCCGTGCTCGATAAAACGCAGGAAATGATCTTCGATGCCCGCGACACAATCCTGTCAGAGGAGGAAAAAATTGTAATAATCTCAAGAAATTTACGCTCGCTGCTTTACATCCCTCTCATTGTATCTAAGCAGGCAAGGGGAATATTAATTCTGGGAACAGTAGACAGGTTGCATTTTTTTGATGAGAACGAAATCGGTCTGTCAAGGACTATGTCAGGTCTCGCATCTCTGGCTCTAGAGAATGCAATACTGTTTGAAAATCTCGTTTCGGCAAAGGAAAAAGCAGAAGAAAGCGACAGGCTTAAAACGGCTTTCCTTCAGAATATTTCGCACGAGATCAGAACACCACTAAATGCTATAATCGGGTTTTCAAATTTTCTTAACCAGCCAGGGCTTTCTGAACTCGAAAGAAACCAGTTCACGGAGATTATT
>JAXLTU010000009.1:0-101876 GCA_046329885.1 Bacteroidales bacterium
CGGAGTTGTTCAAGGCAAAGATGAACCCCTACAAGCAGGTCATATCGCTCGAGGATGTCAGGGATGCAATTTCTGTGCTTGGCACACCAGAAGACATAGATGAAAACGACACTCTGTCCGCGAAGGAAAAATTTTCAAGGCCGGGTTATCACAGGATGTACAGGGATGCCGACAACAGGATACTCGGAGGTGTCTGTGCCGGGATGTCAGCATACTGGAACTTCGAGGTATGGGCCATAAGGATCATCTTCCTGGTGCTGGCGCTGGCAGCTGGTATTGGTGTGCTGACCTATCTTGTACTCTGGATAGTGCTTCCCGAGGCAAAGACAACAGCCCAGAAAATCGAGATGAAGGGGGAACCCGTTAACATCCACAACATAAAAGAATCTGTCAGGAAAGAATTCGAGAATGTAAAGAAAAGGATGAACCTGTAGCTGTTTTACACGTGGCATCTTGAGCAGGAAGAGCTTGAAGAGTATGAACAGTTTAAACAGTAATTAAAATTCATGACAATGGATATTGAAAACACCAAGGCACAGATGCGTAAAGGAATACTCGAGTATTGTATCCTCTCGGTACTCTCGGGGAATTCGTGTTACGCGAGCGACATTATAAGGGAACTAAAGGAGTCGAAGGTGATAGTGGTTGAAGGTACTTTGTACCCGCTGCTCACGAGGCTCAAAAACTCGGGACTGCTGAGTTACAGGTGGGAGGAATCGACCCAGGGACCTCCTCGCAAGTATTATGAACTGACCCCGGTGGGAAGGGAGTATCTCGCCGATCTCGATGGATCGTGGGACGAACTGGTAGAGTCAGTAAACCTCATAAGGAAAAGGTAATCATAACAAAACAATCGTCAAGAAATGGATAAGACAATCAAAATAAATCTGGCAGGTGTGCTGTTTCAGGCAGATGAAGATGCATACCGCATGCTCCGTGATTACCTTCAGGCTATCGACATGAGGTTCAGAAACACGAGCGGTGGAAATGAAACTATAGAAGATATCGAGGCAAGGATTGCCGAGATATTCAGGTCAAAAAGGGGACCGACAGGTGTAATATTAAAGGAAGACGTCGGGGAAGTAATATCGATACTCGGGAGACCCGAGGATTTTGATATGAATGAACCGCGTCAACCGGGCCAGACATATTCGACTGGTAAAAGAACCCTGTACAGGAATCCTGATGGCGCCATAATTGGTGGTGTTTGCGGTGGCCTTTCCGCCTATCTCGATTTCCAGGCTGTATGGGTAAGGTTAATTTTCGTCCTTTTCGCTCTATTCTGGGGCATAGGATTTTTCGTTTACCTCGGCCTTTGGATAGCCCTCCCCTCTGCAACAAGTGAAACAAGGAAAAGGGAATTGCATGGTAACAATTACGATCAGAATACAAGGTCTTACAATAACAACCCAGACCCGTACAGGATGTCAGGTACCGATACTACCAAAACCGGTTCAAACCTGGGCAATGCCCTCGACCAGGTATTCAGGGCACTCGGTAAATTCTTCTTCGTTGTTTTCAGGATCTTCATGATAATCTTCGGTATAATATTCTCTGTAACCGGATTCACAATCCTGGTAACAACTCTTCTTGTATTCTTCTTCCGGAGTCCTGCTTTTCTTCCCGGCACGCTGGAGGGTAACTTCTTTTATCTTCCCGACTTTCTCGATTTTGTGGTGTCACCACCGATGTCTCCATGGGTACTGATACTCGGGTTTATCGTTGTGATCCTGCCATTGCTGGCGTTGATATACTGGGGTATAAGGATGATCTTCTGGTTCAGGGCAAAGGACGGAATAATTAGTCTTGTTGCACTTGTAATATGGGTAGCCAGCCTTACAGCACTTAGTTTAATCCTTGCTAACCAGGGTCTAAGCTTCTCTGAAAGGGGCAGGACAGTATCCGAAATGACCATTGGGAATACACCTGACACGCTTTTTGTTGTAACCGGAAAGAAAATAAGCGATCTAAAGTACGACAGGGCATTCAAGGTGCCTGATGAAAACTACGCGATGTATATGAATAGTGAAACGAGGGAACTCGACATAACTGCGAATCTTAGATTAGGCACGATACCCGGGAAACAGTTTTCGGTAGAGGTAAAGAAATGGGCAAGCGGGCCTGGCAAACTCGAGGCCAACCGCATGGCTGAAGCAATTCCTTACAATTTCACTTACAGCAACGACACCTTGTATCTCGACCAGTACTTTAGATTACCGGCAGGCCACAGGTGGGGAGCAAATGAAGTAAGGGTAAAGCTGAATGTGCCGGAAGGAACCATCCTCTACTTCGATGAAAATGTCGAGAACATGTTCGAAAATCACATAAACATAAATGATGACCGGTACACTGAAATCGAGGCTTATGAACTTGGCAGAAAATACTGGAGGATCAGTGATGATGATCTCACAAGGCTGAAATAAAGAACTCTTCCTGTTTTTCATTCCTGATATTTTCCAAAGCCGGATCTTTAACGAGGTCCGGTTTTTTTATTTTAAATAAGAAATTACTTTTGAAGTAGTGAATACCGGAATGAAAAGAATCGCGATACTTCCACTGATATTAATCCTCAACGCCTGTTATTTCCTTGCGGCCCAAACCAATAGCCAGGAGATTTACAATGCCTATATATCCGGCAACATGGTGAAATGGAAATCTGTTATTGATCGTCTTGCATCAAACAGTTCAGGCAAGCCTGCCGATCTGGCCGAACTGATTAATTACCAGTACGGCTATGTCGGCTGGGCAATTGGATACAAGAAAACCGATGAGGCTAAGATCTATCTTGAAAAAGCTGAAAAAAATCTTGACCTGCTCGACAGGTTCCCGGAATATGCCTCGCTGGTGATGTCATATAAAGCTGCCTTTTACGGGTACAGGATCGGGATGAACAAGGTACTTGCTCCAGTGCTCGGCAAAAAGAGTATCGACTGTGCCAGGGCTGCCATTAAAATTGATGAGAAGAATTTCCTGGGATGGGTCCAGTATGGTAACACTGAATTTTACATGCCTTCAACATTTGGCGGTTCAAAAAAAGATGCGCTCAAGTATTATCTCAAAGCACAGGCTCTCCTCGAAGCTGATAAAAACCTGGTCAGGGAGAACTGGAACTACCTGAGTCTCCTGACCGTTATTGCGCAAACCTACTCGTACCTTGGCGATCATCAATCATCGAAAAAATATCTCGACAGGATACTTGAGCTTGAACCCGGTTTCACCTGGGCAAAAACGGAGCTTTACCAGCAGATCTACAAGAACATGAAGAACTGAGGGTCAGGCTTACACGTGAACAGGCGGAGGTAACTAAACCCTGGTTAACGGGTTATCAAGGAATACTCTTTGTAAAACATTCCCTGAACAATTTTTTGCAGTTGAAGCAATACCCAGCTGAATGACACGTTTTCAGCATAACTGACCAACTAACCAACCCGAATAACTTTTCCTAAAATGAAAACCGTTCTTTCCATTTTTTTGCTTTTCCTGGCTGTATCTGTACTCGGGCAGGAAGCCGCTAAAACAGACACTATCAGGAAGGATGCTCTCAATGTCTACATGTCGGCAGACAGTTATATAAAGAAGGAAGTTACCTTTATAAATTACGTGAGAGACCTCAAATCAGCCGATCTGTACATTATTATTTCTTCGCAAAGCACAGGTTCCGGGGGTGAAGCCGCGACATGCTTTCTTGTTGGTCAGAACCGGTTCGCGGGGATGAACGACACCCTGGTAATAAATTTTTCTCCCGACGAAACACAGGATGTATCCCGGACAAAGGCGGTGAAGCTTCTAAAGATGGCACTGATGAGGTACATGCTCAAAACACCTCTTGCCAATTATTTCAATGTCAATTTCACGGCACCTGTAAAAGAAATAGTGTCGACCGACAAATGGAACAGCTGGGTTTTCAGCACCAATTTCAACGGTGATTTCCAGAAGGAGAAGAGTTACAGGTCGGTGAGCCTGAACGCGGGATTCTCGGCCAGCAGGGTTACTGAAAAAAACAAGTTCATGTTCGATTACAGCTACGGCTGGGACGAGAATCAATACGACTACGGGGATACTCCGGTGAAAAGCTTCTACAGGAACCAGTATGCCGAGGCAGAATATGTTATTGGTTTGAACGACCACTGGTCAACGGGTCTTTTTTTGAGTGGAGTCTCGTCCGTTTATAATAATTGTGATTTTTCATATAGCATCATGCCGGCCCTTGAATACAACATTTTCCCTTATTCAATGTCGACCAGGCGACAAATGAGGCTGACATACAGGATAGGTTATGCGTACTATGATTACCGCGACACCACTCTTTACGACAAGATAAGCGAAAACCTTTACCAGCATTCTATCTCGTGTAATTATGCAATTATAGAAAAGTGGGGTAACATAAGCCTGAGGCTTTCATATTCAAATTTCCTTCACGACTGGTCGAAGAACTCTGTTTCTGCCAGCTCGAACCTTTCATTGCGAATAGCAAAGGGGCTGAATTTTCATATCAGCGGGGGCGGTTCAATTATTCATAACCAGCTTTCTCTTACCAAGGGAGGCCTTACCTACGAGGAAACCCTGCTCAGGAGAAGGGAGATGGCCACGTCATTCTCGCTTTACACCTACTTTGGATTATCGTACACTTTCGGATCAATCTACAATAATGCCGTGAACCCGAGGTTCGGAGGCGGGTCATACTATTATTGATAAAGACTGAAAGCAGAAAAGAGTATTCATGTCACGGATAAACCTTTCGAAAGGTTAATGTTATGTTAATCGCGTCATTTTAGTTGCAATCTATAATCGGGCGGCATATTTTCGCCGTCAGTTTACCAAATTCTGATCTAGCCATGAAAAGAACCATTCTGCTGCTTAGTGCAGTACTGATTACCATGTGCCTGCACGCGCAGGCGGATAACGAAAAATCCGACTCCCTACGGAAAGACGCCTTGAACGTGTTCATGGACGCCACCGACTACATCAAGAAGGAAATACCTTACGTTAATTATGTTCGTGATATCCGCGATGCAGGAGTGTATATCATTTCAACGTCCCAGCGGACCGGCTCGGGTGGTACAGAATACACGTATTTCTTTGTCGGTCAGCACGATTATGCAGGAATGAAGGACACCCTCACCTATGTTACAGATCCGGATGAGACTGAAGAAGGGAAACGTGAAAAAGATGTGAGGACCCTAAAAATGGGTCTCATGAGATATGTTGCCAAAACACCACTGTCAAAATATTTCAGGATAACATTCACCGAGCCCCTCTCGGAAACAGTATCGACAGATAAATGGGACAGCTGGGTTTTCAGGTCCTCCGTTAATGGCTTCCTAAATGGTCAGAAATCCTATAAGTCAAGCCAGATTTTCGGGAACATATCTGCCAACAGGGTAACAAAAGACTGGAAGATAAATATTAATGCAAACTATAACTACAGCAAGGACAAGTATGACATCGACGGGGACATATACACCAGCGAAAACAACTCGAAGTCGGTAAATGCCCTTATCGTGAAAAGCATCAATGATCACTGGTCATATGGCGGGTCTGCTTCCCTTGGGGCATCTAGTTTCAATAACACCAGGATCACGGCCAGCGTGATGCCAGGTATTGAATATGATATCTTCCCCTATTCTGAATCTACGAGAAGGCAGCTCCGGTTATTATACAAGGTTGGGTTCAACGCTGTAAGCTATGTCGATACAACAATTTACGACAAGATGAAGGAAAACCTGATGCTTCATTCTGTAATGGCAGCCTACGAGGTTGTTCAGAAATGGGGATCTATCAATGTAAGCGTGGGATACAGTAACTACCTGCACGACTGGTCCAAGAACAACCTGTCAATCGATGGCTTTATCGATCTCAGGGTTGCTAAAGGACTGTCTGTCAACTTCGGGGGAGGTGCCTCGTTGATACACGACCAGCTGGGGTTAACTAAAAATGGTGCTACTGCCGAGGAGGTCCTTTTGAGAAGGAAAGAACTGGCAACTCAATTCCAGTATTTCACAATGTTTGGCTTTTCATACACCTTCGGATCTATTTATAATAATGTCGTTAACCCTCGCTTCGGCAATAATGGCGGCGGTGGAATGACAATTATTATGAACTGACGATCCTGTATTTAATTTTTTGTAATACTTTTCCACCCCTTTCCCTGAACAAAATGACGGGAAAGGGGTTTAACTTTTCATAATATTTATAACATGGATTTTAATCAGAAAGCTGCGATGTGGGACCTGGACCCGCAGAGAATAGAGAGAGCCGCAAAATTCGCTAACGAGATGAAGAATGCTCTTGGCGGGAAAAAGCTGAGGAAGGTCCTGGAGTTTGGCAGCGGGACAGGCCTTGTAAGTTTCCAGCTAAAGGATGAATTCAACTCTATCTATCTTGCCGATACTTCGGAAGGTATGACTAATATCCTAAAAGGGAAGATCGAGGCAGATGGCATCAGGAATATGACACCCCTGCTTATTATCGATACATCTGATTTGAATGTTCTTGAAGGGATCGAGGCAATTTACACCCTCCTGACGTTGCATCACGTGAAGGACCTTGATAATACATTCAAAGTTTTCTCATCGATTTTACCTGCAGGCGGACGTTTGTTTATAGGCGACCTGATAACCGAGGATGGTTCATTTCACTTCAGGGACCCCGAGTTTGACGGTCACCTTGGATTTGATACCGCAAAGCTCAAGGCCAGCCTGGCCTTACGCGGATTCGAATGTGTCAATGACAAAATATTCACCATTATAGAGAGGGAACACGAGGGTAAAGTGAAGAAGTATCCACTGTTTTTTCTCGATCTTGTAAAAAAATAGGGAATGAAACCAGGAAATGCCATGATTCTCGAGGATCCCAGTCGTTTCACTTTTGATGAAACTGTAGGGAAAATAACTGACTCGATAACGAATGCCGGTTGGAAAATGCCTGCAGTGCATGATTTACAGAACACTATCAGGAATTTCGGCAAGGAGATTTTACCAGTGAAGATCCTGGAACTTTGCCACCCGAAACATTCCTCGCGACTGCTCGAGCTAGATGATGAAAGGGTTGTATCGGTATTCATGCCATGCAGGATCTCGGTTTATGAAAAATCGGATGGGAAAGTGTATGTATCCCGGATCAATGCTTCGGTGCTATCTCAAAGTTTCGGCGGGATTGTCGGGGAAGTAATGTCAGCTGCCAATAACGAGATGGAAGAAATGATAAGCCCGGTATTGTTGAAACGGGATAATCTGCCGAACAATCCCTCATGATTATTGTTTATCTGCAGATTAACAGTCCCTTGTAAGACACACATTATCAGTACTGGTACAAGGGTAAGGTGTTAATTCATTGTATTTACTAACTTTGCAGCACTAAAACAGGAGAGCGAGATGGGAATAAACACGGTTGAACCACTTCTGGAACTTGACGGGCGTAATCTCTATTACACATTCGTGGCAGGAGCCAGGAAGGTAATAGCGCACCAGATTGAACTTAACAAGATAAACGTGTTTCCTGTCAATGACGGGGACACGGGTACCAACCTTGCATCAACCATCAGGGGTGTTGTCGAATCGCTTCACCCCGACAGATCTTACAAGATCACCGCCGACAGGATAGCCGAGGCTACACTGATGAACGCCAGGGGTAACTCGGGAATCATCTTCGCACAGTTTTTCTATGGGTTGAGCAACGAGATCGGTAACCTTAGAACGGTGACTCTAAGGGAATTTGCAGAGAGCGTGCAGAGAGCGGTGAGGTATGTTTATGAAGCTGTATCGAACCCGGTCGAGGGTACCATGCTTACTGTCATCAAGGAATGGGCTGAATACATTTACAAAAGCTGGCAGAGATATACTGACTTTAACGAGCTGTTGCTGAGTTCTTACGAGGTACTCAAAACATCGCTTGTCAACACCAAAACGAAGCTGAAAGTACTCGCGAAGAATAATGTTGTTGATGCCGGGGCAAAAGGATTCGTCCTTTTCGTCGAGGGCATTATAGAGTATATCCAGACTAGAAATGTAAAGGAACTCATACTTGCTAAAGCTGAAAAGACCGCCCTTCCAAAATCGGAAGAGGTAATAACCGAGGATGTTACTTTCAGGTACTGCACCGAGGCTATTATCAAGAACACGACGATCGGAAGGGATGATCTAATGGGAATCTTAACGGGTTTCGGAGACTCTGTTGTAATAGCCGGCTCGGAGAAGATCAGGAGGATTCACGTTCACACTAATACTCCTGCCGACCTTTTCTATTCACTGCGGGAACATGGCACGATTACCTTCCAGAAGGCAGACGACATGATACGCCAGAGCGAGTCTGTTTTCAAAAGAAAATATAACATAGCCCTTGTAACTGATTCAACATGCGACATAGAGGAAAGCATACTCGACAAATACCAGATTCACGTGCTTCCGATTAATATCAGCTTCGGCGAAAATCAGTATCTCGACAAGGTAACCCTCAAACCCGAGCAGTTTTACAAGATGCTCGACGAATCGCCCGATTACCCGAAATCATCACAGATAAATGAAAAAGCATTCGTGAATCTTTATTCACACCTGGCTTCGCATTACGACTCGATAATTTCGGTGAATCTTTCCGATAAGCTTAGCGGGACATTCAATACAAGCAGGAAAGCTGCAAGGATCGTTTCCGATGAATTCGGGAAAAAGATCACGGTCATCAACTCCAAAGGGATTTCAGGTTCTATCGGTTTGCTTGTACTGCGTATCGCCGAATCGATCGAGAAGGGAATTGCACACGACGATATAACATGGATGGCCGAGCGATGGATCAACGACTCGAGGATCTACGTCACGGTGGCTGATATAAAATACCTCATAAAGGGGGGAAGGTTATCTGCCACGAAGGGACTGATTGCCCGTATCCTCCATGTCAACCCAATTGTTTCTCTTGACGATACCGGCAAGGCTATCGTATTCGACAAGGCTTTTAACAAGAAAGCCGGGATGCAGAAAGTCATCGACACAATAAAGAAGAGGGCAACCGGGAGACCATTGTGGAACTATGTTGTAATGCATGCCAACAACCTTGAAGACGCCAACTGGTACGCCGAAAAGATGGAAGCTCTTACTGGCAAAAAGCCGGCCTCTCTCGTGAATATATCCCCGATAATCGGGGCAAATGCCGGGGTAGGTGCTTCGGCTGTTGCCATAATGAACGAGTAATTCTTATGACATTTATAGAAACATGGCTTATGGCCCTCGCGGCCATAATGATTATGATGTCGGTACTATGGATAATATCCGTGTTCGCCCGTAACGTGAGCATCGTGGATATTTTCTGGGGATTCGGCTTCGTCGTCTGTTCAGTTGTTTATTATGTCATTGCTGACGGTGACCCGGGCAGGAAGCTAATCACATTAGTGTTGTCATCAGCCTGGGGACTTCGTCTTTCAACCTATCTGGCCTGGAGAAATCATGGGAAGGGAGAGGATTTCAGGTACAGGGAGTTCAGGAAGAAGTACGGTGAAAAGAGGTACTGGTGGGTAAGTTTCTTCCAGACCTTCATGCTACAGGGAATATTAATGTGGATTATTTCACTGCCTCTTATTGGATCCCAGTTCACCGCGGGGAACAGGCCCGGATTGCTTGACTACGCGGGCATATTAGTCTGGCTCACCGGATTCATTTTTGAAGCGGGAGGCGACTGGCAACTGGCCAGGTTCAGGTCAGATCCGGCTAACAAAGGGAAGGTCCTCGACAGCGGGTTCTGGAAATACACCCGGCATCCTAATTACTTTGGCGACTCAGCTGTCTGGTGGGGTTTCGGCCTTCTCAGTATAGCGGGAGGCAACTGGTTCGGGGCATTTGGATCGGTGATAATGACAGCACTGATAATAAAGGTATCAGGTGTTGCCCTTCTTGAAAAATCGCTTGTTAATACAAAACCACAGTACAGGGAGTACGTGAGAAAGACCAACTCCTTCTTTCCATGGTTTCCAAGGAAATAATCCAGGAAGGAAATACCTGAAACTCCCTTCTGGTTTACCGTCAAAAAAAATAATACAATGAAAAAGAAAATCTCCGTTGGCGATCTTATCCCTGATTTCATCCTGCCAGATCAGGATGGAAACATGTTCGATATTAAATCTGTTAGAGGAAGGAAAAAGCTGGTAATTTTCTTTTACCCAAAGGATGACAGTCCGGGTTGCACCAGGGAGGCCTGTCATTTCAGGGACCTGCACGACGTTTTCGTAGGTGCCGACGCGGTTGTTATCGGCATAAGCGGACAGTCGCCCGAAAGCCATAGCAGGTTCGCTTCCAGGCACAAGCTGAATTACTCGCTGCTTAGCGACAATGGCAACAAGGTAAGATCTCTATTTGGTGTTCCCACTGACCTCTTCGGGATACTTCCCGGCAGGGTAACCTATATAACTGATACGACAGGGACAGTCGTTCACATATTCAATTCGCAGGTGCAGGCTGAGAAGCATGTTGACGAAGCGTTGAAAATCCTGCAGGACATGAAATAGTACACGTTTCTTTCCCGTTTCTGTTTAAAAGCTGATTATTGTTTCATTTTGTTTAGTACTTTTAAAACCTTTTAAATGGAAATCTTTTGGAAAAGGGAAAGCTAATCAGCCCCTCAAGGGCTATCGCCATAGTTGTGTCTAACATGGTTGGTACCGGTGTTTACACCAGTCTCGGTTTGCAGGCAGCCGGTGTTCACTCAGTGTCGGCACTTCTTCTGATCTGGATTACAGGTGGGCTGGTGGCCCTCGCCGGGGCTCTAACCTACGGGGAGCTTGCAGCCAGGATACCGAGATCCGGTGGAGAGTATGTCTTTCTTTCCAAAATCTATCATCCCGCCTTTGGCTTTCTCTCGGGTTTTATCTCTATGACAATCGGTTTCGCAGCCCCAATGGCAATTGCCGCGATAGCACTTGGAAATTACGCCGGGAACCTGGTAGCACTGTCACCTATGATTATCGGCATAGCCGCGATTGTTGCTCTCACCGTTCTAAACTCGAGCAGTTTCAGGACCGGAGCTAATTTCAATTTTGTCACCACTTCTCTTAACGTCGTACTGATAGTGATTCTCTGCATTACTGCCTTCGCTCATGGCAGTCACGATGGTTATAAATTCTCACTTGGTAACCAGGATCTTAAACAGGTTATCAGCCCCGCTTTCGCCATCTCTCTTGTTTACGTTTCCTTCGCCTATTCGGGGTGGAACTCCGCCGCTTACATAACTCACCAGGTGAAAGACCCTGTCAAAAACCTGCCGCTAATTCTCATTACCGGCACTCTAATTGTTATGGTTCTTTACACCATCCTGAACCTGGCTTTTCTTTATACTACACCTCTTTCAGAACTCGAGGGAAAGGTCGACATTGCATTTATCGCGGCCAGGAATATCTTCGGTGAAACAGGAGGGCGGTTTGTTGCCATCCTGATTTCCATCGGGCTCATAGCATCAATTAACTCCCTCCTGATACTCGGTCCAAGGGTAACCCAGGCAATAGCCCAGGATTACTCTACTCTCGGTATACTAGGGAAAGAAAACAAAAACGGTTCCCCGGTTTATGCCACTGTTCTTCTGACTGTAATTGCACTGATACTCATCTGGACCTCGTCGTTCGAGCAGATAATGACCCTGATCGGGTTCACCCTCAGTCTGTTCACGATTACTTCCGTTGCAGGAGTATTCATCATGCGATACAGGATGAAGAAGAACGGGGAAAATTTCTATCACACCTTCGGTTACCCGTTTATACCGCTCTTCTTCATCATCGTCGAAGGTTGCATGATGGTTTATGTCTTCGCGAACAAACCAGTCCAGTCTCTTACCGGCATCGGTATCGCGCTGATTGGACTTGTCATATATTTCATCCTGATTAAATCAAACAACAATGTCACTAATTAGCAGAGTACTTGTTCTTCTGGCGGTTCTTTCGATTAACGCCTCGTGCCAGCAAAAAAAACCCGTTGTGGCTCAGGCCCCGGTCAAGGAGGTTTACAGAGTTCCTTACGATACAATCAATGATGATCTCGCGGGCTTTATTGCCGGCAGACCTCACGGGAATTCATCCTGCCTTCCACGACTAGATTCAATTACTAACTGGAAAAGGTTTGCATTCTGGATGGACAGCGGATTTACCGAGCTGGATACCGCGAGGTTTGCAAAAATGAAAACATGGGCAGATCAGGAACTTGTTGACAGGAAGAGCTCCACCCCGGTGTTCTACCCTTTCGGAGGCCCGGATTTCCTCAACGCGAACATCTTTTACCCCAATGCTTCAGACTACGTGATGATCGGACTTGAACCGGTTGGTGCCATGCCCGACCTTTGTCATATGACAGACGCCCAGGTAAAGAAATATATTGCTGATGTGAAGATATCTCTCAAGGACATTTTCCTCAGGAGCTACTTCATTACAGGTAACATGATTGATGCTCTCAAGAAGAACAGCGTGAATGGAGCGCTGCCTGTAATCTCTCTTTTCATAAAAAGGAATGGATATCATATCGTGAAAATTCAGAATATTGCTGTCGACAGTACAGGGAGTTGGATTCCTACCCAGGGAGTTAAAAACGGGAAAGGTTTTACCCCTGGTGTTAAGGTCGATTTTGCCGGTGATACAGGGAAGCTGGTTCAGTCAGTCTACTATTTCCAGGCGGATATATCTGATGCGGGACTAAAGAACAACAGGGGTTTCAGTAAATACCTTAAGTCTGTTCCGGCAAGTGTCAGCTATCTCAAGGCTGCTTCTTACCTCATGCATGCCAATGATTTTTCAACTATCAGGAACACCGTTTTCGAAAAGAGCAAAAGCGTGCTTCAGGATGATTCCGGCATCGCTTACCGTTTCTTCGACAAGAATGTCTGGAACATAAAGATATACGGTAAATACATGAGGCCCGGTAAGGAATTCTCATGGATCAACGAAACCGATCTGGCCAAAGCCTATACCGATCCCTCGGTCAAGCCTGTCCCATTCACGCTGGGTTATAACTGGCGGACGAGGGCTATTAACCTGCTGTACGCTGTCAAGAAGTGATTAGGAAACAGGTTGTAGAGTTGTAGAGTTGTAAAGTTGTCCTATCCCTGGCATAGCCCTGGCATTAATGCCAGGGTCATGTTAGATGCTATGGAGATCTGTATAAAGAGCACCTTCTTCCCCTGTGCCCCTTGAAGAAAGCTGTAGAAGCCTTAACGGCTGTAGAGGCTGTATATCATAAAGTTGTAGAGTTGTAACAGACTAAGGACCTTCTTCCCCTGTGCTCTGAGCTCTGAGCCCCGTGCTTCTTGGTCCTGGGTCCTTGGTCCTGGGTCCTTGGTCCTCGGTCTGTTCGGAATGTATTAACCCCCTTTAAACTGGACTAATTTCCAAAGGGTTTAAAAATGAAGATTCTAATATATTATATTTGTTTATCCCAAGCAAAACTTCAGGCGAGGAGCCAATTCCTTTTCGAGGATGCGGCTTCTCTCTGAAGAAAAATATCTCTTTATTCCTCTTGACTTTTTTTATTTCTATAATTCCTGATTCCCAGAGTTTTAAAAATTTCTTTGGTGGATAACACAGGAGACTTTTCATCACCCTGGTTTCATTATAAGCTTTATAAAAACCTGTAAAAATCTCCCTTGCATGTTCAATATCCCGGAAGATATTCCTGTTACACACTAATCTTGTAACGGTATTATGAAAGGATTCAATATGGGCATTTTGTTGCGGAGTTCCAGGTCTGATGAACTCGTGTGCTATCCCGACAGCATCCAGTATAGCTGCAAGCTTCCTTGCAATAAATTGCGGGCCATTATCAGTTCTTATCAGGACTTTAATTTTTTGATTTTCTAAATACCTCCTTACCTCTGGTTCATAGATTAAATCATAGATAAGTTCGCCTATTTCCTCATTTTTCATAGAGTACCGCAGATCCCATACAGGAGCATACCTGCAGAACGTGCATAAAAAAGTGATCAGGAATGCATTCCTGTTCTTCTCATGGATATACACGTACTTGATATCAGCTTCTATCGTTTTAAATGGGCCTTCAAGAGGAGGAACCGTGTACTTGATGTAGGTTTTATTTAGTGGAACTGACTTCTTCGTGGGCGGATGAAGAAGATTGTTCTCATCCATTAACCTGTAGACTTTTTTTTGATTGATTATAAACTCCAGCTGTTTTAAAAGATTTGTCGTAACCTGGTACCCGTAATCATGGTATTCCGGGTCAATAAGCCTGTTAATCTCATCTATAACAGTCTCGTTAGGAACCATTACTCCATTTCTCATGGTATGTGTTGAAGGTCGTTTACCCTTCTTTCTTCCATTTGGCCGATAGTAATATGTGCTTCTCTTCATACCTGATATCCTTACAGCATCAGCTACCCTGATCCCCTTTGCAACATAATTGCAGATCACTTCTCTTTTTTCCCTGGTATTCCAAACTTTTTTTTTAAAAGCTCATCTTTTAACTTGGATTCGAGCTCCTTTTCAGCAAGCAACTCTTTTAATACCCGATTCTCTTTCTCGAGTCTTTTTACATGTGCATCCATGTTTTTGCCCCTCCGATCTTCCAGTCCTTCCAATCCAGATGCATTATACTTGTTGAGCCAGTCATAATACATGTTCTTGGAGATCCCGTATTTCCGGATGCCAGCATTTACCCCAAGTGTCTGGATATCTAATAGTATCCTTTCTTTCTCCTGGGGTGTTCGATTGTGTAGTTTCTTTACCATCAACATAAAAGTACATTTTAATCTTGTACTTTTAGTCTAGTTTTATACGGGGTTAGACCACGGAACCTATCCCCATACACTGCACTACCGAGTACCTAGCACCGAGCACCTAGCACCTTGAAAAAAGCTGTAGAGGCCTTAACGGCTGTAGAGGCAGTATTTAGAACAGGTTCTTCCTCTGTGCTCTGTGCTCTGTGCTCTGTGCCCCGTGCTTCCTACCAAAAAATACTTCCTTAATTATAAGTTAAAATACCCATACGGGTAGTATCATAAGAAACAAAAGCGTATATATTTGTATCGACCATGGAATCCGTAATAGATGAGCATTATCTCGATTTTTGATCCTGATACCTTATTCTGGTTAAAGGAAAGTGTAGTTATTTTCTTCCTCACCTTCCTTCACGAGGATGCTGCTATTCTTGCTGCAGGATTCTCGAAAGTTGAGCACGGTTTGCCACTTCTATACGCATATCTACCTGTATACCTGGGCATTGTCGCGGGAGATGTTCTTATTTACGGGCTTGGCAGACTGGCTCAGACGAACAAATGGCTGCGAACGAAAATAATCGGGCCCAAGGTTGAAAGGGTCAAATTGTGGCTAGAGTCACATCTTGTCCGTGTTCTTGTGGTATGCAGACTGACTCCTGGACTGTTATTTCCAACTTTCGTGGCATGCGGATGGTTCAAGATCCCTTTCTGGAGGTTCGCTACTGTTTCCATCCTGGCAGGTGCGGTCTATTCATCAATAGTTCTTACAATAGTTATACTCTTCGGCGACCTGGTGCTGTTCCACCTTGGCTACTGGGCGTGGGGGCTGCTGGCAGTGATAATAATTGGTTTCGCCATCAGGAATTCATTTAAATCGAGGTGGAGTAAAGCAACAGAAAAAGCAATGGGCGACATTCCTCCTTCATTTTTTGAAGTTATTAAAAAGTACATGCCTTCAAGAAAGCACAAGTTCATGGGCATGCCGTCTCTCGGGGATCTCAAGAGATTCGTCTCGACTGCAGAAAGAATTCCCAATAACATCCTGTATATCCCGGTTGGGTTAAGGTGGCTTGCTCTTGCAGTTCGATACCATAGCCTGACTCTTCCGACAGTATCTAACCCGATGATCGAGACAGGTGGGTTCATGGGCGAATCGAAGGCTTCCGTTCTTGATATGGTGGGTGTTACACAACGCGAATGGATAGCAGAATACATAAAAATGAGCCGCGATGGACAGGAGGCTTCAAAGGACCTTGAAAGAGCCGTTTCACTGATGGAACAAAAGGGCCTGACCTTCCCGGTTGTGGCAAAACCGGATATAGGTTGGAATGGTTATGGTGTTCAACTCGTTGAAGATAGCAACCACCTTCAGAAATACATATCCTCATTCCCGGGAGAAGAAAGTTTCCTCTTGCAGCGACCAGTGCATCACGACGGTGAAGCTGGCGTGTTCTATGTCAGGATACCCGGGGAGGAAAAGGGAAGGATATATTCAATAACCCTCAGATATTTCCCCTACGTTGTTGGTGACGGGCATTCAACACTACGTCAACTTATTCACAGCGACCCTAGGACCAGTATAAGAGCGGAGTTTTATCTTGGTGAGAAGCCTAATCATCTTGGCTTTGGCAAGGAAGACCTCGATCATATCCCCCAGGAGGGTGAACTTATAAGGCTGGCTTTCATTGGAAGCTTGAGAGCGGGGGGATTATACCGCGATGCAGCCTACCTCATTACTCCAGAATTAACCCGGCGATTTGACGAGATTGCCAGGAGCATGCCCGAATTCTACTATGGCAGGTTTGATATAAGGTTCGAATCGACAGACCTGCTTAAAGAAGGAAAGGGATTCACCATTATCGAGATCAATGGTGCCGGGGCTGAAGCTATCCAGGCCTGGGATCCAAACGTCCCGTTAATGACACTCTACAAGGAGTTTTTCAAGGCTCAAAGCCTGCTGTTCAAGGTCTCGGCACTTAACAGGAAAAGAGGTTATAAGCCAATGACTTTCCGGGCATTCGTTAAGGCGATTAGAAAACAAAACACCCTGATAGAAAAATACCCGGCAGCCTGCTGATCTTGTAGCGCTCCCGGATACTTCAAGTTATAATTCCCGCTTGCTAATTATCATTTATAATGACAATCAGTAGCGGGAATTCCTGTTTCCATACGGGTAAAATACCTGTGCCATTTTCCTCCTGAATCTTTTATTTGCTTCACGTTGAGTGGTTTCATAACTTTGATAGTTCAAAGGCTGAAAATGTGAAAACCTGATAGTTCAGCTCCAGGGAGAAGAGGATTCATCATTTATTAAATAATATCATAGGGATGAGAATAATTATTACCGGATTTATTGTTCTTGTGATCTGGTCATTCCTCTCGATGTGGCTTTATGTCGACATTCTGAAACCGGCCGCGAAAAAGCCGGTTGTCGTGACCCAACCCGTCGACTCAGCCAAAATAAGGGAGGCAGATTCACTGGCGAAACTAATGGCGGCAATGCCGAAGGTTCTGGTTATCAATTTCGATTTCGACAAGTTCGCTTTCGATTCGAAAAATGTTCCTGACACCTCGGTTGCTGCATTCAAAGCATGGCTCGATAAATACCCGTCCTCCAGCCTTACTGTAACCGGACATACCGATTTTATCGGCACTCCCGAGTATAATACCGATCTCGGGCTTACGAGAGCCAAGGCGCTGCATGACTATCTTGCTGGAAAAGGAATACCTGCGGAAAGAATGATAGTCACATCCGCTGGCGAAACACAACCGGTGGCACCGCATGTAACAAGTGACGGCCGTATGAAAAACAGAAGAACAGAAATAGCAATAAAACATAACTAAAGATGAACCTACAGCTTTTAATCCTGGCCAGCCCGGTAACAACAGCCGTGATTGAGATAATTCTCCTGCTTCTCGGTGCGGCGGCAATTGGTTTCATAACTGCCTGGTTCTACCAGAAATCGTATTACACTCCTATTATCAGGAAGCTTGAAGAGGAAAAAGAAGAACTTAATAAACAGGTTGCTTCTCTAAAAAACGAAATAATAGGGCTAAATAACGAGATCACATCCCTGAAGGCAAAGGTTGCCGGCCTGGAAAAAACAGTGTCGGACAAAAACCGGGAAATTGAGGAGCTCAAAAACCTCAACAAGCACTGACAAGGCTCCTGGCTTGATGTATTTATTAATTCAGTAGCCATTCTTCTCCGGAATGTCAGTATCGACTTTCCACTACATGAGTCACCAGGCTGCTCATCGCGGCATTCGGGATTGTAACTGATCGTTTGTTTATCATTAGTCAGGTTGCCTGAGCATGCTGAATAAAAAAACATGCTATTTTCGCGGTTGACAGGACAGCCATGAAATACATTTTATTATTTTTTGCAGTACTTCTGCTCCCGGGATGTTCTCATGAGATTTTGAGATATCACGGGAGGGAATACAAGGTTATACAGGCAGGTGACCGTTACTGGATGGGTGAAAACCTGGCCACGTCGAGTTACCGGAACGGCAAGAAGATCCCTCTGGTTAACGACACTGAAAAATGGCCGGAACTATATTCTCCGGCCCATGGTTTTTACAAGGGCGACTCTTCCAGGCTCGAAAAGTACGGGATGCTATATAACTGGTATGCTGTTGAAGCTGGAAAACTCTGCCCCCTTGGATGGAGGGTAGCCACGCACGAGGACTGGACAAAGCTCGAGGAATCGATGGGAGGACAACTTCTTGCAGGTGGAAGGATAAAGTCGGTTAAAGGATGGTCGGGGCAACACGTCAGCGGTGATGATCGCGGATTCACGGCTCTTCCGGCTGGCTACAGGCTCAATGATGATTTTCTCGAGGGAAAAGCAGCAGTATGGTGGACCTCTACTAAGGCAGCAAATGACTGGGTCTGGGGACGCCGGCTTGACTCCAATAACAACGAACTTATGAACACCTTCAATAATCCCGCGAATGGTTTCTCGGTGAGGTGCGTCTCAGTACGTAAGGCTAGAAACAGGTAAACTGGGTCAGGGAAACATCCAAGTTATTAACAATGACCTGTCAAGACTGGAAAATGGCCCCGGGATTTGCTAAATTTGCCATATCTGACAAAAAAAGGCCAACTCTTCAGCTCTTCAACCATAGATGTTTAATTAATAAGTAATTGCGTTTGACATTTCAGTATTGTTGTTACCTGCCGGTTTATACTAATCGGTGAAAACAGGAGATGTGTTCCATTTCAATTATTGGGATAAGCACTGCTGACTATCAAGCTAAAGAATATTATGACAGGAATCAGGAGAGGAGACAGGTTGTTTATAAAGGGCATGATTACCAATGTATTGCGTGGGGAAACATGTTCCTTTGTGATTCCGGGGCTGAACAATTCCAAATTCATTTTGTTTTAAATTCAATGGAAAAACTGAAAAAGTACTTTATAATAGCGCTGTTTCTGACAGTAACTTTAAAAGCGCTTGCACCTAACAGGGATGCAGTTGTGATACAAGCTTCCGATCCAGTGAATCCATATCGGAAGCTGATGTGGGCAGTAGCAATGGTGGAAACAAAACATAACACGCTAGCTTATAACGAGATTGAGGAGGCTGCAGGGATCTTCCAGATCCGTCCGGTACGACTTGAAGACTATAATATCCGCACTGGCAATAAGTATACCCGGGCTGATCTCTTTAAATACGAGGTTTCGGAAAAGATCTTCCTCTATTACGCCTCGAAAATCGGGCCCAACGATTTCGAAAGGATAGCAAGAAACTGGAACGGATCAGGTCCAAAGACTTATCTCTACTGGAACAGGGTAAAAAAGGTACTCCAGTCAACCTAGATTATTCGCGAATTTCACGCCTGCTGATGTTCCTGTTACAGGTGCAATGAAATATTTATTAATGTACCTCGTCATTTTTTTATAAAATCGCGATATAAATAGTCCATGTTAGTGGACTGAAGAATGATCGTTAATCCTGGATTTAAAAACTACTACCATGAGCAGCCAGATTATTATAGTGATCTGCCTTACCTTCATTATTAACCTGATTACCACTCTTTCATATTCGGTCAGGATCGTCGGTATCAGGACAGGCAGGATAGCTGTTTCCTTTGCACTGTTCAATATTCTCGTTCTCATTTCGAGGACAGCAAACGGCTTCCAGGCGCCATTGCTCGCGAGCTCTATAGAAAGAAATATTAACGCTGGGCTTGACGGTAACCTCACCGATTTCAGACTCATTATATTTTCCTGCACTGTCGCCACTGTTATTGGCGGATTAATGATACCCAGCTTTCAAAGGATACTCTCGGTCGCTGTTGAACGATTCAGTGTTTACAAATCAGTTCCGAAAGTGATTTTCCATGGTTTCACGAGAACAGGATTTTCGTCAATAAAGGATAGTATAGTGCTGCCCAGCACCGAAAACATTAAACAAATTGATATTAGAAATGACTTCCCCTGGAAGGTATTTCTCATGAACGTTTTCGCCGTGGCCATCATTTCCATTGGTGTGCTCTCCTCCCTTTATGCCGGCTACATGAATGAATCGTTCCGGTCTACTGCCAGTAACCTGTCAGCGATAATAAACGGGCTGGCCACCATTTTAATGTTTGTTTTCATCGACCCGTTTCTTTCGGTGATGACCGACGAGGTCGTACTGGGTAAAACGAAAGAATCGACCTTCAGGAAATATATAGTGTACATGGTGATCGCCAGGATAATAGGCACCCTGCTCGCCCAGGTTCTCTTTATACCTTCAGCAAAGCTTATTGCCTCGGTTGCCACGATGATATAAAAAATAAAACAAGTATCTTTCCCGTGGAAACCATTAAAAATGATATCCGCATGCCGCTTGTAATTCGCTCAATAATCACAATCCTTGTCATTTTCCTGATCATTTCCTGCAACGGGAAACCGAAATCGTCACCCGACGGGTTGAAAGGAACTTCAGAATTCGTTTCATCTGAAGCTCAACCCGTCAAGGACTATGGACAGCTCGGATTCGAGATAATGTCGAAGGAAAGTCTCTGTGGATTGAGGATCGGCATGAACATGAAAGAAGCCGGACCGATGCTTGGTCCGAAATCATCGGAAACTGAAGCTGAAATCTCGCAGGTCGACGGATCAAAACACAAGACAGTCAGGTATGACACTAACGGTACCGAATTCGACGTCATTGTAAATACTGACGGTAGCGAGACCATTTACAAGATAACAGCAACTGCTCCAAGCTCCTTCAAAACGATGAAAGGGATCGGGATTGGCAGTAGTATTGAAGAGGTCAGGAAAGCCTACGAGGAATATATAAAGCCAGGTGAATCGGATGAAAATTTTATTGTAGCCGGGACTGTTTACGGGGGATTGATGTTCAGGTTTGAAAATGGCAAGGTTACTTCAATTTTTATCGGTGCGGCAGCAGAATAGTATTGTGTCCTGGCCACTATCCTGGACGCGGGTTCGATACCAGAATTAACAGGTTCAACAATCGTGTTAACAAGCGGGCTATAACCCGTGACCTGGTGCCTGAGCGAGGAAAGAAAGTTAAAAACGATACATTTAGTAACGACGGTTTCAATAATCTAAAGCTTAACAGATCATGAGCTCATTCACCATTTCACAAATTTTGATAGTTATCACACTAATTTTGTGTTACGTGGCTGTAACAGGTCTTGGTGCCTACAAGATTGTAAGATGTCACATTTCCGATTACTCTAAAACGGTTCTTGTCATTCTCCTGGCTTTCCTTCATGTAGTGGCTGCCATTCCCTTCATCCTGTACCACGACTATATCATGCCCCCCGGGCAAAGGGCCTGAGCTGAAAAAATGATGTATACTGGTATCCGCTGCCACATAACCTTCCTGAAAACAAAACCAGCGACATTTTTACTTATTGAAAATAATTGTGCTAAATTTATATAAATGTCGAAGTGACAATAAAAACCAACTGTTCCTGTCAATTCAGGGATAAACACTTTAACACGTGTGTAGTACAACCTGCTATTTTTTGAAGATCAGTTTCGGCAAATAACTAAACAAAACGACTATAATGAAAAACCTTATTTCTGTATTCTTCTTACTTGCGATAGTAAGTATGGTACAAGCCCAGCCGACCGGCAAGGGCATCAGCAGTCCACAATCATTTCCCGTGGGTGGTGTATCAGTTATCCTCCCTGTTCCTGACACTTCGTTCGTGGAGGTAGGCAGTAGCAACCGGACAGGAATGGAAGTTTTTGTTCCTCAGAGTAACAGGTTACTGGGCGCCTATGTTCTGAAAACTGATTTTCCTCAATTGTACAAGGCCGAAGGTAATTCCACCATGGAAAGATACGCGCTCGTGGAGGTACCCAGGGAAGCAGAAAGTGTTGATTGCGGCCCGGACGATTTCAAGGAAGTGACAACAGGAGCAACCGAATCACTGGGGCCTGCTCTTGCCCCGGCAATGAAGGAGTCGGAGGATGAGTTCAATAACAGGATGAAATCGATGGACATATCCAACATGCAGGTTAAGATCGGTGAACCCAAGCAGCTTGGAGTATTTTATTCCAAGGAAGATATGCTGGGAATGGGTCTGCTGGTAAGTTACGAGATCGGGGGAACGCCCATAAGGATGGCAATGACGATAATGCTTATCAGGGCGAAGCAAAGATTAATATTTGTTTACCTGTATTCCGAGTTCAAGAGCGAAGACACCATTGTCTGGTTACGTAGGGTTGGTGAGAAATGGGGAGATGAAATCCTGAAGGCGAACAGGTAGAGGAGCACGGGGCAGAAGGGGAAGAAGCACGGGGCACAGAGGGAAGAAGCTCAGAGCACAGGGCACGGGGCACAGAGCTCAGGGCACGGGGCACGGAGCGCGGGGCACAGGGCTCAGAGGAAGAACCTGTTCTAAATACTGCCTCTACAGCCATTAAAGCCTCTACAGCTTTCTTTATGGGTGCTCGTTCCTTGGTCCTCGGTAGTGCAGTGCTTGGGGGACATACAAAAGGCTCTGAAAGAGCCAAATATGAATAACCCCCGGTGCAACCGGGGGTAACCGGACAAACATGCTTCAAGCTCCGAAGGAGCGTGACTACGATCAAGGGAAATACCGCTCATCAATCTCCAATCCCGCTCTCAGGAGCAAGCTTCTGTATTCTTCCTCAAAAGTCTTTTTCCCATGATGTTCCTGTTGGGAATCTACATAATCAACAAGACTCCCCATGTCAGAATACGAGCAGGTAAATGATCCATACCCTTCAGACCAACCATTAAACGATGGAAAATATCCTGAATTTTTCATCCAGTATGATGACGATGCCTTTATCTCTCTCATGAAGTCAGCCAACGCGATCGAGGGATGAACATCAGTCAGGATATGAAGATGATTTTCAACTCCGTTAATCCTGTAAATATGGCTGCTCTTGTTCTTGATTATGCCAGTGATATAGGCATATAGCTGACCAGAATGATCCTGATTAATAGTAGGGAGTCCATTCTTTGTTCTGAAAACAAGGTGATACAATAGCTGACGATAACTTGACATGGTTAAAATAATTTAAGCGGGTAATGCATCGGGTAAGCTAAGTTATTATAACTCGCACCTGGTTCAAAAGATATTTCGCCCTTTCAGGGCTTGATCTCTTGTAGTGGCATCTACCCCCGGTTGCACCGGGGGTTATTCAGATACAGCCACTTCGTGGCTTGAAGAATAAGGTTATATAACTTCATACCCAACCTTTACAGCCATTACAGCCTCTACTGCTTTCTATAAAGGGTGCTCGTTCCTTGGTTCTCGGTTCTCGGTAGGGCAGTGCTTGTCTTTTACAACATTACAACATACAACTTTACAACTACATCATACAGCCTCAACAGCCTTTAGAGCCTCTACAGCTTTCTTCAAAGGGTGCTCGTTCCTTGGTTCTCGGTTCTCGGTAGGGCAGTGCTTGTCTTTTACAACTTTACAACATACAACTTTACAACTACATCATACCGCCCTTTATAGCATCTCATGACCCTGGCATTCATGCCAGGGATATTGCCAGGGCTATGACAACCCTACAACTCTACAACCTTACAACTTACAACTTACAACCTACAACCTACTGCTTCTGCAGATTCAGCATGATACCCTGTCCCGATCCGAGCATGTAGGTAGGCAGCTGTCCGTTCCACTTGTTGATCCACTCGAGGTCGATGATCCTCGGGTTGTTGGATATTGACTGTCCTTTTATCTGCAGTGCCTTCGATTCACCTTCAGCCTTTAGGATGGCGATATCTTTCTTTATCGCTTCCTGTTTCTTGAGCTCTTCCTGCTGCTTGGTCACCTCGTAGAGACGCAGGGCTTCCTGCTCGGCAAGCTTCTTGTCGTTGATGGCTTTCTCGTAGTCGGGGTTATAGTACACCTCCCTCAGGTCGACCTGCTCGAGTATGAGCTTGAAGGGGCCTATCTCGGCACGTATCCTGCGTATGACCTCGTCCTGTATCTCCTGTCTCCTGATGCTGTACACCTCTATCGGTGTGAAGTTGGAGACTGTAAGTGCCAGGGCTGATTTCAGCTTGGGACGTATGACGTTTTCCTCGAGCCAGAGGTAACGGCCGTTATCGCCGCCATCGTTCTCGCTCACGTTAGAGTAGATCCAGCTTGCCTCGTTGGCATCTATGCGCCACGATACCGACACGTCGAATCCCATCTTGATACCATCTTTCGTTGGTGCCCACACGGCATCAGCATTCGGTTTGGATCCCTCGTCAGCCTGGTGCGCGCAGGTATATACCCACACGGTCTTGTCCATCCTGAATACATCGTTCCACGGCATGACTACATGCCAGCCCGTGTGAAGCTCGGTGTCACGAACCCCTCCGGGTGTGACGATGACTCCAACCTCCTGTGCCGTGATCCTTATGATAAGGCTCATGATGGCAACGAGGAAGAAGCCGGTAATAAGACTCGGCATGAAATAGGGAAATCTGAACTTGATCTTACCGGGTCTGTCATCATCGCGTCCCCGCGATGGAAAGAGGTAATGAATCAATAATCCAGCCAGGCCGTACAGAAGTAACAGCCACGCGATCAATTTTAATGTGTCCATTTTATTTTTAGGGTTTAACGACGTGAAATTAATACAAATCCACTACCGCCTGCAAACGGAATAGCCTAAAGAGAAAGATTCCGCCATGAATGACGATGAAGAATCGGTGAACAGGCACGGGGCAAGGGGGAAGAAGCACGGGGCTCAGAGCGCAGGGCTCAGGGGAAGAACCTGTTCTAAATACTGCCTCTACAGCCGTTATGGCCTCTACAGCTTTCTTCAAGGGGCTCAGGGCACGGAGCTCAGGGGAAGAAGGTAATCGGTGTTCGGTCTTTTACAACTTTACAACATACAACTTTACAACTTCATTATACAGCCTTGTAAAGCCCTTAAGGCCTCTACAGCTTTCTATAAAGGTCCTCGGTGCTAGGTTCTCGGTTCTCGGTAGTGCAGTGCTTGGGACCAGATTCCGAAAAGACCCAGGACCCAGGACCGGGGACCGGGAAGCGCAGAGCACACTTGCCTGCCGGAGCGATAGCGGAGGCAGGGGGGAAGAAGGTGCTCTTTATGCAGCCCTTTATTGCATCTATAGCCTCTAGAGCTTTCTTTAAAGGTGCTCGGTCTTTTACAACTTTACAACATACAACTTTACAACCGTATGACCCTGGCATTCATGCCAGGGTTATTGCCAGGGATAAACTACCAAAAACCCTACCTGCTGTTCTGAAGCTGGAGGAAAAGTGCCACGACCTTATCCGCAAACTCATCGCTAACGAAGTCAACATACTGAAGATCTATTGCACCGGTCTGCTTCCCTTTGGAGTCGAGCATCTCCACGCATTGCGCCCTGTCGATACAGTCGAACAGCACATCGATCTCGGTGGCCGACCCGGGTCTCCTTATCTTGTGGATCTTCACCTTGTCGATATTGCAGCTGAAAAATACCTTCTGGTTAATGAACATGCCTGTAAGGGTCCTTGTCTTCGGATCGAAGGCGAAGGCTGTCTTGTTATTCACCGCGAATACCTTAGTCAGCTTGTTGATCTGGTAAAGGATCTTTTCTGCCGGGCTATCTGGGTTGACTACGGTTGATGATGCCGTTTTGGGTTTGTTGATCACGGAGTCTGGAATACCGGAATTGATCTCTTCAATCCTTGGCTTTCCCGTGAAGGGAAAATCGAGATAAGCAATAAACGGCTTGTTGTTGTCAACAAAGATCGAGTAATAATATGCCTTACCCTCCTTTGCCTCACCGGATTTATATTCATACCACCAGCCATTCTTTGCATTATAAACGTTGTAACTATACGTGTAGGTGGGCTTTTTGTCACCTGACTTGACATAATTGAGTGTAAAAAGATAAACACCGTTCCCTATTTGTGAAATCCTTTCACCTGACAGCTGCGTCTTGTTATCGTTTTTCCCCATGAAGGCCCACTGGTCGCCCTTGAACATGACAGAGTTATATCGTCCATATCCTTCTTTGTTATAAACACTGAAATTCAGGATCGGGAACTGGTTCACGACCTGGATGTTATTGTCGGAGTAGTAAACTTTTGGAGGGAAATTCCCGAGTAGTATCCAGTTATTATCAAGAAGCCTGTACACGTAGGCCAGGTCATTCCCGTTCACTGTAAGATATAGATCGCCATCGTCTTCAACAAGGCTGAGGTATGAAATTTTTGTTACCTGAAAACCGATATAGTCCTTGAGATATGATATTCCTGTATCGTGAAACAGGACCCATTTATCGTTCGCGTATTTTGCCACCTCCAGGCTCCCTCTATCAGTGACAAAGGCCATGCACAGGGTGTCCCTCAGGAAAGCCAGTGAAGGCATTGTTCCATAATCGTTTGAAAGTGAAAGCTCAGGCAATACCGGGACCCAGGTGTTATTCTCGAACTTCACGAGCGTGTACAGTTTCTTTGGTTTCTTGCTGAAATCCAGGGCTATCCCGTAGGTATTATTGCCATGCTGGTACATTTTCATTATAAACCGGTCTTTATCAAGACCAACCCTCCCGTTGCTTGAAATGTTTTCATATTTAAGTGTCCGGCCAGTAATGTTCTGCGATCTTACCGCGACCGTCAGCAGCAGAAAAAGCCCGCAAATCAGAAATACCGGGTAATGTCTAAGGATAAAATTGTTTTTCATATAATAAATTTTAAATCGACTCTATAAACCTTCCAGGCGACTCATATTAATTAAATCACGACCAGTCAGAAACTTAAGGTTAAAGTTTACGATGGCCCTCCCGGTTTTCCCTCGTGAGCCATCACCCGTACTTTAAATATAGTGATAAAGACAAAAGTCAAAAAGCCTTTTCGATTTTTTAACAGTTTTTATTCCGCAAAGCCGGGCGAGAGGTGGGGAAGAAGCACGGGGCACAGGGCTCAGGGCACAGAGCACACTTGCCTGCCGGAGCAACAGCGGAGGCAGGGGGGAGGAAGGAACTCTTTATAAAGCTTTTTACAGTACTTATAGCTTCTACTGCTTTATCATAAGGTGCTGGGTGCTAGTTGCTAGGTACTGGGTGCTGGGTCTATTACAACTTTACAACCTACAACTTTACAACTACATCATACAGCCTTTAAAGCCTCTACAGCTTTCTATAAGGTCCTCGGTGCTTGGTCTTTTACAACTCTACAACATACAACTTTACAACTACATTATACCGCCCTTTATAGCATCTCATGACCCTGGCATTAATGCCAGGGATAGTACAACCTTACAACTTTACAACTTACAACTGCTCCTCCAGCACCATCCTCACAACCTCCGGTGTGACGAGCTGCCTGTCGCCGAATGCCTTCCATCCCCTGTCGTCGAAGCGCTTCACTATGGCGTTGATGGTATCCTGGCCGACCCCGTATGCCGACAACCTGACCGGGACATCCAGCGAGAGGAAGAACTCCTCGGTGCGGGCGATTGTTTTTGTTATTCGTTCCTGTTCGGTGCCGCCGGTGATGCCCCACACCCTCTCGCCGTACTGGAGCAGCTTCTCCTTCTTCTCCTCGCGGAGGACCTTCCATAAGCCGGGCAGCACTATCGCCAGCGTGCGGCCATGATCGATGCCGTGGAAGGCTGTCAGCTCGTGACCGATGGTGTGCACTGACCAGTCGCCCGGGACGCCCAGGCTGATGAGTCCGTTGAGGGCCATGGTGGCGCTCCACATCAGGTTCGACATGGCGTCGTAGTCGGCGGGATTGGCATAGACAGCCGGTGCCTGCTCGACGAGGGTGACCAGTATGGCTTCAGCGAAACGGTCCTGTATGGGCGAGTTGACAGGGTAGGTGAGGTATTGTTCTATCACGTGGACGAAGGCATCGACTATGCCGTTGGCCACCTGTTTGCGCGGCAGGGTGCCGGCGGCGTCGGGCAGCAGTACGGAGAATCGCGGATAGACGAGTGGTGACGAGAAGGCCAGCTTCTCGGTAGTGGCTTTTTTGGAGATCACCGAGTTGGCGTTCATCTCGGTACCCGTGGCGGGCAGTGTGAGCACAGCGCCGAAGGGCATGGCCGCTTTGATAGTAGCGTTTTCAGACAGTATCTTCCAGGGATCGCCGTCGGTGAACAGGGCGGCCGCGGCGATGAACTTGACGGCATCGATACTCGATCCGCCGCCTGCCGCGACGAGGAAGCTTATCTTTTCCTTCTTTATCAGCTCGACAGCCTTCATGCAGGTCTCGTAGGAAGGGTTTGGTTCTATGCCTGCGAACTCGCTCACGGTGAACGGGGCGAGGGCCGACATGATGGAGTCGTACACGCCGTTGGCTTTTATGCTGCCTCCGCCGTAGAGGACGAGCACCCTCGATCCGGTGGGTATATGTGGTGTTATTTTCTGTACCTGGTCTTTCCCGAAGAAGATCCTGACTGGGTTGTGATATTCGAATTCTTTCATGATGTAGTGATTCAATTGTTACCCGGCAAAAATAAAGATAAAAACAGCAAGTGGTAGATAAAAAGACATTGGCTATTCACACAGCCCCCGGCTAAAAATCTAAAATTTTCCAGATATAGATATGCCGTGTTTATAATATTATTTAAATTAGTAATGATAAAAGATGTGAAAGCCGTCAGGCTGTAGAATAGATGGATTTCAACGAATGAAAGTGCTGGTTGCATTACTGTGACTGACGGGGCGAAGCTGTGAGAAGAGGGGAGGTTTTTGAGGGGATTTTGAAACATAAAAATGTTACTTTATCATGATCATGGGAAAAGCTTAAGGTAATAGTGTCTGTTATATAATCAAGTTAGCTGCCAGGCAATGCACCGAACACACAGTATACCAGGACTTTGCCATCGCACAAGCAAGAGTTATGTAGCCCGTCCCTGCAACCTTCCCGTCGCTGCAAAACACAACTTGTCCCGCCTCAGCGGGATGCTTCTTTGCCCATCCGGACTCCGCCATCTAGACAACTTTATGATGACAAAACTACACCCGCCATCCTTTCAGAACAAGAAAGAAGATACAAATAGCAAACCGTTGTCAATTAATTGTTTTTCACCAGATCATACCATTATAATAAACCAATTTTTTAACTTTAAGACTATATTAATATGCGCAAATTAATATCGTAAATATATTTTCATCTCAATAAATAATATTTCACTTTCTAATAAATTGCTTTTAAGCATCTTAATAACTAAAATGTTTACGCTATGGGCACATACCAAGAAAGAATCATGTCATTTAAATCCCTACCTTTAATAAAATCTAAACTTAGGGAAATTACGTTGAGGCAGGAGTCTCTCGAGAAAATTAGGACTACCATTTCGGAGGATAATTTTGAAACTTTAAATAATAGTTATCTTACTCAGATTAAAGAACTCACCGTAAAAAGAGATGAATTGCAAGCTGGTGCTGATTTATTAAAGAATGAGATCGAGCTAGAGTCTAAAATGCTCAAAAGCGAAATTTCTATCGTAAGCAAAGAAATTCAAGAAAATCAATTGTTATTTGAAAACAAGATTCTGAGTAAACAAAATTTTAAGAATAAGCTCATTATTCTTAAAAAAAGAGTAAAAAAAGATGAAAAGGCACTAAACCAGATTTTAGTATCATTGAAAGAATTGGATTATTATGCAACATCTATCGGTAATGAAACATATCAAAAAAATATTTATAATGAGAGGATTGAATCAATCAGAACTGGTTCCTCAAGAATACATTTTGGATTTGGAAAACTCTTGAAACCTAAGGTTCTGATTCCAGTCATCATTTTAATTATCTTGATAGTTTCTTCAATTTTCTTTCATAGACCTTTTAAAGGAATAATTGAAGAAGAAATAGCATGGCATAAGACCTTAAAACAAAACACTTACGAAGCTTATGACCTATATCTTTTATCTTATATTGATGGAAGACATAGATTTGTGGCAGATAAGAATAAGGAGGAAGCTCTTCGTACATTAGTTAATTTAAAGAAGACTCCGAATCTAGTAAATCAATATTTAGATACTTACCCTAAAGGAAAATTTATTAATGAGGTCCAGCGAATAAAAGATTCTATAGCTTTGGTATGCTCTCATATTACTGATAATATGCAACACGAAATTCCGCAATCATTGAATAATTCAAACGAGAATTCTAATGACAAATCTGAATCCACAGAATTGACCAATTCACCAAAAAATAATGAGCAATTAACCAATCCGGCTAAAGAATCGCCAAAACTTCAAGAAGGCTTAATAAACTATTGGGATTTTGATTTTTATGCAGAAAACAAGAAAACAATACCTTTTCATGTAGGAAATAAAGAGGCAGTTGTAAATGAAGTTTCATTAACAAAGGATTCAAAAAACGGTAACGCCATTGATTTTAATGGTAAATCATCTTTAGTATCAATACCACATAATTCATCATTTAATACTCAAACCTTTACAATAAGTTTCTGGGCAAAATCAATTAGTAGATACAGACAAGTTCCTATTAGTAAGTGGTGGAATGGTACAACTAGGCAATGGGAAGTTATTTTTAATGATGATAATAAACTTGGTAATATAAGATTCTTTATCGGATATAATGGGTCATTCCAAGCAGTCGATTTCACAACATCTCAAATATATGATGGCTATTGGCATTTGTATAATTTTACAATGGACAATGGCCTAATAAAAATCTGGATAGATGGTGAAGAAAAAGCTAGTAGAAATACAGGATACAAAATGTTGTATAATGATCGACCTATCTATATTGGTCAAGACAGTTATTTTGGAGAGACAAATTATCTTCCGTATAATGGGATAATAGACGAAGTTGCCATTTGGGAAAGAACTCTATCATCTGGTGATATTCAAAATCTTTATAATGAAAAGAGTATCTTACCTTCAACAGTAGGAAGTTTTAATCGCGAAAAAAGTACCTTGAAAAAATTTATTCTTGATGAATCTTATGATCTAAATGATAATCAAGTACCTAACGAATGGGAATTGATAGTTCCTTCACAAGAAGTCATTTTTGAAAATGGCAAATTGTTTGCTAATCCAGTTGATGCATACGGATTCTTAAGACGAATGATTTCTATTCCAAACAATATAGGAAACGCTAGATTTGAATGGGATGGAAATTTAGCCAAAACAAAATGGGGTATGACAAATAGATTCCAAATAAATTTTAATAATAACATGTACATAGCGGTATATTTACAAACTGCAACAGCATGGGGTATCAATAATAATAAATTACTTTTCAAACATGATTCCGGGAATGGCGAACAAAATTCTGAGGAGTGGAAAGTTCCTCTTAAATATGGCGAATTTCATTATGAAATAAATGTTAATAGACGCCAAATTAAATTTACTAGTTATGACAAGGAAACTAATGCAATCTATGTGGATCAAATCATAAACATTCCATCAACTATTTCATTTAGTCTTCAACAAATTACAAGTGTTGATTTTGGCGTTAATTGTACAACTGAAAACAGTAATTGGCTAGATAATATATCTATCAAATTAATTGATAGTCAGACAAATACTCAATCTCTGAATAAAAAAATTACACAAAATAATTCTGAAGTAGATCAAGTATATACAATAATTGATGGGTATAGATATAAAACGATTAAAATTGGAGATCAAATATGGATGGCCGAAAATTTAAAAACCACCAAATACAACGATGGCACCGCTATTCCTTTGGTTACTAATAATACTGCATGGAGCAATCTTACAACCCCTGGATATTGCTGGTACAATAATGATGCAGTAACATATAAAAACACTTATGGTGCATTGTACAACTGGTACACCATAAATACAGGTAAACTATGCCCTGCCGGATGGCATGTTCCAAGCGATGCCGAGTGGACAACGTTATTAACCTACCTGGGCGGTAAAGATGTTGCCGGTGGCAAACTAAAGGAAATCGGCACCACACATTGGACAAGCTCAAACACTGGTGCAACTAATGAAACCGGTTTTACAGCCCTTCCGGGGGGCGCCCGTGAGGGAAATGGGGATTTCGAAGGCATTGGAAGCGGCGGTTGTTGGTGGAGTACTACAGAGTACTATACAAATTACGTCTGGTACCGGGACATGAATTCCGATAACAGCAATGTAGGCCGGGATGGTAACGACGGTAAACCCTATGGGTTATCAGTTCGTTGCTTAAAGGATTAATTTATTTGACTATTTTGTATTTGATTATTATCAGATAATATGTCCTTAATATCACCATAATTACAGAAACCTAAATGTCAATAATTAGAGAAAAATAAGAATATCTTAACTCATTAATTATATACATCTAAACAATATAAAAATGAATTCAATTCAAGAACAAATCAAGAAATTTCGGGAATTACCAGTTTTAAAGTCAAAACTGGATGATTTATTTTTACGTAAAGAATCGATCCAAAAGATCAAGTCGACTATTTCTGAAGAAAATTACAAATCCCTTAATGAGAATTATCTAAAACAAATTCAAGAGTTTACAAATAGACTTGATTTATTGCAATCAGAAATTAATTCACTTAAAAATGAAATTATTTTGGATTCTAAATTGCTATCAAGCGAAGTATCAATTACTGAAAAAGAGCTTCAAGAAACGCAGTTTCTCTATGATAGAAATGCCTTAAGTAAAGCTGATTACAATAATAAACGAAACTCACTCCAGAAAAAGATTAATACTAATAGAAGTCTGATTGAAAATAACCGATCCAAAATAAAGAAGCTTGATTTTTATAATTCACATGTTGGAACCGATTCCGGTATAAAGGACGCTTATAAACAAAATGGGGCATTTATCTTTTCTGGAGTATATAATTTCATAAGTTCAATTAAATCCTTATCATTCAATCCTAAAAATTTAATCATAATTGGAGTGATAATGGTTTTAATAGTATTCTTTTTATTTTTCATGAATTCAAAAAGTGCTCAATATTCTTCTATCCTGCCAGATTCTTATTCTAAACTTAAACTTGGAATGACATTAGATAAATTTCACTCAAAATATTCAGAGAGAGATTATAAAGAGGATTATAATCGTGATGGATCCTTAAGTATCAGTTTCAAGCTCAACAAAGCCACAGACTATAAGTATCTTAATAGCTGGGAATTGGAATTTAAGAAAGAACGCCTATATTCTATTGTGGGAATATGTACGTATACATCAGAAAGGGAAGAATTGTGTAATATGGCCAATGAAATTGATAAACTAGTTAAGAAAATGAAATATGATTCTATTAATCAAGACAAAACATATGATGACTTTCCTAATTGCATTGCATATAAGCAATACTATTTAAAATTAAAGACTAAAGGTATGCCGTATTATTATTCAATTGATATTATTAATGACCTTAATGCTAGGAGGTGGGGCAGGGATTCGTTTAAAGTATTAATCCAAACCGAACAAAAATGATAAAGAGTCTTAATGTGTAGTTCATTATTCTAACATAAATTATTTTAATAAAATGACCTCATTCCTAAAAAGATTATTAAACAGCAGAAAATTAATTATCCCAATTTGTTTTACAATTTTACTTTTTCAGGTAGGTTGTAGCACGAAATCTGAAGAGGATATTAAAGAATTAAAAAAATCTTTTAATAGTACTTTAAGTGATGCTTGCAAGATTATTCAAAACGGGAAACTTAGTAGTAATCAGAAAATAAATCAAATTAATATCAAGCAAGTACAGATAGATAGCTTATCAAAAATATGGGATTGTAAAATTGAAAGTTCTATAACAAATCTCTCAGAAAAAGAAATAAATAATATTGAAAATGAGAATAGATTGATGAGCGAGAAACTAATAAGAACGATCCTTAAGGAAATGCCAGAGTATAAAGACCTTCTAAGAGAAAATTTATTTAACAAATAATATGAAAAAGCTGATTTTTTCAATCATATGGTTAGTAGTTTTTAATGTAATTTCTCAATTGACTTTGTTTTCACAATCAGGCGATAATAATTTAGAAAATAATTTGAGGGTTTCATATATTGATCCTGTTTCTTTAGCTAATGAATATATTAATGGAGAAAAGTGGAGTTTCTATTGGCAACCTGCTACCAAAACAATGGTGAATTTGCTCTATAATGTCGGATTTTCAGCAGCCAGGTATGGAGGCAGGTACATAATCTTAGAATCACCCAGTCTAGCTATAGATATGGTTAAAGGAGGAGCTTATGTTCTTTCTGATATGACATATGATGGTTTTTTAGAAATTATCAAACAAGCCATAAAAACGCCAGGTAAACTATGTGTAAATATAGCCCAATCGACAAAAAGAGAAGGGGTCAAGGCTTATAATATAGCATATGATATTGCACAAAAGCAAAAAGAAACAGGCATAGTAACTAATGAAGAGGCTGTTTTGTTCTTAAGAAGTATGTGGAATTCATTGAAATGTGCTGTGGCACGAACACTTTATATTGATAGTCAAGAAGAATATAATATTGATGAGCTTGCTGCGGAAAAAGCTGTTGATGAGATCATTGGACAATTAGAACCAGCCATAAGAGCAAAACTTGACATTAATAACCAACTACCATTGATTGACGCCGCTAAATTTATACATGACATTTTTGAAATATTGGAAAACAAGAAAGTTGGATTGGCTGCTTATCCACCATATATTGATTATATGAAGAATATCAGTGAATTAAATAACTTATGGTTAAATACTTTAGAAAGAATTGGAGGTAATACTATAATTGAATCAAAAGATAAATATAATTATATAATCATTCCTGGCAAAAGCGTTGGTCCAATAAATTATTCTACCACTTTAGGGGATTTGATATCGTTTTATGGTAGAGAGAATGTTGATACCAAAACGGAATATACTGCTGGTGAAGGAACAGAATTAGAAACATTAACATATATTAAAAACAGAGGACTGACAATCAGATGGAAAGATCAGGTAACACAAGATCCTATTCATCCAAGATTTGTTTCTATAAAAAGTTATCCTTCGAATTATCATACAGCAGAAGGAATAACAATTGGAACATCTGCCCAGGAATTGGGAATTATTAACGGAGGGCCGTTTGATTACAAAGATATTGAAATCGAACCCTTTAAAATGGTAACTGATTGGAAAGGAGGAAAGTTAGAGAAATATGGAAGTGAGGTGCGTAATTCATGGTTAATCAAACTGGATAATTATTCCGATATGAGAACTGTTGAATTAGTAATTGATATAAACGAAGATTTGAAAAGTACTTCATCAGAAAAACTAGATTCCCAAGTTGGTGAATCACTAAAAATTATTAATCCTAAAGGTGGTGAATCTTGGCAAAAAGGACAAAAGGTGCTAATCAACTGGGAAGCAAATGAGGCACCTGGCGAATTGCATATTTTACTTAGAAGTCCTGATGAATACAAACTATTGATGATCTTCAGTGTCATTAAATCAGGAAGTACATGGGTCAATATTCCTTATACTATTAAAAATGGTTCAAATTGGCATTTACAGTTTATTGTTAAAAATGCGAATGGTGAAGCACTGGTTCAATCCGAAAGATTTTCCATTGGGGGTGATAATTAGATTTTATTAAATATTTTTTTGATTACCAATTACAACAAAAATCTTTTAGCAAGTTTATCGGTGTTAACTGGTCACTATTAAAAACAAGGTCATCGGAAGTATTTATATTGCCATTACAACTTCAAAATAATAGGTGCCATATTATAAAGGGAATCGATATTACGTATGACTCCATCTCAAACACCATCCCGTCGCTATAAGGCACATTACGCAATTATTAAATTCTGTACACAAGTTGAAGATTGAGTTTGCATAAAGAGCCTTCCAGCCCCTCCCTGCCAACCATAGAATTAGGCTGCTAAAGCAGAAGACTTAATTACAACATGTCAACTCCCAAATTTGCCATGCAGCTATCTCCCTGGCAAATGTAATAAGCTATTATAATAGATGTCGGAAATCGAATAATTGAAATTTCTATAAATGAAGAGGAAGATTTAATGCCAATTCGTAATCATTGTGTAAGCACAAAAGATTGGAATATTGCATTTATAAACTTTAAGCAAAAAGAAGACATTGGAGATCACTGTAATGGTAACTGTTCCTGTAAATTTGATTTCTTTATTGTTGAACAGAATGGCCGATGTTTGCTTCAGTCAAGGAACTTATCTCAAGTCAATAAATATTTAAAGTCAAATAAACTTTTAATACATAAGGATATTTCAAAAATATGGAATTACCCAGCAGCAAAATACAAATACTTAGTTGCAAAATTTCGAAATATTGATCAGCGAGTTAAGAATTGCTTCATCTGTAGATATCATGCAATAAATGAAAATTTAGAGGAGGAAAGATCTCCAATATTTTGTAAATTTTTAAAAGTTACAGGCAATTCTAATCTTGCAGTTGATTGTAAATATTTTAGAGCTGAAAAAAAATACATCGATGAGTATGTGGAAGAAGGTGAAGCTATAATCAAACATTTAAATCAAAGGATTCCTGACAATGTGGGGAATTTGGACGAAGAAAATTTTGAATAAAAACGGTAGTTAACACGGACTGTATAATTAATGAGCTCCTTACGGTTTTTGCGGATACTGAACCCATATATAAGGGCCTGATTATTATTAATTCACATATATTTTCTACAAGTATGGAAAATTTAACTTTTACTGCTTTTGACACCGAGACTGCAACAAATAAAAGTACAAGCCTATGCCAGATTGGGTATGTAGTTGTAACCGAAGGACAAATTACCACCGAAAAATTATTTCTGATTCAGCCACCTAATAATGAATATGATGCCCGCCATTCATGCATCCATGGAATTGATGCCTTAACAACATGGGACAAACCGCTATTCCCGGAGGTATGGGAAATTATTAAAAATGAATTTATCGGTGCACTCCTAGTTGCTCACAATATTAGTTTTGATCTTAATATACTACATTCCACTCTGGACTTTTACAACCTTCCTAAACCGCACTTCTCCTTTGATTGTACCTACAAATTAACAGGATTAAAGCTTAAAGCACTAGCAGAAGCATTTCAAATACCTATAATAAAACAGCATGATGCGTTATCTGATGCAAAAATATGCGCACTGGCTTATATGCTTATAAAACAAGGGATTAATCCAAATAATAATTTAATAAATGAAATAGTGAGTACAGATGCCTTTGCTGGTCATGAAAGATTAGTGGGAGATATTTTAAAACCAGATTTGAAAGTAGAAAATAATTCCACTCCATTCTATGCAAAAAAAGTGGTATTCACCGGGGTTCTTCAAACCATTACAAGAGAGGATGCCGCAATATTAGTTAAGAATTTAGGAGCCGACATAGACACTGGAGTTAATAAGAAAACTGATTATGTTATAGTTGGAACTGGGGCAGGTCCTTCAAAACTTAAAAAAATACAAGACTTTAACGCTGCTGGCTCTAATATAAAAATCATAAATGAAACTGATTTTCTCAACATTATAAATAAAAGCAATAAATAATATCAGTGTAAATGCTAATATTTAAAATTAAGAACGGAATATTGGTAGTTTGTAATTCAGAAAACACAATATAGAAATGGAAACACAACTACAGAAAGAGTTCAAAGTTGATTTCGTTTACTCTCGGGTAATTAGTTTTTCAATGCAACAGAATCACATTCCTGTTATTAGAAAACTACTCATTACAAATTCAACGGGAACAGATATTCAAAACATTAATATTGAATTGAATTTCGAGCCGGAATTTTCAACACCAATTTCTACAAAAGTTTTATTTCTAAAAGAAGGCGAATCGATACACATAAACAACTTTGACCTGAAACTTTCACCGAAGTTTCTTTCTGAACTATCAGAAAAAATATCTGGCAAAATAAAATTCACAATACAAAAGGAAGCTGAAATTCTATTTAATAATGAATATCTTATTGATGTTTTAGCCTTTGATCAATGGCAAGGAATATCCATTCTTCCTGAGACAATTTCTTCCTTCATTACACCTAATAATCCCAACATCTCAAGAATAATTTCACGGGCCTCTGAAATATTAAACATATGGACTGGAAATCCCTCCCTTGATGAATATCAGAGTAGGAATCCTGATAGAGTTAAAAAACAAATGGCTGCAATATATGAGGCTATACGGGAACTTGAAATAGTATATTGTCCACCACCGGCAAGCTTTGAGGAATCCGGTCAAAGGATTAGGATGATTGATACCTTGTTAAACCAAAAATTAGGGACATGTCTTGACTTATCCTTATTATACTCCTCTTGTATTGAAGCAATTGGAATCAATCCATTATTTATTGTTATCAAAGGACACGCTTTTGCTGGAGCCTGGCTCATTGATGATACGTTCCCAGATAGTATAAATGATGATTTCTCCTTACTTACGAAAAGAATCGCCGATGGTATAAATGAAGTACTATTGGTGGAGACTACTTGTATGAATAGTGGAAGCTCGATTACTTTTGATGATGCAGTTAAAGCGGGAAATTATCATCTAGTGAAAAGCGAAGATTTTATTCTTTTCGTTGATATAAAAAGATCGAGGTTTGCTGGGATAAGACCTCTTCCTCAAAGAATTAAAACTGATTTGGGTTGGGAATTCTCAGATGATCAAAAATCCATAACATTCACAGAATCACCCGAAGAAATATTGCCAGATAATATTATAATTGATTATCAACCAAAAGAATTTTCAAAGCAGCAGCTATGGGAACGTAAGCTTCTTGATCTGAGCCTCAGAAATAATTTGCTTAATACCAGAATAACCAAAAGTACAATTCAGTTAATTTCAGTCAGCCTAAATTTACTTGAGGATTCGCTTTCTGCCGGAGAAGAATTTCAACTATTACCAAAACCTTCTGACTGGGAGAATCCATTTAGAATAGCAGGGGTGTATCAAACTTTAAATCAGACTGATCCGGTAATTGATCTTGTAAAAAATGAACTTTCTCAAAAACGTTTACGGACTTACCTTACTGAAACAGAACTTTCTCATGGACTTACTAACCTCTATCGGTCCTCTAAGCTTTCATTGGAAGAAAATGGTGCAAACACTCTTTATCTGTGTATAGGTCTTTTGAAATGGTTTGAGACCCCTGTAAGTGAGCAGCCAAGGTTTTCCCCTCTTTTACTAATACCTGTTGATATAATAAGAAAATCTGCTCTTAAAGGATATGTAATAAGAAGCAGAGAGGAAGATATTTTGATGAATATCACACTAGTTGAAATGCTGAGGCAGGATTTTAAAATAAATATTACCGGCCTTGATCCCTTACCAAAAGATGAGAGCGGTGTTGATGTTAAAAGAACTTTTAATATTCTCCGTCAATTTATTATGGGACAGAACCGATGGGACATAGAGGAACAAGCTATCCTGGGTATCTTTTCATTTAATAAGTTTATAATGTGGAACGACATCCACAACAATGCTGATAAGCTTTCTGAAAATAAAATAGTAACAAGTTTAATTTCAGGGAAGGCTCAATGGGACGTAACATCAAATCAAATTTTGCCAGAAGATCTGGATTTGAAATATCATCCTTCAGAATTAATTCTACCTATAAGTGCTGACTCTTCACAATTAAATGCAATAAGCGCATCCAGTCAAGATAAAAGTTTCATTCTACATGGACCTCCGGGGACAGGAAAATCTCAAACAATTACTAATATTATTGCCAATGCTCTGTATTCAGGAAGGAAGGTACTTTTTGTTGCTGAAAAAATGGCCGCACTTGAGGTCGTTCAACGAAAACTAGAAGGAATAGGTATCGCTCCTTTTTGTCTGGAATTACATTCCAAAAAAACCAAGAAATCAGTTCTTCTTGAACAATTGAAAAGAACAACTGAAATCGTTCGTAAAACTTCACCAGAAGATTTTTTAACTGAAGCTGAACGAATATTCCAAATAAGAAAAGAGCTTAATCATTATGTTGATTCTTTACATAAAAAATATCCTTTTGGATTTTCTCTATTTGAAGCGTTTTCAGGTTATGCCTCTATTCGGGCATTCCCAACTGAAATTAAATTTGAAAAAGGTGTTATCGATTCGCTTACAAGAGAAAAGGTAAGAATCTGGACCGAACTTGCCGAAGAGTTGAAAGCTGCAGGAATTATGTGCGGGGAACCTCATAATCATCCATTAAGAGCAATTCGCACTACTTCATATTCGACACAAATTAAATCAGATGCTAAACTCCAAATTGATAGATACTATACAGCTGTAAAAGAGCTAAATCTCAATACAATTGCAGTCCAGAAAGTGCTAAATACAAAAATTGAAATTAAGCAAAGATCACAAATTATAGCACTGAATGAAATTTGTAAAATTTTGGAATTATCCTCAGATGTTCCATCCTCACTACTTATATTAAAGGACTTAGATGAATCTATTAAAATAATAATCAGCATAGCCCAGCATGGTAAAAATCGAAACAAATTAAGAGAGGATTTACTTGAATCATTTACAAAGGGGATATTAAATATTGATGCAGAAAATTTAATAGTTGAATGGAAAGTATCACTTACAAAATGGCTTATTCCAAGGTTTTTTCATCAAAGAAGTATAATTAAGATCCTTAAAACACTGTCAATTAATAGAAAAATAAGCACATCCGCTATTGAGCCAATTTTAAATAAGATAATAGAATATCAGCAGGAACAAAGTCAGATAGAAGCCCAAACTAGCTATTTAGCACCTATTCTGGGCTTAAAATGGCAAGGTGGAGAAGGTGATTGGATGGAAATTGAGAATTCCTGTCTCATTATATCAAAACTAAATTCTTTATTACTAGCATTTTCGCTAAATCCAATAAAGGCTAAGGAAATAAGAGAATCACTAGCTAATTGTTTACTGGAAGGTTACAAAGCTTTTCATTCAGCTTACAAAGAGACTTTTCATATTCTTCAAGAGAGCTTTAAAAGTGTTTTTGAGATTGAAAGAATTCTAAATGAATTACTTGTTATTGACTTTGAACAGATTGAAATCATTAAAGAAATCCACTTAGAGAATTTACTTGAACATTGTAATAACTGGAAAAGCAGAATCGATTCCTTAAGAGATTGGGCAGGGTGGAATAAAACTGTACTTAACGTTAGAAAGGAAGGATTGGACCAGCTTGTTAGAGATTTTGAGAATGGATCCATTCAGGGCCAGGATATTGTAGAATATTTTACAAAGAATCTTTATCGCAATTTTGCAGATTTTATAATTGATAAGGATATTCTACTTTCTTCTTTCAATGGTAAGCTTTTTGACGAGAAGATCAGAAAGTTTCGGCAGTTCAATAAAAGATTTGAAAAACTGACCAGGGATGAATTATATGCAAAATTAGCATCAAAGGTTCCATCTTTCGCACTGGAAGTAGCTCAGAGTTCTGAAATTGGAATCTTACAACGAAATATCAGGAATAATGGTAGAGGTATGAGTATTCGAAAGCTTTTTGACACCATTCCAACTTTGATTACTCGGATTTCCCCCTGTATGTTAATGAGTCCAATTTCTGTGGCACAGTATATTGATATTTCTAATTTTAAATTTGACTTGATAATTTTCGATGAAGCATCTCAAATGCCCACAAGTGAAGCTGTTAGTGCAATAGCAAGAGGAAATAATCTTATTGTTGTTGGTGACCCAAAGCAAATGCCTCCAACTAATTTCTTTTCGACAAACAATATTGATGAAGAAAACATTGAAAAAGAGGATATGGAAAGTATACTCGATGACGGTCTTGCATTGTCATTACCTTCAATCCATTTACTCTGGCATTATCGAAGTAAACACGAAAGTCTGATTACATTCAGTAATTCTCAATTTTATGAAAATAGCCTTTTGACTTTTCCCTCGCCTGACGATCTAACGACAAAAGTCAAATTCATACATATTCCAGGGTATTATGATCGTGGTAAATCAAGGCAAAACAGTTTTGAAGCCAAAGCAGTAGTAGAAGAGATTATTACAAGGCTTTCAGATCCTACCCTTTCAAAAATGAGTATAGGAGTAGTTACTTTTAGCTCTGTCCAGCAAATTCTTATTGACGATATGCTAACTGAAGCATTCAAGTTAAGACCCGATCTAGAATTAATAGCAACTGAATCAAATGAGCCTATTTTTATTAAAAACCTTGAGAATGTCCAAGGTGATGAACGGGACGTTATTTTATTCTCTGTCGGCTATGGGCCTGACAAAGACAACAAAGTAAATCTAAACTTTGGTCCATTAAATCGCGAAGGAGGATGGCGTAGGTTAAATGTTGCAGTCTCTCGTGCAAGATATGAAATGAAAGTTTTTTCTACGCTTAAGTCTGAGCAAATTGATATAACCAGAACGGCCTCTGTAGGTGTCTCGGGATTAAAAGCATTTCTTGAGTATGCCGAAAAGGGTAAAAGTTCTTTAACAATGCCAAAAGTAAATCAAAAAGCACACGATATAGGTTTAATTGCAAGTCTTTCTAGTAGATTAACAATGGAAGGATTCGAAGTACGAACCAATATTGGAAGCTCTGGTTTCAAAATTGATATAGGAATTATAAATCCTAAGACCCCTTCAAAATATTTACTGGGAATATTATGTGATGGGCCCAATTATAGAGATTCTAAGACCGCAAAAGATCGAGAGATAATTCAATCAGAAGTACTTGGCTTATTAGGATGGAATATCTATAAAGTTTGGTCATGTGATTGGTGGGACGATCAGGAAAAAGTATTAAAGGAGATTATTCAGGCAATCAACGATCCAACATCATCAAAAATAGAACCTGAGGTGATACCATCTCCGCTGATAAAAACAGAGATTCCAATTGTGATTACAAATAAAGTTGAGAAAAGTGTTAATGCCTCATCTCAATCTAAGTATAAACAACAATATAATATATGCAATCTACCCCTTCAGATTCGTTCTCCTCAATTTGATCTGCTTAGTTCAGATAGATTTAAGTCAACAGTTGGAGTAGATATTTTGTTAATTCTTGAAAAGGAAGCTCCCATCAGCAAGGAGTTATTATGTCGTAGAATTTTGGACTCATGGTCAATTAGCAGACTTGGATCAAGAATTGACTCCTATTTTAGTACCCTTTTTAAACAACTAGGACTTAAATATACTGATGGCGGACGACGTTTTTATTGGTATGAAAATCAAATCCCAGATTCTTATTCTTATTATCGTGTCTCAGAACTCGAATCTCAAAGGCGTGATGCAATTGATATTTCACCAGAGGAAGTCTCAAATGCAATTCACGAAATCCTAGAGAATATGATCAGCCTTAATAAGACTGATCTCGTTAAAGAGTCCGCAAAAATTTTTGGTTTTAATCGGATAGGAGGGAATGTAGAAACATCGATGAATCAAGGAATAATCAAGGCTGTAAATCGTGGTTTTGCCCTTATTGAAGGTGAACGTGTATTTCTAAAGGAGTAAGGAAACAATACATATTATGAAGCAAAAGATCTATCATTTGATCGAGAAAGGTTCTCATGGATCCAAAGTTAATCTCTTATTCGATTACTTTATTATAATCCTGATTATATCAAATGTAATCGCTATAGCCATAGATACCCTTACCGGCTTATCTGACCAATTGCGATATGAGTTGAAAATCTTTGAGATTACTTCTGTAATAATTTTCTCGATAGAATATATGTTAAGAATTTATATATCTGATATTACACATCCGGCTAAAAGCAAAAAGGCATCAGTAATTAAGTTCATATTCTCTCCTTTTGGTATTATTGATATGTTGGCAATACTTCCTTTCTATATTCCTTTTATTATTAAGGTTGACCTAAGATTCTTAAGAATCATTAGGTTAATAAGGTTTTTCAGAGTTCTAAAAATTAACAGATATAATTCAACCCTGGTATTATTTAGAGATGTTTTAAAAGAAAAAAGAGCCGAGATTGGGATGACCTTTTTCATAGTCTTTATCTTACTTCTTATTTCCTCATTTTTAATGTATAGTGTTGAGAATTCAGTACAACCAGATAAATTTCAAAATGTGTTTGCATCATTATGGTGGGCAGTTGCTACTCTTACCACAGTTGGCTACGGAGATCTTTACCCAATAACAACATTGGGCAAAATAATAAGTGGAATAGTCTCAATCTTAGGAATTGGGCTCATTGCCTTACCAACTGGCATAATAAGTGCAGGTTTCATCGGAAAGATTAGTCAAACAAAAAAAGACATGAATACACATGTTTGTCCACATTGTGGTAAAGAAGTTAACATGATATAAAAGAATCATCCCGTCACTTCGCTGTCAAGTACATTACACAGAAAGTAATACTTCGTTCTGAATTAAGTTCTCAGGGTTGTGTAAAGAGCCTTCCAGCCCGTCCCTGCCAGTCGGCGAGACAGGCGGTTAGAGTAGAAAGTTCTAATACATCATGACAACTCCAAAATATTCCCAACAGCTAACTCATTGGCGGATGTAATTAGCTGTTTAACATCCGTATAAATAAGACTCAGCATATTACACTTGCCAGCAAAGTTTCGATAAAAAGAGGTCAATATTACTAATTGGCTAGTCACACTTCATCCCAGACCTTCCATCAGTCATCGTCCGGTTACACAATATCAAATTATTGAAAGCAGTGTAGCTAGTGAGAGCAAACATCCCACGTTTATTTTATAAGTTTTTCTCGTGCAGCTTTCTGATATTCAGCCAGTCTTTGTGATGTTAACCGAACGTCTCGAAGCATGAAGAAGGTAATTTTTGCCCTGTCGATAATCCTGATAATACCCGCATGTTCTCAACAAGCCCCCGGCGATAAAGAGGTAAAGCTCTTCCTGGGAGAGGCAACGGAAAAGGCAAACGCGGTAAACAAAACCCTGATACTTGAATTCTGGGCCCCGGAGTGCGGTCCATGCATGAGGCTCAAACGCGACATCTTCGAAAATGAGAATACGAAAGATCTTTTGTCATCAGCCTTTTATCTTGTCCAGGTCTCTCCCGCCGATTCTATTTACAGGAAGCTATGGAACCATTTTCATCTGGTATATCAAAGTACAGTGGTCTTTTTTGATAAGTCGGGTAATGAGATTGACCGCACCGTGAGCTATGACGGTAACCGGGATTCCTACCTCAACTTTCTGAAAGATGTCGCCTCCGGCAATAACCTTTTTGTGAATGTTTACCAGGCCTTTCTTAAAGACTCATCCGATGTCACGATCAATTACCTCCTCGCTAACAAGTTTTTTTTCAGAAACCAGCTAAAAGATGCATATTACCGGTACAACCGCGTGACAGAGCTCGATCCGGCTGATAAATCCGGGTTTAATTCAGAATGCGTCTATAAAATGGCTGAATGCGATTTTTTGCAGAAGGGTAGCCTGGAGAAAATGAAAGATTTTTTAAAAAATGATCCGGGTGGCAGGTTTGCTCCAAAGGCCTATGAATACCTTATCGGTGATCTGATCAATAAAAAGGATACTTCTAACTGTCTGGCAGCGTGCGAAACGGCATTTCAAAAACATCCCGGCAGCTGGGAGATATTAAACAAATACGCCTGGGCTATCTGTACCTTCAAAAAGGAAAAGGATTACGAAAAAGCCCTCGCGATGGCCCGGAAATCAATTGAACTGAACCCGTTCCGCGCCGGTACTTACTCTACCGAGGCCTGGATCCACTTCGAAATGGGAAACAAGGAAAAGGCAATCGAGCTCCAGACTAAGGCAATTGAGATCTATCCTAATCCATCCTACCTAAACGATCTGGAGAAATTTAAGACAAGTCGTTAAGAAGGGCAGCGTAAATATTTATATCCCGATACAGAGATTTAGTTTTCGTCCTTCCTCTATTCAGGGAGCAATTATCAACATTTCCCCTCGTGTAACAAGACAAGGTTACTACTGGGTCCACTGTATCTATGTTGGTCAACATACCCCTCGATTTTCCCTTCATCACGCGAACAGCTTTGTTGAAAGCCTAGTAGTTTGTTTTCCCCGAAATCTGATATTTTCAGCCCGCCAGAGCCATTATTGAAATGTGTGGCATCCCTATAAAGTCATTTGTGTTAACCCTTTAAAAAATTATCAAGATGAAAACGATTAAATTTCTTTCTGTTATTGTTGCTTTTTTACTTATTGGCAGTTGTACCAAAAAGGCCGAACAACTTGATTCATTACCTCCCGATGCAGTTCTGACGGCGGATACCTCTTACATCTCTAAAGATGGCTCGGCAGGGAGCAAAAGTTATGATTACTTCCACGAGCTGATGACATACGACTATGCATCAGGGACATGGTTTGCCTCATGGGGAGTAAGTTACCAGAATAATACCAGACTCACGTTTTCCGGTCCGGCACCGGAGGATATAGATCCATGGGAACAACCATATTTTGAGCTTACAGCCGTTCAGAACGGGACCGGAACATGGCTGTCGACTAACTCCTGGTCGATTTCATACAATATCGCCCCGGTAGGTTCGACTCAAATTCCCGTGAGAACCGAACAGACAACAATTCACAAATGGGTACTTGGTAATGAAATTCTATATGATATCCTGATACATTACAGATATACTTATACCTACCCAAGTTTCGTGACTTATACTTCATCATGCAAAGTCTACAAAATATACAACGACTTTTACCTGGTTAATATTGATTTTACACCTCCGGGTAACGAGGAATAAACTTTGAATCTTCACGGCGATGCCACACATTTTTTTAAATAGTTAACTGACCGGCAATAAGAACCAGGAGTCCTAGGTAACCCATAACCTGACAGTCTCAAAAAACGGCTCGCATATGCCATAAGGGTCAAACCAAAGCAAGGCCTTCCATTTAACCACTTACGCTTGCTTTAGCATCACCAGAGGTCAGAGACCTGTCAACCTTATGACTGCTATACCAGAGTATCCCGTCCTGAAAATGGTTGACAATTTTTTAATTAACCCAAGGAGGATTGAGCTAGGAAATGGACAGGTACTGCGTACAAAAAATCGACGACCAGTTAAATTCACACAGTCAAAATAGATGTGATAGAGACCTTTTAATGAAAGACAAGTGGACCAAGGTCAGGTAACAAGAAAGTAAACGGTTCATACGGGTAAAATTGTTGTTTGGGAAATAGATATGGTAGTTTAGAGTAAAATTATTTGAGAATAGAGGGAAGATATCCCGTAAAGGATTTAATTGAGTTTCGGGAAACCCTCAATGCTAACAACAAGTGAAACATGACTCTCAAGTATGTAATATTATAGTTATGAGGCTGTTACTATTTTGCGCACTCATTTTGATTTGTTTAATAGGCTGTAACAAGGGAGAAGATGAAAAAACAGGTTGCCTTACCGGTATTGTAATTGATGAATTCGACAAACCAATTGAGGGAGCAGAGGTTCTAATTACATCACCTTCATATACCAGGTATTCAAAAACTAATAATCTGGGTCAATACTATTTTATGAATTCCCCGGTTTCAACATATACGCTGGATTTAAAAAAAGAGTCTTACATTTCATTAAGTGAAATAGTAACACTGGTTCAAAATGATACTGTTAAGAAAGATTTTGTACTTAAAGTAGGCATCCCTATTCTAACGATTTCGGATTCAATAATTAGCTGTTCTTCAGGCGTTTCCGTTTTTACTTGCAATATACTTTCAAATACCTCCTGGGTAATTACAAATACATGTAACTGGATCTCCACCAACATTCAATCGGGCAACAGAGATAATCTGTTAAGAATAAGTATTGCACAAAATGAAGGGAATACCGTCCGTAATGGAACAATCGTCATTAATGCGGGTGGTCTTTTTAGAACCATACGAATAACCCAGGATTTCGGTTTAAATCTTTTAGCTTACACAGGCTCGGACGGTAAAGCCGATTTATCAGATACTGTGTTTGTATTATTCAACAGGAAGGTTAAAGCCTTGGGTGTAAGAATGATTTCAAATGGGTTATCTTTTTACAGAGATGAAGGCGCAATCAGAAGCTTTAGCAATTCAAACGGCTTTAAGTTCCAGTGCACCGGAAAACTAACAAGAGAGGATACATTTGAATATGCTGTTGTTGATATGAAAAATGGAGAGACTTGTACCGGAACCTTTAAAGTAGTCCATTTTACAAAAAGGATCGATCTAAAAGGAAAGATTAATGATTGTTATATTAGCCCTGACAATAATGAAATCTGGCTTGCATTGCAGGAAAATGATGAATTAGTTAAAGTTTCCCTTACAAACCTGGAAATAGAAAAGAAGTATAGTTTGAGTTTCCCCCCATTGAGGATAAGGTTTAATCCTTACAATAGCAGGTTTTATATTATTCCGGGTAGGTACAATTATTATCCGCCAGATCCCAATCTGTATGTGTTTGATTTTACTCAGGAAAGAGTTATCAAGACAATGTCATTTCAACCACATCCTGATGATCATCCTCAGTACCCGGCAATATACCCCGGGGATGTTATGTTTACTAATTCCGGATTCGGAATTATCTTGTTTTCTTCTAATGGATCCAGCGGGGGCAATTATGACGCCATTGATAGTTCACAGGGTGATAGCATCTACCATCCAACAAACTGGTCGCTAGAAACTAACACGGGTCATTCTCTTTACAGTAATTTTGATTATAGCAAAATTTACCTGACCGAAACTGCCTGTGTATTAAAGGTGATTGACGGGAACAGTCGTGAAATGAGCATTCTTAAACCTCCCATTGATGAGTGGCAGAGATTTGGAGGACTATCGGTAAATCAGAAAACAAACAAGATATATCTAAGTCAATATAATAAACAGTACATCTATAATCCGGATAACCTCGAGGTAGATGGGATTTTATCCTATTTCTGTCCGGGGCCGACCGGTAACTTCTCATACAGGCAAGGTGATGATAACATCATTTATGCCCTAGATTACTGGGATGATTATTTTTATGTTTTGGATTACAGAAATGCTCGTACATTAAGAACGATTCCAATTTATAACGATGGCAATTATTATAGCAAGGTCTTAACAACAACTGACGGAAAATATATGATAATTCCACTTAAGAATAGGCTGTATGTATTTGATACAGAGCTGTTTTAATAATGTCGAGATGTAAGCCATTATTTTGAACCACAGGAATTACTTCGGTTAGGAACATTTTCATTTATGCTTATGCTACCTTCACGATTGACCACGTTTTCATCCGCTAAACCGCGCCTGTAGGAATGGACAAAAACTTATCCATTCATGGTAAACAACGATTATTATGAAAATTTTTGCCGATTATAAAATGTCTTTGAATGTCTTGTTATTTGTATTTTTCCTCAAAAAGACATCGATAAGATTACGTGGCTCAAAAAAAATATACTATAGAAACCAATAGTAATTGATGCATTCCAATTTTATACTGCTGTTTAATTTTTGAATAAATTCCAGACTTTTATTGGGGGAAGGATTAATTATATTCATTATCACCTTGTTACTCATTACCATTCTGATTCTTTTCACCCCATGATTTAATGCTTTCTTATTAAAAAGAGAAAATGAGAAATATTTTGGCTGTTCATTACTACAGGCAGAGGCACTAGATCAGAAAGAGATTTAATTATTAAACTAAAGAAAAATGGGACCCAAAAAAACAATATTCATTGACCTTTAGTAAACAAAGAAAATGGCGACTATTCCCAGGTAGAGTTTATAATAAATTAACAAGTCCGGATTATCGTTATTGAAGTAAACTGTCTTGATGGCTGGATTTTTTGCAACGCGCAATATGATCAATGGACTAAGGTTCTAATATTTGGTAAAAGGAAATACTCGCGTTTTAACCCAATAAAGCATTATTCAACTCATATTAAAGATAAAGTAATGCTCCTGATTATCATCTATACCGGCTCTTCGACGCCGAGAAAGATGTCAGGATTTTTCAAAAGAACGGAGCACTGGATACAATATGCAGATCGGTCCCGACAATGTACAAGGGATTCTTCTGAAAAGAGTGTTGATATAGTTAACTAATCATGGATCTGGACTACATCAGGTTCACAAAAAAATCGCCAGCTGATCAGATTATCAATTGCGGCAAGTCGAAAACCCTTCTTGATTTTTGGCAATGGGCGTACTCCGATCTTGTAGGAAATACCGAGAGAGGAATACTCGCCGAGTACCTGGTCGCGTTAGCCTGCAATATCGAAGAATCTGAACGTATCAGCTGGGATAGCTTTGATCTTCTGGTCGACGACAAGATCAAAGTCGAAGTTAAATCATCTTCTTACCTGCAATCCTGGCGACAAAAGAATTACTCCAGACCAATATTCGGTATAGCCAGGACCAAAGCCTGGGATCCGGTAAGTGGTATTTTCGAAAGCCAATCAAAACGACAAGCTGATTTATACGTTTTTGCACTCTTGTCGCATCAGGATAAACCGACCCTTAATCCTGTAGATACGAATCAATGGGAATTCTATGTTTTAAGCACCAGGATCATTAACTCATTCATGGGTGATAAAAAGTCGATTTCACTTGACAAAATAAAAGAACTCGGCGCCGCGAAATGTGATTTTAAAAACCTGCATTTCAACATACAGGTAACATATGGTAACTTAGCTTCCAAACTTTAAATTTTCCGCGCAAACTGACAGCACTACTCAAAAAGACCAGATGAAGCCTGCCGAAACAAAAAAAATTCAAAATACAGTCTCTTTTTATTCTTATTCAGGATTCTGGCGATGGGACAGCCACGATCAAGGATTTCGTCAATACAAACTAAAGATTATATATTCAGCATGAATTATAAAAAACCAACTCCATTCCTGACCTGGTTGCTTTTTAGCTTCATCACGGCCTCATCATTCGCGCAGGTGGCAAGCATGGACCAGGTAACTGTTTTCAGTTCAAGGGTTAAAAGTCCAATCAAATTTGATGTTAAATACGATACCGGCAATGTATATTTTAATGTCATAAACAGTTCATTCTTCCCCTATACCCTGGAAATAGAGTTTAACCAGTTCAGCAATCTTAGTCCGGTTGTTTTCAATGAGAAGACGGTTGTTCAACCTGGAAACACGAGACTCTACACTTTCAGGATAATGAACAGGAACGTCGCGCCGGAATTATCATATAAAACGAAGTATTACATGGCATATTCAAATACGGGAGATGAAAGATATGGTCCCTACCTGGTACCAATTGGACGAGGCAGGATCGTTGAACTGGCCCTGAAGACAAATGAATCTACAAAGTCAATCATTTCAAACCAGTTCGTGTTGAACCCGGGTGATACAGTTTTCGCTGCCAGGAAGGGACTGGTTACAGCACTTCCGGATAACCAGGTCGAAACAGACAGGATCATGACCTTCAGCCTGGAGATCAGACACGATGATGGGACTATCGCAGTTTATACCGGCCTCGATCCCGGAATAAAACTAGTTCAGATGAACCAGAAGGTTTATCCCGGCCAGCCCATCGGGGTGATCGGCGATTCAAGATCTTTAACATTCAATGTTTTCGAGATAAAGGACGGGGGAAAACTTTCTTCATTTGAGATAACTTACAACGGGACAAACAAGGAGATTTTTTTACTATCAAAAATCCATAGCCAATGGCAACACGAAACCAGGATTGCTGTCCTACCTTCGAGGTAGAAAAATGGGACGGGAAAACAATTAACTGGGAGAACAGGATTTTCCTTAAAGAATCGATTACCACTTTCTTTCATATTCCCTTTCCACCCGCCATTGGGAAAAAGGTGATGAAGATGCATAACCTCGCCCTGGAGACCGGGACATCTATTCCTGACAAGAGCGAGGCGCTGATCCTTTTCAGGGACCCCTCGGCTTTTAAATCGGAAATCTACTATGCCGTGACAAAAGAGATAGAGGGTGCAAATGTCTCGAAGATCACGGGATCGTTTGTCGCGAGGGTATTCGACGGGCCGTATAACAGCATACCCCGCTTCATGAACGAAATGAACAGTTACCTGAAAGAGAAAGGGCAGGTTGCACTCGACTATTACGTCCATTATGCCTATTGCCCGAAATGCGCCAAGGAAACCGGGCATAATTACATGATACTGTTCGCCAAGGTGTGAGATAACTCAACCAGGTACCCCTGGTGATAATTATCCTGGTTGAAACCACATTAGTCGTTATTATGGTGTAATTTTGAATTTACAGCCCGTTCTCAGTCCGGGTGGCATCAAATTACAGTTCAAGATCCTGTTTCGTTACAGATAGTGAAACCTCGTTCCTCGTTGAAATTGCAAAAAACGCCGGTAATGAAAAAGACTCTCTTGTTATTCTTGCTTGCAGGTTTACTAGTGCCCGTCGACGCCCAGGTAAAATCTACTGTTCAACAGGAGCAGCTGAACCTCGATCTCGATATGGCAAAAAGGACAAGGAACGTCGGCCTGGTCATGACTGTTACAGGTGGTGTTGCCGCCATAGGAGGAAGCGTGATGGCAACAAACGGTTTATTCAGGCATTATCCCGATACCCCGGGGAAAGTGAATAATGATACCTATTCAACAATGGGAGGGGTTATCGGGCTATGCCTGGTCATCACGGGAGTTTCCCTTGTCTGCATTGGAATACCGGTCTTCAGCATCGGTTCGATGAAATATCACAAAGCACAGAAGAGCCTTCAGATCTCCCTGGTAGAGATAAATGGTCCGGATAAATATACCCCGGTTAATGGCCTGGGATTAACGCTCAGGTTTTAGCGGAATCAAAGCCTGCCCGCCTACGCAACCTGCACGGCAAAACTAAAGCTTCTGAAAGATAACGTTACGGAGCGTTTCTTTTCGGGATTCTCCTAATAAACAGAGCTCATGTTACGTTTATAACCTGAGCGTTTTTTTAAATATTCCAGGCATGAGCAAAACTAAACTTATTTCAGGCTTTGTCTTCTTATTATCCCTTGTCAGGGTATTCCCGCAGGATGCCAGTGATCAATCCTTCCTGAAGAACCAGGTCGGTATTCAGTTTAATCCAATTATTAATAAACGATTGTTGAGTAATGGAGGTTTTGGTCTTATTGAGACTGTTTCTTCCTTACGTTATGGGTATAGAATTACCAAAAATTTCACAACGGGATTGGAAGTTGTCTTCAAATTTCCTATTCTTACGAATCCGTCATATCGGAAAGAGTCAGATAAATTTAACTACTTTGTTTATAGCATCGGTCTTACTGAAAGATACTCCATTTTTTCAGATAAAAGACTCCAGGTCTTCGCTGAAGTATCTCCTTACTTCGCGCACGCCTACAAGGAAGTGTGGACTTCTGGTGACCCGGCTCCATATACGAATGACGAATTCGGATGCTACGCTGCACCCGGTGTAACTTTATACTCGAAAAGCAGAAGAGTCAGCTTCGATCTATACTATGAAATCTTTTTTACCGGTCATACGATGCTTTCCTATAAAGTCAACTACAATTTTTAATGCGTCCCTTTCTTAACGCCCTCGCGCTTTTTGCTGTACTCACCTCTTTTCAGTCGTGCAGAAAGGTTATTGAAATAGACCTTCCGCCGGCTAATTCAAAAGTTGTTGTCAATAGCTTTTTTACAGATGGCAATCCGATAAAAGTCCATCTGTCGAAGAGCATTGGAGTACTCGATAATATAATCCCGGAATGTAACAACGCAACTATCATTTTATTAATTAATAATGTAAAAACCGACACTCTTTATCCGGATAACGGATATTATTATTCTCACGTTCTGGCCGAAAGAAGGAAGAACTATTCTCTGATTGTTCACGTTCCTGATATGGATTCTGTTTTCTGTGAGGATATCATCCCTGAAGAAACGATTCTTCAAAACTGTATTTGCACTGATTCAGTATTAATTGACGAGGATGGATTTATAATTAATGAACTAAAGCTTGATTTCCAGGATTCTACAGGGCCTTCCTTTTATGAAGTACAATTGTCTGCAAAATATATCATCGATAATAATTATACATCAATTTGGTTTAAGAAAAACTCTGACCCTATAATAGCCTCAACCGGGCTTCTTGATTATAATCCAAAAACTCTGATTTTCAATGATAAGATGTTTGATGGCAAACACTGCCAGGTTAAAATTTATTTCGCCACGCAGGCTTACGACGATTATAATCTCCGGATCATATTCAGATCGGTCTCGGAAGCATACTACAAATACAAGGAAAGACAGGTCGTTTACCTGTTCAGCCTCGAAAATGACATTTTTGGCGGGATGGGTGAACCGGTAAACCTCTATTCAAATATTACGGGTGGTTTCGGGATTTTTGCCGCCTATTCGACTGATGAAAGGATTATCACCATTTCCGGCAAATGATTAAGAAGTTCCTGATATTGCTTTCTCTTGTTGCATTTTATGCTGACGGGTATTCCCAGAAGATAACCGTCAGCGGTTATGTCAAAGATGCAGCATCGGGAGAAATAATTGCCGGGGCTACTATTACCACTGCCGACCTTCTTTATCACGCGACTTCCAACAGCTATGGCTATTATATCCTCAGCCTCAACAGGTCGGACGATTCAGTCAGAATACAGGCCTCTTTTGTCGGCTTTTCACCCTCGTCAGTCCTCGTGATACCCGGCGCGAACACGTCTGTTGATTTCGCGTTGATGAACACCAATATTCTTGATGAGGTGATTGTAAGCGCTGAAAGAACAGCTACCCGTGAAAAAAGAAGGGAGATGAGTGTTGTCACCCTGCCAATTTCGAAAGTCATGGCGATGCCATCTCTTGGAGGAGAGACGGACATACTGAAATCGCTGCAGCTGATGCCGGGGATCCAGTCAGGTAACGAGGCATCAAGCGGGCTATATGTCAGGGGCGGGAGTCCTGATCAAAACCTGATGGTAATCGACGACGTGCCGGTTTACTATGTCAACCACCTGGGCGGTTTTGTTTCAACCTTTAACTCCGACGCCATAAACAGCATCAAGCTAGTAAAAGGAGGGTTCCCTGCTCATTACGGGAGCAGGCTGTCGTCAGTCGTCGATATTAAAATGAAAGAGGGAAACTTGAAAGAGTTCCATGGAAACGCCATGATCGGCATGCTTGCATCTAAGATCATGATAGAGGGACCAATCAGGAAGGATACCACCTCTTACATGATTTCTTTACGGCGGTTCATGTACGATCTCATAACACGGCCATTGACAAAGGCTACTTCAATAAATGGCACATCTATCGGTTACAATTTTTATGATCTGAACGCGAAGGTCAATCATATTATCTCTCCCAAAGACAGGCTCTACCTTAGCTTTTATTCAGGCGGGGATAAGATTTTATCAAGGCAAAGAAGCCAGACCGACCTGAACAAGCTGATCCTTGAATGGGGAAATATACTAGGGTCCTTCAGGTGGAATCATCTTTACGGGGAAAAACTCTTTTCCAATCTTACCCTTTACTCTACAAGGTACCGTCTGGCGAATGACTTCTCGAACACTTTTACCGTCGGGAACACCAGGGAAAAGACTTCAACGGCTTACTGGTCGGGTATCGTCGACCTGTCATTGAAAGTTGATTTTGATTATTATATCAGTCAGAATTACAGAATGAAATTTGGAGGCACTTCAATCTTCCATCATTTCAATCCCAATACCACCACGTATAAATCCGTCGAAAGCAGCGCGGCTGTTGATACCAGTTTTGGAAGCAGGAAGCAGAACGGTCTCGAGAACGCGGTTTATCTCGAGAATGAGATTTCAATCGGACCGAGGTTATACACCAACATCGGTTTCAGGGTCACAAATTACCGCATACCGGGCAAGGATTATTTCTCGTTTGAACCGCGATTCCTCGCAACATACATGATAGCAGAAAATACTCTCGTGAAAGCTTCTTACTCTTCGATGAATCAATACATCCACCTGCTTACCGGATCGGGTCCAAACATGCAGAACGATATCTGGGTTCCTGTAACCGATGTCGTGGAGCCTTCGCTATCGAACCAATACGCCATCGGTCTTGAAAAAACAACGGGAAACGGGATGTACGAGATAAGCCTGGAAGCCTACTACAAGACGATGAATAACCTGATAACATACAAGGATGGTGTTGCCATCCTGTCGTCTGCCTCCGACTGGCAGTCACAGGTTGAGACCAATGGAAAGGGAAAGTCTTATGGTTTGGAATTTCTTCTTCAAAAAACAAGAGGCTCGGCAACAGGCTGGATAGCATATACATACTCTAAAACAACCCGCCAGTTTGAGAATAAAAATAATGGAAAACCATATCCTTTCAAGTACGACAGGACCCACGACATCAGCATCGTGTATCAGCAGAGAATCAGGAAGAATATTCAGTTTTCCGCGACCTGGGTCTACGGGACAGGCAATCCATTTACCCTGGCGTATGGAAAATATAAAATGATGCCCGAGGTGATCAATGAGCAGGTTAATGAAAGCAACTATTTAAATTATGGTCAGGCCTATAATGATCTGAATTCGTACAGGATGCGTGCTTATCACAAGCTCGATATAGGAGTCAATTTTTACAAGAAGGTGAAGCGCGGCGAGAGGACCTGGAACATCAGTATTTATAATCTTTATAACCGCCAGAACCCGTATTACTATTTCCTTTCTTCATCATACCAGTTCGACCAGCTGGGTCAGGTAATACCCGAAGCAACAAAAACTGTCCTGAAACAGCAGAGCTACTTCCCGATCATCCCCTCGTTCAGCTACAGCCTGCGGTTCTGATATTCTGATTTCAGTTTACCCGGCTACAGTGCTTTCGGCTTGTGATGTCAATGAAAAGAATTTCAGGGAAGCTTTACCCCGGATTTAACCATTAATGGCGAAACACCCTGCAGAGTTTTCGAAGAAATTACGGCATGACGGGTTAATCCCTTTTCAACCTGGCCGGGAATTCATTAAACCCGTGAAGTTTAACTAAGCCTGTTCTGAAACTTGTAACACCTGCCTTTTGTCGCGGGTTAAAACCTTACAGATCAGTAATCTCATTGCTAACATAACATCACCATCCAATGACCATCCGATTGGCACGAAGATCAAAGCACCATGTTTGTCTAGCCATAAATGCCACAAGGAGATAAGACTGGTGATTTTAATATATTTGAAAAAATCTTGCATGTTTAAATGTATTTCAATAAAGCTTTTCCTTCTGCAGGTGTTATTCACTGCCCCGGTTCTGTTGTTACAGGGACAGTCCAGCCTGTTAAAACCCAATACACTCGCGGGAAAAATAGCTTCAATAGACGGGCTGGTCTCTTTATGGACGTTCAGTGAAAAACCGGGAGAGGAAAGAAAAGCCACTGGCAAGGGAGAATTCCCGTTAAAAGAGACAAATGGGAATGTAACAAGGGTCAATGAAGGTCCCCTCTCGGGATACTCGATTGCACTCGATGGTATTGCTTATTTGTCGCTTGACCATCGCGCCACCGGCCAGCTGAACATTCATGGTGAAAAAGCTGAGGTAACAGTCGTGGCCTGGATAAAATGGACAGGTGAACAGACAGGGTTCGTGGGAGGGATGTGGAATGAATACCAGGATGGTGGTAAAAGACAATACGGCCTGTTTGTTTCATTGCCTCATTATAACGGGAAGGATCAGGTATGCGGGCATGTATCAAAAACCGGGAAGCCGACACCTCCTTTCCCCTATTCAATAGACTACTCGGCAAGCAGGCAGAAAGTCCCGGAAAATGAATGGTGCACCGTGGCTTTCACATACGACGGCAAATATATAAGATCGTACCTGAACGGGGTATTTGAAGCCCGTGAACCTGAGCTGATAAGTAACACCGGCGGGTTTGCCGGCTATCGCCAGGGACTGGTATGCAGCAAGAATCCTTATTACTTCCCCGACGGCATGGGGAACAATGGCTCTGATTTTACCGTGGGTGCCGTACTGCTAAAGTCGGGGATGGGTAATTTCTTCAAGGGCCTGATAGGGGGACTGGCCGTGTTTGACAGGGTTCTTTCGGAAGATGAGTTGAAAGGCATTTGCCCGGAACCTGCCGGCTAAACAACAACCAGCACAGGATTGTTTTTTAAAAAGATGATCAGGTTAAACTAAAAAGTGTAAAATGGTTTTTAAAAGTATTCTTATACTGCTGGCGATGTTCGTCTTCCACGAAGCAAGGGGGCAGATAGTTCCACCAACCCTGGAACCTGACCTGACCGATTTCAAAGAAGTGCCGGAAATAAAATGGACCTTTGAAACAAACTCCCCGGTCTTCTCATCACCGGTAACGGATGGGGATCTGGTTTTCTTTGGCGGGTGCGACAGCGTCTTTCATGCAGTGGGTTTATCATCCGGGAAAGAAAAATGGAGATTTCACACCAGGGGCGAGATCCGTTCAACGGCTCTTGTTACTGGAAACAGAGTTTTCTTCAACGGGGGCGACGGGTCATTCTACATGCTTGATAAAAACAACGGGACCCTGTTATGGAAATACAGTACCGAACGGGAAAAAAGATATGACTTCGCTGACTACTTCAACTCGTCGCCTGTTCTGTACGACGGCGTGTTATATTTCGGTTCAGGCGATAATAATCTCTACGCTATCAATCCTGAAAATGGAAGGCTGATCTGGTCGTTCAGGACCGGGAACATTGTCCATTCAACACCTGCAGTTTCTAACGGGAAGATATTCTTCGGATCGTTCGATGGTTTCGTTTACGCTCTCGATCTGAAAACCGGCGGACTGGTATGGAAATTCAAAACAGTCGGCCATCGCTACTTCCCGGCAGGAGAAGTCCAGGGCTCTCCCGCGGTATTTAAAAATCTCGTCTTCATAGGCGCGAGGGACTATAACGTGTATGCCCTTGACCAGGAAAAAGGGTACTGTCACTGGAACAAGGCTTTCAAAGCCGGATGGGGATTGAATAACAACATCCACGATTCGGTATTATACACGGGGTCGGCTGACGAGCGTGTACTTATCGCCTCTGATCCGGCAACGGGTAATGAATTCTGGAACAAAAAGATGGAATTCCTCGTGTTCGGGAACAATGCCTATTCGGAAAAAAATCTCTATATCGGCACAACTAATGGCAAGCTCCACGCGATAAGCATGAAGACCGGGGAAAAACAATGGAGCTTTGAAACGGACTCCTACAAACGAAACAAGTCAAAATATTTCAAACCCGACGATAGCTACCGCGACGATATTTATTCAATAATCAAATCGAATATCCAGTTCCTCGAGGTCGAATGTGAACTGGGAGGCGTGTTCTCGACTCCACTGCTGGTGAAGGATTTTTTAATATTCACGAGCACTAACGGAACCGTGTATTGCCTAGGGAAATGAAACTAGTAAAACGGGCTTGCAGCAAAGCGAGTTCGTTAATTTAATCCGCCAGATGAAAGCCTGTCCTCGTCAAGAAGACGGGCTTTTTGTTTTAAGGTGACCATGGTTTCGGGGCGGAGTAACAATGTTAGAAATCATTAAATGGTGAACTAATTTGTCGCACGCGTGTTTATAGCATACAGAGCTATTCTGTAAGTATTTAAGATTGAAAAAATGGGAAATAAAATCGTTGTTGCCGCGACAGTAAAAGCGGATAGTGCAAAGGTCTGGGACTACTATACAAACCCGAAGCACATTGTTAACTGGAATTTTGCCGATCCCTCGTGGCATTGCCCGAGTGCTGAAAACGACATGAGGGTGGGTGGTACCTACAAGGCCCGCATGGAAGCAAGGGACGGGAGTTTTGGATTCGACTTTGAAGCCGTCTATTCACGAATAACCCCGGGGAAAGAATTCACCTACGAGTTCGGGGGAAGAACAGCCAATGTAAGCCTTAAAAGCGTGAAGGGATATACTGAAGTTGTCGTGGCTTTCGATCCCGAGACCGAGAACCCGGTTGAACTTCAGAAGAACGGTTGGCAGGCCATTCTTGATAACTTCAAGACCTACACGGAAAATAACTGATACCTGAACCATGAAACAAAACAAGATAACACCATCACTCTGGTATCATACCAGCGATGGCAGGGTAAAGAGCGTGACAGACTATTATTCACGGATCTTTGATAAACAGTTCGAGGCGGGAGAAACCATTCCGCTTGGTGATACTCCTTCCGGTTACACGGAAATGTGTTATGTGAAGCTGTTCGGGAACCCGTATCTGATAATGACAACCTCTGTCGAGCATCACAAGTTGAATGACTCTTTTTCGATAATCCTGAATTGTGACGGGCAGGCCGAGATTGACAAGTACTGGGATTATTTCACCAGCGAGGGCAAGGAATCGCAGTGCGGGTGGTGCGTTGATAAGTATGGATTGAGATGGCAGATCGTGCCAGAAAATCTGGATGAGCTCCTGAGCAGGCCAAATGCCTGGGAGGTAATGGGGAATCAGACAAAAATAATTATTGAAGAATATTTTAAATAGAGAAAAGATGGCTCTTATAAATCCTTATATACATTTTAATGGAAACGCTGAAGAGGCTTTCACTTTTTATAAATCAGTCTTTGGCGGGGAGTTCGCCAGGATAACCCGGTTCAAAGATATGGCAGACGCCACCTTCCCTGTCCCTGAAAAGGAAAAGAACAAGATAATGCATATTGCCCTGCCAGTAGGCGCGGTAAACATATTGATGGGAAGTGATGTCCCCGAAATGTTCGGGACGGTGAACGTGCAGGAAAACAGGAGCAAGATCTCCATCAGCGCGGAGAGCAGGGAAGAGGCCGATAGATTATTCAACGGTCTTTCAGCCGGCGGAAAGGTGGAAGTTCCCATTGCCAGCAGTCCATGGGGCTCGTATTTTGGCATGTTCAGGGACAAATACGGCATTGAATGGATAGTTGATTACGACGAGAAATACAAGGGTCAGAGATAGACTGGCGTGTGTGACATGCAAGTAATAACCTGTCCCGGGAATCACTGCCCAACTTTTCTGTTAAACTTTTAAACAGGTTTCGGCAATCTTGATTAACATCCTGTACGTGTTTTAAGATTCCTCGCTGAAGCCCGGTATGACATGGATTAAGCAAGGAGGCACAGTGAAGAAGCGGCGATTTGCATAAGTTCATCATCTGATTTTACTTTGCCGGTGCAAATCGCCGCTTCTTCCACATCCACACCGGGGAACCTGTCATTCCGAACGAAGTGAGGAATCTCCAGCCCGATTAACAAGAAATACTTTTTTAATATTTCCCGATACTCATTATTCTCTGATTGCAGGATTGGGAATCCCCTTTTGTTCATGTTTCGTTAGGCAAATTCGTTGTGATTCATTAGTAAATCGTGATTTTCTAAAGAAAAATTTGCGCGATTTATTTAGAATTTTCTCATACCTTTATATATCAAACCAATAGGCTTGCCGGGAGGTGTGATCTGGTGGTACGGCTTCCCGGTTGTTCGTGGGCTCTCCTATTAATCGCGACTGGCTAAAATCCTGTCTTGCTATCCTCTCGCGATTGTTGTGCTGCAATACTGACATAGCTCTGCTTCTCAGTTACTTAATCGTGGATGCCCGGGGCCAGGATGCCTGTATTCGCACCTGCTTCCCGTCATGAACCGTATTATTCCTGTAACGAGTTGATCAGTTATTATCGATTGATTTTCATGTTAGAGATATTAATTAATCAAAACTTAAAAGTATGCTGCGAAAAGTGCTATTATCGTGTGTACTGTTGATTATTACAGTATGCCTGATTGTTTCCTGCAAGAAGGAAAAGAATGAACCTGCCCCTGACGAGGTTGTTATAGCCGACAATGTAAGCCTGATTCCCACGGAAACATGGGATGAGAATTTTGTTTCGATTGATTCATCGACCTACACGCTTACCTTCTCCGACGACATCAGTTCGAAAATGGACATCAAAACCGGGGATATTCTTGTATCCACCGCCGGTGATGGTATGCTGCGAAAAGTTACAGGCGTGAAAACGGTTGGATCACAGATAGAGGTAAGCACCGAGTTTGCAAGCCTTGTGGATGCCATCGAACAAGGGGATGTTGAACTGGACCAGCCTCTCTATGCCTCCCAGGTCAAGAGTATCGAATATCATGTGCCAGGTTTGAAATTCAAAAGCGAGAACCTGAAAGGACCTGATGACCTGAACTTTTCGTGGGACATCAATTCCGTTATCTTCGATTCCGATCATAACCCGGGAACAATTAATGACCAGATAAAACTGGAGGGGGATTTCAGTTTTAACTGGAGGCTGGTGGCGAAGATCAAGATTGGTTTTCTTCAGGGATTGAAAGAAGTGAAGTTCGGGGTAGCCGCTTCCGAGAGCCTTAATCTTAACCTGGTTGCCAGCATGACGGCCGCCCTGCCAAATAACCTCGATATTGTACTGGCGACCGTGAGATTCAGCCCTATTTACGTGTACATGGGAGGGATCCCGGTTGTTTTAAATCCTGTTATGAAAATACATGTAGGCGTCGAGGGAGAGCTGACAGCAACGATAACAACAGGTATATCGCAAGGTCTTTCAGTGAGCGGGGGTATTCAATACATTAAATCGAAAGGCTGGGCTCCTTACCATACCTTCGACACAACCTTCCATTATTACCTGCCGCAGCTGTACGTAAACGCGAACGTGACAGCCTATCTCAAACCCGAATTCGAGATGAAAGTGTACGGTGTGGGTGGGCCTTACGTGAACATGAAGCTTTATGGCCGGTTCGCCGCAAAACTGTTACCTAATCCAAGTTTTGATATTTATGGAGGGATATCGCTTGGAGCAGGGGCAAGGATAGAGATCTTCGACAAGCTCGAGCTCGACTATTCGATTAACGAGATCTTCAAAGCTGAAGGTCTGCTTTACCATAAACAAAGGTCACAGCCAGTGCTGAAGCCAACAGTTACTTCAAACGTCGCGGAATTTACCTCCGTTTCTGCCCTGCTTGGCGGAAACGTGACTGATGATGGTGGCTCGCTCGTGACGGAAAGAGGAATTTACCTTGGAAGCCTGGTTGACCCTGCCAATACCGGAATAAAATATAAAGCCGGGGATGGTTCAGGCGCTTTTTCAACAGCCGTAAAGGATCTTAAACCTAACACGACTTATTATTACAGAGCCTATGCCACAAATAGCAAGGGTACATCGTATGGCGATGAAATGAGCTTCATGACATTGTCCGGACTTGTTGCTGTTGATGTTGATGGCAACGTGTACAAGACCGTTACCATAGGGCAGCAGACCTGGTTCAGCGAGAACCTCAGAACAACGAAGCTTAATGACGGTCAGGCCATTCCCCTCGTTACTGCCAACACCGCGTGGAATAACCTTTCAACGCCGGGTTATTGCTGGTATAATAATAACCAGGCCCAGTATGCCGTCAATTATGGAGCACTCTATAACTGGTACGCCGTTGGCACTAATAAACTCTGCCCGGCCGGATGGCATGTTGCCAGCGATAATGATTTCAAGATACTCGAGAAATCGCTTGGAATGAGTGAGTCTGAGGCTGATGCCATTGGCTTCCGGGGTATAAACGAGGCGAGTAAACTGGCGGGCGTTCCAGATCTGTGGAATACCGGGGCATTGAAATCCAATGCCGTTTTCGGACAAGCGGCTTTAATGCTGTTCCTAATGGTCATCGTTATTTTGAAGGTGCCTTCATGAATATTAATGGATCTTCCTGTATTTATACTTCTACAGAAAATAGCACCACCGCGGCCTGGTACCGGCAAATTAATGACAGTAACCTTAAGATAGAGAGAACTGTCTTTGACAAGAGAGACGGTTTTGCAGTCCGTTGCGTGAAGGATTAGCTCATGAAAAGATGATATAGCATTATCGTCTTGATGCCAAAGCCGGGGACCGGAATTTAACCTGCAAAATGGAGTGATTCCTTCCCCGGCTTTTGTTAATTTAATTAACTGTTTGCAGGTTATTTGTATCTTGTATTATCTCGAAATCTTATTATATGAAGAAACTATTGGTGCTTACTGTTTTCCAGTTTCTGTTCGCCAATGGATTCTCCCAGCCACGGGAAGTGATAATCGAGGGAAGGATCCTTGGATACAAGGGGCACGAGGGGGTTGCTTATAGCCTGAACGATTATTTTGGAGGAGGAATGAACACCCGCGTCTTTCCCGACAGCCTGGGCCGCTTCGTTATCAGGGAGACCTTTCCCCGGACTGCCTTCTTCAGCATGACATATATTCAGGATAATACCTGGCATTCGTGCAGGTTAATCCTGGAGCCTGAAGCCACTACTCTTTCATTTCCAAAGGAATGAATCATGATGACTGGAAAACCCATTATTCCCCTGATATATATCAAGTCCCGATAAGGAAAAATGATTTTAATTCTTATTACAAGACTGATCTGGGTCAGCAGTATTTCAACCTTATAGATAACGGTACTTCGGGATCCCTTTATCACGAGGATTGGAACCTGCTTCAACCAGACAGCCTTCTTCTAATTCTCGACCGGAGGATCAAAAACCAGTTATCGTATTTCGATGGGTTATTGAAGGCCGGCGAGATCAACAAGACCTTTTATGATATCGCCAGGCTCAATATCGAGTACACGAATGCCTACAGGCTCGTGGCGACAATTTACTACTCGTGGCCCCAGGGTAAATTCAAAACCTCCGATACGACAATTTACCCGCGGCTGAAGAAAATATACTCCGAGGTTTTCAGGAGGTATCCCGTTAACAAGGAACTGAAGATCGAGACTCATTATTGCTTTGACAGGTACGTTGATCTTTACCTCTTGTACATTGCCGATAGTGAAACCGGTGAATACATCCCCGGATCGCGAAAGGGAAAGGCTTCAGAGATCCAGTTGACCTATTCCGAAAACTATCTGAACAACAAGGCAAATGATTTCTACAGGATGCTGAAAACACTGACATACATGTTCGATTACGGGTCTAATTCCCTCAAGGTGGGAAAGGAATACCTTTCAAAACCACATCTTGAAAGCAAGTTTGCTGACAGGTATATCGAGGAATTTCTTATTCCGAGGGCAAAGGAATACGAGGATCAGTACAACAGACCTTTACCTTCTGGTATTGTTATTCTTGATGAAAAAGATACCCTCGAAACGTTTGAACAATTACTTTCCCTGGTCGGCGGGGGACCGGTCTTTATTGACCTGTGGGGGACCTGGTGTCTCCCTTGCCGGTACCAGTTCCAATATATCGATAGCCTTAAACCCTTTTTTCATGATAACGGCATAAAGAAAATCTACATAGCCGTTGAATACCAGACTGGAAGGGAGGAATGGAAGAACTTCCTGAAGCTATATAACCCTGAAGGCTATCACATGATGGCAAACAGCCGTTTCAAGGCTGACTTCGAACGACATGCTGGCAAAATCTCAAAGTTCCCGACTTTCATGATAATTGATAAAAATGGAGAAATAGTGGAACGAAATGCTTTCTTTCCCTCCGACGCGAAGTTGCTTGTTGACCAGCTGAAAGAAAAGTTGAAATTAGTACCGTGAAACAATATTTCGCCTGTAGTATTAACCGGGACCAGGGATATTATAAGAAGGGGATTCCTTCCTGATCAACATAAATAAACACCAGTTTACGATTCGGGCATGTTTTTTGCGGTATTACTGTAAAGGCCATGAATATGAAATACAAGTTGTTATCTTTAATGATCGCGGTTGTATCAATAAGCGGCTGCGAGAAAATTGACAAGGATTGTCCTGATTGTATCCAGAAACAAATCCGAGAATTTTCAAAAAGCCCCATTTGTGATGAAGGAGCGACAGTTGCACAGTATTTTTTCCAGAATATGAACGTCTATGTTTTTTCGGAGGGAAATTGTGGTGCGGATATGGGTGCTAAAGTGGTTTCTGAAAATTGTGACCAGATTGGTTACCTCGGAGGGATAGCCGGGAACATGAAAATAAACGGTGTAAATTTCTATGAGAATGCTGTCTTTCGAAAAACCGTCTGGGAAGATTAGCAATAAGATTGATAAAGGCATTAGTCCTACCGCTCAATTTTCAGAAACCAGTTAACCACTGACAGGAAAATGTTATTTATATGGATCTGCCTGCAGGGAATTATTAAAACAGCCTTTTTTTAACCCCCGGGAAAACTTAATTTCATGTTCATTTATTTTCAAACTAATCAGCTCAATATTAGCAGTTTACGCTCATAAACCACTTGCCAGGAGTGAAAATGTCGTGTAAATGTCGTGTTTTTGTAGTGGGATAGTTACCTTGTTCATGCTGATATTTGAAAAAAAATAAAGATGGAAACAGGCAGGTTAATCAGGGAGCTAAGGATCAAAAAGGGAATGACCCAGGAGGAGCTGGCTGACAAAACGGAAGTCAGCGCGAGGACCATACAACGCATCGAGAACGGCGAGGTTGACCCGAGAGCTTATACCCTCCAGATGATTGCGAAAGCACTGGAAGTTGATTATAGTCTTTTTACCATGAATGATGGTTCAGAAGATAATGATCTGAACAAGACAGGGAGCATTACCTGGACGGCTCTGATTTATCTGAGTTGCATGGTCCCGCTCGTATTTCCCACTGTATTGATATGGCATAACAAGAAAAACAGTATAACCGGACTGTCGCACCATTACCGGACGGCATTAAGCTACCAGCTGACGGTCCTTGCAGTTTTGCTGGCCAGTTCCTGGATATACTGGAAGGTTAATCAACCATTACCACTCCTGGGCGTCCTGCTGGCAAATGCCTTGTTCTCGGTTTTTAACGCGATCAAAGTTATTTCAGGAAAATCCCGGGAGCGGTAGACTGGAGATTTATATTTAAAGAGTCCTTTGTTTTTTAAACAGATCTCACGGGCAGCCTTTGCCCTTTGGGATAATTTCAGCGGCCATTATTGACGTTCTTCAGGCTGTCGATAAGGTTATCAACCCTGACCCAGAAGATACCGCAATCGGAATAATCCGGTTTGGTTCCTGTAGAATAGAACAGGTATTTCTTATCGTCCGTGACGTATGGCCCCCAGCTGGCAAGCCCGAAGTTTATCTTTTTCCCAAGATTGACCGGGGTAGTCCAGCTTCCCTCTTTAGCCGGGAAGCTTATAGAAAGACCGGTATTTACAGCAATAATGATAAACGATTCGTCCCTTGCCACGAAGAAATCAAGATTGTCCTGCCGGTTGTTCAACGGTTTCCCCAGGCTAACTACCGTTGAGTCCGTGAGAAGCCTGCACCAGTCATTCCCGCCAAGACCTTTAGCAGGTTTTGATGATATGAAAGCATTCCCCTTTGCTGAATACTGGAGGTAATGTGCCGAGTTCAGGTTCTTCAGGATCCGCTGTGGACTGGTCCATTGCCTTCCTTTCCTGACCGACATGTATGTATCATATTCATCACCGGCTGTCTGCATGTACATTTTGTCGCCAGCCAGCGATAGAGCCGGTGACAGGAAGGCAGGGAAGATGTTGAACGGCCCGCTCCAGCCTTTACCCGTGAACCTGTAACACTTTATAGTATCTCCCTTCGCCGGATAATAACTCCTGACCTCCGTGTAATAAATCTCTTTCCCGTCTTTCGATATCGCGATTCTCTCTGCTGCAAAAGAGCCTTTGTTTACCTCGAGCGGGAACTTAACGGGCGTGGTTCCCGGTGGTGTCTGACCCAGGTACCTGCTACCCTCGGGTAGTTTTTGTGATGATAATAACTGGCATATGGCCAATATCAATAAAATAGTCAACGCTGTTCTTTTCATGGTTTGTTATTTAAGACTTTTGTTAATGGTCCGGTTGCAATTACAACGGACTTCTTTTTCCTTCTCTAATGATTTTAATTACTTCAATAGATTTTTATACTGATCATTTTACATCCTCATCAGGTCTGATGCTGAATGAGGGTCAAATGGATGAAAAAGGTGTCATTGTATCTCCCGGGGCAGAATACTGGTTAGTTACTACCGCCAGTGCAGGTTTTCGGATACCTGGTAAGTAGCAGCATCATTACACAGATCGAGGCTGATCTTCCATAGTTTATCAACGTACCCGGGTTTGAAGAGCATTTCTTTCTCGTTCATCCCCGTGAACCTGTTGTTTTTCGAGGTTACGAATTTCCCTGATCTTCCCAGGCTTTCCTCCCGGCTTTCAGTGAACAGGGGAGCCATTATTTCACCGCACTTCTCTATGGAAATAAAAGTTCCGAAAAACCTCATGATGGTTGCCATCATTTTCATTCCTGCCGGGATTATTGTTAGCTGGTTACTCCACACCGTTTTTGGTATTTCAAAACCCGTGAATGACACCTTGGGTGCATTAGCGGCCGAGTACAGATCGTGCAGTTTGACTATCATCATCCTCTTGGCAGTCATCGCCTGGTGGACCCCGTCTTCAAACCCCCATTTCTTATTCATCTGGATATCGTCCCAGAATATTTCCCCGCCACGGGTCACGTTAAATATCACCCTGCCGCCCTTATCCGACTTTTCCAGCAGGCTCAGCATGTTTAAAATGAGCATGAAATGAGACAGGTAATTGACCTGGAAATGTGGATCCATGCGGTCTTCAGTCTCTACTCTCTCGCGGGCATACCCCAGGCCTGCATTCACGAAAATGCAATCGAGAGAGTCGTGTCTTGATTTTATCTCGCTGATGGCGCTCCTGACATCCCGGAGTCTTGCGAGATCGCATATCACCAGGGTTGTCTTCTTGTTGCCCGTCAGCGATTCAATCTCTTTAATAGTGGCCTCGCCTAGTTCTTTCGACCTGCAGAGCAGGATGATCTCGTTGTCGCCTTTGCCGGTTCCGGCAAGCGCAATGGCAACACCTTTGCCCATTCCATTCGTGCCGCCCGTGATTAATGCTTTCATTACTGTCCATTTTTATTAGTTAGTATTAAATATCAGAAATTAATGCCGATATAGAGGTTTGTTTCAAAGAGGAAATAGTTGTTCCATTTGTCCTCTCTTTCCTGGAAAGCCAAAGGTGCCTTCGTATCGATGGGCCAGTAATTACAGTGGATCTGGGGCTCGATGAACATCCTGTTTTTAAACAAACGCACGTGATACCCGAGGTGATAGGTTGTATATAATTTGAATCCATCTCCAATCTTGTTCTTGTCTTCGTCGAGATACGATTTATACAATGGTAAGACCTCCACGGTGGTGAATAACCCTTTCCATAACATTCTCTGGTATGTAAATCCAATACCACATTCGGCAAGCCTCCCGGGGAAAAACTCGCTTTCATCGAGGAAGTGCGGATCCCACAATGGAATGCCCATAGGGGCGAAAAGCTTCCATGTAGCCGCCTTTATCCCGATCTTGTCCTTTGGCGTAACCTGGTAACCGAGATGGAACTCGTAATGATGAGTGTTTGTTTTTTCAGAACCGAAATTCATGAAGGTAAGCCAGGTGGTTGACACCGAGAATTTTCGCGAATGGACTCCATCTCCGGCATCTCCACCTGATCTGTTGTCCTGACCCGATGCGTTTATTGCCATGATGGCAATCAGAATAATTGATAAAACAGTTGTTTTCATATAGAATTATTTTGGTGATTTTCAATTCTGTCCGTTAGTATGGTCTTCAGGGTTAACTGAAACAAGAATGAGATTCAGATCGCGGATGAGCTCCAGTATCCCGTGAAGGTGGGCTTCATCCTTAAGGGTTCCTGTCAGAACCGTGTTCCCAGCCTCATGACTTAATTCCATCCCTTCGAAGTGGTCCTTCCATTGTTTGTCGAGACAGCCCTTTAGTATGATTCTGACCTTGCCTTTCATTTTCTTCTAATTAGCATGAAGCAAAGGACTGCACTCTCTCAAAAAGAAAAATCACTCCCGGGAGTGATTTACATGGGTGATTTTCAGGATTAGGTTGGTTTCAGGAGGGGACAGAAATTCAGATTATCCCCATCTCCCGGGCTCTCTTAACTGCCCGGGAACGTGAGTCAACATCCAGTTTAAGGAGGATGTTCTTCACATGCGTTTTAACAGTCTGGACTGACACGAAAAGCTTCCCGGCTATTTCAAGGTTGGTGAGATCGTTGGCTATCAGTTTCAATACTTCCAGTTCGCGACCGCTAAGCACTGAATCGCCTGATGATTTAATGAGTCTCTCTCTCTTTTCAATCGCGAGCCCGAGCCTGTTCATCACTCCATTTGATATACCTTGTTTCGAAGATGGTGGTAGTTTGTAAACAGCCGCAAGGATATCCTTTATGCTCGCGTGGTAATAGATGAAGGGCATTAATATCTCTTCCGGGGTTGCAAGTGCCAAAGATTCAAGCAGGCAGGCCACGGCTTCTGACTTTTCTCCTCTTTGCCAGTTGAGGATAGCAAACACAATCTTCACTGATACCAGGGTCTCGGTCCAGTTTGCCGATCGAGCTATCGATTGAAGATCAGAGAGTATTTTCCCGGCTTCATCATAATTCCCTCGGGCGATAAGAAGTCGTGCATATGAAAAGAAGCCCCGGTCTTCAACGTGCGAAACAGCTTTGCCGGCGATGAAACCTTTTTCCCTGAAATAAGTCTCTGCCTCCTCGTATTGCCCGGAGTCAACAAGCAATTTACCCTTCATGTCGATGTAGTTGGCAATGGCTGAAGGAGAAATGATCTTGTGTTTTATGATATCCTCGATCTCTTCGAGAAGCGATAAGATTCCCTGGTTATCTCCCCGCCCGTGAAGAATCAGGGCGTAGGTCAGACAGGCCCATACCCTCGCGGAGTTATTGGAAAAATTCTTGCTCATGTTATAGGCTATTGTAATATTCTCATATGCATCATCAAGGTTGACACGCATGCAATCGACCTCTGCCATGCACATGTAGAGCTGGCCAATATTTGGATCAAGTTTTGAAACCATCGTGGGATTGTCGGCCTTCATTTCCGCCAGGAGATCCCTGCACTTCCTGTACGATGAGGTGTAAAGTCCCATGCGCTGTTCCATGTAGGAAAGATTATATCCATTGGTGGAAATCAGAAAGCTGCTTCCAGCCTTTTTCCCATGGTAAAGAGCCTTTTCGAAAGCCCGGGTGCACCCTTTGATGTTTCCGCTTACCTCCTCTGCCCACCCTATTGAATACCAGGCCCAGCTGTTCCAGAATGAGTCGTCGTCAGACAGGTTTTTCATTGCCTCCCTGCAGTAAAAGAATGTCTTTTCAGGAAACTCGGTTTTTGAATATAGGCAGCCAAAAGCAACATGGATCTTCCCAAGAAGTTTCTTATTCAGCAGGCGCCTTTCTCCTGACGAGTTTTTATCATTTATTCTTTCCCTGATAATGGTTTCGGCACAATTCAGGAAAGGCTCGGCTGATTGATTTTTCCCGGCAATTATTAATATCCACGCGTAGTATAAACTTAGATCCGGGTTCTTCATTATCAATTCACCCGGCAGCATCTCGCCGTATTTCATTAAAGTCGCGTGCTGCCCGTTTTTCCATAAGGTCTCCGCAATATCTCCCAGTATTGAGACTCCTTTTTCAGCATTCCCGGTTACCAGGGCGTGGTCCAGGGCAAGCAACGGCAGAGAATTGTTGTAAAACCACTCGCTGGCAGTGATATGAAGCTCATCAACTGACACCATCGATTCAGCACGGAGTTTCTGCTTAAGCAGCTCGGCGAAGAGGTGATGATACCTGTACCAGACCCGGTCCTCGTCGAGAGGTATGATAAACATGTTGTTCTTCTCGAGAGTCTCCAGCATGACCTGGCTATCCGATCTTTTCAGGATTGCATTGCAAAGAGGTGCGGATAACTGCTCCAATATTGATGTTTTGAGCAGGAATTCTTTCAATTCATCAGTCTGGATGCGGAGGACCTCTTCTATCAGATAGTCCATTATATAACGGTTATCCCCCTTGAGGTCGCGGACGAACCCTGTTATATCTTCCCGCCCTTTCATCGACAGCGCGGTAAGCTGGAGACCGGCTACCCATCCCTCAGTTTTCATCGCCAGCGACCCTGCATCCTCAGGATTCATGTCGATCCTTAGCTTCTTGTTGAACAGGACATGAATCTCGGTTGCCGAAAAACCGAGGTCAGATGAACGTAACTCGACAAGCTGGTGCTGACTTCTTATCCTCGAAAGAGACAGGGCCGGGTCGGAGCGTGTAAGCATCACCATGTGAAGCTTCGGGGGGATATGATCAAGAAGAAACGCGACGAGCTTTAATACCTCGTTGTTTTTAATCAGGTGGAAATCGTCGATCACTAGCAAAATGTTTTCCCCCGAGCCAAGCAATTCATTTATTATCATGCTGGCTATCGATTCGGGCGATGGGGGATTTGGAGAATTGATAAGCTGAATGATGCCTTGTCCAAAGTCGTTGTGCACGCTTTGAATACCTGTCACGACATAGCTCAGGAATACCGCCGGGTCATTGTCGCCGTTGTCAAGAGAGAGCCATGCCGCGTGGATGTTGTACCGGGCTATCCAGTCACTTACAAGCGTTGTTTTTCCATAACCAGCGGGAGCTGATACAAGAATCAGCTTCCTGTCGAGGCCGGTGTTGAGCTTTTCAAATAGTTCTGTTCGGTGAACTATGTTGTTTCCGGCAGGAGGGATATGCAGTTTTGTCAGAAGCACGTGTGAATTTAGTAAAATATTTTGTTGTGGAAGGGTCACTTGAAATGAGTATCAGTAATATGGAGCTTGTTATGAAAAGTTGCCGGGAGAAGTGGTGAGCCAAGAAACGAGGACGCGGGATCTTTGTCAATAAACATGGTCTGCACCTGCATTATGCCTGGTATGAAGAATGCCAGATAATTAAAATATGAGATTCCAGGATTTTATTAAATTTGATAGTGTGAAAGCATACTGTCATCAGTGATAATTTTTAGCGTGGTTGTGACAGCAGTCGTGTTTTAAGAATATTGACCAGGAATACACCCTAACCCGAGCTATATGAAAACATCGATTCACTTTCTTGCCGTCATGGTTTTCACCGGGATGTTTGTTACCTCATGTGACAAAGAACCATCCAGCGTGCTTACAATTCCCGACGAGAACTTGCTTGGTGCACTTATCATGGCCGGTGTAGATACCAATTCTAATGGTATTATTGAACGTGCCGAAGCATTAAAAGTAACCGCGCTCGATCTCAGTAACAAGAACATCTCGAACCTCAACGGGATAGAGGCTTTTACAAACCTCGAGGTTTTCTATTTCTACAATAACAAGGTTACAAGCCTTAACCTGTCGAAAAATAACGCGCTCAAACGACTTTATTGCTCCGGTAACCCTTTGACGAGTATCGATGTATCGAAAAACCTTAACCTTACACATCTCAGTTGTGGATCAAATTCCATAACCAGTCTCGATGTGTCCCAAAACAAGAAACTCGAGTTCCTCGCGTGCAGTTCAACAGGTATCACTAACCTTAATCTTTCAGGCCTTAATGTGCTGAAAGAATTTGCCTGCAGGCAGGGGGTGTTAACAACACTTAACCTGGCTAACGACACTGCATTACGCACTATCGACTGCGCGATGAACGAGCTTACCTCTCTCGACATTTCAACGAATATAAAGCTCACCTGGATAGATTGCAGTAACAACAAGCTTTCTTCCCTGAATATTAATTCAAATACCCAGTTGCATGGGCTTATATGTGGGATTAACGAGCTTACTTCACTTAATACATCCAATAATCCAAAATTGTCAGCGCTTTATTGTAATGACAACAAAATTACCTCGCTCAATCTCACCAATAATACCCTTCTTAAAGAAATTCTCAATTGCAGCAATAACGAACTTACAGCACTTAACACTTCTGCCTGTACCCTGCTCGAAGCACTTTATTGCCGCGGAAACCATTTGACCAGCCTGGGTCTTACTTCAAATACACAACTGGAGGTGCTCGACTGTGGTCATAACCAGCTGGCCGGGCTTAATATATCCAATAACCCTTTGCTTGTTGTACTGAATATTGATGAGATGTCGACCCTGTTCAAAGTATGCACATGGGTGTTGCCTTTCCCCCCTGCCACGGTTAACGTTATCAAGACAAGCAGTCCCAACGTGTATTATTCAACTGATTGCAGCGGAATTTAGGACCGGAAGCGGGAAATTGCCATGGTTATCGAACCTCACAACTTAAAAAAAAGGCATGAGGTTCAATTCCATGTGAGTGAAAAATAGTTTGGAACGTGAATTGCTGCAATACAAGATGAAAGATATCTAACTCCAGATTACATGAGAATAATTCTCCTACTTATATTGGCATTATTTCTTTTTTCATGCAGGAAGAAAGATGAATCCCTTCCCATAGGTATTGAAGTAAGACTCCTCGACGATGTCTCTCCAGTAGTGGGAGAGTTATCCATTAGCGGCGAGTATGATTATGTCGATTGGAACATTTCCGACAGCTACAAACCCTCTGATTATTCACCTAACCCGGCAGTTTTTGTTTTCAGGGAACCTGGACCTGCCAAAGTCAACGTGGTGGCTTATAAAAACGATTCACGTCAAATGTTCTCGGGTGAGAGTGTTGTTGAAATCCCGGGAATCGCGAAAAAGATCAAAATCTACGGTTTCCGCTTCAGAAACAATAGTGATCTCAATCCATATGACGGGAAGCCGATAAGTATTTCTCTGACTTATGATAATCCATCAACGATTGTAGTCAGCAATATTACAATTCCATCCAGAAATTATTCTCCGTCCGATTCTGTCTTTTTACCCGAACCGGTAGTATTCGACATTTCCGGATTCGAGAATGGAAACATGAACGACTATGATCTATTCGTCACCATCAATTCGGGCCAGGAAAAAGATCTTGAATTCCTTTCCAGCTTCAACCTGACAGGTAAGTACATGTTCGAACATCCATGGAACCCCGGGTTGATACAAACCGGTAACGTGAAGCAAAACCTTGTTCCGGAGGTATTCATCCTGTGCGACTGGATGCCACGATGATGAGTGTTTTGTGAAGGATTTTTTATGAAGCGAAAACATCCCGTTCAAGTCAGGTAATTAAGTTCTCTCGGCCCATTAATAAAGGAAACAGGTTTTTTAGATATTTTTTACAACTGTTTATTGCCGCATGTAATTTCATCGATTCAAATTCTTTCAAAACATCGTAACTTTGATGAATATGAAACGACTGGTTATCATACTTTTTATATTAGCCTCCCTGGCGTCGTGCGAGAAGTATAGTTACCCGGGCTGGACGCCTGGCAAACCGGATACAATCTTCACGACAAAAATTCTCGATAACTACTTTGTTACATCCATTGCCTTCGACAGCAAGGGTAACGCCTGGATCGGGACTTTCAGGCAGGGACTTATCCGCTACCGCGACGGGCAGACCGAGGTGTTCAATTCACGTAACTCGGTTATCGCGAGCGATGAGGTAATCAATGACATTGCGGTCGACAGTCACGACAACGTGTGGATAGGCTGCAACGGGTTACTTAAATATGACGGCACAAGCCTCAGGCGTTTTGACTCTTCGAACAGTCCCATTCCTGAAGATTTTGTCGGTTCTGTTGCCATCGATTCAAAAGATAATGTCTGGTTCACTTCCTGCCGTTTCAGGGAAGGTGGCCTCGTCAGGTATGATGACAATTCCTGGACCGTGTACACACCTGATAATTCAGAACTTCCTGTCAATCTGATAGAGAGTGTGGCTGTAGACAGCAAGGATAACATCTGGCTGGCTCTCTCGGAGGTAGTGGGTCGTACTTACCTCGTTAAAATCAAGGGCTCTTCGTGGGAAAAATATACAAGTGACGATCTCGGTTTCGTACCTTATTATTTTGGTGATATCGACTTCAACTCACGCGACCAGCTATGCGGGGCGATTGACTATTCACTCTCCAGCCTGTGGGTACACCCGGGTCCCCAGGTTTTTGTATTTGACGGCGAGGATACCAGGCAGTTCAGGATCAGCGATATGACACGGGTCTGGTCGTTGATGGTCGATGACGACGATAATATATGGTGTGCAGTGGATGGCGGGTTCGCAGTCTTTAACGGTGAGAAATGGACCATCGAAGATTCCGCGTTCACCGATGAAAGCGTGTTTACGATAGAGCAGTCGGATGATGGTACCATCTGGCTCGGTACATCCGATGGCATCTTTATAAACAGGTAACCTGCTTTATCGCGTGGCATGATAAGTCATCTCAAACCTGCCTGATTATAAATTTCGCTGGTTTTTTCATGGAATGAGCAAGTACAGCATATACAGGATCGACCACCCCGATCCGGCGCTTCTTGGCAGGCAACGAAGACGAATGAATGTTTATTTCTTCCTGACCACTTTCTTGATTTATTGTGCTTTCCTGGTCCTGCATTTTGCACTGAACGTGTCATTCCCGGTATCTTATCTTCCAATGGTCCTGATAATACTGACTCTGACATTTCTTTATTATATGATTCTCCGTTCACGTAACAGGAAGATGATGGTAATTGGAAATATAGAGTTCAGCACATCAGGAGTAATAAAGCACCTGGGTGATTCTTCTTCCTCGTATCCTTATGAAACCATTTCCTCGATAGAGCTTAATCGTCATATCCCGGCTATCAACGCCGCTGAAACGAAATCTGGCTACAGCACCCACATACTCACGATAGTATTTAATGATTCGAGCCGCGAGATCATGGTAATTTCAGACCGCCCGGTTGGAAAGTACAATGCGCTCGGTATAACTGATACTCTCGGGACATTAAAAAAAATAATTACTACCGAAATAAAAATAAGTTAGTAACGCTTCCATCCGGGCAGAAGCCGTTTTTAACTTTTCCCCCCATCATTTAACTAATTGTTAAGAATATCTTTGACTACCTGGCTTATTTTTGTATAGCCAACATTAAACTTCATGCCATGAAGAGGAAATTTCAAGTTTTCACATTTATTATCCTGGTATTTTCACCTTCGTTTTATCCTTCATTACTCTGTCAGGAAAGACCAAATACATCAGCAATAGCGGGCTACTTCGATGAGATAAAACAAAACACGGCGAGATTCAAACAACTGTGGGATCTCGATCTGTATGGCCCTGTTCTTCTCGTCGATCCCGAATCTTTGCTGACTTTTTCAAACATGCCTGACTCGGCAGGTGTGCTCAAGAAAACTGGAGATATATGGACCGGCTATTTCCCGAAGGATTTAAGTGTGGCTAACACCGCGATGAAATGGAATGGACGGACCTGGGCAATGATAATGCTGCCACTCCCGGAAAACAAGAAGGAAAGACTTGATCTGCTTTCTCACGAGCTGTTCCACAGGTCACAACCAACACTTGGTTTCGTGATGTATAACCCGGCCAATAATCATCTCGACAACAAGGACGGGAGAGTTTTGCTGAGGCTCGAACTCGAGGCCCTCGGGCAGGCAATATCAAGCAGTTCTCCTGTTGAAGCCGGGAGGCATGTTGCAAATGCCCTATATTTCAGGAACCAGCGCTATAAATTATATCCCGATGCAAGGAAAAATGAAAACCTTCTCGAGCTTAACGAGGGACTGGCAGCCTACACCGGTATCGCCATGAGTACAAGGAACGATAGTGAGCTGAAGGAATATTTTAAAAGTAGAATTTCAGGTCTGACGGCCAATCCTTCTTTTGTCCGCTCATTTGCTTACCTGACAACACCACTTTATGGTACCATTTTGTCTGCCTCAGACAGATACTGGAACAGGAAAACAGGCAAAGACACAAACCTGACTGATTTCTTCACTTCCGCATTCAACCTGAAAGTTCCAGAATCGATTGATAGCACCACAATAAGGATCTATAATTCCACAGCAATTATTGCAGAAGAAAGAAAGAGGGAAGAAAAGGTTAACCTGATGAAGGAAGGTTACAGGAAATTATTTGTCGACCAGCCCCATCTCGAGATAAAACTTGAAAGGATGAGCCTGTCTTTTGACCCGCGGGGGCTGATGCCGCTTGAAGGCCTGGGTACCGTTTACATGGGACTGCGTATTGCTGATACATGGGGAATCCTGTCGGTGTCGGGAGGGGCCCTGCTCGGATCGGGCTGGGACCGTGTAACCGTGAGCGTCCCGAAAGTAACTGGCGACAAGAAAGTTTCCGGCGAAGGGTGGGTCCTGGAACTTAACGAGGGGTTCTTCGTGGAGAAAAACAAGTCGGACCAGAACTATTCTGTTGTAAAGAAACAGGATTGATTTTGCAGGAATAAATAAACGTGTCGTTTCAAAAAGCCTGAAACAAGAATGAAAAATGCCATAATCGTGGGTTCAACATCCGGTATCGGACTTGAGCTGGCGAGATTACTCGCGGCAGAAGGGGTCAGAACCGGTATTACAGGGAGGAGGGAAGAATGTTTTACAGAGTTGAAATCAGAATGCCCCGGTTTATTCTTCTTTAAAAAGCTTGACGCGAGAGATACAGGCTCTTCCATCGAAGCCCTCGACCAGCTTGCAGCAGAGATGGGAGGGCTTGATCTGCTTGTTTACAGCGCCGGGACGGGTGAATTAAATCCAGATCTGGAATTCGGTCCGGAAAGAAACACGATAGATACTAACGTTTCCGGCTTCACTGCCATTGCCTGCTGGGCATTTAAATATTTTAAAAGGCAGGGATCAGGCCAGGTTGCCGCGATCTCGTCAATCGGGGGTTTGAGGGGTGGCAGGGCGGCACCATCTTACAATGCCTCGAAAGCTTACCAGATAAACTATTTGGAGGGTCTTAGACAAAAAGCCTCACGGGAGAAACTAAATATTGTTATCACCGATATAAGACCAGGTCTTGTTGATACCGCGATGGCAAAAGGCGACGGTCTGTTCTGGGTGATGCCTGTTAAGAAAGCAGCCTTGCAGATTTTCAGGGCAATTAAAAGCAAGAAAAGAGTTGTTCATGTCACCAGGAGATGGCATCTGATCGCGATATTACTCAGGATACTGCCACGGGTTGTTCACGAGAGGATGTGATTGTGGTTGACTGAATTTCGAGGAAGTCTGTCACCTTTTTCACGACTAGAATAAAACATTTTTAATTCAGTGATTTAACTGTTAATGTCAATGAAATACTGGTAACTTCATCCCGGCTATTTAACTAATCTTTTCAAGTATTAATTTTGGTAATAAAACAGTAAAATGAGGATCATCCAGGTTGCCAGTTTCGTGTTATTCCTGATAATAACGATTTCGTGCAGCACGGGTTATGTTCCGCCCTCAAAGAAGATGGTCCTTTCTGACAAGAAATATTCGTGGCAAAAAACTTCCACGGAACATTTTGATATCTACAGCGAATCTGATTCTTTGCCTTCGGAGTATACCGATTCGGCTAAAGTTATTTTTGAAAGGAAATTTTCATCGCTTTTATCCTATCTTAAAATTGCTTCTTTCGACGATAAGCTGACTCTGTTTATGGTTGAGAGCAGGGAGAAGATGAAGGAAATAACCGGGATTGAAACGAACGGTCTGGCGAATGTTAACGACAATACTGTTTTTTCAATTTTCAACGGCGAGCTGACAACTTACGGGATACACGAGTTTTGCCATATTGTAACTGTAAATACCTGGGGAGCGACAAGCCAGACCTGGCTCAGCGAGGGGCTGGCCGTGAGCGCCGATAATGTATGGCATGGTCATGGTTTACATTCACTCTGTCACTACATGGAATACAAGAAAATGCTCGTCCCTCTGGTGGACCTCTTTGCCGGGTTCAGCAAAACAAACGGGCTGATTGCATATCCTGAATGTGGGAGCTTCGTGAGATATATAGCCGATACTTATGGAATCGACATTGTCAGGGAAATTTGGAAGAAGGGGATACCAGCTCTTGAAAAGGAAACGGGAAAGTCCGTGTCGGTGCTTGAACAGGAATGGCGCGCGGAGATAAAGAAATATCCTGCACCCGGCATTGATTATCCCTGAAACCGGGGTTCGGTGATGAAAAGAAAATTCGTTAATGGTACAGCGATTGGTGTTGCAAAGCAGTCTTTAGACCATAATAACTTATAACCCAGAACAGATGAACCTAAAATCATTAACAGGAGTGCTTTTATTGATGCTCCTATTCGTTTCAGCCAGTGGCCAGGATGGTTATACCATGAAGAGAGACTCACTTCGTTCGAAGGTGCTTGGCCAGGATAGAAAACTTGCTGTCTTCCTGCCGGATGGTTACGATAAATCAGACCTCAAATACCCGGTTATTTACGTTCTCGACGCTGATGGCCGTGACCAGCACACCGTGCCGACCGCCCGCTTCCTTTTTCTCAATAACAGGATGCCCAGGGCAATAATAGTCGGAGTGTTCAATATCGACAGGAACCACGATTTTTTACCCGATTCAACGAAAGGATCACCAACTGGAGGCGGGGCTGACAATTTTATCAAATTCTTCGGTGAAGAACTGATCCCGTATATAGATGGTAAATACAAAAGTGAAGGATATAATGTACTGGTTGGACATTCTTTCGGGGGGCTCTTCGCCATGCACTGCCTGGTTACCAGTCCTGACCTGTTTAACGCTTACATAGCCATAGACCCAAGCTTCTGGTACAACGGGCTTAAGATGATTAACGTTACAAACCAGCAGTTCGCGATGAAGAAGAACTGGGCGAAGGTCCTGTTTATAACGGGCCGCGAAGGAGGACCCTTGAAGGGAATGGGAGTAACAAACATGGACAGCCTGCTGAAAACATCTGCCCCGAAGGAGCTGGCATGGAAGGTAGCGGCTTATGCTGACGAGGACCACGGGTCGGTGACTTTTAAAAGTGTGTACGATGGATTCAGGTTCATTTTTGATGCCGGGGGAAGCTTTAATGTTTATCCACACACGGGTGTTATTCCCAGGGGGGGCGTCACCTATGCATTTGTCGAGAACCCTTCCCCATCGCTCCATTACACGCTTGATGGCACGGAACCGACTGCAGCTTCACCTGTCTGCCACGACACCATTATCATCAGGAAACCATGTACACTGAAGGTAAAAAGCATGAAGGGTAACTATTCCAAAAGCGCCGTCATCACGAGGGTATTCACTGAAGGGGAATACCAGCAGGGACTGAAGACAATAAAAAATCTCAAGCCGGGGCTTAAGTATTCTTATTTCGAAGGGACCTGGGATTCTGTACCTGATATGACCAAAATGAAACCGCTTGGAACAGGATCGGTGCTCGAACCCGATCTCAAATTCACCGCTAAAAAGGACAGCTTTGCCGTCAGGTTTGAAGGTTACTTGCATGTAGAGAAGCAGGGGATTTATTATTTCTGGGTGACCTCTGACGATGGATCAAAGGTCTATATTAACTCGAAGCTGATTCTTGACAATGATGGCCTGCATGATGCCGGGAGACCGGTTGTGACAATGCTGCCATTATCGCCCGGCTATTATCCGCTGGTGATAGACTATTTCGAGAAGACCGGCGATAACTCGGTCACGCTCGGGACTGTCGATGACAAGATGCAGCCTGTTCCGATCGCGAAGGAGAGATATTTCATGGTTGAGACGCGGAAGAAATAAGAAGGAGTGCTGAAATTCACGGCAAACAGTCCGACCCTGTTGAGGAAGATGAATGTTAATTGAGCCCGAAAGATCGGAACCTTGTTATCCGGTGATGAGGGATTATATAATATGGAATCGCTTGAAGACTATACAACTCAACAACTCCAAATGTAAAGCTAATTAAGTCTTTACGGATTCTATAGCCTTCTTTATAGAAACCATTCAACTCTACAACAATTATTATAATCGCTCGAATTAAATAGTATCGAAGTGAGACTCACTCGGAAATTTTTGTCTAATTTAGTCTTGAAGAATCTGCTCGCTGCAGTTACCTTAAGGAATATAATCTCTTTAGAGTATTTCTTTTTTCAACATTCCTAGTAACTGATGTGTATCTTACTTTGATGTGCTGACAGTGAAATAGCCAGCATTACTCTGGAAGAATGACCCTTTCCGGGTTTTGGTAATTCTTTATTGTCTCGTATGGACTCTTGAATCTCATTATCACTTAAAACTTCTAATTATGAAATCCTTCATTAAGCTTGATTCAGGAGGCATCATCGATGCTATCCTGCTAGTAAGTGTATTTCTGTGCATGACTCTCTTCTTTTCATGTCAGGAAGACAATGGATTGTTACCTTCTGTAAAGGATGAGGTTACGGCAGACTATCTAGTGGCTGGCAACCTTGATGTATACCTGCAAAACAACCAGGTTTTCCGGTATAAAGGCAGACCGGGTATTGTAACAATACCGTTAGGAAACCCTGATCTCTCAGCTTTTGAGCCCTGTTTCGTTCTGCACGTGGCTACAGGTAGCACCTCTTCCACGATCGTATCCAGCGCTATAATAGAGCTTGACGGGCTTGAAGTATTGAACACGTCAGATTTTTCAAAGAATGGCGGGCAATGGACATTCGAGATCTGTAACTTGAATTCAAATTCTGTTTTAATTGTCGAGGTCAGGGGGCAGCCAGGATCATACCTGGATATCTGGATTGAAGGCAAGCTTAAACCGAGTGTTGATCGTGATACGAAAATACTGTTCAGCAGCTACAATAATGGTAGTTGGAACCTGTGTGATTGCAATCCTGATGGGTCAGAATTCACTGTCCTTGTGACCAGGAGTGAACCATTTGAACCTAAATGGCTGCCTGGTGGAAAAAGTGTGTCTTTTGATGATAAGTACACAAAGACGAAGATATCCGTGCTCAATTTGCAAGACAATTCTATACATGTAATAAACCCAGATGATAATTACAATTATTACGAGGCTGACTGGTCACCAGATGGGGGATGGATAGTGTTCAATTCGGACAGGGATGGTCAGATTTATGGTGATCTATATAAGATGAATAGTCAGGGGCTTGCCATCACCAGGCTAACAAACGCTTTTTATTACGACTGCGATGCCCAGTGGTCTCCCGATGGTAGCAAAATAGTCTGGGCATGTTGGACCGAGCCAACAAAAAGAGATATATGGATCATGAATCCGGATGGATCGGGGAAACAAAGGTTGAATTATGAGTCCTCTGATGACGTGTGGCCCTGTATAAGTCCTGACGGGACTAAGATCGCTTTCACGACTGGAAGGACAGGAGACCTCGAGATTTTTGTAATGAATATAGATGGCAGTAACCCGGTTAATCTTACAAACATGCCCTCGGGTGATGACAGGTATCCATGCTGGTCACCTGACGGCCGGAGGATAGCTTTTTGTTCCAAGAGGGACCCTCATGGCGATGACTTTGAGATTTATGTCATGAACGCAGACGGTAGTAACCAGCAAAGAATCACAAATAGAATTGGCGATGACATGCAACCCGACTGGTCAGGGATACTATCTCCATCCCTGTCAACAAATGTTAAATAATGGGTATTCGGATCTCATTAAATTGAAAGGCAATCAGATCAGTAATAGGAATAACATACAGGTCATTGATATTTCTCTGATATTCATTAATATATGAAAGCAATTATTATTAAATTGTACTCTCGACAATTTTAAACATATATATTCATGGATAAACAAGGTTAAAAGGCCGAAAAGGCATAATTGATAGAACTGGGACAGATGCCACTGATTTGAAAAGGGATTCAAAGATTTTTCATGCAAAGCACCATATCTTTAGTGAAACCACGATTATCCGTGATGTTTGTGCACCCGCGTTAATTACGTACAATATTTCTTCAGATTCAAACCTAGATTGGAAGATTCTAGCAAAAGTTTTTATCGTCATTGCGACTGCATCAGCCCGAGTAATGGAATCAGAAAAAGGTTTATACACCTTTTATTAAAATACTGGGAATAATTATATTAAGGTAATCGCCTTTTATGATCCAGATTTTGTTAGATTTATTATGTTTAAATTATTCTGAACTAGATCAATATGAAAAGTTCTGACAGACTAACAAATTTTATATTAAGACGGATCAGCTTAATTATGCTTTTCATGTTAATACCAGCATTGACATTTAGCCAAGATTTTTCGTCAAGAGTAAAAATCTATCAAACTCTCAAATCTAATAATGGCAGATACACACATCGGGCTAGGATGATTACAAATCGGATTTTTAGAGAATATAAATCATTCTATTTTGAGGATACCATTTCAATCCCTTTTAAAAAATTTACCTATGAAGTAATTCCCATGCTAGAATTCGATCAGAAACTGAAAGAGTATAGGAAAGGTGAAGATATATTTCAATACATCCGAATACCTGAAAGGCCTGATTTCAGTGGGATATTTATATATAAAGATGAAGAATTCATTGGAACCTGTTTCAGAACTGAAATGTTACCTTATTCAATTATGCTTGCCAAAGAGGAACCCGAATCTTTACCTTCTAAAGTTGATTTAGCTAAGAAGATTAGTCCTTACAAGAATATGGTTAAATTCTATGTACGGGGATTTTTATTCACTTATTGGTTAGTAGATGAGAACGGCGATGCCTTTGTATATAATTCTCTAGACGGGAAAGTTTATTCATATGATGAGTTTATAGCCGAAAATAGTCCTACCGCTGAAATAATTAAATACATTTTAGCCAGGTACTATTTTAAATAGGTAATCCCTTCTGTCCGTTTAATCATTACATAATGACAACTTGCTCTCAGCTGACAAATTGGTAAAATTAAATTTACTAATAGAAAGTTTTTTGATAGGTGTCTTCTCAAAAAGAGTGAAATCCATTGTTTAAGCAAAAGTGTAAAAGTTGATTGCCCGGTTCGGTTTCTTTTTGGCAATAGAAATTAACAGGTCCCTACGGATTGCAATCCAAATTTGACACAAACTGCATTAGGGCTTGTCCATTAAAATGCCTTAATTTGAAGATGCTTTTTAATCCTATTAAAAGTGGTATCCAATGCTTTACATAACTTTTTTATATGGAACAAGCAGAATCTTACAATAAAAACGCCCTGGGGTCATACATGAAATGCAGTAAACGGCCACGTTAGGAACTTTATCTTTACCAATCTCATTGTTGCTCAGGTAAAACATGCTCTTAAAAGTACTCTTTCAACCTATGAGATGATGATGATTCTGGGAATATCTGTTTTTAATAAAACGCCTGTAAAAGAACTACTAGCGGAATCTCAGATCAACCAAAATGTCCAAGAACAGAGTAAGTTATTTAGTATCAGCGATTTATTGAAGCATAAGTAGTAATATTCAATAATTATTACATCACCTGTAGATTAATACAGTAATTGGATACTAATAAAATGTTCCGGCCCGAAAAACCTGACAAGAATCAGCCTGTCGGACGATAATAATTGATTACTTGGTTTTGCGGCAATTCCTGACGGTTAAAGCCTGAGAATATCGAAAAAAATACCAATAAACTCTATGCAGTGAATGCTGCGGGAGTGAGATCTCTAATATCCAAAAAATGAAAGTCATAAATTACAATCTCCTGAAAAACCCCAGGTGCCTTATTGCAGGCCTGCTAACCATCGTTTTTATAACCAGCATACAGGCGCAGAACAAATACCTTGTGAAGGGCAAAAAAGAGGGCGAAAACATTGTTTACTATACAACCGAGGGCCTGTTTGACAAGGTTTATTCCTATCCGAAGCCTAAATATTCCGAAACTGTATTTGTAAATCTTGGGAAAATGAATTTCATCAAGGCACTTGCAGATACAGCCGGGCTATATAAAACAGTGCTGTTAAAGCCCGGATTTGCAGCCTGCCGGATGAACGGATACGGAGAATTCACCACCAATATAAAATATACCCTGGCTACCGGCTATGGAGGGGTGTTGCTCGGGCAGAAACTTAAAAACGGTATGTGGAAAGCACGGTTTGCAAACAGCCAAAATGAGTTGCCTGAAAACAAGGATTATTATATTGTAGACGGATATTACTGTATATTTCTCTCACCGGAAGGAAAATACGGGCTGATGGATGAGGAAGGTGTTGTTAAGGTGGAGCCGGTTTATGATAACTTCAGAGTCATAACAGATATCATAACTTACTATTCCAGTACTGAAATGGAATTCAAGAGTCTTGAGGAGTGTTTCAATACAAAAGACCTGTCTCATTCTTCCCAGAGGAAAGTCAGGGGGGCCAAGTTCTTTGAATTCACAAGAGGGAATGAAAAGGACCTTTACCACCTTGCCTGGGCAAACGGCAGACCGAGCGGCGTTCTATATAAAAACTACAAAACTGGGACAGCATCATCTCAAATCGGAAAAAGTATTATCTAACCTCGATTTCTACTACTTCGAACATGAAAACGGCTATGTAATATACACAACTTACCCAAGGAAGTTGAAAACCAGTTCCGTTACGGGTTCCCGGGAGCAGGTAAGACGGGACACTACACCGGGGGCTGACCGCAATTTTATCGTCAGGAGGGAGATGGATCTCTCGCGGCCCATAGATTATGTTAAGATGGATTCGATTGAGAGGGTAAGGGAGGCAAACGTACTCGTTGATGCCGTAACAGGGTATTATGAGCTAAAATCCTGGACAGAGGTGAATGGCACTAAGTACAACGCCTTTACAGACAAGAATTACCTGAGTATAAGACCGGAAGGTACAAACCATGTTAATATATCCGTTACCTTCACAGGCTTGCTCAACGCCTTTGCAGCGACCGACGGGGTAGAAGGAACTATCACTGCCACCAATGTCCTTTTGGAAAAGGGAAAAATACATTCGTCACGTTATGGAATAGGCAATAGTGGCGTTGACGGATATTTATTTTCGATGCCGGGATTAAAAACAGAGGAAAAGAGAGGTGGGCTTAAAAGCTTTTCCGGAAATTATGATCCTGTAAATAACGAACTGCATCTTTATGGCGAGAGACACGGTTTTGCAGGGACGATTGAGATAGTGGCGAAAAGGGTGAAATCCTTAAAATAAGCTGATTTTAGAAGAAATAGATTTTTCAGAAGCTTATTTGTACTCTTTAGAATTGAATGTTCAAAAGTTCTCCAGCAAGCGGTACGAAAAAAAATCAACAAAAAAAGGCTGTTCTCAACTTTAGAGACAGCCTCTTTGTAGTCCCACCAGGAATCGAACCTGGATTTAAGGTTTAGGAAACCTCCGTTCTATCCATTGAACTATAGGACCATAAAATCTTTTTCAAAAACTCTTTACCACAACCACTTTTTAGATACTTTTCTCTTTTTCGCGCCTAAATCCGGCCAACCACTTTTTCAGTATAAAAAAGCACCCATGGTCTGTATCCCTTCGTGGATTTTGTTCTTCCATCGTTGTGATCTTTGATTCTTTGATCAATATCAGAAGAAAATCCCACGTATATTCTATTATCAAAAGAACTCTTAATGGCATATACTGTATAAACCATCTTTAATCCTCCTCCGTTCCCTGCCTGCCGGCAGGCAGGTATCCATTGAACTATAGGACCAGAATTATGGATTGCAAAAATAATTGAATTTTTTGATCTATCAAATATCAGGCGTGCCTTAACCCTGTTTTGTAAACTCTTCCTTTCACGAAGTCACGGGTATTATAACTGTTGCTTCACGTTTATAATCTTGGTTGCCTTCAGTAAGGCCGTGGTTATTCCCTGATACTATGGTGTCAGTATTTTGAAAAGTCGCCGTTCTTTCATACTTTCAGCTCCGCAAACAGAGCGTGTATGAATTACATCGACATCATCATTCTCATCATCGTCGGAGCCGCCATGGTTCGCGGCTTTATCAACGGCTTCGTGAGGGAACTGGCCTCACTGCTTGCCCTGATCCTCGGTATCTGGGGCGCGATAAGATTCTCGTCGTTCACCGCAGCGAAACTTTATGACTATTTCGATATGACCGGCCACTACGTTGGCATAATTGCCTTCATAATCACCTTCATGATCATTGTCGTGCTGATCCATTTTGTCGGGCTTATCGCCACCAAGATAATAGAACTGGCCTCGCTCGGTTTCCTGAACAGGCTGCTGGGTATCGTGTTCGGGCTATTCAAATCTGTGCTGATTCTGAGCGTGGTCCTCGTTGTGCTTAACGCTATCGACGTGAGGAGACCCTTCCTGCCAAAGGAAAAAATAGAAAGCTCGCTGTTTTATAATCCCATTTCAGACATCGCTCCTGCCATCTTTCCCATCATAGGGGAGGGTACCTTCAAGGAAAGCTTCGACAGGTTTAAAAAGAAACCTGAAGAGGTCACTCTTTGACCAAATTACTATATTCGCGTCTCTTATAATTTTGATTATGAATTTTGTTGATGAACTGAGATGGAGAGGCATGATCCACGACATCATGCCGGGAACGGAAGAACTGCTGTCAAAGGAAAAAATATCGGGCTACATTGGATTTGACCCTACCGCCGACTCTCTTCATATTGGCCACATGGTTCAGGTAATGATGCTCGTTCATTTCCAGAGAGCCGGGCACACACCCGTGGCTCTCGTTGGTGGCGCGACAGGAATGATTGGTGACCCCTCGGGCAAATCGGAGGAAAGATCGTTGCTTGACGAGACAACTCTTCGAAACAACCAGGAAGGCATCAAGAAACAGCTTGCAAAATTCCTCGATTTCAGATCAGGGAACCCCAATAGCGCCATAATGGTCAATAACTACGACTGGATGAAGGAGTATTCATTCCTGGGTTTCATACGCGATATTGGAAAGCATATAACCGTCAATTACATGATGTCGAAGGATTCGGTCAAGAAACGCCTGGGCTCTGACGCCAGAGAAGGGATGTCCTTCACCGAGTTCTCTTACCAGCTGGTCCAGGGGACCGACTTCCTTCACCTCTACTCGAACATGGGCTGCAGGTTGCAGATGGGTGGTTCAGACCAGTGGGGGAATATTGTAACGGGCACCGAGCTTATAAGACGTAAAACCGGAGGCGAGGCTTTCGCCCTTACCTGCCCTCTGATCACCAAGGCTGACGGTTCAAAGTTCGGGAAGACTGAATCAGGTAATGTCTGGCTCGATCCACAGAAAACTACTCCTTACCAGTTTTACCAGTTCTGGCTTAACGTGTCGGATGAGGACGCGGCAAAATATATCAGGATATTCACTGTTCTTGACAAACAGACTATTGATGAACTCACGTCCAGGCATATTGAAGCGCCTCAGGAAAGAGTTCTCCAGAAGCGTCTTGCAGAGGAAATGACAGTGATGGTTCATTCGAGAGAAGACCTCGAATCGGCAATTGAAGCTTCCCAGATCCTTTTCGGCAAGGGAACAACCGAAACCCTGAGGAAAATGTCCGAATCAACATTTTTGTCAGTGTTCGAAGGCGTGCCGGTATTCGAGATAAACCGCGACCTGCTGACAGCAGGCATAACGGTGTCGGATCTTTGTGCCGTTCATACCCAGATCTTCCCTTCAAAAGGAGAACTTAAAAGGCTGGTACAGGGTGGCGGGTTGAGCATCAACAAGGAAAAGACTGAAAATGCCGATGCTATCGTCACTGCCTCGAGTCTCCTCAATAACAAGTATCTCCTTGTCCAGAAAGGCAAGAAGAACTACTCGCTGGTAAGGGTCATCTGACAAGTTCACAGATCGCTACTGCCCGGCGTGAGTCGGGTTATTTATTTATATTTGTGAGGTAAACCCGATCCTCATGAAATCCGACAATTCTATACAGTTCAGGACTGATTCGCTTAACCTGCTGACTGTTTTGCTCAGACATTACAGGCTAATAGCGTTTGTGCTGGTTGTGACCGCGGTTGTTTCGGCAGCTATTACCTACACGATAAAACCCCTGTTCAGATCGACAGTCGTGCTTTACCCGACAACCAACGTAATCGAATCACAAACCCTGTTTGGTCTGCAGACCGGGACAACAACCCTGTTCGGAGATGAGACAGCAACAGAAAAAGTACTCCAGATACTTAAATCGGACCATATTAAAGAGTACCTGGTTAACAAGTATGATCTGATGAAACATTACGATATTAATCCGGCGTCGAAGATGAGGTATTCAATACTTGACGGCAGGATTAACAGGAACATTGTCTCCCGCAAAACCCAGTATAACTCTGTGGAGATTAATGTTCTCGATACCGATCCGGTGCTGGCCGCTGAAATCGCCAATGATGTTGCAACCCAGATAGACACCGTTTTCAACAGCATAGTGAACGGGACAGGCAGAAAATCGTACCAGGCCCTGCTAAACAGCTATAACGAGCAGCAGGCGAGGGTAAGGATGCTCGAGGATTCATTATCTATAATGGAGAAGATGAAGGGTAATTACGCGGCCGGAAGGGGTTTCAAAGCCGGTACAACGGGAAGGAGCTGGACAGAAATATCAGGTGACTATGATCCGCACTACCTGAAACTGATGAACATGTTCGAATCGGAAAACGAGAACCTGTCATCGATCAGCAGCAGGCTTACCGAGGCAAAGATGCTCGGGTGGCAGACTCTCCCGTACACTCATATAATAAACAAGGCAAAGGTATCGGAAAGGAAAGCACTTCCGAGACGAAGCACTATCGTGGCTGTCTCGGTCCTTTCAGTCCTGGTGCTTCTCGTTTTCAGCCTTGCCATAAAGGATTCCGCGTCAGTTAATGGAGACCCTGAATAACCTTCTCTGGGCAATTCCTCTTGTTTTGTTTGCAGCTTTCCTTGCCTTGCTGGCAATTGACAAGCTGCTGATGCTGACTCTTTTTCTCGCTCCGCTATCTATACAGTTACGTTTCATATACCCTGGAATACCCGCTGACCTTTTCCTTCCAACCGAGATCTTCCTCGCCATGATTCTTCTTGTCATGGTTTACAAACTCGGGATAAGGAGGGAGATAGATAACAGGATATTCAAACACCCTGTAACCGTGGCTTCCGTGATACTGCTTGCCTGGAGCCTAATAACCTCGCTCACGGGTACCATGCCACTCGTGTCGCTCAAGAGCACCCTGGCCAGGGTTTGGTTCTTCTCGGGTTTCTTCCTGCTTCCACTGGCTCTCTTCATCAGGGGAGACAAAAGCAGAAAATACCTCTATGCCTACATGACTGGTATGATCCTTCCAGCCTTGATGTTCATTTCAAAAATGTACAGGTCCGGATTGCTGAACCAGGAGGCAGCCTACATGTCGACACGGCCGTTTTTTAATGATCACACAGCCATCGGTGCTGCCCTGGCCTTTTGTGTGGTATTCATGGCGACTGAAGTCTGGCGTGGCAGGTCAGGTTTCCTTGTAACAATTGCACGCCTCTTCTTGTTAGTCTTGTTCACCTTTTCATTTGTTCTTTCTTACAGCCGCGCCGCCTGGCTTAGCATGGCAGCGGCTGTAGCTGTAATGATAATCGTGGGTCTCAGGATCAGGGCGAGGATACTTGTCCCGGCAGGGATTGCCGGGCTTCTCATTATACTCTTCTCGTGGAATATAATTATTTCGAAGGCTGAATCTGAAAAGGCCGAATCAGGGTCAGATTTCGGGAAGCATATCCGTTCGGTGGCGAATGTCACCACCGACGCTTCAAATCTCGAGAGGATAAACAGGTGGAAATCGGGGTTGAGAATGGCGGCGGGAAAACCGTTTCTCGGTTATGGCCCCGGAACTTACCAGTTTCTATATGCCCCTTACCAGATGTCGTACGAGAAGACTATTATCAGCACTAACTGGGGAGAGGGAGGGAATATACACAGCGAATATCTCGGATCATTAACTGATTCAGGCATACCAGGTCTCCTGTTTTACCTGGTGCTTGTTGGAACCGTATTGTTTGTAATGCTAAGGGTTTACAGCAGGAGTGAATCCAGGGAAGAGAGGATATTAGTTCTGGGTATGACAGGTGCTTTTTTCACCTATATAGTTCACGGTGCGCTTAACAACTTCCTCGACACCGACAAGATCTCGGCGTTATTCTGGGTCATTGCCGCGGCTGTAACAGCCCTGGATATCAGGAACAGGGAGAAAGAGGAAACCGTCTAATCAGTATAATTCTGCCACGATTATCGACACGTCGTCGAAGAGTCCAGGGTTCTTGTGAGGAATACCGAGCTCGTTGAGCATGTCGGTTATATTATCCTTTAACCTCCTGGTATTGCTTATGTGCTTCACGATGTATCTCGAACCTATATCCTGTCCATCGGAATCTTTTAATTCTGACAGGCCATCGGTATAGCACACGAGTTTCGAGTAATTGTTTATCGTCAGTTTCTCGACCCTTACGGCCGGTATATCATCGAGCATCCCGATGCCAACGCAGGTTGTTTTCAGATGAAGAGTATCGCCGGTTACAGTATCATGAAGTACAGGGGAGTTATGAGCGGCGTTTATGTACTCGAGCGTGTTTGTTGACTTGTCATACCTGGCTATGAAAAAGGTGATGAACTTTTCGCCGGCGGCATTTTGTACAACTATCGAATTGAGCCTGTGTACAAGTTTCTCGAGACTTATGTCGGGTGAGATAATGGCCCTGAGGCTCGCCTGGAAATTGGACATCAGTATGGCGGCTGACATTCCTTTCCCAGAGACATCGGCAATGCAGACAACAGATTTGTTCTCGGAGAGCGTGATGCAATCGTAATAATCACCTCCGACCTCGTAGTGGGGGAAATAGAAGCCATTGACAATTATCTTCCCGGTCGAGGGGAGCTGGTTCTCCCGCGGGATGAGCATATGTTGCATCCTCGCTGCCAGCTCGAGCTCTTTCTTCAGGGCTTCCTGACGAAGGCTTTCCTTGAAGAGACGCATGTTCTCTACCGCAACAATTATTATACTTGAAATGGTCTGGATAAAATTCAGGTGCTTGAGGACTGGGCTCATGCCTTCGCCTTCCTCCTCGATGTCGCCAATAAAAATATACGCGAGAGGGGTGTTATTGTTGAATACCGGGATTATAATGTCAACGCCCTCGAATGTATTATCGTTCGTGACAATAGATATTTCCTCGAAGGATGAAAGCTGTGCCTTGACATCGATCCTGGCAGCGAATGACTCGGGAAACCCGGCGTTAAGAATACAATCCCATTTAACCGAGTGTTTCAGAATGAGAATCTTCCCGATCCCCAGTTTTTCCCTGAGGATTTTCTCGTATTTCGACAACAATTCTTCGGTAGGAAGGTTGGCATTTATCGACAGCGTCAGGTCGAGTAACGAGTCGAGCTTGAACTTCGATATCTTGAGCCTCTCCTTCGAAGCCTTGTTGTCTTCCATTGTTTTATCAGCCTTTTACCCTTTCAACATATGTCCTGTCGCGGGTATCAACCTTTATTTTATCGCCCGTGTTAACGAAAAGCGGTACCATGATAGTAGAACCTGTTTCGATCTTGGCAGGCTTGAGCGTATTGGTAGCAGTATCGCCCCTGAGCCCCGGTTCTGAATATATCACTTCCATAACCACGAAAGGAGGAAGATCCACGGCCAGGATGTTCTCGGTGTCAGCGTGCACGACTATCTCAACATACTGGCCTTCCTTCAGGAATTCATAGTTTTCGATCATGTATTCCGGAACAGAAACCTGTTCGAACGTCTCGTTATGCATGAAGTTATAACCAAGGTCATCCTTGTAAAGGAACTGGTGGGGCCTTCTTTCCACTCTCGCCACATTGATCTTCACTCCCGAAGAGAAAGTGTTATCAATTACCCTTCCTGTTTTCAGGTTCTTGAGCTTGGTCCTGACGAATGCCGGTCCCTTGCCTGGTTTCACGTGCTGAAACTGTGTAATAGTATAGAGGTCGTTGTTAAACTCTATGACCAGGCCATTCTTGAAATCCGCGGTTGTTGCCATAAAAAAAATAATCCTTCTTTAAGTTAATCCTTTCTTTCTTTAATATCCAGTTTATCTGCAAGTCCCTCGTAGGTATTGAGATCGACTGTAAATGCGCCCACAAATATATCAAATCGCACTTTAACAGGTAAATAATTTTTATCAGCCGAGAACCAGAACGATACATCCTCGTTCGTTTTGAACAACCTGCCGGTCTCGGTAACGGGGTTAAACTTGAAACATTTGATCTTTCCGGCCCTTGTCCTGACCTCGTCTGTGCCAACATATTTGAGAGTTATGGGGTATAGCTCGTCAGTGAACCAGGTCATTATCGTGACTGTCTCTCCGGGCTTGAATTTGTAATTGGCAGCTAGAAAATGCTTTCGGAAATAATAAAAGCACGATAGTATGTCGTGGATACCCTTCTGGGTTATGTGTTTTCCCGACAGGTCGCTGCTGAGAACCGCCGAGTCGCCCCTCGACAAATGATCGAAAAGGACAACATTATATTTCCTGTACCTGCCTTCCTGGATATTCCTTATCGATTTAACAGGCAGCTCTGTTTCAGGGTGAATATAGCTCTCGTAAATATCTTTTACCTTGAAAATCGCATCAGCCACACCGGTTGTCTGCGCCACGAAAACAGATTTCAATACCTCCTGCCCGGCAAAGGTATCCCTCCTGAGTTCCATTGTCGCCACTCCCCCTGTAATAATGCCGTAGTGAATGGTGTAGGATACCTTTTCCCCTGCCCTGTAGGGAGTGGGCTGCCCCACTATTACATGGCTGGTGATGAGAAGGATGATGAGAAGTTCAAGTTTCCGCATGTCATTAATCACCTGGTTGCAATATAATACATGTAAAAATCATGCCATAATGTTTTTTCTCGGTATTGTAGCCACGAAATCCTTTAAATAAAAGGGTTCGAAGTAAGCGAGATCCTCCGCTCGTCCCGCATCCAGAGCCTGGTACGCGGCCTCACGCATGTTCCCCGCCCGGGGAGTTATCCCTTCAACGTGGACAAGATTTTGCCGGTTGATTACACCAGGGCACTTAACCGCTCCATCGCCGAAAATAATGACTGGCCTTGTTTCTTCGATGAAGCTAAAAGTGTCTGCAGCTATTACCTCTGCTGTTACTTCCCTGATTACTTTGCCGGTAGAATCAAACAGGCAGTAAAAAACCTCCATCCTCCTGGCATCAATCATCGGACAATAAACAGGATTTTTACCAGAGTATTCTTTTTGTATCTTGTTGAAAACACCATTAAACAGCGAAAGGGTGGTATCAACGCCAACAAGTGGAATGCCAGCGGCGTACGAAATACCTTTTGCAACCGAAACACCAATTCTCAGGCCGGTGTAAGAGCCAGGGCCCTTGCTCACGACAACTGCCTCGAGTGAAGAAGCCTTGATATTCTGTTCCCCGAGAAGCTCCTCGATAAATACAGTGAGGATAGTGGCATGCGACCTTGGCTCAGAACTCTGTCTCTCCGAAATGATACCATTCCTGTCGGCTAGTGCAACAGAACAAACTGATGTGGCCGTTTCAAGACAAAGAATCATGCCAGTAATAAAATATCCTACTTGATCTTGAACAGGTCTTCCTTTTTAACTATCTGAACAAGGGTGCTGTCAGATAGTTTCTTGCTTATGGCGCTGAACGGTGCCGAAATAACCTGATCGCCTTCATTAACACCTGACAGGATCTCGATATAACTGTTATCCTGGATCCCTGTCTTCACGTCCTTCGCGAATGCATGGGTGCCATCGGTAGTGAACAAGAGCGTCCTTATATTCTCATTTGATGGAGATGCCTGTGCTTTCGTGGTATCGGTTCTAGTGGAAACTGACTGGATAGGTACAGTTATTATATCCGCTTTCGTGAGTGTCCTGATATCAACAGTTGCTGACATACCAGGTCTGAGCGGGTTGGGATTTTCCTTCGTTGCGAGCCTGCTGTACGATTCAGGAAGAACCAGTACTTTAACATCGAAGTTGGTAACCTGATCGGCCGATACACCGGTAGTCTTTGCAGAATTGGCAATCTCGGTCACGATTCCCTTGAATTTTTCATCAAGGAAGGCATCAACCTCTATAATAGCGGTATCGCCAACTTTAACCCTGACAATATCGTTCTCGTTGACTTCAACCCTGGCTTCCATTCTCGACAGGTCTGCCACTCTCATCATCTCTGTGCCTGCCATGAGGTTTGTACCGGCGACTCTTTCACCAAGCTCAACCAGGAGCATCGAAACGGTTCCTGACATGGGCGCGTAGATAGATGTCTTGATGAGATTCTCGTTTGCTTCCTTTAGTGAAGCCTCGGCACTTACAACAGAAAATTTAGCGGCATCAACCTCCGACTTGGCTACCTTGTAAGAAGCCTCGGCCTGCTCGAACTCCGATTTGGAAATCGTCTGTTCATTATAAAGCTGTTTGTTCCTGTTGTATGATAGTTCAGCCTGGTAGAATTGTGCTTCAGACTGTGCCAGCCTGGCCTTCGCGGAGCTAATAGCCGCGAGCGACCTGTCGCGTTGTGAAATATAGGTGTCGGGCTTAATCCTGCACAGGAGCTGACCCTTCTGAACATCGTCACCCTCTTTTATCAGCAGCTCGACTATCTCGCCACTGACATCCGGTGATATCTTGACTTCTTTTTCAGGCTGAATCTTGCCGTTCGCCGTTATCGTTTCGGTAATAGACCTTTTTTCGGCCTTTTCAATTGCTACTTTTACTGTAACTGCCTTGCCGAACCAGCCCTGTGACTTCCCGACTACGGCGAAAATGATGAGGATTACTACTGCCGGGAGAAGTATCTTAAGGATTTTGTTGTTTTTCATCTTGTCAGAACGGTTTTATTTTGAAAGAGTAATAGGTATTCCTTTGTAAAAATCGAGAACTTTTGTCTTGAAAACGAACTCGTATTTGGCCTGGGCGAGTTCAGACTGGGCCTTCAGAAGCTGTGTTTTGGCTGCATTGTAATCGACAGGTGTTACAAGACCCACGTTAAACTTCTGCTCCGAGTACCTGAATGATTCCTCCGAGGAAGAAACCGCCTTCATGCTGGCATTATATTTCTTGAGTGACGCGACAGCGTCGGCATAAGCCTGCTGAATATTCTTGTAAAGCTGTTTCTTCGTCGCCTCGAGAGCGTATTTCCTGTTTTCTATATTGATCCTTGCATTGGAGATATTCTTGTTAATCTGCCACCCGTTGAGAATTGGAATAGCCATCGTGAATCCAACGCCTGAACTCCTGTTGTCGTTTATCTGCTTGCTGAATGCCGTGTTTATAGGCTGATCGAAAATATAGGTGTACCTGGTATTCATCGAGTAGTTCATCGACAACCTCGGACTTCTCTGACCAAGAGCCATCTTGAGATCGTAAGTACTTGCTGTAAGGTTATATTCCGAACTTTTTATTTCAGGTCTGTTTCCCTCGGCCACATTGTATATCTCGTCAATATTGCCTGAGACAATAGTGTTTTGGTCAATCTGAATTTCCGGTGCAAATACTTCGAAGCCGGCCGGGGTCTTCAGTTCGAGCATCTGGGTTATATTCAGGTAGGATATTTCAAGCTGGTTTTTCAGGTTGATAAGCTGAAGTTCTTCCTGGGCAGCCTGGGCTTCGATCTGGAGGAGGTTGCCACGTGCAAAACTACCGGCATCTACCATCTTGCGGGTCTTGTCAATCTGCTGCTTTGAGATGTCGAGCTGGTTCTGAGAAGCATTAACTAGCTCCTTGTTAAGGAGTATCTGCAGGTAGGCCAACGCTACATTAAGGGCGACATTATCCTTGATATTCTGAAGGTCCTGTTCCCCGGCAAGGAGAAGATACTTGTTCTTCACAATCGAGTTATAGTTCTGTAAACCCGAGAACAAAGATAAACCGCCTCCAATGTAAAAATAATTTGACTGGATGGTCTGGTTGTAAAACTCGTAAGTGTTCTGGTCGAGTGCGCGACCAAAGGAATAATCGTGTGAAGCCTGACCGCTTACTGTGGGCAGAAGCTTCATCTTGGCCAGGTCGAGCGAATTCTTCTGGACATCGTTCTGGAGAGCCTGCTGCTTGATTTGTATGTTATTGTCAATGGCGTATTTGACACATTCCTCCAGCGACCAGGTCTTTTGCTGCGCTACAGTCATCCCTCCGCCTGCAAACATCATTAACAGCACGAAGGGAATTAGAAATTTTCTCATCTTTTAATGGCATTTTTCGTCAATTCCAACATCTCTGCTCCAGTGGTGATGGTAAGGTGGTTGGTAGAATACAGTCTTTCCTCCTTCCCGGTCGCCGGGCAAAAATATTGAAGCTACGAAGATATATATAATCTCGTGATGATAGCACCAGGAGTGTAAAATTCAACTGGTTGAGCCTGTCAAATAGCAACATTTCCCGGACCGGGGATTTTTTTTTAATTCGTTTTGCTTCACGAACCAAAATATCTAACTTGCGGGCTTCATTAACAAATGTGAATATGCTACACTATAAAGAATTGGGATTGGTTAATTCAAGGGACCTGTTTAAAAACGCGGTTAAAGGTGGCTATGCCATCCCCGCTTTTAACTTCAACAACCTTGAACAGTTGCAGGCAATAATAAGTGCCTGCGTTGAGACAAAGTCACCTGTTATACTTCAGGTTTCAAAAGGAGCAAGAAAATATGCTAACCAGACACTTCTCCAGTACCTTGCCAAGGGTGCTGTTGAATACGCCAAGGAGCTGGGTCATGCTATTCCTATAGTACTCCACCTCGATCATGGTGATTCTTTCGAGACATGCAAATCGTGTATCGAAAGTGGTTTTTCATCAGTGATGATAGACGGATCACACTTCCCGTACGAGGAGAATGTCAGGCTCACCAAACAGGTTGTGGAGTTTGCCCACCAGCATAACGTGACCGTTGAAGGTGAACTAGGAGTTCTGGCAGGTATAGAAGATGAGGTATCGTCAGATCATACATCTTACACCAGACCTGAAGAAGTTGAAGATTTCGTGAAGAAGACCGGGGTTGACTCTCTTGCAATATCGATCGGGACATCGCACGGTGCATTCAAATTCAAAGTTAAGCCGGGCGAATTGCCTCCTCCACTCAGGTTCGACATACTTGAAGAATGCGAGAAGAGGATACCTGGATTTCCTATCGTCCTTCATGGTGCATCTTCAGTTCCCCAGGATATTGTTGACGAGATTAACAAGTATGGTGGCAAGATGGAAAACACCGCCGGTGTTTCGGAAGAACAGCTTCGCAGGGCAGCGGCATCAGCAGTTTGCAAGATCAACATCGACAGTGATGGCCGCCTGGCTATGACAGCTGCTATCAGGAAGGTGTTCGTTGAAAAACCGGGTGAATTTGACCCGCGTAACTACCTTGGACCGGCCCGCGACAAACTCAAGGAACTTTACAAACACAAGATTGTAAACGTTCTTGGCAGTGCCAACAAGGCGTAACCAGCCAGGGTCAATAAAGTTTTTAAGAAATCAAATACCAGGCAGTCAGCAGATTAAATGCTGACTGCCTTTTTCTTGTTTATAACATGCCAATTATGAAAAAGTATCGCGTCCTTCTTATTTTTAATTTAGCCGGGTAAATACAGGCAAGTGAAACGACAGGGACAAAAGGAAGACCGGCTGAGGCGAACGAACAGGTTGTCGCTCATGCTCAATAACCGGGAGTTGAGGGCGCTGAGTGTTTATTGCAACAGGTATCGTATAAAAAACAAATCCGGCTTCCTGAGGGAGACGATAATGAAGACAATCATTCAAAGGTTTGAGGATGAGCATCCTACCCTTTGGGAGGAGACGGAGCCCACACTTTTCAGCCAGAATGTGCTGAAATAAGATTTGCATAATAATCCCAATTTTATAATTTTACGGGTTGCGGATTGTTGAAACTTCAACAACAATCGTTTTTATACAACCGGAAATTTGAGATGAGCCTGAACAGCCTTTTGATGGAACAGAGCAAAAAGACTCCCAGGATAGTTCTTGAGAAGGGCAGGATATTGATAATCGGCCGATCGATCTCCGAGAACCCCGGCGAGCTCTACAGACCGGTTCATGAATGGGTGATCAGCTACCTTAACGACCTCCCGGAGATGACTGAAATACGTCTTGGCTTCGAGTTCATCAACACCACTTCAATAAAATGGATTTACGCCATTCTCAAGGAGCTCGGACGGATGCCCGACATGCCGGCAAAAGCACGGGTCACCTGGTATTACGAGGAGGGCGACGAGGATATGTGCGACCTTGGCTTCATATTGCGCTCTCTTGTCGATTGCCCATTCCATATAATGGAGGTAGATGACTTCGCCAAGTTCAAATTCCCCGAATAATCCATTCTCGGGTTATCTTGCTTTCCGCGATAAGACTGACAGTGAAAGTGCCAGGATCGTCAGCATTCATGGCGATCAGATTAAATGTGCACCCGGCTGCTCATCATGCTGCATGAACTTCAGGATCTTCCCCGTCGAGTTTTTCTCAATCTTACATGAGCTGGCTGGCAGGAATCCTGTTGTTAGCAGGATACATTCGGGTGAACAGTGCGTGTTCCTGAACGATGGACTCTGTTCGATTTACGATTCAAGGCCATTCATCTGCAGGACACATGGCTTGCCACTACTGTCAATGGGCGAAGACGGATGGGAACTTTCACATTGCGAATTGAATTTCGCCGCGGAGAATACTGATTTTGATGATGAAAACTCTTTCGCCAGCGATAGATTCACCAGCGAGCTTTTCATGATAAACAAGGAATTTATTTCCAGCGGAATTGAGGGCGATTATTCAGAATTCCAGCTTATAGAACTGAACTCGATCAAAGAGTATCTTGATAATGATAACCGGGAAAAAGGTGGGAGCAAGGAATGATCCCACTATCAGATCCAGTTTTTCCAGTCGGCAATCCCGGGGGCGAAGGCAATGAATGAAGCCTGGTGATAGTCTTCCTTGTTATAGCGAGGCGGTTTCCCGGTAGCTGTTTCGATTAGTACCCCCCCGGCCTCCTCAATGATTAAATGTCCGGCAGCGATATCCCACTCGTGTATCCTCCCGTATTTGGGGTACATGTGGGTCTGCCCGGTGGCAACCCTGCAGAACTTGATGGCACTGCCCTGCGATATCACCTTTACCTCGTATTGTTTTTTTACCTTTTCAATCCATTCCGCTTCCTGCTTCACGTGGTTTGAACGGCTCACATTTATTACCCTTGTTTTACCGGGACTGGTTATTTTCAGATCCCGTTTTTTCCCACCGGATATAAAAAACGCACCCTTGCCTTTTATGGCGTACCATATCTCGCCTGTAACCGGGGCCTGGATGAATCCTGCCACCGGGTTTCCCTTGCTTACCAGAGCGAGTGAAATGCAGAACTCGTCGTTACGTGCCACGAATTCCCTCGTTCCATCGAGCGGGTCGAGTATCCATAGAGGATCCCATGTAGAGCGGGTTTCGTAAGGTATGTCCTTCGTCTCCTCGCTGAATACCTTTATCGCGGGAGTGATTTTTGACAATCCGGTTTTTATAATGCTGTCGGACGTGATATCGGCCAGGGTGACAGGGGAGTTATCTGCCTTTAGGGTGGTATAGAAATTATCACCCTTGTAAATCTTCATAATCTCCTCACCGGCGGTGGTGATGAGGTCCGTGATCCTGGATATCTGTTTTTTGTCGAGCATCTATAATCATGTGGTTCTCAAAAATAGCAAAAGGAGGGCAATAAATGTTGGAAACGGCATAAATAAAGGAAGCGGTGACTGGTAAATATGGGAGATTATCAAAAAATTTCTACTTTTGCATCACCTTATAAGGTACGATTGACCCATGGTGTAATTGGCAACACGACGGATTTTGGTTCCGCAGAGTCCAGGTTCGAGCCCTGGTGGGTCAACAAAAAAAGCCGCATCAAGCGGCTTTTTTTGTTGAAGGGCTTGCGGTTAGGGCTAAGGGCGGGAAGCACTGGTGGGGCAACAAGAAAGGGCGAGAGCGGGAGCGAGAAAAACGTTTGAAGAAAGTTGTAGAGTTGTAGAGTTGTAGAGTTGTAAGTTGTAACGACCGAGCACCTAGCACCGAGCATCTTCTTCCCCCGTGCCCCCTGCCTCCGCTATCGCTCCGGCAGGCAAGTGTGCTCTGTGCTCTGAGCCCCGTGCTCTGAGCCCCTTGAAGAAAGCTGTAGAGGCTCTAAAGGCTGTAAAGGTTGGATATGAAGTTATATAACCTTATTCTTCAAGCCACGAAGTGGCTGTATCTGAATAACCCCCGGTGCAACCGGGGGTAGATGCCACTACAAGAGATTAAGCCCTGAAAGGGCGAAATATCTTTTGAACCCGGTGCGAGTTATAGTAACTTAGCTTACCCGATGCATTACCCGCTTAAATTATTTTAACCATGTCAAGCTATCGTCAGCTATTGTATCACCTTG